>CAJBDJ010000001.1 GCA_903951825.1 uncultured Pseudomonadota bacterium
CCGTTGCTCCAGTGTCCGGTAGCTAAAAATCTCCGATTGGGTCACGTCGGCGCTGCGCATGAAATCGATATCCCGTTGAATTCGAAAGGTAAATTATACCATATGCATGAAATTTACGGGGTTTTTCAACGGCCTGCTAAAGCCAGCCCGCTGGACTGATCAAACGACAATTCGCGATGGCAGTCTCGATGGCAAACCAGCAACCCGCCTGAAAATGGCGGGTTTGATTTTTGGAAAATGAATAACCAATTTAAATGGATGAGGGTGGGATGAGGGAGGAAAGGAAAGACGAAAAAATGGAATGGGATTCTCAACATCTCGAAAGTGCTGACAGTCTCGAAAGTGCTGACAGGATTAAAAATATATCCAATTTAATTAATCCAAGAATTGCAAAAAAATTGGATTCAGAGTTTTTTCTTATGTTTAAAATTCCATTTTTGATATGGTCTATTATTATATTTTTCTCATATTTGTTTTTTGGGCTTGGTAGAGAATTTCGTTTTTCCTGCTCTTTCGCTTGGTGTTTCTTGTCAGGAATATCTGTAATAGGACATTTTTTAAATTTTGTTTGCTTTTCGGTTATTTCCGATTTTCTTGGTTGCAAGGTGTCACAAAAAAATGATTTCTCCTATCTGTGCAATAAAGCAATTCAATTAAAAGGCCTAGAAAGAAATTTATTAATTGCGCTCGCTTTTTCAAAAGTAATAATACTCACAATCACATCTTCAGCATTATGGGGTGGGTTTTTTATTATTTTCCTATGGCTCACCTCCGGGGCATTTTTAATATTATGGTAAAAAATGTCAAATACTTATGTTAACTTAGGTCAAGTTTATACGTCTGGCGCAGATATTATTAATGCGGCCAGTGGATTTTTAAATTCATTTTCTGGCTATGCTGAAAATCCATCTCTTGAAACGTTGGGTGCTGTTAGTAGTAGTTTGTCTGTTTTATCTGCCGCGGTTTCTGCATCTGTCCAAAAAGGAGGCGCAGGGAGCGAATTTGGCCAATTGGCTGGACGTCTAGCGGGTGGGTTGCAAATTGGTTCCGAGTTGGCAAACTTAACTAATGCTCTAAATACTGGTGATACTTCAGGGGCAATGCAGGCGGGCTTGGGAATTATTGGGGGGTTAGGCGGGGTGTTGGGGAGTATTCCAATTCCTGCGACTCAAGCTATTGGTACGGCTATGCAAGTTGCTGCGTCGTTGGGAAAAGAGGGACTAAAGAACGGATGGTTTGATATCGATGGATTAGGTGATAAACAAATCGCCGACTTTTTACGCGATTTAGGTGGCCTGCTTGATGTCAATCCTCTTGAGCTGATACTCGATTTTTTCATACCCTCCGCCCATGGCGCAGAAAACCCGGCGCTCAACGACTTCTACCTCCGCTCCCGCGGCTGGCGTCCCCGCATCGACCCCCTCGCCCTCGATCTCGACGGTGACGGCCTCGAAACCGTCGGCATCACCGGCAGCAACCCCGTTCTCTTCGATCACGACGGCGACGGTACGCGCAGCGGCACGGGCTGGCTCGCCGGCGATGACGCCTTTCTCGCCCTCGACAAAAACGGCAACGGCAGCAACGGCCAAACCGGCACCCTCGGCGAACTCACCACCGGCAGCAGCGGCAACCTCGACCTCACCCAAAACCCCTTCTACCGCGAATTCACCCCCCTCCCGCTGACCCCCTCCACCCAATTCCTCCCCGACCTCCACGGCGCCGGGGCAGTCAGGGATTTGCGGGAAACGGCGAATGATTGGGAATGGAGGAGGGCGGGATGAGTGAATCGGCAAGCAAACAAAACTTCGCTTCGTTTCTTATTAAAGGTAGTCCCTATTATTTGATTGGATTAATTTTAATAGCGGGAGGCGGAGGTTTTTTACACAGGTATTGGGATGGCGAAGAGCAGCTAACTAGAAGCCTTAGCGGAAAAATAGATTTTTTTAGCGTTGGGCGAGGCGAAGCCATAAGCATTGTCGGTGTTGATGGTAAGCGTTTGGCCAGCTGTCACGCATTAGATTGTGGCTATAATTATTACAAAGAAGATAAGGGAAAAGAAGCGGTTTTTATTTTAAAAAACAATAAGGTTGTCGAAATAATTATTGATGGAACAAAAAAAATTAAAGAGGAAGAAATTCAAGTTCGCAGAGGCGGAAGCAAGGCATTTGGCTTTATGTTGATTTCTGCCGGTTTTTTGTTATTAATAATAGGTTTTTTTAATGCAAAGAAAAATCATGGCTAATAGTTACGGCAATACTTTAGGTGCGATTCAAACTCTTGTTAATCTAAATCTAAGACCTGCCGACGTAGCCAGTGCTTTAGCAAACTCCATCGATCCATCCGCAAGTGATGGCACTGGTCAGCCACCATCAAATTTTAATGATTGGGAATGGGGGAGATTGGGGTGAATAAAAATACAGATGACTTGTTGCGACCAGCCAGAGCAAAAGAAGTAATTCAGCAAGACGCCGCTAATCAAGCGAGGAGGTTCTGGGCATTATCAGAGCCAAAAACTCCAGAAGACCCCGCAGTAATGGGGCGGTGACAACATCACAAAGCAGCCGCCAAGCGGCTTTCCAAGTGGACTTATGTATTACAAGCGTTTTTCGCTACTGCGGGTTTCTTGTTTGTATTACTCCCAATGTTCTCAAAAAAACTGGCGGGCTGTAATCGAGAACACTTGGATTGTGAACCGTATATTTAGCGACTTTTCGACGCTCAGCGGCTGGGCAATGGTGTTATTCGTCAGCCTCATGGCGATGCATCTCATTCTGAACTGGAGAGTTAACGACTATCCAGGCGGATGGCATCCAACCAAGCAGATGGTGTTCCCAAGCCCCAGGCTGATTGTAGAGTTGGAGCTTTATCCCAGAACACGCAAGGAGGAGCAGATTTTTTGGATTGGCATGGTTTTTGGGTCTCTTGGTACGACAATTTGGATGATTTTTTGTGGTGTTTTTGCTTTTTTTATAAAAATTGGAGGTTGAATTGCGTTTTTCCGGGGAAGGTACCCTTGGTCGGCTTGAGCAGATGCGATAACACACTGAATTCGGCCGTTGCTGGATTGATGAAGGCGACCGGGCGCTCAATGCCGGAGCGCGCAACGCTGCCAAGTGTCGCTTTTGATGCTTTTGATTCTGCCCGAGCACGGGGTGATCTCTGGACACTACAGCAATTGTGGACAACACCGGGTTTCTCCGAGCTACCCCGCACGTGTCTCGGAACAACGATAGACCCTGGAACTTTTTACGACTATTAGCACTCTTGGGAATGGAGTGCTAAGCGGTGTTAAAATGTAGTATCAGTTGAAGGAGGATTCACGCAATGTCCCAAGCCTTGTTACTTCCCGTCCCGTCAGCTCTTGGCAATATTGACGCCTATGTTCAGGCGGCCAATCGTTATCCGATGCTCAGTGTTGCCGAAGAGATCAGCTTGGCTGAGCGATTCCACAACGATGGCGATCTTGAGGCGGCGCGTCAATTGGTGCTCTCGCACCTGCGTCTAGTCATTTCGATCGCACGTGGTTACCTGGGTTACGGCCTGCCGCACGCGGATTTGATTCAGGAGGGCAACATTGGTTTGATGAAAGCGGTCAAGCGTTTCGACCCGACGCGCGGTGTGCGCCTGGTTTCCTTCGCCATGCACTGGATCAAGGCTGAAATTCACGAATACATTCTGAAAAACTGGCGCCTGGTCAAGCTGGCAACGACCAAGGCGCAGCGCAAGCTGTTCTTCAATTTGCGCAGCATGAAGAGCGATTACGAAGGGGTTGATACCTTTTCCGGCACGCAGGCGATGGAGGTTGCGCATAAGCTCGGCGTCAAGCAAGAGGAGGTGATCGAGATGGAAACTCGCCTCTCGGGTCGCGATCTGGCGCTTGAAGGTTCGCCGGATGATGGCGATGAAGCGTTTGCGCCCATCGACTATCTCGCCGATTCGCGTTACGAGCCGACCCGCGTTATCGAAAACAAAGCCCTTGCCCGCTTGCACGATGAGGGGTTGCAGGAGGCCTTGGCAACGTTGGATGCGCGCAGTCGCCGAATTGTCGAAGCGCGCTGGCTGCATGACGGCGAAGCCTCAACGCTGCACGATCTGGCGGCCGAGTTTGATGTTTCGGCCGAGCGAATTCGCCAGATCGAGGTCAAGGCGCTGCAAAAAATGCGTGCCGCCCTGACGCCGGTTTAAGCGCTCTCCTTCAACCCGGGAAGCGCCGCGATGGCGTTGCGGCAAGTGGCGGCGCTGATCTCAGCCAGCGATTGCTGACGCAGTTCGGCCAAAATCCGGGCAATTTCGGGTAATTCGGCAGGTGAGTTGCGGCCGCCCTTCCGCCAGGCAGGCGGCATGTCCGGCGCATCGGTTTCGAGAACGATGGCTTCGATGGGCAGCGTTGTCGCCAGCTCACGAATGCGGGTCGAGCCGCTGTAGGTGATTGTCCCGCCAAAGCCAAGTTTGAAGCCCAGCTTGATGAATTCATCCGCTTGTTGCCGGCTGCCGTTGAAAGCGTGGGCAATGCCGCCGCGTGGCTTATAGCGGCGCAGTTGCTTGAGAATGGCGTCAATCGCCCCGCGCACATGAAGAATCAGCGGTAGATCGAAGGTGATGGCGAGCTTGATCTGTTCGACAAAAAACCATTCCTGACGCACCGGGTCGATGTTTTTGACGAAATGATCAAGCCCGATTTCGCCAACAGCGAGCGGGGTTTCCGTCGCCAGCCAGCGCTGCAGGTGGGATATGTCACTTTCCCGGCCTTGTGCAACATAAAGCGGATGAATGCCATAGGCGGCACGACAAGCAGGGTAGCGGACGAGGGTGTTTTTGACCTCATTCAAACCGTTGGCCGTCACCGAAGGAATGACTATGCGCCCGACACCGGCGGCGATGGCCGCTGCGTAAACAGCATCGCGATCCGTGTCAAACTCGGCGGCATCAAGATGACAATGGGTGTCGATTAGCATCCAGAAAAAGGAAATTCCGGCTCCGGATGGCGGCCGCTGATCAAGTCGGCAAGTGCGGCAGCGGAGCCGCAGGATAGCGTCCAGCCGAGCGTTCCGTGGCCGGTGTTGAGCCACAGGTTGGCAAGATGCGTGCGACCGATATAAGGCTGACCCGAGGGGGTCGCCGGGCGCAGTCCGCTCCAGAACACAGGCTCGCCAATGGTCTCGAGGCGGGGGAAAAGCGTGCGGGTACGCGCCATCAAGGCGGCACAACGCTCGCTGCTGATCTCCAGGTTATAGCCGTTGAATTCAGCAGTGCCGGCGATGCGCAGGCGTTGGCCGAGACGCGAAAAAACAATTTTTCGCTCGTCGTCGGTCAGGCTGACGCTGGGAGCAATCGCCGATTCGGCCAGGGTCAGCGTCGCTGAATACCCTTTGGCCGGGTAGACGGCGAGATTGATGCCCAAAGGTTTGAGCAACAGGGGCGAATAGCTGCCGAGTGCGACAACATAGGCATCTGCCTTGAGATGCTGGTTGCCATCGGCCGTGCTGACGAGAACGCTGCTGACTTTTCCGCGTTCTGAAGCGATGCGCTCAACCTTGCAATCAAGGTGAAATTCGACGCCGACGTTCTGCGCGCACTCGGCCAAGGCCCGGGTAAATAGATGCGCGTCACCGGATTCGTCAGATGCCGTGTAATCGCCACCGACCAGCAAATGACGAACATCACTCAGAGCCGGTTCGATGGCAGTGCATTGATCGCTGCTGACGGTTTGCCTGTCCAACCCCAAGGCGCGCATGAGGTCGGCGGTACGGGTGGCATGCTCAAACTCGCGAGCATCGGTATAAATATGCAGGATGCCGCGTTCGAGGTGGTCATAACGGAGGCCGAGTTCCTGGCGCAATTGCTGCAACTGGCGTCGGCTGTACAGCGCCAGCGAGACGATCGCGGCCATATTACGGCGCGTCCGGCTGGGTTGGCATTCGGCCAGAAAGCGCAAGCCCCAGCTCAGTTGCGCGGGGTCAGCCCGCCAGCGCCAGAGGAGCGGCGCATCTTCCTGCCCCAGCCATTTGAAGACGCGCGGAAGCAGATGCCAGTTGGCCCATGGTTCGGCGTGCGAGACGGAAATCTGGCCGCCGTTGGCAAAGCTGGTTTCGTTGCCGGGAATTGCCTGGCGGTCGACAACAACAACCTGATGACCGGCGCGCGCGAGATACCACGCACTTGTCGTGCCGACGACGCCGGCTCCCAGGACGAGAACCTTCAAATTTCGCCTCCGCGTTCGCGAACGATGCGCGAGACTTCCGGGATGTGGCGCATACCGCGCATGACGTCGGCCAGATGTTTGCGATGGGCGACCTGAATGGTAAAGCGCAGCAGCGTGAACAACCGCTCGGGATCGGCATCCATCGCCACATGCTCGATGTTCGAACCGGCCTCGGCGATTGCCGCAGCAACCTGCGCCAGGACACCACGGGTGTTCTTGACCTCGACCTTGATACGAATATCGAAGAGTTTGCCGTCTTCCGGCTCCCACTCGACATCAATCCATTTTTGCGGCTCCGAGGAGCGCGATTTGCGAATCGTCTGGCAATCATGGGTGTGGATGACGAGACCGCTACCTTTCTTGATCGAACCGATGATCGGGTCACCGGGAATCGGCTGGCAGCAACGCGCCAACTGGATCGCCATGCCTTCGGTGCCATGGATCGCCAGCGTCATGTTGCTCGGCGAATCAGCCGACATTTCCTCGCGCGCGAGCAAGCGCCGCGCCACCACCGAGGGCAGACGCTTGCCGAGACCGATGTCGGTATACAGTTCTTCAATTGACTTCTGGCCGCCAGCCTTGACCAACTGATCCCAGGCTTCTGTCGGAATCGAAATCGGCACCACTCCCAAAGTCAGCAACTCCTGACGCAAGAGGCGCTCCCCAAGACGAGCCGACTCTTCGTGCTGGACAGTCCGCAGAAAATGACGAATCTTGCTCCGCGCGCGACCGGTTTTAACGTAGGTCAGCCAGATCGGATTCGGACTGGCATGCGGTGAGGTAATGATCTCGACCATGTCCCCATTACGCAATTCACTGCGCAAGGGTGCCAGTTCGTTATTGATGCGCGCCGCAGAACAGTGATTGCCGACATCGGTATGTACCGCATAGGCAAAATCCACGACGGTGGTTCCGCGCGGCTGAGCCATGATCTTTCCCTTGGGCGTAAAGACGTAAACCTCATCGGGAAAAAGATCAATCTTGACGTTTTCGAAAAACTCGGAGGAGTCGTGACTCTGCATTTCAAGTAGCGACTGCAGCCACTTGTGGGTACGAATCTGCAAATCGGCGCCATGCTCTTCATCATCTTTGTAGAGCCAATGGGCGGCGACGCCATCCTGTGCGACGTGATGCATTTCCTCGGTGCGAATCTGCACTTCAACCGGCGTCCCGTAGGGGCCAATCAACGTCGTATGCAAAGACTGGTAGCCATTCGCTTTGGGAATCGCAATGTAATCCTTGAACTTCCCGGGAACCGGTTTGAACAGGCCGTGCAACGCACCGAGCGCGATGTAACAGGCGGGAAGGTTATCAACGACAACGCGGAAACCATAAATATCGAGCACCTGAGAAAAAGACAGGCACTTTTCTTTCATCTTGCGATAAATCGAGTAGAGGCTCTTTTCGCGCCCAAAGACATCGGCGCGCAAACCGGCACTACTGAGTTTGCCTCTGATCCCGTCGAGAATTTTCGAGAGTAATTCGTTGCGATTGCCGCGCGCTGCCTTCATCGCACGCGCCAAGATTTCAGCACGGAGGGGATGAATCTGGCGAAACGAGTTGTCCTGCAGTTCACGATAAAGCTTGTTCAGCCCGAGGCGCAGAGCAATCGGCGCGTAGATATCGAGTGTTTCGGCAGCGATGCGCAGTCGCTGGTCGGGGCGCATCGCCGACAAGGTTTGCAGATTGTGCTGGCGGTCGGCCAGCTTGATCAACACAACGCGCAGGTCACGCGCCATGGCCATCAGCATTTTGCGGAAATTTTCGGCCTGGGCTTCCTGGTAAGAAGCAAACTCCATTTTGTCGAGTTTTGAGAGACCATCGACCAGTTCAGCCACCTCTCGCCCGAACTTGTCGCTCAGTTCCTGCTTGGTCGTTCCGGTGTCTTCAAGTACGTCGTGCAGCAGGGCGGCGACAATGGCGTCGGCATCCATGCGCCACTCGACGACCGCTCCGGCAACCGACAAGGGATGGGTGATGTAAGCTTCGCCGGAGGCACGTTTTTGATTTCCGTGCTTTTCAGCCGAGTAGGCGTAAGCCAACTCGATACGTTCTATTTCTTCAGGATTGAGATAGTCGAGACTATCAAGGAAAACCCGGTAGGCGGGTTCCTCAGTGGCTGGCGAAAGAGGCGACGGCGTTGATTCCATCAGACTTCATCGCCCCTTGCCTCAGACCGGGCTTTTGGCGAGCACTTCGATACCGATCTTGCCCAGTGACATCTCGCGCAGGGCGACGACGGTGGGCTTGTGCTTTTCCGCGTCAACCAGGGCTGTCGCACCATTGGCCAGTTGCCGGGCGCGATGTGCGGCCGCTAAGGTCATCTGGAAACGATTGGGAATTTTTTTCAGGCAATCATCAACGGTCACGCGAGCCATACAAACCTCAAAACTTTCAAGTAATCAGACGGGAAAACAACTCGGAGTGGCGAAGACGCTGAACATCGCAGCGCAGGCTTGAAGCTCGCACTACCGAGCGCAAATCAGCGAGTGCCTGCGCCAAACCGTCATTAATAATAGCATAGTCAAATTCCCCGACATGGCGCATTTCGGCTTCTGCGGCGGCAAGACGACGGGTGATTACCTCCCTACTGTCGGTTCCACGCCCGGTTAGACGTCGTTCAAGTTCTTCCAGTGAGGGCGGCAGAATAAAAATTGCGATGGCCAGCGGGAAGATGGCACGCACCTGCTGTGCCCCCTGCCAGTCGATTTCGAGCAAAACATCCGCGCCGGCAGCAAGTTGCTCGGCAATCCATTTCCGGGAGGTGCCGTAAAAATTGCCATGCACTTCCGCCCATTCGAGAAATTCGCCGCGCTCGATCATGGCAAGAAAATCAGTGACGCCGACGAAATGATATTCTCGGCCATTCACTTCGCCGGCACGTGGGGGACGGGTAGTTGTCGAGACAGACAACTGGATGCCCGGCTCCTCTTTCAGCAACAAGCCGACGAGCGTCGATTTGCCCGCGCCTGAGGGAGCGGCGACGATATAAAGGATGCCTGACATAAGAGTATTTCCAGCTTGGATTTAAGTCAGCAGAAGAAGGCGCAAGTCGCTTTCACTGCGTTGTTTTAACATTGAATCTTGCCTGCAAAGAGCCTGGCGCAGCGCTTTCGTGGGCGCGCCGGAAGCATCGTGACTTGCCAATTCTATCGGATGAAGCGGCTCAATGAATGACCGGGATCATCGGCGCAAGTTGCCGCCATCTGCATTTCGCCCATCAGATTCAGCGTGAGCTCACTCTTGCGAGGGGCTAATGGAAAAGCCCGCCACAGCGGGCTCTCCAATTTTTGAAGCGTTTGTCAGAACGCCAGACAGACGATGTAGCTTTTGTTTTCGGCGTAAGCCTCACCATCTATGGTCTTGTCGGTGGTGGTTGACGATTGGGCGCGCAGACTGCCCTTGTCGCCGGAACCGTCATCAAGCATGACGTCTAGCTGTTGAGCCAGTTTGCTGCTGATCCCCGATGAACAAGCGTAGTAGGTGCCGCCCAAGCCTTTGATCGGTGCTGTCATCTCCAGCCCTATCCTGCCACCTTCGGCGTTTGAAGGCAGCCCGGCTTTGGCTAAATCAGAAAAATCAGTTGAACCGGCAGCCAAACCAGCCAGGCGAACATGCTGCCAGAACAGGACATTTTCGCTGGACAGATCGGTTGAATCCCAGTTTCCCTCGATTTTTCCATTGCCAAGCACAAATCCCGTCGGCTTCGAGGCGGCGGTTCCGCTGCTACCAAAGCGGGTGGCAACCTCCGGATCGTCGCCTGGCAAACGTTTGTACTTGTCCTGGTAACCGTAAACAAAGAGCGGAATCGTGCGAAAGTCATTGGCGAGATTCTTCACTTTCGCACTGTTGATCAGCTCCTGCCCCTTCAATACACCACCGAGCAAGAGACCGATAATGACCATGACGATGGCGATTTCGACCAGCGTAAAGCCGGCTTGCTTGTTTTTCATGACTGGCTCCATATTTATTTCGGAGCATATCAATAGCATTATTTATGCCAAACAAAGAGGCCGGCAACAAGACATGAACCGTGCAAAAACCGCCAAAAACCAACTACTTGACCGTCGATTCGTAGACAAACGTCAAAATTTGAACGAATTCCGCCGCTGGCAAGTGTACTCAGGCAAATAAACGGGCGAGCTCGACACCAGGTTCGGGAGCGCGCATGAAAGCTTCGCCAACAAGAAAAGTCTGCACACAATGTTGGCGCATCAAGGCAACATCGTCGGGGCTGACGATACCGCTTTCGGTGACAACGATGCGGTCAGACGGTATTTGCGAGAGCAAATCCAGGGTGGTGTTCAGCGTCACCTCAAAGGAGCGCAGATTACGGTTGTTGATTCCGAGCAGCGGTGTCTTCAGTTGCACGGCGGCGGCCAACTCTTCGACGTTATGCACTTCGACCAGAACCGCCATCCCGTATCCGTGGGCATGTGCTTCCAGCATCTTCATTTCGTCAAGACTGAGGGCGGCGGCAATCAGCAGGATGGCGTCGGCACCCATCGCCCTAGCCTCGGCAACCTGATAACCATCAACCATGAAATCCTTGCGCAACACCGGCAGCAGACAAGCTGCACGAGCCGCCTGCAGATATTCCGGCGCCCCCTGAAAATAGTGTCGATCAGTGAGCACCGACAAACACGCGGCACCGTATTGCTGGTAACTTCGGGCAATCTCAGCCGGGTGGAAATCTGGCCGGATGACGCCCTTCGACGGGCTCGCCTTCTTGATTTCAGCAATCACTGCCGGCTTTCCGGCAGCAATCCGGCGGGTGATCGCTCCGACAAAGTCACGCGGCGGCGGTTGCCTGAGCGCCTCTGCTTCAACAACGGCTAGCGGCCTGTCAACCAGCGAAGCTCTGACCTCCTCGCGCTTGGTCGCGATGATTTGATTGAGGATATCGCTCATGAAAACTGATTGCTGACGCTGATGAATTGTCCGAGTTTGGCGCGTGCGGCTCCCGAGGCGATCACCTCAAAAGCGGTCGCAACCCCGGCGGCCAGTGTCGGCGCCTGCCCGGCAACATAAATACTGGCACCGGCATTGAGCGCGACGATGTCACGCGCCGCCCCCGGCCGGTTATCGAGGGCGCCAAGGAGCATCGCCCTGGACTCATCAACATTGGCGACTTGCAGGAGATGCGGGTCATGCACCGGCAAATTGAATTGTTCCGGATGAATCTCGTATTCGCTGACCTGCCCCTCCTTCAACTCACCGACCAGCGTACGCCCGGAAATGGAAATCTCGTCGAGCCCTTCGCGACCAAACACCGTCAGCGCGCGCTGGCTACCGAGGCGTTGCAGAACGCGCACCTGAATACCGACAAGATCCGGATGAAAAACCCCCATCACCTGCTGCGGCGCATTGGCCGGGTTGGTCAGCGGGCCGAGAATGTTGAAAATGGTGCGCACGCCCAGTTCGCGCCGCACCGGGGCGGCATACTTCATTGCACTATGGTGGTTGGGGGCGAACATGAAACCAATCCCGGTTTCAGCGATACATTCGGCAACCTGTTCCGGCTTGAGTTGAATATTGGCACCGAGTGCCTCGAGCACATCCGCGCTACCCGACTGGCTGGACACCGAGCGCCCACCATGTTTGGCGATTTGTGCCCCGGCGGCGGCAGCGACAAACATGGCCGCAGTCGAAATATTGAACGTGTGCGCCCCATCGCCGCCGGTGCCACAAGTGTCGACCAGACGACTGCTGTCGACAAGCGTTACCTTGGTCGACAATTCGCGCATTACGGTGGCAGCCGCGGCGATTTCGCCGATGCTCTCTTTTTTTACGCGCAACCCCGTGACAATCGCGGCGATCATCACGGGAGAGACTTCTCCTCCCATGATTTGCTGCATCAGGGCAACCATTTCGTCGTGAAAAATTTCGCGGTGTTCGATGACACGCTGCAGGGCGGCTTGCGGAGTCATTGCTTGAATTCTTCCAAAAAATTATTGAGCAGATCGTGGCCGCGTTCGGTAAGAATCGATTCCGGGTGAAACTGCACCCCCTCAACGGCCAGCGTTGTGTGGCGGACGCCCATAATTTCACCATCATCGGTCCAGGCGGTAATTTTCAAGCAAGCAGGTAGCGATTCATGCTCGATAGCCAGCGAGTGATAGCGGGTGCACGTAAGTGGGCTGGGCAAGCCCTTGAAAACCCCCTCGTTTTGGTGAGTCACCGGAGAAACCTTGCCATGCATCAACTGTTTCGCGTGCACGATCTTGCCGCCAAACGCTTCGCCAATCGCCTGATGCCCCAGGCAAACACCAAGCAGGGGAATTTTGCCGGCAAACTGCCGGATCGCAGCCAGAGAAATGCCTGCCTGCGCCGGAGCACAAGGCCCCGGTGAAATCACCAGATACTCCGGTTTAAGACGGGCAATATCATCGAGGCTGATCGCATCATTGCGATAAACCTCAACTTTTTGCCCCAACTCACCAAAGTACTGAACGATGTTGTAAGTAAAACTATCGTAGTTATCGATCATCAGCAGCATATCGGGCATACCCTATTGATTTAATTAACCCCTGACGCCGCCTTCTGAAAACATGATTCGGCTGCTTATCTGGTTTTACTCTCGCTGGAGAGAGGTCGGTACTGACAGCACCGGAGAAACGCATTATCCGGCACAGATGCAAAGCATTCAACACCACAAGTAGTGTTGGCGGCAATGCGGCGAGTGCTGAGAGGAATGAAAACCGCATCGTCCTCCAGACTGCACAAGCAAATTCGCCATCCCGCTTGCGGCTCACCATCACTGCTTCAATTCCGGACGCTGCTCAGTCATTGTCACAAGCATCCACCTTGGCCCACGTAGACCTATCTTTCACCAACGATGCTCAGGGGAGAGGCGCGTAGCTTGTTGATCGTTTACGTCAATTTCTTGGGGAAGAGTTTCTTTGACAGCTAACGACCAAACCGGGGCTGGGGAATGAAACCCGTCGGTGGGCTGGGTTTGTCTACCGCCACATCAAGCAGTTTGATGACAGCCAGCGAGATGTTGTCACCCCCACCGGCACCCCGTTCGCGGGCGCGCTCAAGCATGATTTCGGAGGCCTTGCGTGCCGAAAAAGAGGAGACGATGCCGCCCATTTCAGCATCGTCCAGATAAGCCCACAGACCGTCTGAACAGAGCACGAAATTCTCTCCGCCCTGAATTTCCACGGCTTCGGCAAAAGTAAATTTCGGCTCATCCTGGCCGCCGAGCGAAGTCAGTAAAACATTGCGCTGCGGGTGGGTTAGCGCCTGCTCCTGGGTAATATGCCCGGTCGCCAGCAGGTGTTCGACATAAGAGTGGTCAATGGTGCGTGTCAGCAATTGCCGGCCACGAAAGTGATACAGGCGGCTATCCCCACAATGCGCCCAATTGACAAACCCCGGTTGCAACAGAAGCATGACCACCGTGCTGTGCGGGTCTTTTTCATTGATGAAACGCGAGGCTTTGATCATCGTATGCGCTTCGCGCATACTGGCTTCGAGCATCTGCCTGGGCAATTCTTCGGCTGGGGAAAAATGGGCGAGGCTATTTTTGGCCGTATGAACAACCTGCTCGGCAGCCAGCGCCCCGCCGGTATGGCCGCCCATGCCATCGGCAACCACCACCAACGCGACACCTCTGGCACGCGGATGCTGAAAAATCGCCACACGATCCTGCTGCTCCTTGCGATCACCGAGGTGCTGTGCAACGCAAGCATCAACTGTTAATGCCATTCCCCCTCCTTTTATGGCGACACACTATCACAAAAGACATAGTGGACGCCGCCGGGGTTTTCTCATGCGGCCTCCCGAGTGCGCCAGGGGGCGGCTGCCTGAACCGGGCGCTCAAGACAGCGCCTCGTCAAGCAATTCGATCCAGTGCTGAACCGGCAGTACGCTACCCGCTTGCAGATGGCTCAGGCAGCCAATATTGGCGGTTGCAATGACGGTGGGCAAACCGTCATGCAAGGCCGCCAGCTTATTCTGGCGCAAGCGCTGCGAGAGCGCCGGCTGGAGCAGCGAATAGGTTCCCGCCGAACCGCAGCACAGATGAGCATCGCTCACCGGTGTCAATTCATAGCCGGCGGCGCGCAACAAGCCCTCGATCACGCCACGTATCTGCAGGCCGTGCTGCAAGGTACACGGCGAATGAAAAGCGACTTTGCGCGGCTTTTCCTTGGCTGCGATAGCGCCCAGCAAGGCGCTCAGTGCCTCACTTTCAGCCAGTAAGACATCCGACGGGTCGCGACAGAGCGCACTGATTTTTGCCGCCTTGTCGGCGTAGGCCGCATCATCGGCGAGCAGCCGGCCGTAGTCGCGAACCTGAACCGCACAACCTGAGGCAGTCACGACAATCGCCTCGGCACCGGCTTCAAGATGTGGCCACCAAGCATCGATATTGCGGCACATATCTTTTTTTGCTGCGGCCAGATCATTCAAATGAAAACGCAAAGCGCCGCAGCAGCCGGCATTGCGCTCCTCAAAAAATTCGATGCCCAGACGATCAAGAAGACGCGCGGCTGCGGCATTGATATTGGGCGCGAGCGCTGTCTGAACGCAGCCGGCAAGCCCCAGCATTCGGCGCCGGTGACGTCCGCCGGGCGGCCGGAGGCGGGTTGCGGGCGACGACTCGGGGGGCAGTTTGTCGGCCAGGGAAGCGGGTAAAAAAGGACGCAACAAGCTCCCGAGCTTGACCGCCGGCGCAAAAATCGCCGGGCGCGGCAGGGTGGCTCGGAGCAGCCCCCGAAGCACGCTCTGGGCAAGCGGGCGCGGCAGTTTTTCGTCCACCAGGCGGCGCCCGATATCGAGCAGGTGAACATAGTTGACGCCCGATGGACAGGTCGTTTCGCAGGCTCGACAAGTCAGGCAGCGATCGAGATGGAGGCGGGTTTTTTCACTGACCGGATGCCCTTCAAGCACCTGCTTGATCAGGTAAATCCGCCCGCGCGGACCGTCGAGTTCGTCACCGAGCAACTGGTAAGTCGGGCACGTCGCCGTGCAGAATCCGCAATGGACGCAGGCGCGCAAAATCGCTGCGGCCTCCTGCCCGTCGGGCGTGTCACGAACAAAATCGGCGAGACGTGTATCCATCAAAGCTCCGCATAGAGGCGACCGGGATTGAGGATGCCTTTGGGGTCAAACGTTTTTTTGATGCGTCGATGCAAAGCCAGCATTCCCGGCGTCAGGGGGGCGAACGCCCCCTCCCGGCAACGCTGCGATTCGGCCGCACGATAGAGAACGGCATGACCGCCAAGCCCGGCGGCGACGGCGCGAATGTCTGGCAAGTCGCCGGCGTACCAGCGCTGGGCGCCACCCCACTCGATGGCCGAGAGCCCCTTGAGCGGCAGCGGTGGCGTTGCCGAGGGCAAGGCGAGGCGCCAGAGCAGCGGCGCGGCAAAAACAGAATGTGTCTGCTCGCGAACGGAATTCCAGAGATTTTCGGCGTTCACCACCGCCTCCCCGCCCAGCTTTCTGGATGCCGCTTCAACCGCAGCAAAGGCGCCCGAAAGGCGCAGCGAGAGCCTCCCGGCGTGCCAGAACGAGGCAGACACCGGCACCGGCTGGCCGCCCCACTGGTTGAGCTTGACGATGGCCGTCGCTTCATCACAGTCGAAAGCGAGTGTTTTTTCAGCCTGCGGCCGCGGCAAAACCTTGAGGGTGACTTCGGCGATCAACCCCAGCGTCCCCATGCTGCCTGCCACCAGACGCGAAACATCGTAGCCGGCGACGTTTTTCATAACCTGGCCACCGAAATCGAGTGCCTGACCACGGCCGTCGATCAATTTGACGCCGAGAACGAAATCACGGACACCCCCCGCCTGCTGCCGGCGCGGACCGGCCAGCCCGCTGGCAACGCAACCGCCGACGGTCGCCCGGGCAAAATGCGGCGGCTCGAACGCCAGCATCTGCCCGCGTGCGGCCAGCAGTTCCTCAATCTCGGCCAGCGGCGTCGCGCATTTGGCAGTGATGAACAGTTCGCTCGGCTCGTAGGCGACAACGCCGCGATAGGCGGAAACATCGAGCAATTCGCCGGCCAGCAATCCGCCGTAAAAATCCTTGCTGCCGGCGCCGCGAATGCGCAGCGGCGTCGCCTTCTCGCAGGCCGTTTTGATGCGCCCGATGAGGTCGTCAAGTGCCATCAGAAGCGATCCAGTTCGGGAAATTTGATCGCTCCCTGATGCACGTGCATGCGCCCATACTCGGCGCAGCGGTGCAGGCTGGGTACCGCCTTGCCGGGGTTGAGCAGGCCACGCTCGTCGAAGGCCGTCTTGAGGCGATGAAAAGTCTGTAATTCCGGCGTTTTGTATTGCACGCACATCTGGGCGATTTTTTCGATGCCGACGCCGTGTTCGCCGGTGATCGAGCCGCCAAGCGCCACCGACAGTTCGAGAATTTCCGCCCCGAACGACTCGGCACGTTGCCATTCGCCGGCTATCGCAGCGTCGTACATGATCAGCGGATGCAGGTTGCCGTCGCCGGCATGAAAGACATTGGCACAGCGCAGGCCGTATTTTTCTTCCATGCCGACAATCGCCGCCAGCATTTCGGCCAGCCGCTTGCGCGGGATGGTGCCGTCCATGCAGTAATAATCAGGCGTAATCCGCCCGACCGCCGGGAAGGCAGCCTTGCGCCCGGCCCAGAAACGCAGGCGCTCGGCCTCGGTTTGCGAAACGCGCAGTTCACGTGCGCCGGCAGCACTCAGCACCTCGGTGACCCGGGCAATTTCTTCGCCGACCTCTTCCGGCGTGCCGTCCGACTCGCAGAGCAAAATGGCCGCCGCCGCAAGATCGTAACCGGCCTTGACGTAGGGTTCGACGGCCGCCGTTGCCGCTTTGTCCATCATCTCTAGTCCGGCCGGGATGATGCCGGCGGCGATGATCGCGGCGACCGCCTCGCCGGCTTTGGCCACTTCATCAAACGAGGCCATGACGACCCGCGCCAGTTCAGGTCGCGGCACCAGCTTGACCGTTACTTCGGTGACGATGCCGAGCATTCCCTCCGAACCGATCATCAAGGCAAGGAGATCGTAGCCGGGAGAATCGGGCGCTTCCGAACCGATCTCGAAGACTTCACCCTCGACGCTGACGACGCGCAAGCGCAGCACGTTATGTACCGTCAGCCCGTACTTGAGGCAATGCACGCCGCCCGAGTTTTCGGCGACGTTACCGCCCAGCGTGCAGGCAATTTGCGACGACGGATCAGGCGCGTAATACAAGCCGTGCGGCGCCGCCGCTTCGGAGACAGCCAGGTTGCGCACGCCAGGCTGGACAACGGCAAGGCGAGCCTTGGGATCGACGCGCAAAATCCGGTTGAACCGGGCCAACGACAAAACCACCCCCTCGGCGTGCGGCATCGCCCCGCCTGACAGCCCGGTTCCGGCGCCACGCGCTACCACCGGCACGCCGAGTTGATGGCAGGTGCGCAAAATATCGATCACCTGAGCCTCGTTTTCCGGCAGGCAAACAGCCAGCGGAAGCTGCCGGTAGGCGGTCAGGCCATCGCATTCGTAGGGGCGCAGTTCCTCGTCGTCAACCAACAAACATCGAGCCGGAAGAGTGCCCTTCAGGCGCTCGGCCAGCAGTTGCCGGCTGGTCTTGAAAACGGGTTCGGATGAGGTCATGGCCGATCCATTCTAAGCTGCCGGAAGGCGCCTTCGGGCAGACGCCGGCAACCATCCCAACCCGTTCTCGGTCAGCCCTGTGGGCCGGTATTCGCACCCCACCCACCCGCTGTAACCGAGTCGCTCAAGCAGCTCGAAAAGCGCAGGGAAATCAATCTTCCCGCTCCCCGGCTCGTGGCGGCCGGGGCTGTCGGCGATCTGCACATGGCCGATCCGGACGATGTGGTCGGCCAAGCGACGCAGCGGATCGTCGCCCATCACCACGGCGTGGTAGATGTCGTACTGAACTTCGAGATTGCTGCGCCCAATCGCCTTTTGCAGCCGAAACGCCTTGTCCACATCATCGAGCCAATACCCCGGCATATCGATGCGGCTATTGATTGGCTCGATCATCAGCGTCGCGCCGATGCTCGCCAGGCGATCGGCGGCATAACGCAGATTGGCGATATAGGTCTCCTCAAGCAAGGCCTCGTCCGCCGCCGGACGCAAGCCGCTCAGGCAATGCAGGCGTCGGCAACCAAGCGCCAGCGCGTAATCCAGCGCCTGCTCGACGCTCTCGGCAAACTCGCTGCGGCGATCGGGCAGGCAGGCCAGGCCACGCTCGCCGCCAGCCCAGTCGCCGGGCGCCAGATTGAACAAAACCAGCTCAAGATTTGCCGCCCGCAACCACTGCGCTATGTCGCAGGCCGCGTAATCGTAGGGAAACAGGGTTTCGACCGCGGAAAACCCCGCCGCTGCCGCACGCGCAAAACGCGCAGGAAAAGGCACGTCAGCAAAAAGAAAACCCAGATTGGCAGCGAACTTTGGCATTCGGGCGACCGTCGGAGGAACCCGCTCAGTATAATCGCCCACCTTTCACACGGAGTCAGTCATGAACGAACGCGCCGGCAACCGCCTTTCCAAGATCGTTACCCGCACCGGTGACTCAGGAACCACCGGCCTTGGCGACGGCTCGCGAACGACCAAGGACAGCCTGCGCATCGACGCCATCGGCGAGGTTGACGAACTCAACTCCAGCCTTGGTGTCCTCCTTTGCGAAGAGATGCCCGAGATCATTCGTCACACCTTGCTCGACGTGCAAAACGATCTTTTCGACCTCGGCGGCGAACTTTGTCTGCCGGGCATGGAAGTGATCAAGGACATTCAGGTCAGCCGCCTCGAAAGCGCCGCCGAAACGTTCAATGCCGATCTGCCGATGCTTAAGGAATTCATTCTTCCCGGCGGCACGCGCGCTGCCGCCCTCGCTCATGTCAGCCGCACCATTTGCCGGCGTGCCGAGCGCGCCATCGTCCATTTGCACCATGCCGAACCGGTTTCGTCCGCCGCCTGTCGTTACATCAACCGCCTCTCCGACCTGTTGTTCATTCTCGGGCGCACCCTCAATCGTGCCGGCGGGCGCGGTGACGTACTCTGGCAAAAAGGCAAGAACGGCCACCCGGCCTGACCGAGAACGCCAACCCAATCCCAAGTTGGCAGGGTCGATAGCAGCGTCAGTGAAGTAAACCTCCGCTGACGCGCGACCTGGAGGCCAGCTCAAGCGATGGCCGGTCAATCAGTGCTGCAGAATTTTTGCCAGGAACTGTTGAGCGCGTTCTGATCGGGGGTTGGCGAAGAAGGCGTCCTTGCTGTCGTCTTCGACGATACGTCCCTGATCCATAAAAATGACGCGATTCGCGACGCTTTTGGCGAAGCCCATTTCATGCGTCACGCACATCATGGTCATGCCCTCACGCGCCAGTTCGGTCATCACGTCGAGCACCTCATTGACCATTTCCGGATCGAGCGCCGAGGTTGGCTCGTCGAACAACATGCAAATCGGATCCATCGCCAGCGCCCGGGCAATCGCCACGCGCTGCTGCTGGCCGCCCGACAACTGGCCGGGATACTTTGCCGCCTGCGCCCGCAGGCCGACGCGATCGAGGAGTTTCATCCCCTTGTCCATCGCCTCGTCCTTGCTGCGCTTGAGCACCTTCGTTTGGGCGATCACCAGATTCTCGGTAATGCTCATGTGCGGGAACAGCTCGAAGTTCTGGAAGACCATGCCGACCTGCGCTCTCAGCTTCGACAGATTGGTCTTTCGGTCACCGACCGAAATCCCATTGACGACAATCTCGCCCGACTGAAACGGCTCCAGGCCATTGACGCACTTGATCAGCGTCGATTTACCCGACCCCGACGGCCCGCAGACCACAATCACTTCTCCCTTGCTCACCGTGGTGCTGCACTCGGTGAGTACCTTGAAGTCACCATACTGCTTGCTGACATTTGCAATTTTGATCATCGAATTATTCCTTGGACACAGCCATCAGGCCGGGTGATATTTTTTCTGAAGGCGCTTCACAATCTGCGAGGCAGAGAAGCAGATAACGAAATAGACGGCACCGGCAAACAAGAGCAACTCAACCAGACGACCGTCACGGTCACCGACCTTGTAAGCGGCACCAAAAAAGTCTGCCAGCGCCGAGACATAAACCAGCGAGGTATCCTGAAAGAGAATGATTGCTTGCGTCAGCAACAACGGCACCATGTTGCGGAAAGCCTGCGGCAGGACGACCAGACGCATCGACTGACCGTAGGTCATGCCGAGCGCCGAGGCGGCGGAAATCTGCCCTTTCGGCACGCTCTGAATGCCGGCACGGATGATTTCCGAGTAGTAGGCCGACTCGAAGAGGGCAAAGCCCATCATCGCTGAAGAGAGCCGCAGGTCGCTGCCCGGCGGAAAGTCGAGCAGGGTTTCGATGAAGCGGGGAACGATCAGGAAGAACCAGAGCAGCACCATGACCAGCGGGATGGCCCGGAAGAAATTGACGTAACCGGCGGCAAACCACGAGAGCGGCTTGATCGAGGAGAGGCGCATCATCGCCAGCAGGGTGCCCCAGACGATGCCGATGAGTACCGCTTGCGCGGTGATCAGCAGCGAAATCTTCATGCCGTCCCAGAGGAAGGGCAGCGCGCCGGGGATCGAGGACCAATCAAATTCGTGCATCTTATTTCCCTCCGATATAGCCGGGGACGGCAACTTTAGTTTCGAGGCGGCGCATCAGCAGCATGACGACGACGTTGATCATCACATAGGCCAGGGTGACGGCGATGAAGGATTCGTAGGGCT
The DNA here is from genome assembly GCA_903951825.1 of uncultured Pseudomonadota bacterium. GTDB lineage: Bacteria > Pseudomonadota > Gammaproteobacteria > Burkholderiales > Rhodocyclaceae > Azonexus. The sequence continues at coordinate 20,911 of CAJBDJ010000001.1, forward strand.
GCGCGGTGTAATCGACCAGTTGCCGACCTTGGGCGGCGAGTTCGAGGAGGCCGATGGTCGAGCAGACGGCGGAGTTCTTGAAGATGTTGAGGAACTCCGAGGTCAAGGGTGGCACGACCAGGCGGAAGGCCATCGGCAGCATCACGAAGCGGTAGGTTTGCGGCAAGGTGAAACCGAGCGCCAGGCCGGCATTCTTTTGCCCGCGCGGCAGCGAGTTGATCCCCGCCCGCACTTGTTCGGCGACGCGGGCGCTGGTGAATAGACCGAGGCAGACCATCGACGAGAGGAATTGCTGCATCACCGGGTGCGACTGCTTGAAGGCGTTGCCGAGATCGGGCGGCAGCAGTTCGGGCAGGACGAAGTACCAGATGAAGAGCTGGACGAGCAGCGGGATGTTGCGAAAGAGTTCGACGTAAGCGGTGGCCAGGCCGGCCAGGAGCTTGTTGGGGACGGTGCGCAAGACCCCGACCAGGGCGCCCAGCATCAAGGCTAGTACCCAGGCGCTGAGTGAGAGCGCAATGGTCATTTGAAGGCCGGAGATCATCCAGCCCAAATAGGTGTCGTCCCCGGTTGCACTGGGTTGCAGGAAAACGCCCCAGTTCCATTGGTAATTCATGAATCCCCCTTGCTTGCGGAAAAAAGCCCGCCCCGGGGTGCGGGGCGGGCATGGCGTCAAGCGTCGTTATTATTCAAAGGCTTTGTCGTTCGGTGACTTGTAAGCGGCTTTCATCTCGCTGGAGAGGGTCATGTTGAGATTGAGCCCTTTGGGCGGAATCGGGTTCATGAACCATTTGGCGTAGATTTTTTCAGCGACGCCGCTGGTCATGGCTTTGGTCAGGGAGGCGTCGACCATCTTCTTGAATTCCGGGTCATCCTTGCGCAGCATGCAGCCGTAGGCTTCCTTGGATTGGGCGGTGCCGGTGACGATCCATTCGGCCGGGTTCTTGGCTTTGGCGATTTCGCCGTAGAGCAGGGCGTCGTCCATCATGAAGGCAACGGCACGGCCGGATTCGAGGGTCAGGAAGGATTCGCCGTGATCCTTGGCAGAGATGATGTTCATCTTCATGCCTTTTTCTTCGTTCATCTTGCGGATCAGACGCTCGGAGGTGGTCCCGGCGGTGGTGACGACATTCTTGCCGGCGAGATCGGGAAAGTCGGTGATGCCGGCGTCTTTCTTGGTCAGCAGCTTGGTGCCGATGACGAAGATGGTGGTCGAGAAGCCGACTTGTTTCTGGCGTTCGGTGTTGTTGGTGGTCGAGCCGCATTCGATGTCGACGGTGCCGTTTTGCACCAGGGTGATGCGATTGGCCGAGGTGACCGGCATCAATTTGGTGTCGAGCTTGGCCAGCTTGAGGTTGGCCTTGATGTCGGCAACGACTTGCAGCATCAGTTCATGCGAGTAACCAATGACTTGTTGCTTGTCGTCGTAGTAGGAAAAAGGAATCGACGATTCGCGATGGCCGAGGGTCATCGTCCCCGTGTCCTTGATCTTCTTGAGCGTCGCTGATTCCTGAGCATGAACCGGCAAAACCGCCCCCGCACCAAGGGTCATCGCAATCGCTGCAGCAAAGGCAAACTTTTTCATTGTGTCTCCTGGAAAATGCAAGCCGCCAATCGGCTTTACGGGC
>CAJBDJ010000002.1 GCA_903951825.1 uncultured Pseudomonadota bacterium
TCCGTTGCTCCAGTGTCCGGTAGCTAAAAATCTCCGATTGGGTCACGTCGGCGCTGCGCATGAAATCGATATCCCGTTGAATTCGAAAGGTAAATTATACCATATGCATGAAATTTACGGGGTTTTTCAACGGCCTGTTAAATTGAGTGTCGATCTCGATGCGGTCAGCGCCAACGCCCTGCTTCGACTGGATCGCTACATCAACTGGGCAGATATCCTGAAATTGACCGAAAACGACCCGGAAGCCGCCTATGCCGCCGAACGTCTGCATACGGTGTTGCAACATATGGGTCAATAAAGCCGCTGAAAGTCGATGGCGGCGCATTTGAATTCCGCAAAAACTCGGGGCTCATGCCCGGTTTTTTGCGCCACAAGAGGAACCTTTGTTTATCCCGATGAGGTGTCAGGTGATCAACGAAGCAGGAATCGTGACGTTTTTCCCCTGCGATTACTGATGCTTGAGTTGGGCAAACTCGCCGTTCTTCTTGAGAAAAATCGCCGGGTTCTGTGCGACACCGAACATCCTGACTTCAAAATGCAAATGAGAACCCGTCGAACGCCCCGTCGTACCGACCGCGCCAATCAGTTCGCCGCGTTTGACGATCTGCCCCGCCTGAATATCCATTCGCGAGAGGTGGGTATAACGCGATAAAAGCCCTTCGCCGTGATCGACATCGATCATCTTGCCGAACTCGGGGTGGTAACTGGCAACCACCACGACGCCATCGGCAGCGGCATACACCGATTCGCCGACATCAGCCTTGAAATCGATGCCTTCGTGCATGGCGCGCAAATTGGCAATAGGATCCGAACGATAGCCGTAGCTGGATCCGAGCAAGGCGTTTTTGACCGGCAGCATCGTCGGCAGCAAGCGATCCCGCACCCGCCGCTCCAGTAGTTTTGATTCCAACTGGTTGAGTTCCTCGGCTTTGTTGTCGACGACCTGCGTCAACCTTTGAATTTCGTGCTGCAATTCGTCGGCGCTCATCGGCGCCGGGACAAAGGGGCCGCCTGCCGCTGCTTTCTCTGCGGCCACAGGCGGTGGCTTGCCGCCGGCGATGCCTGACAAGCGCTCGCCCAATTTATCCAATTGCAGCATCTGCGCCTGCAACTCACCGAGCCGGGAGGCCATCATCTGCAAATTGTTGGTGACGTATTCGCGGGTCTTCAACGACTCCTTTTGCTGAATTGAAGTGAGCAAGTCTTCAATAACTGGCAAACGGAAATGAACCGACAGCCACGAAAAAACCGCCGACGTGAAAAACACCGCGGCCACAAACCCCACCAGCGCCATGACCAGATGACGGGGCATAATGGTGATTGTTCGCGCCGCCTTGAGATGGCGCGATACCAGAATAATTTGCACGGAACCTCCTATGTACAAAGGGCCTGAACAATTTCTCGACAGTGATGCTGCCGCCGGCAAGGTCATCGCCCATGCGCGGCTGTTGCTCAAACTCTCACGACACTTTGAAGCAATTGCCCCGTCGGGATTTCGCGACGCGGCACATGTTGCCAATTACAAGTCAGGGAAAATTGTTATCCACGCCGACAACGGCGCAGTCGCTGCCAAAATTCGCCAGATGAGTCAGCGTTTGTGCGGCGAGTTGTCGAAAGGCGTCGCGGAGTGTAACGGCATGGAGGTAAAAGTACAACCCCGTCAAATTCGTTATCAATCAACAGGTTCGACTCGCAAGCCACTCTCTGCGGCTGCTTGCGAGAGCCTGCGCGGCACCGCCGGAAGCCTGCCCAAAGGGCCGCTGCAGGAAGCGCTCGACAAATTATTGGCGCGTGCGGCTAAACAGGAATGATGGCGACGCGCTCGATGATCATCAAGGCAAAGACGATCAGGGCAAAAATGATGCCGTAACGAAACAAACGCCAGGAGAAATCGAGGTAATAGCGATTTCGGGTAATCGCAAAAAGCAGCAGGCCAATACCGATCCCGACCACCCCAATGACTGCCAGCAGGCGTAGCAGCCACATCGTCGTTCAGGCTGCCTGATTGAGCCAGCGAGCGACCCCGTCCGGAACATCGGCGGCCGCCTCGAAGGTCGCAAACTCCCATGACTCCGGGTGGTTCAGCAACTCCCTGGCGAGCAGGTTGTTGAGCGCATGGCCGCCCTTGTACGAGTCATACGCGGCGAGCAAAGGATTGCCCAGGAGGTAAAGGTCACCAATGGCGTCGAGAATCTTGTGCCTGACGAATTCGTCGCCGTAGCGCAGGCCGTCCTGGTTGAGGACGCGGAATTCATCGAGAACGATGGCGTTTTCCAGCCCGCCACCGAGCGCGAGACCGCTTTCCCGCAGGTATTCGACTTCCTGCATGAAGCCAAACGTGCGAGCCCGAGCGACTTCGCGGGTATATGACTGGTTGGCAAAGTCGATTTGCGCTTTTTGCGCCGATTTGTCGATTGCCGGGTGATTGAAAACAATCGAAAACGTTAGCCGATAGCCCTCATACGGCTCGAAGCGCGCCCATTTGTCGCCCTCGCGGACTTCGACGGGGCGAGTGACGCGGATGAACTTCTTGGCCGCGTTCTGAGCCTCGATGCCGGCCGACTGGATCAGAAACACGAAGGGGGCGGCAGAACCGTCGAGGATGGGCACTTCCGGCGCATCCAGATCGACCCAGGCATTGTCAATACCGAGGCCGGCGAAGGCCGACATCAGGTGTTCAATGGTGCCAACTTTGACACCGTCCTTTTCGAGACAGGAGCACATGCGCGTATCACCCACCATCATCGCCTGTGCGGGAATGTCGAACGGCTCGGGCAGGTCGACGCGACGGAAGACAATACCGGTATTCGGAGCAGCCGGGCGCAGCGCCATATTGACTTTTACCCCGCCATGCAAACCAACACCGGAGGCACGGATGATCGTCTTGAGCGTGCGCTGTTTGAGCATTTAAGTACTTGAATATATGGGAGACGGCGCATTGTAGCACAACGCGCCGCCAGCCTTTTTCAGAGGATTTCAGGCGATCAGTCGGCCTGTTTGCGGAGGAACGCCGGAATGTCGTAGCGATCGACGCCGCTGTTGGCCAGCGCCTCAACCGTCACGTTATTGCCGCGCCGACCAGGATTGCGAATCACGGCGGGAATATCCAGTGCCGCATAATCCGGCGTTGCGCTGAAGCCGAACGCATCGCTGGTTCCTGTCGCCAGCTGCGGCACCAGAACCGGCTGGGTATAGGATTCCGGCTTGCTGCGGACACCGGCAGCCACTTGGCCGAGGCCGGTAGCCACCACCGTCACACGCAAGGAGTCATCCATCAGTTCGTCGTAGACAGCGCCAAAAATGATGTGCGCGTCTTCGGCGGCGAAGGCCTTGACGGTGTTCATGACCTCATTGACCTCCTTCATCTTGAGACCGCCCTTGGCTGCGGTGATATTGACCAGCACGCCCTTGGCGCCCGAAAGGTTGATTCCCTCAAGGAGCGGTGAAGCGACCGCCTGCTCGGCAGCGATGCGGGCGCGGTCGACGCCGGCAGCAGCGGCAGACCCCATCATCGCGCGACCCATTTCTCCCATCACGGTACGAACATCTTCAAAGTCGACGTTGACCAGTCCGGGATAGGTAATGATTTCGGCGATCCCGCCGACGGCATTTTTCAACACGTCGTCAGCCGCCTTGAAGCAGTCGTCAACGCCGGCATCGTCACCCATCACTTCCATCAATTTATCGTTGAGGATGACAATCAGCGAATCAACATGCTTGGAAAATTCGGCAATCCCGGCTTCGGCGGATTTCATCCGCTTGTTGCCCTCGAAGCTGAACGGCTTGGTCACCACGCCCACGGTCAGGATGCCCATTTCGCGGGCGATTTCGGCCACCACCGGGGCGGCACCGGTGCCCGTGCCACCGCCCATGCCGGCGGTGATGAAAGCCATGTGCGCACCGGCCAGACTGGCGCGAATTTCGTCGCGATGCGCCTGCGCGGCTTCCTGACCCTTTTCCGGCCGGGCGCCGGCGCCGAGACCGGTTTTGCCGAGCGACAACTTGCTCGCGGCGGCATTGCGGCTGAGCGCCTGGGCATCGGTATTGGCGGCGATGAATTCAACGCCGCTGACACCTTCATGAATCATGTGCTCAATGGCATTGCCACCGGCTCCGCCGACGCCGAACACCTTGATGACGGTGCCGATTTCTTCGTCCTTGTCGATAATTTCAAACATGACTACCTCCTCTGAAAAAATGGTCAAAACTCAATTTAAAAATTCTTGGCAAACCACGACTTCATGCCATCGAAAACATCTCTGGCACTTTGTTTTTCCTTGATCTTCTGGCCGCGCTTGCGCTGTGCCTGCGCTTCGAGCAGAAGTCCGAAAGCCGTCGAAAAACGCGGGCTTTGCACGACATCGGCGAGACTGCCGGCATATTTCGGGTTGCCCAGGCGAACCGGCATGTGAAATATTTCCTCGCCCAGGTCGACCATGCCCGTCATGACACTGGCGCCGCCGGTGAGAACGATGCCGGAGGACAAAACCTCCTCGAACCCGGCGCGCCGCAGCTCGTGCTGGATCAACTCGAACAACTCCTCGACGCGCGGCTGAATCACATCGGCAAGGGCGCGGCGGCTCAATTTTCGGCTCGGTCGGTCGTCGACCCCGGCGACCTCCATGTTTTCGGCGGCATCGGCGAGTTGCGAGAGAGCGCAACCGTATTTGCACTTGATGTCTTCAGCCTCGCGCGTCGGCGTCCGCAAGGCCATGGCGATGTCGTTGGTGATCTGGTCGCCGGCAATCGGAATCACCGAGGTATGGCGAATGGCGCCCTGCGTCCACACCGCGATATCGGTCGTCCCGCCACCAATATCGATCAGGCAGACGCCGAGATCCTTTTCATCTTCGGAAAGCACGGCGTAACTGGAGGCCAGCGGCTGCAGCACGAGATCGTTCACTTCCAGACCGCAACGACGCACGCACTTGACGATGTTCTGGGCTGCCGAGATGGCGCCGGTGACGATATGCGTTTTGACCTCAAGACGCATCCCGCTCATGCCGATCGGCTCGCGAATGCCATCCTGGCCGTCGATGACGAATTCCTGGGTGAGTATGTGCAAAATCTCCTGGTCGGCGGGAATCGGCATCGCCTTGGCGGTTTCGATGACGCGCTCGACATCGGTCGGCGTCACTTCCTTGTCCTTGATCGCCACCATCCCGTTCGAATTGAAGCTCTTGATATGGCTGCCGGCGATCCCGGTGTAGACGTCCTTGACCTTGCAATCGGCCATCAACTCGACCTCTTGCACGACCCGGCTGATGGTGTGCACGGTTTCCTCGATATTGACGACCACCCCTTTTTTCAGGCCGCGTGAATCCTGCGACCCCATGCCGATGATATTGAGGCGACCCTCCTGATTGATCTCGGCAACCAGCGCAACGATTTTCGATGTACCGATGTCCAGCCCGACCACCAGATCCTTGTTTTCCCTGCTCATATCTTCACTTCCCCTTCGCTTCGCCCGCAACACGAATCGCGTAGCCATTCGGATACCGCAAATCGACGACCTTTGGTGTCGTCGCCAGCTTGCCTATGGTTTCCGGATAGACCTCGATAAAGCGCTGCAAACGCATGTCTATCGGCGACTTTGTCTGTTCGCGCCCCAATTCGAGCAACATCCCGTGCTCGAGTCGCAACTGCCAGGCGAGACGCGGCGACAAAGTCACCTGTACCGGTCGTTCGCCGATGGTCTGAAAACTGCCGCGCAATTCGGCGTAGCGCTTCAAGACTTCGGCGGCGGTTCCCGGCGGCCCGGACAACATCGGCAAGGCCAGCAGCTCCTGGTTCGCCGAAACGGCGGCAAAGACCTCGCCATAGCTGTTGACCAGTTCGCCGTGCACCTCGCCCCAGCGGGCGACCGGCCGATGCTCCTCGATCTTGACTTCGAGGCGTGAAGGCCAGACCCGCCGCACCTCGACCTTGCGTGCCCAGGGCAACTGCTCGAGCGCCCGGCGCACTGTTTCGAGATTGAGGCTGAAAAAATTGCCTTTCAAGACGCTCGGCAGAATTTCCTCGATTTCCGCCCGCGTCGTATGCGGCAAAGCCTCGGCAAAGACCACCTGGCGCACCGGCAGCGAGGGCACCCGCACCAGCCAGACGGCGATCGCTGCCAGCAAGGCGGCGGCGGCGACGAGCATCAGCACATCGGCAATGACGTTGAGCAGCTGCGGCTTGTTCCACATTCACCTGCCCTTTCGCCCGGCCGCCGGCCGGGAAGCCGCTGCGGCTGCCGGAGATTGAGGAGGAGGGAGACAGACGGTGCGTTTCATGTCAGTCGTTTGCCACCATTTCGAGAACGCGCCGGACCAGTTCCGCATAGGCCATCCCGGCAACGCGCGCGGCCATCGGCACCAGCGAATGGTCGGTCATTCCCGGCGCCGTATTCACTTCGAGAAAATAATGGTTGCCAGCCTCATCCATCAGAAAATCAACGCGCCCCCAGCCCCGCCCACCGAGGAGACGGAAGGCAGCCAATGCGCCTTTGCGGATTTCCGCTTCGCGCGTTTCGCTCAAACCGCAGGGGCAGAGATAGCGCGTGTCGTCGCGCTTGTACTTGGCTTCATAGTCGTACCACTCGGTCGCCGGTTCGATCTTGATAATTGGCAAGGCCTCCATGCCGTCGCCGCAGCCAATGATGCCGACCGTGTATTCGCCGCCCATGACGCCTTTTTCGGCGATGACCAGCGAGTCGTATTTGGCGGCTTCGGCATAGGCACGCTGCAACGTGCCGGGTTGGCTGACCTTGCTGATGCCGATCGAGGAACCTTCGTGTGCCGGTTTGACAAAAATCGGCAATCCCAGCTGCTGTTCGATGTCGGCAAAATTGGCGTCTGCCGTCAGCAAGGCGTAATCGGGCACCGGCAGACCGGCGGCCTGCCATAACAATTTGGTGCGGAATTTGTCCATGCCAAGCGCCGAAGCCATGACGCCGGAGCCGGTGTAGGGGATGTGCATCAGTTCAAGGGCGCCCTGGATCGTGCCATCTTCGCCGTGCCGCCCATGCAAGGCGACAAAGGCGCGGTCGTAGCCTTTGAGCGCATCGAGCGGCTGTTCGGCCGGATCGAAGGGATGGGCGTCGATACCCTGCCCGCGCAGGGCGGCGAGCACCCGCGAACCGCTGTTGAGGGAGACCTCGCGCTCGGCGGAGGTGCCACCAAAAAGTACGGCGACTTTACCGAATTCGCTCATGTCAACTCCGCCACTTTGCCGGCCACGCCACCAATCGAACCGGCGCCCATGCACAAGACAACGTCGCCAGCGCGGGCGACATCCCTGATCGTCTGCGGCAACGCCGCAACATCCTCAACAAAAACCGGCTCGACCTTGCCGACGACGCGCAAGGCGCGCGCCAGCGAACGTCCGTCGGCAGCGACAATCGGCGCTTCACCGGCGGCATAGATGTCGGTCAGCAGCAGGGTGTCGACCGTCGATAGCACCTTGACGAAATCCTCGAAACAATCACGCGTCCGCGTGTAGCGATGCGGCTGGAAAGCCAGCAGCAAACGCCGGCCGGGAAAGGCGCCACGGGCGGCAGCAAGGGTCGCCGCCATTTCAACCGGATGATGGCCGTAATCGTCAACCAGGGTAAATGTCCCGCCGCTGGGCAAGGCGATTTCGCCGTAACGCTGGAAGCGACGCCCGACGCCCTTGAACTCTGCCAGTGCCTTGATGATTGCCGCATCGGCAACGCCTACCTCGGTCGCCACGGCAATCGCCGCCAACGCGTTCAAGACGTTATGCAGCCCCGGCGTGTTGAGCGTAATCGCCAGGCGCGAAATCGAGCCATTGACGCGAACGCAATCGAAGTGCATCCGCCCCTCGGCAGCAACAATGTTTTCGGCGCGGAAGTTGCAATCGGCGGCCAGGCCATAAGTGACGATCTGCTTGGCCACTTGCGGCATGATCGCGCGGACATTCGGATCATCAGCACACAGCACGGCGACCCCGTAGAAAGGCAAGCGGCTGAGAAAATCGACAAAGGCGCCCTTGAGACGCTCGAAATCGTGGCCGTAGGTTTCCATGTGATCGGCATCGATATTGGTCACGACCGAAATCACCGGCGACAAAAAGAGGAAGGAGGCATCCGACTCGTCGGCTTCGGCAACGATGAAATCACCACTACCGAGTCGGGCGTTGGCGCCCGCCGCATTCAACCGACCGCCGATGACGAAGGTCGGGTCGCTGCCGCCTTCGGCGAGAATGCTGGCGACCAGGCTGGTGGTCGTCGTTTTGCCGTGCGTGCCGGCGATGGCGATGCCGCGCTTGAGACGCATCAGCTCGGCCAGCATCTGGGCGCGCGGCACAATCGGCACGTGCCGCTCGCGAGCCGCGACGACTTCCGGGTTATCCGCCGCGACCGCCGTCGAGACAACCACGGCATCCGCGCCGGCAGCATTTTCGGCCGCATGGCCGATGATCACCTTGACGCCCTCGGCTTGCAGGCGGCGCGTCGTCGCGCTGGCGGCAAGATCCGAACCGCTGACCGTGTAGCCAAGATGCGCCATGACTTCGGCAATACCGCTCATCCCCGAGCCACCGACTCCGACAAAGTGGATGTGTTTGACCTTGTGTTTCATCGGGCACGCTCTACGCAAAGGTTAACCACCTCGTCGGTGGCGTCGGGCTTGGCCAGGCTGCGCGCCTTTTGCGCCATTTCCAGCAACTGGCCGCGGCTGTAATTGCGGATCAGGGCAATCGCTTCCGGCGTCAACTCGGCTTGCGGCAAAAGGAAGGCGGCGCCGACCCGGGTCAGAAATCGGGCATTACTGGTCTGATGGTCGTCCACGGCATGAGGGAAAGGCACCAGAATGCTTGCCACCCCGGCCGCCGCCAGCTCGGCCACGGTCAAGGCGCCGGCGCGGCAAATCACCAGATCGGCCCATTCGTAGGCACCGGCCATGTCTTCGATAAAGGCCACACAATTGGCACGCACGCCGGCCGCCGCATAGCTGGCCTTGAGCGCCTCCAGATGCTTGGCACCAGCCTGATGAACGATCTGCGGTTGCTCGCTTGCAGCGAGCAGGGCCATCCCCTGCGGCACCATTTCGTTCAAGGTCTGCGCGCCGAGACTGCCGCCAATGACCAACAAACGCAGGGCACCGCTTCTTCCCGCCAGACGCTCGGCCGGCGGCGCCAGGCGGGCGATATCGGGACGCACCGGATTGCCGACCCAGAGGCCTTTTTTGAGGACATCCGGAAAGCCGCTGGCGACCTGGTCGGCGACGCCGGCGAGGACGCGATTGGCCAGGCCGGCAACCGAGTTTTGCTCGTGGATGACCAGCGGCCGACCTAACAGCACGGCCATCATGCCGCCGGGAAAAGTGATGTAGCCGCCCATCCCCAAGACCACGCTGGGGGCGATCCGGCGAATGACCTTTTGCGCCTGCCAGAAGCCCTTGAGCAGGTTGAACGGCAACAACAGCTTGCGCAACAAGCCCTTGCCGCGCAACGCGGCAAAGTCCAGAGAAATCATCTCGAAACCATGCTGCGGCACGAGGCGGGCTTCCATCCCCTGCGGATTGCCGAGCCAGACCACACGCCAGCCGGCATCGCGCATTTTTTCAGCAACCGCCAGTGCCGGAAAAATGTGCCCGCCCGTGCCGCCGGCCATGATCATGATCGTCCGACTCATGGTTTACCGCCGCGCATCATTTGCCGGTTTTCCCAATCGACACGCAGGAGAATGGCCAGCGCCACGCAGTTGGCGAGAATTCCCGAGCCGCCAAAACTCATCAACGGCAGCGTCAAGCCCTTGGTCGGCAGCAAGCCCATATTGACGCCGATGTTGATAAAGGACTGCACACCAAACCAGATGCCGACTCCCATCGCCACCAGCGCCGGGTAGAGACGATCCAGTTGAACGCACTGGCGACCGATGGCGAAAGCGCGTTGGACGAGCAGGGCGAAGAGCGCGATCACCGCGAGGACGCCGAAAAAGCCGAGCTCTTCGGCAATCACTGCCATTAGGAAATCGGTGTGCGCTTCCGGCAGGTAAAACAGTTTTTCGATGCTGGCGCCGAGACCGACGCCGAACAATTCGCCGCGCCCGAAGGCAATCAGCGAATGTGAGAGCTGATAGCCGCGCCCGAAAGCATCGGCCCACGGATCCATGAAGCCAAAGACGCGATCCCGGCGATAGGGCGAAACGATGATCATCACGGCGAAGGCCGCCAGCAGGCCGACGATCAGCAGGGCAAAGAGACGCGCCTTCAAGCCGCCGAGAAACAGAATGCCCATGGCTATTGAAATGATGACGACAAAGGCACCGAAGTCGGGCTCCTTGAGCAGCAGCATGCCGACCACCGCCATGGCGCCGAACATCGGCAGAAAAGCCTGCTTCAGATCGTGCATGACATTGATTTTGCGCACCGTGTAATCGGCGGCATAGAGCACAGCAAACAACTTCATCAGCTCGGACGGCTGCAGGTTGGCAAAGCCGAGCGGCAGCCAGCGACGGGCGCCATTGACATCTTTGCCGATGCCGGGAATGAGGACGATGGCCAGCAAAACGACACCGATCATGAAGAGATAGGGCGAATATTTTTGCCACAGGCTGAGCGGCACCTGAAAGGCGACCGCCGCGGCAACGAGGCCGACACTCAGGAAGATGCCGTGGCGAATCAGGTAATAGCCCGGCTGATGGCCGGTCAGGCGTCCGCCCTCGGCGATGGCGATGGACGAGGAATAAACCATCACCAGGCCGGTGAACAACAAAATGAGCACGCTCCAGAGCAGCAGGTAGTCGATCTCCTGCACTTCGCGACGCGGCGCATCGAGGCTGCTGATCATCATCAACGCAAGCCCTGCACCGCTTGCCGGAAGACCTCGGCACGATGCGCGTAGTTACGGTACATATCGAGGCTGGCACAGGCCGGCGAGAGCAGAACGCAATCACCCACCTGCGCCTGACGCGCCAGCCAGGCTACGGCCTGCTCCATGTCGGCAGCGCGCAGGATCGGCAAGCCGCAACCATCAATGGCCGCGGCAATCGCCTCGGCGTCACGGCCGATCAGGGCAACGGCGCGACCGTGTTTTTTCAGTGCTGCCTGCAGCGGACTGAAGTCCTGCCCCTTGCCTTCGCCGCCCAGGATAATCGCCGATTGACGGCCGATTCCTTCAATTGCCGCCAGCGTAGCGCCGACATTGGTGCCTTTTGAGTCATCGATATAGGTGACCCCGGCGATCTCGGCAATCGTTTCGACGCGATGCGCCAGTCCGCTGAATGAGCACAAGGGCGCAATCATGCGCTGCAGATCGGCGCCCACCGCTTCGCACAGGGCGAGTGCCGCCATGGCATTGGCGGCGTTGTGCGTTCCGGCCAACTGCAGGTCGTTGAGCGCGACGATCTCTTTTTTGCCTTTGACGATTTGCCCGTCGAGCAGGCCGAAATCGCTGGCGCGCGGGGCGGGATCGAGGCCAAAGGTGACCATCTGGCGTCCGCAGCGGCCATTGGCCAGCGACCATTCGTCGTCGCGGTTGAGCACCATCAGGCCACGCCCCTGGAAGACGCGCGACTTGGCGGCGGCGTAATTGGCTAGACTGCCGGCGTAACGGTCGAGATGATCTTCCGACAAATTGAGCAGGGTTGCCGCTTCGGCATTCAGATTGAAGGTCGTTTCCAGCTGAAAGCTGGACAACTCGACGACCCAGACCGCCGGTTGCAAACCGGCATCCTGGGCGTCCATCAAGGCGTCGAGCGCCGCCGGCGAAATATTTCCGCAGGCAATCGCACCCAACCCGGCGCCATTCAGGAGGTGCGTCGCCAACGCTGTCGTGGTTGTTTTGCCGTTGCTGCCGGTAATCGCGATGATTTGCGAATTGGTCATCTGCTGGCGAACGCCGGCGGCGAACAACTCGATCTCGGAAATGACCGGCACCGGCGCCTCGGCAATCACTGGCGCGGCCCTGGCCACCCCCGGCGACAGAGCGACCAGATCGATGCCGGCAAACATGCGCTCAGCAAACGGCCCGCTCAACAACTCCGCGCCCGGCGCCACATGCTGCAGCGCCTCGGCATTCGTCGGTGCCAGGCGCGAGTCGGCAACGCGCAGGACGGCGCCCTGACGATGCAGCCATTTGGCCATCGCCAGCCCGGACTCGCCGAGGCCGATGACTAGAACGCGTTTGCCCTTGAGTTCCATCAGCGCAATTTCAACGAAGAAAGCCCGACCAGCACGAGCATGATGGTGATGATCCAGAAACGCACGACCACCTGCGTTTCCTTCCAGCCGGTGTGTTCGAAATGGTGATGCAGCGGCGCCATGCGCAGGATGCGGCGGCCTTCGCCGAATTTTCGCTTGGTGTATTTGAAGTAGCCGACCTGCAGCATGACCGACAGGGTTTCGACGACGAACACCCCGCCCATGATCAGGAGGACAATTTCCTGCCGCAGAATAACGGCCACCGTGCCAAGCGCCGCGCCCAGCGACAGGGCGCCCACATCGCCCATGAAAACTTCGGCCGGATAGGCGTTGAACCAGAGAAAGCCCAGCCCGGCGCCGGCAATCGCCCCGAGCAGGATGCACAGCTCGCCGGCGCCCGGCACATGGGGAATGAACAGGTATTTGGCGAGCACGGCATGGCCGGTGACATAGGCAAAAATGGCAAAAGCACCGGCAATCATCACCGTCGGCATGATTGCCAGACCATCGAGGCCGTCGGTCAGATTGACCGCATTGCTAGTACCGACGATGACGAAGTAGCTGAGGGCAATGAAGCCGATGATGCCGAGCGGGTAGGCGATGGTCTTGAAGAAAGGAACGATCAGCTCGGTTTGCGCCCCGGAAGTTGCCGAAAAGGCCAAAAACAAGGCGGCGCCGAGGCCGAGCAGCGATTGCCAGAAAAACTTCCAGCCCGCCGACAAGCCTTGCGGGTCGCGATAGACGACTTTTTTCCAGTCGTCGTACCAGCCGACAATACCGAAGCCGAGCGTGACGACCAACACCGTCCACACATACTTGTTGCTCAAATCCCCCCACAACAGGGTGGTCAGGCCAATCGAGATCAAAATCAGGACGCCGCCCATGGTTGGCGTGCCAGATTTGACGAGGTGGCTTTGCGGGCCGTCGCTACGCACCGCCTGACCGATTTTTTTGGCCGCCAGCCAGCGAATGACGGCGGGCCCGGCGGCAAAGGAAATCAGCAGCGCGGTCATCGTCGCCAGCACCGTGCGCAGCGTGATGTAGTTGAAGACGTTGAAGAAGCGAACGTCCTGGGCAAGCCATTGGGCAAGAGCCAGCAGCATCAGTTTTTCCCCTTGTTGAGATCGGCTGCCGTCGGCGCCCCTTGCCCGTCGGCGGAGGTCGCGCCGGGAGCGGCAAGCGCATCGCTGACGCGCTCCATTTTCATGAAGCGAGAACCCTTGACCAGAACGGTGGTTTCCGGCCCCAACTCCTTGGTTACCGCGGCGATCAGCTTTTCAAGACTGCAGAAGTGGCGGGCGCCGTCACCAAAATTGCGCACCGCCTGCTGCGCCGCCTCACCTAGGGCAAACAGGCGATCAATCCCCTGACTCTTGGCGTAACCGCCGATTTCATCGTGATACTGGCTGCTCGCCTCGCCGATTTCGCCCATGTCGCCGAGCACCAGCAATTTGCGGCCGATGGTCGCGGCCAGCACATCAATGCCGGCGCGAACCGAATCCGGGTTGGCGTTGTAGGTGTCGTCGAGAATTTCAGCGCCAGCCTTGCCGGAGCGCCGTTGCAAACGCCCCTTGACGCCGGAAAAGGCAGCCAAACCGGCGCCGACTGCAGTCAACGGGATACCGGCGGCAAGACAAGCGGCGGCGGCGGCAACGGCATTGCGTGCATTGTGACGCCCGGGAATCGCCAGCGCGATGCTGCTGGTGCCTTGTGCCGTACGCAGGTCAAGATGGATTTCGAGGCCATGCTGGCGTACCGCACCCCAGACATCAGCCGCACGGTCGATGGCAAAGCTGGATACGGTGTGCGCCCCGGCCAGTTCCCGCCACAAGCCGGCGTAGTCGTCATCGGCATTGATCACCGCTACGCCGTCAGGCTGCAAGCCACTGAAAATGCTGCCTTTTTCGCGCGCCACCTGATCTATGTCGCCCATTCCCTCAAGATGTGCGCGCTGGGCATTGGTCACCAGAGCCACGCTCGGTGCGCCAATTTTCGCCAGATAGGCAATTTCGCCGGGCTGATTCATGCCCATTTCAATCACCGCCGCGCGGTGCGAGGCGCGCAGACCGAGCAAGGTGAGCGGCAGACCAATATCGTTATTGAGATTGCCGCGCGTGGACAAGACGGCGGCGCCGAAGGCTGCCTTGAGAATGGCGGCAATCATTTCCTTGGTCGTCGTTTTACCGTTCGAGCCGGTCACGGCAATCACCGGCAAGCTGAACTGGGCGCGCCAGGCGGCGGCCAGACGACCGAGCGCGAGGCGGGTATCGTCCACCAGCACGGCCGGCACGTCCGCCGGCACCTTGCTTGCATCGTCGACCAGTAGGGCGGCGGCGGACGCGGCGGCGGGTTCGAGAAAATCGTGGGCATCGAAATGCTCGCCGTGCAAAGCGATGAACAAATCGCCGCGCTCAAGGCTGCGGGTATCTGTCGACACGCCGCTCACTTCAACATCGGCTGCCAGCAAACGCCCGCCGGTCGCCTGCGCAATGCGCGACAGCAGCCAGTTCATGCGGCGCTCCCGATGTTTTGCGGGTGGCGTGCCGCCAATGCCAGCGCCGCTTGCTGGCGATCAGAAAAGGGCAGGCGAACGCCATCGATTTCCTGATACGCCTCATGCCCTTTGCCGGCGATGAGAATCACGTCGTTCTCGTCGGCCGCAAGAATAAGCCTTTCAATGGCCCGGGCACGGTCAATCTCGATTTCAGCTGCGGTGCTACCGGCGACGATTTCATCGATAATCGCCGCTGCCGATTCGCTGCGCGGATTGTCGCTGGTCACGACGACGCGATCTGCGAGACGCTGGGCAACTTCGCCCATCAGTGGGCGCTTGCCGTGATCGCGATTGCCGCCGCAACCAAAGACCACGGCCAGGCGACCGTGGCGCGAGCGAGCCAGCGGACGCAGTGCCTGCAGGGCGTTTTCGAGGGCATCCGGTGTGTGGGCGTAATCGACGACAACCAGCGGTTGCGCCTCGCCACCCAGCCGCTCCATCCGGCCGGCCGGAGCACTCAGTTCCGAGAGGCGGCGTGCCACCTCGATCGGGGCGACCCCGGCATCATGCAGAACGGCGCCGACCGCAAGCAGATTGGCAATGTTGTAGCGGCCAATCAGCGGCGTCTCGACATTGACCCGCCCATTCGGCAAGACCAGGCTGAAGCGCTGGCCAAAGGGAGTTTCGAGCAGGTTTTCGGCACGCACCAGCGCCGGCACATCGCGCCGTGGCTCACCGATTGCGTAGCCGAGCACGCGATGGGCGGTGGTTTCGCGTGCCAGCTTGAGGCCAAGCTGATCATCGAGATTGATCACCGCACAACGCAGCTGCGGCCACTGAAAGAGCTTTTCCTTGGCCGCTGCATAGGCCGCCATGCTGCCGTGGTAGTCGAGATGATCGCGCGTGAAGTTGGTAAAGACCGCAACATCAACCCGCACGCCGTTGATGCGCCCCTCTTCGATGCCGATTGAACTGGCCTCAAGCGCACATGCCGCCGCCCCTTGATCGTGGAAGCGGGCGAGATAGCGCATCAAGGTTGTCGCTTCCGGCGTTGTAAAGCCGGTTTCAACCAGCGCCCCGGGAAAGCCGGCACCGAGCGTACCAATCACCGCGCAGGGCTTCGGATAGGCCTGCGCCAGGCATTGACTGACCGTCGTTTTGCCGTTGGTTCCGGTAATTGCCACCAGCGACAGGCGCTCGCTGGGATGCTGGTAAATCGTATGCGCCAACGGGCCGGCAAGGGTGCGCAAGGCGGCAACCGACAGATTGCTGGCGATCCATGCCGGATTCCAGGCAAATGCCCCATCCGGCTGCCAGAGAACGGCAACGGCACCGCGGGAAATTGCCTCGCCAATGTAGCGATGGCGATCCGCCGGCTCCCCCCGGTAGGCGAGAAAGAGGTCGCCGGGCAGCACCTGGCGGCTGTCGTCGGCCACCCCGGTCGGCCGCACGCCGGCGGCTTCGAGACGATCAAGAATGTCGCGTGGCGGCGTCACATGCGCTCCTTGGCGGGCGTCGCGGCGGCGACCTGCAGGGGGGCATCGGGCGCGACGCCGATGGTGCGCAGCGCACCGCCCATGATCTGCGAGAAGACCGGGCCGGCCACATCGCCGCCGTAATGGGCGCCGGCGCTCGGCTCGTCGATCATCACCGCAACGACCAGGCGCGGATCGCTGATCGGCGCCAGGCCGACAAACGAAGCGACATATTTTTTGGCATAGACACCACCTTCGACCTTGTAGGCCGTGCCGGTCTTGCCGCCGACCCGATAACCCGGCACCCGCGCTTTGGGTGCCGTACCCTCAGGCTGCACGGCCATCTCCAGCATGGCGCGCACCTCGCGCGCAGTGTGCGGCGAAAACACCGGCACCCCATGCACCGGAGTGCCTTCCAGTCGCGTCAGCGAAAGCGGCACCAATTCGCCATCACGCGCAAAGACGGTGTAGGCACGCGCCAGTTGCACCAGGCTGACGGCAATGCCATGCCCGTAGGACATCGTCGCCTGCTCGATCGGTCGCCAGCTTTTCCACGGACGCAGGCGACCATTGACCTCACCAGGAAAGCCCAGATTCGGCGCCTGACCAAAGCCAACACTGTCGAACATTTCCCACAACTCCTGGGGTGGAAAACCGAGGGCAATTTTCACGGTGCCGATGTTGGACGATTTCTGGATCACTTGCGCGACCGTCAACGCACCGTGCGGATGAGCATCCGCTATGGTCGCCGAACCGATGGTCAGACGCCCCGGCGCACAATTGATGACCGTATCGAAGCGCACCTTGCCCTTTTCCAGCGCCAATGCCGCAGTAAACGGCTTCATCACCGAGCCCGGTTCGAAGGTGTCGGTAATCGCCCGGTTGCGCAATTGCGCACCGGAGAGATTTTGCCGGTTGTTGGGGTTATATGTCGGCCAGTTGGCCAGAGCCAGTATCTCGCCGGTTCGCGCATCAATGACAATCGCGCCACCGGCCTTTGCCTTGTTGCTCTCGACGGCGTTTTTCAACTGACTGTAGGCGAGATACTGGATTTTCGAGTCCATCGCCAAATGGACATCCTTGCCATCCTGCGGCGGCTTGATCGATCCGACGTCTTCAACAATGCTGCCGCGCCGGTCACGAATCACCGTCCGGTTGCCGGGATGACCAAGAAGGCTGTTCTGGAAGGCCAGCTCGACCCCCTCAAGCCCCTTGTCGTCGACGCCGGTGAAGCCAACGATATGCGCCGTCATTTCACCCGTCGGGTAATAGCGGCGGTATTCCTTTTCTTGATGGATGCCCGGAAACTTCGCCAGGGCAATACGCTCTGCCGTCTCGGGTGGCACTTGCCGCTTGATAAAAGCAAAAGTCTTGTCAGCGGCGATCTTGCCATCAAGCTCGCGTACGCCAACCTCAAGCAAGGCCGCCAGCTGCTTTTTTTGCGGCGCGTCCATCGTCCGCGCATCACCGGGAATCGCCCAGATCGATTTCATCGGCGTCGATACGGCCAGCATGTCGCCGTGGCGGTCCATGATTTTGCCGCGCGAGGCAGACACCTCGATGTCGCGGCGATAGCGGGAATCGCCCTTTTCCTGCAGAAAATCATTGTTGATCACCTGCAAATAAAAGCCGCGCGCGACAAGCGCCAGAAAGGCACCCATCAGCAGCAAGCCCACGGTACGCGAGCGCCAGCCCTGCAAGGCCAGTTGCAACACCGGGCTTTCAGTAAAACGATGTGCCCGCTGCGGACGGCGACGGACAACCATCAGCGCCCGTCCTTTCGTGCCAGCGGACGAGCGGCCGCCAGCGGGGCGCGCGGCGCGGCACCCGGCATCACCATGCGCAGTCGGTCGCGGGCAATTTTCTCGATCCGCGGGTGCGTCGCCCAAGTCGACATTTCAAGCTGCAACTGGCCGTATTCAACCTCCAGCTGACGCGCCTTTTCCTGCTCTCCTTCGAGCCCTTGGAACAACTTGCGCGCACGATGCTGGGAGGTCACCAGACCGAGCGCACAAATCACCACAACCAGAAGAAGGATCATGTTGAGACGCATGACTAGAGCTTTTCGGCCACGCGCATGACGGCGCTGCGCGCCCGGGGATTACTCGCCACCTCGACCGCCGACGCCCTCACCGGCTTGCCGACCAGACGCAGCCTGGGCTGTGGCAACTGGTCGGCACGCAGCGGCAGACCCTTGGGCAAATCATCGGCAACCGACTGATCGCGCATGAAATTTTTGACGATGCGATCCTCCAGCGAATGAAAGCTGATGACCACCAGGCGCCCGCCCGGCTTTAAGAGCGACAGCGCTTGCGGCAAGGCTATTTCCAGCTGGCGGAGCTCTTGATTGATATGAATCCGTAAAGCTTGAAAGCTGCGCGTCGCCGCGTCCTGCCCTGGCTCACGGGTGCGCACGGTCGCGCGTACGAGGGCCGCGAACTGAGCTGTTGTGACAATTGGCTGTTCGAGCCGAGCAGCCACAACCTTCTTTGCAATCTGGAAAGCAAACCGTTCTTCGCCATAATTTCTGATGACCTCCGTGATGTCCCTTATTTCAGCGCGCGCCAGCCACTCAGCCGCCGTCTCGCCCTGCGTCGTATCCATACGCATGTCGAGCGGCGCATCGTGGCGAAAGCTAAAACCACGCTCCCCGTCGTCGATCTGCGGCGACGACACGCCTACATCAAACAAAACCCCGTCAACCCCCGTGATACCAGCCTCGTTCGCCGCCTCAAACAATTCACCGAAGGCACGGTGCACCAACTTGAAACGACCATCCCTGAGCGCCGCACCGATGGCGATTGCCTGTGGGTCACGGTCAACGGCAAGCAACCGGCCATGTTCATCGAGTTTTGACAAAATCAGGCGACTATGGCCGCCGCGCCCGAAGGTGCCATCGACATAAACGCCGTCCGTCTTGATTGCCAGGGACGCCACCGCCTCTTCGAGCAGCACCGTGACATGGCCTCCGGTAGCGGTCACAACACCAAATTTCCGAGAGCGGAAGGTAGCTCGCCGGCAAGTGCCTCGGCAGCCATATCGTTTTGCTGCTTCCAGCCGGCCTCACTCCATATCTCGAAATGCGTCCCCATACCAACCAGGTAAACCGTTTTGTCGAGATTGGCGTATTCGCGCAACTCAGTGGCGACGAGAATGCGCCCCGCCGAATCCAGCACCTCGGTGCGGGCATTACCGACCAGCACGCGCTTGATCGAGGCGGCTCGCGGATCAAGGCTGGACGCCTTGAGCACCTGATCGCGAATCGGCTGCCAGGCCGGCGCGGGATACAGAAGCAGGCAGCGATGCGGATGCGCCGTCAAAACGAGCGACCCCTCGGCGAGCGCAAGCAGGGACTCACGATGCCTTGCCGGTATGGCAAGTCGCCCCTTTGCATCCAGACTGAGTGCTGCCGCCCCCTCGAACATCGCTCGCTTCGCCCCCTATTTCCCACTTTTCCACACGTTTTCCCACTTTAGGACATGAAACCATGCGCGTCAATAGTGAAAATAGGAATTTTTTCTTATGCAACAATGACTTAGATATCTTTTTCCGGGAGTTTTTTGAGCCAAATACCCCTTAATAATCAACGATAGAAAATTAACTCTTAAAGTAACTTATCAGGAGTTTTGCGCACAGCTCGATCAAAAGTCATCCTGTGGTCATGTCGAATAAAAGCCTGGGGTACAGGAATAAGATTTGGTGCGTATTTCGATCGTTAAAGATGGCCTCGCCGCTTTTTGAAAGCGCTCGGGGATGCCACAGGAAAGACTATCCATGCGCAAGACCAGGGATGTACTGCCATACCGGCACAGCGCCGACCTGAGCCTCAAGGCGCTTGATGACGTGGGTCTGGAGAAACTGTTTGCCGACTAAGCCGACCCGACCGTACCGATCGTCAATGCAGCGACCAGAGAAATTCGGCTCGCCAGCATCCTTGTCGCCGTGCTCGGCGCGTCAAACCTCAAAAAATCGAGCAGCATGGTGCCATGCCGTCGGGGTTGGGGCATCAGGGTTCAACGACCACGCGCCAGCATGAGCCGTAAGCAAATCCCAGTTCGCACCAGCGCTCGTCGGGCAAGCCCTGCCAATGTGCCAGTAGCACGCGCAAGACGCCGGCGTGGGTGACGATCACCGCCTCCGGAACCCGCAGCCCGGCGACAAAATCAAGTGCGCGTTGCTGCACCTTGAGCGCCGATTCACCGCCCGGCACGACATAGCCCGCCACATCGGCCGCCCAGGCATCGATCTCGTGGCGCGGAATGCAGTCCCAGCGGCGCCCTTCCCAGTTGCCGAAATTCATCTCGGCGAGTCGGTGATCGAAAAACGGTTGCGTATGCAAAGCCGCCGCCAGTTCGGCACAACGACGCAGCGGGCTGCTCCACACCGGCAAGCCGGGCGGCAACTGATTACGCAGTTGCGCGGCAGCGGCCGCTGGATTTTCGCCCGCCAGATCGAGCTGCCCGTAACAAATACCGTCATCCACCAGCGGTCGCGGATGACGGATCAGGTGCAGGATCATCGTTATCCGGATGCTGCCTCAGGCAGCGAACAGGGGGCCGAGCGTGGCGACGGCGACGGTCAGCGCGCCGAGGCAGAGGTTGACCCATACCAGCCGGCGAATCCGATTCATCGCCGCTCCGGCTGGCTCCCACGCTTGCGCGGCGACCGCCGACTTGAGCTGCGGATAATGGAAGAGGTAAATCAGGGCAAAAATAGTCGTCATCAGCAGGCCGATGGCCGACATCAGATGCCAGTGCAGTGGTGCCTGGGCAAAGCCGGTCATCCCCATGCGGGCAAAACCCGAGACAAGCAGGATCACGATGGCGAACGTCACAGTCTTGAAAAAACTCCCGAGAATTGCCGCCAACAGGGGCAGGCGTTGCGCTGGCGGCAGTTGTTCGGCAGCTGCCGGGCGCAGGAAGAAATGGGCGAAAAACATGCCGCCGAGCCAGATGATGACGGCAGACAGATGCAGGAAAAGCAAAAAGGAGCGCATGACGTGTTGGCTTTCTGATGATTGCTGACAATGCGCATCATACCGGCGGCGGGCACCGCGTCCGGCCGCGCTCAGGTCGGCCAGGCGGCGAGCAAGCCGAGGTAGAAGGCGATTTCCGACAGCTGCTGCGTCGCCCCCAGGCAATCGCCGGTATAGCCGCCGAGCCAGCGCTTGAATTTGGCGGCCAGCCAGAGCGTTACCAGAGCCGCCAGCAAACAGCCGACAAGTAGCTTTTGCAGCGGCAAAAAGGCCAGCGCCGGCAACACGAAGGCGGCAGCAGTCAGCATTTCACCCCCACTCAGGCCGGTCGCCAGCGGCTTGGCCTTCGCCAGCAAATCCTCGCGCACATAATCCATGCATGCCAGCAGCAGCGTCGAGCAAAAACGCGAGAGGGCGTGGCCGGCGATCAGCGCAGCCGGCAGTAAGGCGGGAGCGAGCGAATCGAGGAGGATGAATTTGCCGAGCAAGGCCAGCGCCATGGCGATCACGCCGTAACTGCCGACCCGCGAATCCTTCATGATTTCGAGGATGCGCAATTTGTCCCAACCGCCACCGAGTCCATCGACGGTGTCCGACAAACCGTCCTCGTGGAAGGCACCGGTTGCGTAAATGGTCGCCGCCATCGACAGCAGAATCGCCACCGATGACGGCCAGACTTGCCCGGCGGCCAGGTAGACCAGAGCACCGATAGCGCCAACCAGCAAGCCGACGGCCGGGAAATAGCGCGCCGAATGGTTCAATGCCTCGGCTGAATGGCCCACCCAGGCGGGCACCGGCAGACGGGTGAAGAAGCGGATGGCACCAAAAAAGTAGGCAAGCTCGCGACGCAGCATCATGGTTTGTCGGCGATTCCTGCCGACTCGAAACTGGCCATTTCCCTGAGAAAGGCCGCCGCCGCTTCCAGCAGGGGGAAGGCGAGCGCCGCCGCGCTGCCTTCGCCGAGCCGCAGTCCGAGATCGAGCAGCGGCTCGCCGCCGAGTGCCTGCAATTGCGCGGCGTGTCCGGCCTCGGCCGAGCGATGAGCGTACACGCAGTAAGCGGCAAGGTCGGGATAAAGGCGGATGGCGGTCAGCGCCGCCGCGCCGGCAATAAATCCGTCGATCAGCACGAGCATCCCGGCCTCGGCAGCACCCAGCATGGCACCAACCATCATGGCGATTTCAAAGCCGCCAAATTCGGCGAGCACGCTGAGCGGCGCATCATCCCCGCCGGCCATGCGATAGCGCCTCAACGCCTGCTCAAGCAAAAGCCGTTTGCGCGCCAGCCCGGCATCGTCCAGGCCGCTGCCGCGCCCGACACAGGCTGGCAGCGGCAGATCGCTCAGACAATGGGTAATCAGCGAAGCCGAGCCGGTATTGCCGATGCCCATTTCGCCGATGCCAACGACATTACAGCCGTTTTGCGCGAGATTGCGACTCAGCTCGGCACCCCGCTCCAGCGCCAGCCGGCATTGCGCTGCCGTCATCGCCGGCTGTTCGATGTAGTTGGCGGTGCCAGCGTTGATCTTGTGGTTGATCAAGCCGGGACGCTTGCCGAAATCGTGCGCGACGCCGGCATCGACAATCGCCAGATGAATGCCGTTCTGCCGCGCAAATACATTGATCGCCGCGCCGCCGCTCAGAAAATTCTCGACCATCTGCCAGGTCACTTCCTGCGGATAAGCAGAAATGCCAGCTTTCGCCGCGCCATGGTCGGCGGCAAAAACCAGCACATGCGGCTGCTTCAACTCCGGCACGAGCGTCTGCTGAACGAGGCCGATCTGCAACGCCAGCTTTTCCAGCTGACCGAGGGCACCGAGCGGCTTGGTTTTGCGGTCAATCCGGTTTTGCAGGACAAAACGCAGCTCATCGTCAGGCTGGGTGATCAGGAAATTCATCGCATCGTCCGGCAAAAGCCCGGATTATAAGGTCGTGCTAGAGTTGCCCCATGAAACAACTGATCCTTGGCGGCGCCCGCTCGGGCAAGAGTCGGCTGGCCGAACAACGCGCCGTTGCGTCGACCCGGCGCGTGGTTTATGTGGCCACGGCAGAGGCCGGCGACGCCGAAATGGCGCGGCGCATCGCCGACCATCGCCAGCGCCGGCCAGCGGCCTGGGCTTGTGCCGAAGAACCCCTGCATCTGGCCGCCCGCCTGTGCCAACTGGCTGCCGCCGACACCTGCCTGATCGTTGATTGCCTGACCCTGTGGTTATCCAACCTGCTCTATGCCGGGCAAGCGGCGAGGCAGGCCGAGGCCGGCGCGGCGATCGACTGTCCGTTGTTGCAGGGTGAAAGCGCTGAACTGATTGCGCTGATTCCGCAGCTGCCCGGCGAGCTGATTCTTGTCTCCAACGAAGTCGGCTGGGGGATAGTTCCCATGCACCCGGTTTCGCGCCTCTTCACCGACGAGCAGGGGCGGCTCAATCAGCGGGTGGCAGCGGTTTGCGAGCAGGTTACGCTGGTCGCCGCCGGCTTGCCCTGGCGCCTCAAGTAAACCCTGAAAATTTGCCCTAGCCGAGTCGCTGGCAACGAAAAAAACGGAAGGAGCCGTGTGCAAGCCCAGTTTTATGACCCCGCGGGGGCGGCAGATCATCAGGCAATGCTCAATCTGCGCCAGACGGCAGCTGACAGCGGCATGGCGCGCGCTGATTGGCTCGACCTGACCACCGGCATCAACCCGCACGCCTGGCCGCTACCGCCGCTCTCAGCCGCCAGCTGGCAGCGGCTGCCGGAGATCAACGACGGCCTTGAAGCGGCTGCCGCAGCTTATTACGGCAACCACAATTTGCTACCGGTTGCCGGTTCGCAAGCGGCCATTCGCGTTCTGCCGACGCTCATGCCGCGTGCCGTCGTTGCCTGCCTGAGCCCGCTTCCCGCCAGACACCCGCAAGCCTGGCAAAGCGCCGGCCATCGCCTGCGTTTTTTGCAATATACCCAACTACCGCGTGCGCTGGCGGCAGCTACCCCTTACCTCTTGTTTTGCAACCCGCACAATCCGACCGGCGAATTGCATCCCCGCGAGTTGGCGGTCGACGCCGCAAAACAGCTTGAAAAACGTGGGGGCTGGCTGATTGTCGATGAGTCACTGATTGATCCGACGCCGGCAGCCAGTCTGGCGTCGCTCGCTGGTACGCCGGAGGCACCGAACCTGATCGTTTTCCGTTCGCTCAGCAAGTTTTTCGGGCTGGCCGGGGCGCGCGTCGGCTTTGTTCTGGCCACCCCGGAAATCCTTCGCAAAATGGCCGCCGCACTCGGTCCCTGGACAATCGCCGGCCCGGCGCGCGAAGCCGCCCGCCTCGCCCTGCAGGATAGCCGCTGGCAGGCGCTGACGTGCGACCAACTGAAACTCGCCAGCGAGCGTCTCCAGGCCATGCTCGCGCCCTTTGGCGAAGTCGGGGGCGGTGCGCTGTTCGCTACCTTGAGCAGCGCAGACAACGGCGGCTTGCAGCGCTTTCTTGCCCGCCACGGAATTCTCACGCGGATTTTCGAGTCGCCGGCAGTCTTGCGAATCAGCCCGCCCGGCAACGAAGCCGATTGGCAGCGCTTGCACAATGCCCTGAAAGCGTGGAAGCCAGCATGAAATCACCTCTCTTTTTTGTCTTGCTCGCCAGCCTCGGTCTTTGTTCAAGCGCCGCCGCCGAGCTGCTGTTCACCGATGATTCCGGCCATGCCGTCCGCCTCGCGGCGCCCGCCAAGCGCATCGTCAGCCTTGCCCCGCACCTTGCTGAAAGTCTCTATGCCGCCGGTGCCGGCGAAGCCCTGGTCGGTACCGTCGATTACAGCGATTACCCGCCGGCGGCCAAAAAAGTCCCGCGTATCGGCGGCTATTCGCGCATCGATCTTGAAGCCGTCGCCGCCCTCAAACCGGATCTGGTGATTGCCTGGGAGAGCGGCAACAATTTGAGCGAAATCGCCAAACTGCGCGGCCTCGGGCTCAATGTTTATCTCTTCCAGCCCAACAAGATCGCCGATGTCGCCGAGCAACTGGTGCGCCTCGGCCAACTCGCCGGCAGCGAACCAGTTGCCAACGCCGCCGCGGCGAATTTTCGCCAACGCCTGGCGGCACTCCAGACGGCCAACGCCGGCAAACCGGGCGTGCGCGTTTTCTACCAAATCTGGAAGGCACCGCTAATGACTGTCGGCAGCTCGCAAATCATCTCCGATGCCATCCGTCTCTGCGCCGGTGAAAACGTCTTCGGCCACCTGGCGCCGATGGCACCGGTCGTCAGCCTAGAAGCGGTACTCGCCGCCAATCCCGAAGTGATCATCGCCAGCGGTATCGGCGAAACCCGGCCGGAGTGGCTGCACGACTGGGACAAATGGACGCGCCTGACCGCCGTCAAGCGCAACAATCTCTTTCATATCCATCCCGACATCATGCAGCGCCACACGCCGCGCATTCTCGACGGCAGCGAAAAACTCTGCGCCGACCTCGACCTGGCGCGCAGCCGCCGGCCAACGCGATAACCGGCTAGCGGCTGCCCGACACTCAGATTGCCGGCGCCGCCCGCGCAGCCTTCCAGGCCGTGGCGAAGGTTTCGGATGGCTGGACGAGCTCAACCCCGTGCCGACGGGTAGCCACCAGACACAGCATCAAACCGGGCTGGTCGATCGACGTCACCCCGGAAAGATCAATTTGAGTGACACCAACGCGCGTCAGGGCGTGCATGAAATCGTTGCCGAGAGCGCCATTGAGACCGCCCGCAATGCGCATGACCTTGCCCCCGGCCAAGGCATGAATACTCAATACCGAAGCATTTCCCTGACGCAGCGCGGCGTTGATCGCATCGCCAATAATGATTTGGTTAACCGGCCCGGATTGAAAGCGCCCGCCATACAAATCGCCAACCAGACTGACCACGCTGAGCGGAACATCAATCAGCGGCGAGCCGAAAAGGCTGAATTCACAGCCGGCCAGGCGGCCAATCTCAAGCGGCATCGTGGTACGAATCACCAGACCGGAGAGTGACAAGTTCTCGATGTAACCCGTTTCCCGGCGGCCGTCAAAACCCAGTGTCACGATCGGCGGCTGACTGAAGCGTATCCGTTGGTGCCGTCGTTGATCCTGAATCATGCCTACCTCTGGCCGGTCGTTAAAAGTAAGCGGCAAATTTTAACAAAAGCCGGCCTCTGGCACTCATCAAAGGCATCGCGATTTTCCAGCAACGCACGGCTGCAACACGCCACAACGCCCAAAGAGAATATCCGGCGCCCAAAGCAAGGCCGAAGATCAGCGCCTACCCCCCGGCA
This sequence comes from uncultured Pseudomonadota bacterium, assembly GCA_903951825.1. Classification (GTDB taxonomy): domain Bacteria; phylum Pseudomonadota; class Gammaproteobacteria; order Burkholderiales; family Rhodocyclaceae; genus Azonexus. The sequence continues at coordinate 26,340 of CAJBDJ010000002.1, forward strand.
GCCCCATCCCTCACAAGTGCTACCGGAAATGGTTGCAGCTGACAAGATAGGCCGTTATAATCCGCGCCTCTTTTGGCCAATTAGCTCAGTTGGTAGAGCAGCGGATTGAAAATCCGCGTGTCCGTGGTTCGATTCCGCGATTGGCCACCAGTATTAGACGCCCAACCCTTCTCGGTTGGGCGTTTCCATTTCTGCTTCCCGCACGACACGCCGTGTTCGCGCCCATCCTGCGTGTGCCATGGGTGTGCACGGCCTGGGCCACTGGGCAGCCGGTTCGACTCTCTTTTGCCCTCTGTTCTCTCAAAATCTCCACCAACTCTTTCGTGAGGTAGGCTGGAAATAGTGGAGTCCAACGAATCGTGTAATTTACGGTCTGGAGGA
>CAJBDJ010000003.1 GCA_903951825.1 uncultured Pseudomonadota bacterium
ATTGATGGTGTCTACGTGTCCAGCAACTACACCCTGGGTGCCAACCTGGAAGACCTGGTGATGAATGACACAGTCAGCGTATCGCTGAGCGGCAACGAGTTGAACAACAGCGTCACGGGCAATGTCGGCAACGACACGCTGGACGGAGCTGGCGGTGCAGACAGCATGTCCGGCGGCCTGGGTAACGATACCTACGTGGTCGACCATGTCGGCGACGTGGTGACCGAAGCGGCCGGTGCCGGCACCGACCTGGTTCGATCCAGTATCACGCTTACCCTGGCAGCCAACGTCGAGAACCTGACGTTGACAGGGACGGCAGCCATCAACGGCACCGGCAATACGCTAAACAACGTGCTGACGGGCAACACAGCCAGCAATACGTTGAACGGCGGGGCGGGTATCGATACCCTGATTGGTGGGCTGGGCAACGACACCTATGTCGTCGACAACGTTGGCGACGTGGTGACTGAAGCCGCCAGCGCCGGCACGGACACCGTTCAGTCGAGTGTCACGCTCACGTTGGCAGCCAACGTCGAGAATCTGACCTTGACGGGGACGGCGGCGATCAACGGCACTGGCAATACGCTGAACAACGTGCTGACGGGCAACACGGCCAGCAATACGCTGAACGGCGGGGCGGGTATCGATACCCTGATTGGTGGGCTGGGCAACGACACCTATGTCGTCGACAACGTTGGCGACGTGGTGACCGAAGCGGCCAATGCTGGCACTGATCTCGTTCAGTCGAGTGTCACGCTCACCCTGGCGGCCAATGTTGAGAACCTCACTTTGACCGGCACAGCGGCGATCAACGGCACCGGCAATACGCTGAACAACCTACTGACGGGTAACACGGCCAGCAATACGTTGAACGGCGGCGCCGGCGACGACACGTTGGACGGGGGGGCGGGTATCGACACGCTGATCGGTGGGCTGGGCAACGACACCTATGTCGTCGACAACGTTGGTGACGTGGTGACCGAAGCGGCCAGCTCAGGTACGGACACCGTTCAGTCGAGTGTCACCCACACGCTGGCAGCCAACGTCGAGAATCTGACTTTGACGGGGACGGCGGTGATCAACGGCACCGGCAATACGCTGAATAACGTACTGACGGGTAACACGGCCAGCAATACGCTGAACGGCGGCGCCGGCGACGACACGCTCAATGGCGGGGCGGGTATCGATACGCTGATTGGTGGGCTGGGCAACGACACCTATGTCGTCGACAACGTCGGCGACGTGGTGACCGAAGCGGCCAGCGCCGGCACCGATCTCGTTCAGTCGAGTATCACGCACACGCTGGCGGCCAATGTCGAGAACTTGACTTTGACCGGCACGGCGGTGATCAACGGCACCGGCAATACGCTGAACAATGTGCTGACCGGTAACGCGGCCAACAATACCTTGAACGGCGGGGCGGGGGCAGACACCCTGAACGGGGGCGCCGGAGCCGATACCTTGAACGGTGGCGCCGGCAACGATACCTACCTGTTCGGCCGCGGTGCAGGGGCGGACGTGATCAGCGACTACGACACCATTGTCGGAAACGTTGATGTACTTTCCGTCGCTGCCGGCGTCACCGCCAGCCAGTTGTGGCTGCGCCGTGTGGGTAGCGATCTTGAGTTGAGCATTATCGGCACCAGTGACAAGAGCACCCTCAAAAACTGGTATGCGGGCAATGCTTACCATGTTGAGCAGTTCAAGACGGCGGACGGCAAGAAGTTGCTCGACACTCAGGTGGATGTGCTGGTCGCGGCGATGGCGGCTTTTGCACCGCCGGCGGCCGGTCAGACAACGCTGCCGGCGGCGTATCAAACGGCGTTGAATCCGCTGATTGCCGCGAACTGGAAATAAGGCGCAGGGCGTTCAAACCCCCTTGCTTGCCCCCATCGCTCCGGCTGCTGGCCGGGGGGTGGGGGTTTATCGCAACAAAGGTAGCCGTGTTTTCTGCTCCAGGAAACTCAATTGCTCGCCGTCAAACGTCTCGCCACGTCCACTGCGAAGACGACTTTGGCCTGCTTCGAGCTGGTTGCAGAAATCAACAGAGGGGCATCTGCCGGGAATCACCTGTTCGTGCTGCAAGTAGCAAGATGCAGGCGCCGCGCCGGGTTTGTCGGGGCGTATAATCGCGCCTTTCGAATTTTTGCGGTAAATCAATGGCTAAAGACGTCAAATCACAGCTTACCTCCCTGCTGCAACAGGCTTTGGAGCGCGTCGCGGCAGAGGCTGGCGCGACGCCGATTTACCTTGAGCGCCCGCGCGATCCGACACACGGGGATTACGCGACCAATCTGGCGATGCAACTGGCCAAGCTGCTGAAAAAGAATCCGCGCGACATTGCCATGCAACTGGTCAGCGCCATCCCGGCATCGGTATTGCTGCAAAAAGCAGAGGTTGCCGGTGCCGGGTTTATCAATTTCACCCTGGCGCCGCACGCCAAACTGCAAGCCGTGCGCGCCGTGCTGGTGGAGGGCGAGAACTACGGACGCAGCACGCAGGGCGGTTGGCAGAAGGTGCAGATCGAATTTGTCTCAGCCAATCCGACCGGCCCGCTGCATGTCGGCCATGGGCGCGGCGCGGCTTATGGCGCCTCGCTCGCCAATTTGCTGACCTTTGCCGGCTGGGATGTGACGCGCGAGTATTACGTCAATGATGCCGGTCGCCAGATGGACATTCTCGGCCTGTCGACCTGGCTGCGTTACCTTGAGCAATGCGGCGTTGCCATTCCCTTTCTGCCCAATGCGTATCAGGGCGATTATGTGCGCGACATGGCGGCGCAGATGCGGGTGGCGCACGGCGACAAATTGGTTCGCCCGGCCACTCAGGTGCTGGCTGGCACGCCCGGTCTGCCAGAGGCAGAGCGCAGCGACGACGAGGCCAAGCGCCAGCGTGACCAGCATCTCGATGCGTTGATCGCCAATGCCAAGGCGTTGCTCGGTGCCGATTGGGCTTACGTCCATCATCATGCCCTGTCGGAGCAGCTGGCCGACTGCCGCAACGATCTCGAAGAATTCGGCGTCGATTTCGATGTCTGGTTCTCGGAGAAAGCGCTTTTCGACACCGGCCTGGTCGCCCGCTGCGTCGATCTGCTGGAGAAGAAGGGGCATCTTTATGTGCAAAACGGCGCCCGCTGGTTCCGCTCAACGACCTTTGGCGATGAGAAAGACCGTGTCGTGCAACGTGAAAACGGGCTTTACACCTATTTCGCCTCCGACATTGCCTACCACCTGAACAAGTTCGAGCGGGGTTTCGACAAGGTCATCAATATCTGGGGCGCCGATCACCACGGCTACATTGCCCGCGTCAATGGCGCAATCACCGCCCTTGATCTGGATGCATCCCGCCTGCAGGTGGCACTGGTGCAATTTGCGGTGCTTTACCGCAACGGCCAGAAGGCGTCGATGTCGACCCGCTCCGGCGAATTCGTGACGCTGCGCGAGTTGCGCAAGGAAGTCGGCAACGATGCGTGCCGCTTTTTCTACGCCCTGCGCAAGTCGGATCAGCACCTCGATTTCGATCTTGATCTGGCCAAGAGCCAGAGCAATGAGAACCCGGTTTATTACATCCAGTACGCGCACGCCCGCATTTGCTCGGTGCTTAACCAGTGGGCCGGCGACCTCGCCAGCCTCGCCGAGGCTGATCTCGGCGTTCTCGACAACCCGCGCGAACTGGCGATTGCCAGCAAGCTGGCCGAGTTCCGCGAGGTGATCGACAATGCCGCCCGCGAGTTGGCGCCGCATCTGATCGCCTTCTACCTAAAGGATCTGGCCGGCGAATTCCACGCCTGGTACAACGCCGAGCGTATGCTCGTCGATGATCCGCAGTTGCGCGATGCGCGTATCGCACTGGCCGCCGCCGTGCGACAGACGCTGCGCAACGGACTGGCGATTCTCGGCGTCAGCTACCCGGAATCCATGTAAGAAAGTCCCATCATGAGCCGTGATATGAAGCCTCGCACCAGCCGCCCAGCCCGGAAAAGTTCCGCCGGCGGCACCCTCATCGGCATGTTCATCGGCCTCGTCCTCGGTGTCGGTGCCGCCGCCGCCGTTGTCTGGTACATGAACAAGTCACCTTTGCCCTTTGTCGACAAATCGCCGCCACCACGCAGCGAGCTGGTGCTCGGCAGCGATGGCAAAACGGCGCCGCCGCTGGCCTTGCCGGGCAAACCGGGCGACCCGATTCCGGAAAAGCGCTTCCAGTTTTACGACATTTTGCCGGGCAAGGCCGACGCCGTGCCGGACAAACAATCGCAGCCAGCCGCAGCCAAGGAGGAGGCAAAAGCCGAGGTACCGAAGAAGGAAGAAGAATCGCGCGAGAGTAAGCAACCGCTCTTCCTGCAAGCCGGCTCGTTCAGCACCGCGCAGGATGCCGACAACCAAAAGGCCAAGCTGGCGTTCATGGGAGTCGAGGCGCTAGTGCAGCAGGTGATGGTGCAGGATAAAACCTACTTCCGCGTGCGCGTCGGCCCTTACACCAAAATTGATGAACTGAACAAAGTGCGCACCGAACTTGCCAAATCCGGCATTGAGTCGCAACTTGCCAAAAATACCAAGGAGTAAACAATGCGTTTTGATCGTCGCCATTTTGTTGTTGCTGCCCTGCTTTCGCTTTCAGCTCTGAGCGCCGGCAGCCCTGCCCTGGCGCAAAGCGAGGGCAGCGATTACACGCTGATCTCGCCGGCGCAGCCGACGGATGATTCGGGCAAAATCGAAGTGCTGGAGTTTTTTAGTTACGGCTGCCCGCACTGCAGTGATTTCCATCCGCTGGTTTCTGCCTGGGCCGCCCGCCTGCCTTCCGATGTCAGCTTCCGCCGCGTACCGGTCACCTTCGGGCGCGCTTCCTGGGCGAATATCGCCAAGCTGTATTTCACGCTCGAAACCACCGGCGACCTGGCGCGACTCGACAACGAGATATTCAAGGCGATTCACGGCGAACGCATCAACCTGTTCGACGAGCGCACTTTGACTGAATGGGTGGTCAAAAAGGGCGTCGATCCCAAGCGCTTCAGCGAAACCTTCAACTCGTTCGGCGTCATGAGCAAGCTCAAGCGCAGCGAACAACTCGGGGTCGGGCACAAGATTCAGGGGGTTCCGGCAATAACGGTGAATGGCAAATATCTGGTCGGCGGCAAGGACTTCACCGATCAACTGGCTATCACCGACAAACTGATTGCCAAGGTACGCAATGAAAAGTCGGCCAAAAAGTAATTGACCCTGAAAGTTTTTATTACGGGCGCCTCGTCGGGAATCGGCGAGGCGCTTGCCGTTTACTACGCCGCACGCGGCGCAAGGCTCGGGTTGGTGGGACGCCGCAGCGCGTCTCTGGCGGCGCTCAACCAGCGCCTCGGCGGGCAGCACGCCTGCTATCCGCTCGATGTCGGCGATGCCGTGGCAGTACACGATGCGGCGACTGATTTCATTGCCCGCTGCGGCGTCCCGGATGTAGTGATTGCCAGCGCCGGCGTCTCGGTTGGCACCTTGAGCGAATTTGCAGAAGACCTGGCCGTCTTTCGGCGCCTCATGGAAACCAATGTTTTTGGCATGGCCGCCAGCTTTGCCCCGTTCATTCCGGCCATGCTGGCTGCTGGCGGTGAGCGGCGACTGGTCGGCATCGCCTCGGTGGCTGGCATTCGCGGGCTGCCCGGCGCCGAAGCTTACTCGGCATCGAAAGCCGCGGTGATCTCTTATCTGGAGAGCTTGCGCCTTGAGCTGCGACCCGCCGGGATCAAGGTCGTCACCCTCGTGCCGGGCTACATCGCGACGCCGATGACCGCCGTCAACACCTATGCCATGCCTTTTTTGCTGACGGCCGACGAGGCTGCCGAGCGCTTCGCCCGCGCCATCGCCGGCGGTGTTTCCTATGCGGTCATTCCATGGCAGATGGGCATTGTTGCCAAACTGTTACGCTTGCTGCCCAATTGGCTTTACGACCGCCTGTTCAGCGGCGCCCCGCGCAAGCCGCGCGGTTTGCCGATCAACTGAAGCAGCGGCGCACGCTGGCACCTTGGGGAATTTTGCCGGCAACCGCCCCGGCGCGGTTGATTCTTGCGCTCACGCCTGATAAACGACGCGCCCGCCAACCAGGGTCGTCCGCACTTCGCCGCACATCATGTAACCCATCCAGGGCGAGTTTTTGCCGCGGCTCCTGAGGCTTTGCGGGGTCAACAGCCAGTTTGCGCCAGGGTCGAAAATACAAATGTCTGCCGCCGCGCCGATGGCCAGCTGGCCGCTCGACAACCCGAGAACAGCCGCCGGCGCCGAGGTGATGCGGGCAAGCGCCTGGGGCAGCGAAAGCTTGAGCGTTTCGGCCCATTTCAGGGTCAGCGGCAGCAGCAGTTCGAGGCCACTGGCGCCCGGCCGGGCTTCGCCGAAAGGCAGCAATTTGTCGTCGGCAGCGACCGGCGTATGGTCGGAACAGATTGCCGCCAAACCCGAGGCAGCCGCGGCCGACAGCGCCAGGCGGTCACTTTGTGCGCGCAGCGGCGGGTTGAAGCGGGCATGAGGATTGAAAAAGCCGATGTCGTTCTCGGTCAGCAACAGGTGGTGAACGCCGATATCGAAACTGAGCGGCAAACCTTCGTCAATTGCTCCCTTGACCAGTGCGACGCCGGCAGCAGAAGAAAGACGGGTGAGATGGACGCGGCAGCCGGAGTCGCGCACCAGCTGCACGATGGTGGCGATGGCGATGGTTTCGGCGGCGACCGGAATCCCGGCCAGGCCGAGGCGACTGGAGACTTCGCCAGCGTGCGCGATGCCGTTGCGCGAGAGCCAGTAATCCTGCGCCTGCAGCCAGATGGCAAAGCCGAAGGTGGCGGCGTATTCCATCGCGCGCAGCAAGGCTTCGGTATCGACCACCGGTTTGTTGGCCTGCGAAAAGGCGATGCAACCGGCTTTTTTGAGGCCGGCCAGCTCGGCCAGGCGCTCGCCCTTGAGACCGAGCGTCAGCGCGCCCAGCGGCAACACGCGCGCCTTGCCGATTTCGCCGCCGCGATGCACCAGGCGATCGGCCAGCTCCGGTTCGTCGAGCGGCGGATCGGCATCGGGCGGGACGACAACGCAGGTGACGCCACCAGCGACCGCCGCCGCCAGTTCGGCTTCGATGCTGTTGAGGCGGGCGCCGAGGTCGATGAACCCGGGGCAGACCACCTGGCCGTCAGCATCAATCGTCTGGTCGGCAGAAAAACCGGCCGGCGCAGCGTCCAGCCCGGCGATTTTGCCGTCGACAACAAACAGGGAAGTGAGCCGGTCAACCGCGTTTTTCGGGTCAATCACGCGGCCGTTCTTGATTTCGATGTTCATTTCAGTTCCCCGCCACAATGCTCATTACCGCCATACGCACGGCGATTCCGAAAGTCACTTGCGGCAGGATGACCGCCTGTGGGCCGTCGGCGACCGCCGAGTGGATTTCGACACCGCGATTCATCGGGCCGGGGTGCATCACAATGGCGTCGGCCTTGGCCAAGGCGAGCTTCTGCGGTGTCAGGCCGTAGTGGCGAAAATATTCGCCGGCCGAGGGCAGCAGAGCGCCCGTCATACGCTCGTTCTGCAGGCGCAGCATGATGATCACGTCGACGTCCTTGAGGCCTTGCTCCATGTCGTGAAAGACATGCACGCCGAGTTTGTCGAGGTGCTTGGGGAGCAGGGTTTCCGGGCCGATGGCGCGAACTTCCGGGACGCCGAGCGTGGTCAGCGCGTGAATGTCGGAGCGGGCGACGCGCGAATGCAGGATGTCGCCGACGATGGCCACGCGCAATTGCGTGAAATCCTTTTTGTAGTGGCGAATCGTGTACATGTCGAGCAAGCCTTGCGTCGGATGGGCATGACGCCCGTCGCCGGCATTGACGACATGAACATCGTCGCGGCCAATGTTTTGCAGGTGTTCGGCAATCAGGTAGGGGGCGCCGCTCGAAGCATGGCGCACGACGAAGAGATTGGCGTGCATGGCGACCAGGTTGTCGATGGTGTCGAGCAGGGTTTCGCCCTTGCTGGCCGAGGATTTGTTGATGTCGAGATTGATCACGTCGGCACTCAGGCGTTTGGCGGCAATCTCGAAGGTCGTCCGGGTGCGCGTCGAATTCTCGAAAAACAGGTTGAAAACGCTTTTCCCGCGTAGCAGCGGCACCTTTTTGACATCGCGCGCCGAGACTTCCATGAACGATTCGGCGGTGTCGAGAATTTGCGTCAGGATGCGTTCTGGCAGGCCGTCAAGCGACAGCAGGTGGGTCAGTTCGCCGTCCTTGTTCAACTGCGGGTTATGCATTTTCCAGTCTCCAGGCGAGTTGGCCGTCAGCATGGCGGGTCAGCACCAGATTCTGGCCGTCGCGCAATTCAACCTGCCAGACGCAATACGTCGCACCGATCGGCAGTTCGCGCCCGCCGCGGTCGGCGAGTACGGCCAGGCTGACCGAGGCCGGACGCCCGTAATCGAACAGTTCGTTGAGGGCGGCGCGCGTCGTCCGGCCGGTATACAAAACGTCATCGACGAGGATCAGGTGACGCCCCTCGACATCAAAGGGAATCACTGTCGGCTTGACCTGTGGATGGAGACCTTTTTCAGCGAAATCGTCGCGATAGAAAGAAACGTCGATGAGGCCGATCCCTTCGCTGAGACCGAGCGACTCTTTCAGCCGTTCGGCGATCCAGGCGCCGCCGCTGTGAATGCCGATGAAGGCGGGATGGCGGTGCAGATGCGGGCGAATCAGTTCGGCCAGTTGGCGACACTGTGCCTCGGCATCGGCGGGCGGCGATGTCGACACGTCAGGCAGAAGGGGCATGGTGCGGGCTTTCGAACCAGGTTTGCAGGATGAGTTGAGCCGCGACGGCATCGCGCAGCGGCTTGGCGGATTGACTGTTACGCCCGCTTTCGCGCAGACGACTGTCGGCATCGATCGAGGTCAGGCGTTCGTCGGCAAAGGCGACGGGGAGATTGAAGCGGCGTTGCAAGCGTTCGGCAAATTTGGTCGCCAGGCGGGTCATCGTGTGCGCTGTGCCGTCGGCGTGCGTTGGCAAGCCGACAACCAGTTGCACCGGCCGCCACTCGGCAATCAGCAAAGCAATCGCGGCAAAGCGCTGAGCGTTCGATTCGCCGTGTATGACCGTCAGCGGGTGAGCGCTCGCTAGCAAAGTTTCGCCAGTGGCAACGCCAATCCGCTTCTCGCCAAAATCGAAGGCGAGGACGGTGCCCTCAGGCATGTCCGGCGACGTCGGAGAGTTGGGCGAAGCTGATGCCCAGCTTTTGCAAGGCGGCCGACAGGCGTTCTTCCGGCGGCAGATCGAAAAGAATGGCGGGCTTGGCGGGGACGGTCAGCCAGGAATTTTGCGCCAGCTCACTCTCCAGTTGCCCGGCCTCCCAGCCGGAATAACCGAGGGTGACGAGAATTTCCGTCGGTACGCCGGCGCTGCCGACCGCCGCCAGCACGTCGCGCGAACTGGTCAGGCCGACTTCCTGATTGACGACCAGCGTTGATTGCCAGAGCCCGATCGGGCGATGCAGGACGAAACCGCGATCCATTTGCACCGGGCCGCCGAAATAAACCGGCAAACCGGAGAGCTGGTCGGCTTCCAGCTTGATGTCGATCTTGTCGAAGAGGCTGCCGAGATTCATGTCGATGGGCCGATTGACGATAATGCCGAGCGCCCCATTGTCGTTGTGCTCGCAAATATAGACCAGGGCACGGGCAAAATAGGGGTCTGCAAGCGCCGGCATGGCGATGAGGAAGTTATCGGTCAGATTGACGTTGTCCATGCACGGAATTTTAATCGCCGTCAGGGTACAAACCAACCATGAATCATGAAAAAGCCCTCGTCTGGTTTCGCCGCGATTTGCGCGATACCGACCATGCCGCGCTGAGCGCGGCACTTGCCGGGGCGCAGCAGGTTTATTGCGCCTTTGTTTTCGACACTCGCATACTCGATGCCCTGCCTTCACGATGCGATCGGCGGGTGCATTTCATCCACGCCTCGCTGCTCGAACTCGATGCCGCACTGCGCGCCCGCGGCGGCGGCCTGATTGTCCGCCACGGCTGGGCCGAGGATGAGATTCCCCGTCTGGCGCGCGAACTTGGGGTCAGCGCGGTGTTTGCCAATCGCGATTACGAACCCGCTGCCAAGCAACGCGATACCGCCGTTGGTACGAAGTTGGGCGCGTCGGGGATTGACTTCCACTGCCTGAAGGATCAGGTGATTTTCGAGCACGACGAGGTACTGACGCAGGCCGGCAAGCCTTTTTCGGTGTTCACGCCTTATAAAAATGCCTGGCTCAAACGCTTGAGCCCGGTCGACAGTGCCGCCCATCCTTGTGCTGGCGCGATTGCCGGCGGCGAACTGGCCGGCGTGCCGAGTCTGGCGGCGATTGGTTTTTCGGCGACCGATTTGCGCGAAGTCGGCATCATCCCCGGCATGTCCGGCGCCCGGCAATTGTGGAGCGATTTCAGCGATGGCCGCCTCAAGCGTTACGCGGCGCTGCGGGATTTTCCGGCGGTCAAGGGCGTTTCCTATCTCTCCGTCCATCTGCGCTTTGGCACGCTGTCGATCCGCGAACTGGTGCGCGCCGCGCACGCAGCCGCGGCGGAGACCTGGCTGAGCGAACTGATCTGGCGCGATTTCTATTTCATGATTCTTGACCACTTCCCGCAAGTGGGGCGCGGTCAGGCGTTCAAAGCCGAATACGACCGGATTCAGTGGGCCGACTGGCCGGCGGGTCTGGCCGCCTGGTGTGCAGGGCGTACCGGCTATCCGCTGGTTGATGCGGCGATGCGCCAGCTCAACCACTGCGGCTGGATGCACAACCGTCTGCGCATGGTCGTTGCCTCTTTTTTATGCAAAGACCTTGGCATCGATTGGCGACTGGGCGAAAAATACTTCGCCGAGCAACTCAACGACTTCGATCTCTCGGCGAATAACGGCGGCTGGCAGTGGGCGGCGTCAAGTGGCTGTGACGCGCAACCTTATTTCCGGATATTCAACCCGGTCACGCAGTCGGAAAAGTTTGATGCCGAGGGTAAATTCATCCGCCGCTACGTTCCGGAACTGGCCAAGCTTCCCAACCAGTACATTCACGCCCCCTGGCGCATGGGTCGCCTCGAACAGGAAGCGACAGGTGTCGTCATCGGCCGCGATTACCCGGCACCGATCGTTGACCACGCGGTCGCCAGAGAGCACACACTGGCGCGTTACGCGGTCGTCAAACAGGCGGCTTAACCGGCACCGGTGATCAGGATGGCACGAAAATCGTTGACGTTGGTCAGGGTCGGCCCGGTGACCAGCGCATCGCCGAGCGCCTCGAAAAAACTGTGGGCATCATTGTTGTCGAGCGCCTGCTGCGGGTTGATGCCAAGCGCCCGGGCGCGTTCCAGGGTGTCCGGATAGAGCCGTGCGCCGGCAATTTCCGCCAGCCCATCGACGCCATCGGTATCGCCGGCCAGCGCGTAAATGCCGGGATGAGCCTTGAGTGAGGTGGCCAGCGAAAGAAGAAATTCCACATTGCGGCCGCCACGCCCGTTGCCGCGCACGGTCACGGTTGTTTCGCCGCCGGAGAGCAGGATGCAGGGCGGTGCGAACGGTTGGCGGTGGCTGGCGACCTGCAAGGCAATACCGCCGAGCGCCTTGCCGAGGTCTCGTGCCTCGCCTTCGAGCGCCGCACCAAGGATGTGAGCACTGACGCCGGCACGACGGGCGATTTCTGCGGCGTGCTCGAGCGCCATTTGCGGGGTCGCGACAATCCTGGCGTGACACCGGCTCAAACGCTGATCGCCGGGCTTGATCGATTCGCCGCGACCCGACTCAAGAGTCTCGCGTACGGCAGGAGGGAGTTCAATGTTGAAGCGCTCGATAATCGCCAGCGCATCGCCGCAAGTCGTGCGGTCGGCAACGGTCGGCCCGGAGGCGATGTCGGCCGGATCGTCACCCGGCACGTCGGAAATCAGCAAACTCAAAACACTGGCCGGATGGCAGGCCGCCGCCAGACGTCCACCCTTGATCGCCGACAGGTGGCGGCGCACGCAATTGATCTCGCTGATGCTGGCACCGCAGCGCAAGAGCTGGCGGCTCACTGCCTGTTTGTCAGCCAGCGTGATTCCCGCCAATGGCAGGGGCAGCAAGGCCGATCCGCCACCGGAGAGCAGGCAGAGCACCAGATCGTCGGCACGCAAGCCGCTGACCAGGTCGATCATCCGCTGCGCTGCGCCCTGCCCGAGATGGTCGGGTAGCGGATGCGCGGCTTCGACGATTTCAATTTGCCGGCACGCCACGCCGTGACCGTAGCGAGTCACCACCAGGCCGCCGGCAATGGCCGGGTAATGCGTTGCGACCACCCTGGCCATTTCTGCCGAGGCCTTGCCGGCACCGATGACCACCAGGCGCCCGGCCGGGGCGACCGGTAAATGCCGGGGAAGGCAAACGGACGGTTGAGCGGCGGCAATGGCCGCCAGAAACATCCGCTGCAACAAGTCGGCGGGATCAGGCGACATCAGTTTGGCCGGCGGCACGCCGCAGAACGCTCAGCAGGCGCGAGCTGTCGTCGGCGGCGAAGCCGGCAGCCGTGAGCGCCGCGAGTTGCTGCCGCAGGATGCTGCCGCAGGATGCTGCCGATGGGCAGCGGAATGTTGCTGCGCGTGGCGGCTGCCATAATCATCCCGATATCCTTGTGATGCAGGCGGGCTTCGATGCCGGCGGCAAAATCGCCGCGCAGCATTTTGTCGCCGAAAAAATCGACCACGCGCGAGGCAGCGGAACCGCCCTGCAGCGCCGTTCGCACCCTGGCGAAATCGACACCGGCGGCCGTCGCCAGATGGGCGGCTTCGGCACAGGCCTCGATCGCCGCGACCATCACCAGTTGATTGCAGGCCTTGGCCACCTGTCCGGCGCCCGAATCGCCGACCCGGACAACGGTTTTCGCGAGGCAGGCAAACAGCGGTTGCAGACGGGCGGCCAATTCCGCCTTGCCGCCCCACATGATCGCCAGCGTCGCCGCCCGCGCCCCGGCGGTGCCGCCAGAGACCGGGGCATCGACAAAATCGACGGCGCACGCCGCATGACGCTCGGCGACAATCCGCGCCGAAGCTGGCGAAATGGTCGAAAAATCGACATGAATGGCGCCCGCCGAGAGCCCGCCGCGCAATTCTTCTGCCAGCGCCAGAACATCGTCGTCGCCAGTGACATTGGTACAGACGATCTCGCATTGCGCAGCGAGCGCCGCCGGATTGGCGGCAAATTCGGCACCCAGCGCCAGCAAACCTGTCGCCGCTTGCCGCCGGCGGCTCCAGACCCGCAGCGGGTAACCGGCAGCGAGCAAATGTTCGGCCATCGGGCGACCCATGCCGCCGAGGCCGATAAAGCCGATGTTCATTCCGCTGACGACATTTTTTCGAGCAGCTTGAGCGCGGCGATTGAGTCGTCCTCGCCCATGCCGCTGCCAACCATCGCGTTGAACAACTGGGCAGTCGCCGCCGACGCCGGCAACATCAGGCCGAGGCGATGCGCCTCTTCCATGACGATGCGCAGATCCTTCTGGTGCATCCAGGCCTTGAAGCCCGGCTTGAAGTTTCTGTCCAGCATCCGCTGGCCGTGGTTTTCAAGTATCCGCGAGGCCGCAAAGCCGCCGAGCAACGCCGTCCGCACCTTGCTCACATCGACCTCGTTGCGGGCAGCAAAATTGAAGGCTTCGGCAACCGCCATGACGCCCACCCCGGTCAAAATCTGGTTGCAGGCCTTGGCCACCTGACCGGCACCAACGCCGCCGATCAGGGTTACCGATTTGCCCAGCACTTCGAACAACGGCCGGACGCGCTCGAAGATCTCCGGCTCACCGCCGGCCATGATCGTCAGGCTGGCGTTGATGGCGCCGGTTTCGCCGCCGGAGACCGGGGCATCGATGAAGGCAATCCCGCGAGCGGCGAGTTGCCCGCCGATCTGGCGTGCGGCATTCGGGTTGATCGTGCTCATGTCAACGAGCACCAGCCCCGGCCGGGCGCCGCTGGCCAGCCCCTCGGCGCCGAGGGCAACGGCTTCGACGTCGGGAGCATCGGCGACCATCGTAAACACCACCTCGGCGTGGGCGGCGACCTCAGCCGGCGAGGCATGAAGGGCGGCGTCAACTTCAGCGAAGGCCTCCAGCGCCGCCGGGCGGCGCGCCCAGAGATGCAGGCGGTGGCCGGCTTTGGCCAGGTGCAGCGCCATCGGGCGCCCCATCAATCCCAATCCGATAAAGCCGATATTCATCTCACGATCTCCTTGGTCATCAATTGTCGAGCCGCCCACACCTCGGGGTTGAGCAGGTTGGGCGGCCGCCGCCCATGCAGTGCATCAATCAGATTGTCGGCGGCGCGCTGCGCCATGGCCAGCCGGGTCGCCGCGCTGGATGAACCGATATGCGGGGTTAACACAACGTTGTCGAGGGTCAGAAAACACGCATCCAGTGCCGGTTCGTTTTCAAAAACATCCAGTGCCGCTCCGGCAATCTGCCTTTGTTGCAATGCTTCGATCAGCGCCGCATCGTCAACAATGCCGCCGCGTGCGACATTGATCAAACTCGCCTGCGGCTTCATCAGCGCCAGTTCCTTGCTGCCGATGCAGTGGTGGGTGGCCGCCGAGTATGGCACCAGCAAGACAAGAAAATCAGCATTGCGCAAGAGGGTTTCCTTGTCGACCCAGCTTGCTTTGCAGGCCGCTTCGTCAGCCACCGCCAGTCGCTGGCGGTTGTGGTAGATCACCGGCATCGAAAACCCGGCAGCCCGCCGGGCAACGGCCTGACCGATACGCCCCATGCCAAGGATGCCGAGGGTGGCATGGTGTACGTCGTTGCCCAGCCAGGGGTCGTGAAATTGCCATCCCTGCCAGTTCCCGGCACGCAGCCAGCGGTCGGCACTGACGATACGCCGGGCGCTGGCGAAAATCAGCGCCCAGGCGGTATCCGCCGTGGTTTCATCAAGCACGCCGGGAGTATGGGTGGCGCTCACCCCGGCACGCGCCAGCGCCGCCAGATCGAAATTGTTATAGCCGACCGCGACATTGCTGACGACCCGCAACCGGCTTGCGGCAGCGATGGTCGCCTCATCAATGCGATCCGACAGCAGGGTTATGGCGCCATCCTTGTCGGCCAGGCGGGCGGCGAGATCGGCCGGTTCCAGCGGCGCATCGC
Organism: uncultured Pseudomonadota bacterium; assembly: GCA_903951825.1. GTDB lineage: Bacteria > Pseudomonadota > Gammaproteobacteria > Burkholderiales > Rhodocyclaceae > Azonexus. Next base: position 15,139 of record CAJBDJ010000003.1, read on the forward strand.
GGTCGTGGTAATCGACCTCGAAATATTGCGCAAGACGCTCGATGACCACCGGGAAAAGTGCTCGACAGACGAGGATTTTCTGCTTCATTCGCCATCTCCCGCGAGACCGGGCAAGCTAAAGGTAGCTGGCCACCAGACTCAACAGCTCGTCTTCGTCGTAGGGCTTGCCAAGGTAATGATTGGCACCGATCTCCATCGCGAACTTGCGATGTTTTTCAGCCGTGCGCGAGGTGATGATGATCACCGGCAAGTGCTTGAGCCGCCGGTCGGAACGAATATTGCGCAAAAGATCGAAGCCGTCCATGCGCGGCATTTCGATATCCGAAAGCACCACATCGGGCAGGGTGTCGATCAATTGCTCGATGGCATCGACCCCATCCTTGGCCAGCAGCACCTGATAGCCTTCGCGGGTCAGCAGGCGGCTGGTGATCTTGCGCACCGTCAACGAGTCATCAACGACCATCACCGTCGGCACCACCGCCGCCATGACCGGGGCGACAACCGGCGCCGCCGGGCGCACGGATGGCACCGGCGCGCGACCGGCGAGGGCAACCGGGTTGAGGATGAGCACCACCTCGCCATCGCCGAGCACCGTTGCGCCGGAGATGCCGACCAGTCGCGCCAGCTGCGCTCCGACATTCTTGACCACCACCTCGCGATTGCCACGCAGCTCATCAACCTGCACGGCGACGCGCTGGCTGCCCGAGCGCAGCAGCAGCACCCAGTAACGGCGATGCACTTCCGGCAGCGCCTCGCCATCGCCGAGCAAATGCGCCAGGTAGTGAAGCGGGTAATGGCGATCCATCCATTCGACCTCGCCTTTTTCACGCAGGCTGGCGAGGGGCGCTTCCTTGATCTCCATGACCTGCTCGATCATCGTCGATGGAATCGCGAAAAGTTGCGCACCGGCGCGCACCAGTACCGTCTGCGTCACCGCCAGGGTGAGCGGCAAATAGAGCCGGAAGTTGCTGCCCTGGCCGGCCTCAGAAACAATTTCGATCCGCCCGCCAAGCGCCGCGACTTCAGTCTTGACGACATCCATGCCGACACCGCGACCGGACACCTGGCTAAGTTCGCTGGCCGTCGAAAATCCCGGGGCGAAGATGAAGTCGACGAGCCGCGCCTCGTCAATTTCGGCGGCCGGGGCGAGGAGCCCTGCGGCTTCGGCGCGGGCGCGAATTGCCGCTTTGTCGAGGCCGCCACCATCGTCGGCCACGGCAAGGATGATTTCATTGGCTTCCTGCGCCAGCGTGATGGTAATTTCGCCCGTTTCGCTCTTGCCTGCGGCAAGACGCGCCGCCCGGCTTTCGATGCCGTGGGTGACGGCATTGCGCAACATGTGTTCGAGCGGGGCAAGCATTTTGTCGAGCACCGAGCGGTCAACTTCGACCTGCCCCCCCTTGATTTCCAGATTGGCGCGCTTGCCGACTTCTTTAGCCGTCTGCCGGACGATACGATAAAGACGCTCGGACTGACTGGCGAAGGGCAACATGCGGATGCCCATCAACTCCTGCTGCAAGGCCCGGTTGAGGCGTGACTGATCGATCAGCGCGGCGTTGGCATCGTCCAGATTCTTGAGCAGGCTTTGCTGCACCGTCGCCACGTCATTGACCGACTCGGCCATGAACCGGCTGAGTTCCTGGAAGCGCGTGAAACGGTCGAGTTCAAGCGGGTCGAACTGCTCGTCGCCCTCCGGGGTGCGAGCCACGCGTGCCTGAATCTGACCTTCGGCCTGAATTTCAATATCGCGCAACTGGCGCCGCAAACGAATGACGTTTTCGGTCAATTCCAGCAAGGAGGTCTTGAGGTTGCGCATTTCGCCTTCGATACGCGCGCGCGCTATCGACAACTCTCCGGCCTCATTGACCAGCCGGTCAATCAGCTCGGCGCGAACCCGCAGTGTTGCCTGCTGGCTGGCTTCGCCTTCCCTGTCGCCCCCCATATCGACGGCAATTGCCGCCTGTCCTTCGGGAACCAGGGCAGCGGGAAGCGTCGCCTCGCCACTGCGCAGTCCTTCCAGCCCGAGCGCCAGAAGATCGCAGCCATTCTCGATTTCGTCGATGAAGGCCGCCGTTACCACTCCGGCACGCAAGCCGTCGCCGACGCGCGTCTCAAGCAAATGCGTCAATTCGCCCAGGTTCATCGCCCCGGCCATCCGCGCATTGCCCTTGAAAGTGTGCAGCAGGCGGGCAATCGCGCTCGGCGCGGCATTTTGCGTCAGGTCGCCGCGCCACAGGCGAAGCTGTGCCGTCAATTGGCTCAAGTGCTGATCGGCTTCTTCAAGGAAAATCGGCAACAACTGTTCATCAAGATCATCGCGCAATTGCGCCATGATCTGCGGCTTGGCAGCCGGTATCTCGATGCCTGCTTCGGCGGGCAACGGAGAAGCGGGTTCAACGCTATCGAGTTCACTGGCGGCCGCTTCGGCCGCCGGGTGGACGATGAAGATGTCGTTCAGGGCAGCGATGAGCTGCGTTTGTTCGACGAGCGGCTGTCCCCGCAAAAGAGTGGCAAACAGGCTTTCGAGCGTCATGATCGCCTGACGAACGGTCTCCAGGCCCTCGATACTGTCTGCCCGCCCCGAGTTGTCGCGCCGCAGCAAGGCGTGTTCGAGGGCGATGGCCAGATGATTGAGCGGCATCAAACCAACCGTTGCGGCAATGCCTCCCAGCGTATGCGCCGCCCGCGTCATCTCGAAGGTGGTCGGCGCAGCGGGATGAGCGTCCAGTACGGCATAAGCGTCGAGCAGTGTCCGCAGATGGTCGCCGGCTTCGTCACGGAAAATATCGTAGAGCGTCAGCGCCGGCGGAGCTGGTATTACCGGCATTTCAGGCGCCGACGAAGCTTCCTCGGGGGTGGAATCGGCAGTCATTTCCGACGTTGACCGCAAATTTTGTTCTACGCCGACCAGCAAGTCCTCAAGTGCCGCCGCAGCGGCTTCCAAATGAGTTTCTGCGGGTATTGAGGCTTGATTTTCGACGGCTGCAATTGGGGCGGGCAAAACCGGAGCAGGCGATTCCAATCCCCGTAGACGCTCGCAGCGCACTACCAGCGCCGATGGATCGGGGGCGGCCGTCTTGTTTTCGAGGGCGGCCACCCAGCGCACAAACAGCGCATGAGCCTCGTCAATCATGCCCTGCAAGTCGGCGGTGACCGGCAACTCCTGACGCAACCATTTGTTGAGTGTTTGCTCCATCGACCAGGCCGCCTCGCCGAGGTCGACCAGCCCGACCATGCGCCCGCTGCCCTTGAGGGTATGGCTGGCGCGGCGAATCGTCGTCAAGGCCTCGGTATCGAGCGGGTCGGCAGCAAGCAGGGCTCGATGTTGAGCCATGCTGGCGAGCACGCCAACGGCTTCCTCAAGGAAAATCGAGAGCAGTTCGGCATCAATTTCTTCGACGCTGGACTCCGCAAGAATCAGGGTTTCCGGCGATGGCAGCGGCAATTCGACAACCGGCGGCAGCAGTTGCGAAAGTGCCTGATCGACCGCCGGCTCGAGTGCTTCGCCGGCCTCAAGCGCCTTGAGTACGGTATTGGCGACCTCGCCGAGTTCGGGGTCTTCAACCAGATCAGCGCCGATTTGCAAGGATTCAAGGTTTTGCCGCAACTCATCGCGTAACTGGTTGTTTTCCGGGGCTTCCTTGTAAGCATCGAACAGGGTCTGGGTTTCCTGCTTCTGTTGCTGCAGTTCCGCCTCAAACGAGGGTGTCGCCGCCCCCGGTGCGTCAGCGGCGAGGCTTTCCTGCGAGCGCGCCAGGCGTTGCAGGAAAGCGTCATAACTGGTTTCACCGGCCTTCAGGGCATCGACAAAGAAACCCAGCTGCGACAATTCGTCGGCGACGGCCTCAAATTCGCCGGCAACCGGCTGAAAGTCCGGCCGTGAAAATTTCTGAATCCGTGCGCCGCTTTCGTTGAGGGCTTTGACTGCGCCAAAGTGCCCAAGCATCGTCAGGGCGCCGGCGATTTGCTTGAACTGTGCGGCCAGCCCGGCAATATCGTTCGGCTGCTGCGGATTGCGGAAAAAAATATCGAGCGTCTGCTCGATTTGCGCCAGATTATTCTGTATCTCGCGGCCAACCTGGCCGATCAGCAAGCGCTCCTGAGCCCGACGACTCATTTCATCGAGCAGCGGCAAGCCTTCCCTGGAAGCTGGCGAACGTCCGGCGATGCAGGCGTAGAGACGATCGACCATGAGATCGACCTGCTGCGCAAAGTCGCCACCAAGGCGCCGGAAGTTTTCCTGGGCATTTTGCAAGAGCAGAATTGCCGTTGCCACTTCCATAGCGACGTTGTCGCTGTAATGCGCAGCATCTTCGCAGACCCATCTGGCGACCGCTGCGAATCCCTGTCCCAGGCGCTTGAGATCGGTACTGCCGAGCGCCTCGGTCAATTGTGCGCAATGGCTCGCATGCTGAACAAATCCGGGGAGCGCCGCGAGATTGCCGGAACACACTTTGGCCCAGAAATCTTCGGCACTGGCGAGCGCTTCACGCAAACGACGCAAGATGCCGTCCTGATCGGGACTGGTTATTTTGCTTGCAGTCGCGGCCGGGATCAGCCCGGGTAACTGGAAGACATCCTGGACACCATCGATCGTCGCGCTGGTTCCGCGCGGCGCCAAGGCAACCCCATACAGCGCATCGCGCATCAGACGCCCGGCAACCGAGCTGGATCCTTCGAGCAAGTGCCTGATTTGCAGATCGATACGTGCAAAGACCCGACATAAGGCTGCCTTGTCACCATAATCAATCGTCGGCAATGACTCCATGAAAGCCAGCGCAACCCACCAAAAAGCACGCGCCGATGCCCCTTCCTGACTCGCTTCGATACGTGCCACCACCTGACGCATCGGCGCCAGTGCGTCGGCAAGGTCGTCCGGCGTATTCAACCAGTCGAGCAAAGCCTTCTGGAAGCGCGCACGCTCGCTTTTCAGGAGTGCCTGCAGTGCATCGGCAGACAGCGGCACGAGCGGCGTTTCGCGTCGCGGCGGACGCTGCGAGCAATCGGGGAAAAAGAGTTCGCCGGCGCGTGGCGGCGGTAACCCGCGCGCCGCCGCCAGCGCCGCGTGCACCGGCAAAAGGCGCAGCGGCTGATTGGCTTCGCCGGCAATCAGGTCGTCTAAATAAGCGTGAATCGCCACCATCGAAAGTTCCGGCGCCTGACTGGAAGGATCGGCGGCATTACCTTCCTCGATGGCCAGCAGCAAGGCTTCAAGGGATTCGATGATTTGCGTTACGCCATCAAGCCCAACAATCGAAAGCGCCCCATAGACCTGGTGCACGTGCGTGCGACAGAACTTGAGGAGGGTTGCGTCACCGCTGGTTCGATACTCGCCGAGCGCCTGCTCGGCACGCCCCAAGGCGAGATCGATTTCCGGTTTGACCCAGGTCAGTGGCCCGAGGTCGAATTCACTGACCGCATTCATGGTCTGGTGCAGTCCTTGTCAATTGTCAAGCCACCCGGAAACCGGCAACCGAACCCTTCAGCTCGGAGGCCAGCTCAGTCAATTCGTCAACCGCCTGGGCGGTGCGCTGCGTACTGGTCGTCGTCTGCTCGTTGACACGCAGAATATCCTGCATCAGGCGCGCCACCTTGGTCGCCGAATTGGCCTGCCCCTGGGTCGATAGTGAAATATTCTCGATCAGCTCGGAGAGATTGCGTGAAACCTCACCGATTTCCGCTAGCGCCTGACCGGCGGCGTCGGAGAGCTTGGCGCCATCGACAACGCCGCGCGTTGATTCCTCCATCGCCGAGACGGCATCCTGAGTATCGGTCTGAATCGTTTTGACGATCGCCGAAATCTGCTTCGTCGCTTCGGCCGAGCGTTCAGCCAGCCGCTGCACCTCTTCGGCCACCACCGTGAAGCCGCGTCCCGCATCACCGGCCGATGCTGCCTGGATGGCTGCATTCAAGGCAAGAACGTTGGTTTGCTCGGTAATATCCGAAATCAGTTCAACGATCTCGCCGATTTCCTGCGAACTTTCACCGAGGCGCTTGATCCGCTTCGAGGTCTCCTGAATCTGGTTACGGATTTCGTTCATGCCCTTGATTGAATCCTGCACCGCCGCCGTTCCCTTGACCGCCGCCGCCAGTGACTGGCGTGCCACCTGCGCCGATTCGGTGGCGCTGCCGGAGACTTCGTTCATCGACCGCGCCATGTCCAGCGCCGATTGACCCACCTCCTGAATTTCACTCGATTGACGCCCGGCCGCAGTGATCAGCTCGGAGGAGTTTTGACGGGCGAGTTCGGTCGCCTGCGTCACGCGATTGGCCGCGTCATTGATCCGGCCAACCAGCACGCGCAGCTCTTCGATGGTGTAGTTGATCGAGTCGGCAATAGCGCCGGTTACGCTTTCGCTCACTGTTGCCGTCACTGTCAAATCACCATCGGCAAGGTCGCCGAGTTCGTTCATCAGACGCAGGATGGCCTCCTGATTCTCGCGATTGAGCGATTCGGTTGCACGACGCTCCTTGTCGAGCGCTTCGGCACGGCGACCCATATCCTGAAGGTAAGTCATCGCCATCAGGATCAACACACCAATTGCCAGGACGACCAGGAGAGACATCAGCCCCAGATAGAAGGCACGGCTGGCAAGCTCGCCCTGATAGGCGGCAGCGAGATCGTCACTGGCCTTCAGAAGATCGTCGCTTTCGCGGAAAATGCGCGAAGCTGCCTGTTTGGACAGCACCAGCGGCTGCATCACGTTCAAAATGCCGGCGGTCGCATCCTGATATTCCTTGAAGGCGAGCTCCAGCGCCTGAAGCTTGTCGCGAACAGCCGCATCGCCACCCGTCTTGATCAAATCCTGCAATTGCTCACGGAAAAAGTTGGCATCCTGCCCCATGACAAAAGCGACTTCCGGGTTGATTTCTTCACCGGCCAGCAAGGCAGCCGCATTCTTGGCAATACGCTGGGTCAGCATCACCAGCTGGTTAGCCGCCACGACATCGCGCGCTGCGCCGCCGGATTGCAGCTTGAGCGCAGCCAGTTGCTCGGTCAGCTCAAGAAGGGCACCGTTGCGAGCATCGATGAGGGCAACGTTTTTGCCCAGTTCGACGAGATTTTTTTCCTGCTCGACGACCGTTAGCGCATCCTTGTCCGTCACCCGCCAGCGCTCGCCGAGGGCGTCGATTTGCGGACGAACGGCGGCTGGCGAAGGTGGCACCTTGAGCCCATTGATCTCGCCCCCGAGGCTCAGCCGCTCAAGCAGGCTGGCAAAGGTATCGCGGGATTCCCTGAGCTGCGCAAAAGCCTCTATCTTTCCTTGCACCGCCAGTGAGGAAGCTTTGGCCATCCGCTGCGAGAGCATGCGCATTTCGCCTGCGGCCGAAACATAGGCCGTGCCATGCAGCGACGCCCGATTGTCGCGATAGACCAGGGTGCCGATCAACAACAACAAGACCAGAAATATGCCACCCAACACCTTCATCGTCTGGGTAGCCGACTGCCGGGCAAGAAAACCCGGCAGTCGCCATGGATCGACATTCGGCTTCTCACTCGTTATCGTCTCGCCGCCGACATGATTGGCCGACCCCGGGGTCGGCAGTTTTAAACCAAAAACCATTGTTGTCTCCGCTCAAGGGGGGTTAGGTCAAACCCCGATTGTCATGAATTCATGGTCATCAAGCAGCGCACGAATAGAGAGCTTACGCCAGATGACTCCTTGCCTGTCCGAGTAGCGCGCCGCCTCCCAGGGCGCCGCAGCCGGATCATTTGCTTCCTGGGCAAAATCCTCGGGCTTTTTCAATCCCAGCATACGTGTCACCAGCAGCGAGGCGTTGCTTCCGTAGCGCGAACCGACGAGCAGCAAGCGGGCATTGTTGTTGCGGGCCGTGGGCGCCCCGTGACAAAACATCGAAAAATCGGCCACCGCATGCAAATTGCCGCGAATATTGGCAATTCCCGCAAACCACGGGCGCGTCAGTGGCACCTGCGTCAACCGGGGCGCCTGAACAATTTCACCACTATCGGCCAGATCAATCAGCCAACCGACGTCGCCCGCCTGCAATGCGAGCCACGAAGAAGCACCATGACCCTGTGCCGCACTGGTCAAACGCCCGGCAAGGTAGGCCTGAAAATCACGAAGACTAGTTTTTTTTGCCATCGCTCAGGGAAGTGCAGCCACCTTCAGCAACAACTCCTGAACGTTGAGCGGCTTGACCAGATAGTCAATAGCTCCTTGCCGCAAACCCCAAATCTTGTCGGTTTCCTGCCCCTTGGTAGTGCACACAATCACCGGAATCCCCTTGGTTTCTTCGCTACGGGTCAGGGTGCGCGTTGCCTGATATCCATTGAGGCCGGGCATCACGACATCCATCAGGATCAAGTCGGGCTTGCTTGCCTTGGCTTTGGCGATCCCCTCCTCACCATTCTCTGCGGTGGTGACCTGGTACCCGGCCTTGGTCAGCAAATCAACGGCAAAGAAACGTTCGGTAGGCGAGTCGTCAACGACGAGAATGTTTTTTATCGGCATGATAATTCCAGTAACGGGTCAGGAAAGGCCAGCGGCAGTGGGCGAGGTGTAGGTGGCAACCGCCTGGAGCAGGCTGTCTTTGGTGAATGGCTTGGTCAGGTATTGATCGGAGCCAACCATGCGCCCCCGGGCGCGATCAAAAAGGCCATCCTTGGAAGACAGCATGATCACCGGCGTGGACTTGAAACGCGTATTTTTCTTGATCAGGGAGCAGGTCTGATAACCATCGAGGCGCGGCATCATAATGTCGCAAAAAATTATCTGCGGCTGATGGTCGGCGATTTTCGCCAACGCATCGAAACCATCGTCGGCGAGCACCACTAGACACCCGACCTGCACAAGAAATATCTCTGCGCTGCGGCGTATGGTGTTGCTGTCGTCGATCACCATGACCTTGACATCGCGCAAATTGGATAATTCAGCCAATGACCCTCTCCCGACCCTTGCTGTTAGGCGTTATTAGGCGCTACTCCCCGAAATCATCATACTACGGCGGCCTTCAAGCCACCATGTCGAATTCGCTTTTGCCGCACCGGGAACGGCTTGCCGGCTGGCCAGACAGCCGGATTGACCAGGCGAGTTCGGATAAAATCGGCGCCATCTTACCGAACAGACCCGTCATTCGCCATTTTTGCGGTCACCATGCTCCATCCCCCCCCTCCCCCAACGCCACCGATCGTCCTTACCTTTGCCGCCAGCGACCCGACTTCCGGCGCCGGCATCCAGGCCGATGTTCTGACGCTGGCCAGCCTCGCTTGCCACCCGCTGACGGCCATCACTGCTATCACGGTGCAGGACACCCGCGGCGTCCACCGCGTGCACCCATTGAGTGCTGAATTGCTTGAGCGGCAAGCGCGGGCTGTCCTTGAAGAGATGTCGGTGGCGGCGTTCAAAATTGGCTTACTGGGCAGCGTCGAGAACGTACTGGCGGTGGCCGGCATTGTCTCGGACTATCCGGAAATCCCGCTGATTTTTGACCCGGTGCTCGCCTCTGGCCGCGGCGATGCGTTGTCCAGCGAAGCGATTATTTGCGCCATGCGCGACAGGCTGCTCCCGCACACTACGGTATTGACCCCCAACGCCCCCGAGGCACGGCGTCTGGCCGCAGGCGACGACGATGACGGCGAGCCTTCGCTGTCTACCTGTGCCCGGCGCCTGATCGACATGGGCGCCGACTATGTGCTGATCACCGGTACCCACGAAGCCACCCCGCAGGTCGTCAATATCTTGTTCGGCACCGGCGGCGAGATTCGCCGTGATTCCTGGGAACGCCTGCCCGACAGTTATCACGGTTCGGGCTGCACGCTGGCCTCGGCAATTGCCGCTCGCCTTGCCGCCGGCGCTTGTATCGAGGATGCCGTGCGCGACGCCCAGCACTACACTTGGCAGGCGCTGGCCGGCGGCTTCCGGGCCGGTCTCGGGCAATTCATTCCCGACCGCATGTTTTGGGCGCCCGGCAAACCGGTGCGCGGATGCAACGATGTCTGATTCCCGCCGTTTGCGCGGCCTCTACGCGGTCACCCCCGAATCCGGTGACGCCCGCGTGTTGCTCAAGCAAGTCGAAGCCGCACTGGCCGGCGGTTGCCGGCTGCTTCAGTTTCGCGACAAGACGAATCCGATGCCCGAGCGCGTCGCGCGTGCCGGCGCCTTGCGCCGTTTGTGCAGCGCTTTCAATGCCCGCCTGATCATCAATGACGATCTGGCGCTGGCCAAACTGGTCGATGCCGACGGTCTCCATCTGGGCAAGGATGACGGCAATTTGGCGCTGGCGCGGGCGCTGCTGGGCGATGACAAAATTCTCGGCGCCTCCTGCTATGCCGACTTTGCGGCAGCACAAAAGGCGCAGGCCGCCGGCGCTGATTATGTTGCCTTTGGCGCGCTCTATCCGTCCGTCACCAAGCCCGCTGCAGCGCTGGCGCCGGCCACGCTGTTCTTGATGGCAAAAAGCAGTTTGACCGCCGCCAGTTGCGCGATTGGCGGCATTACCCTCGACCATGCCCCCGCCCTGATTGCCGGCGGCGCCGACCTGCTCGCCGTCATCACCGATCTTTTTGACGCCGGCGACATCACCGCCCGCGCCGCCGCCTATCAGCAACTTTTTGAGGAATCCCCGCCATGAACTCCCGCAATCAACAACTTTTCGAGCGCGCCCAGCGCCACATTCCGGGCGGCGTCAATTCGCCGGTACGCGCCTTTCGCTCGGTGGGCGGAACTCCCCGCTTTTTCCAGAAAGGCGTCGGCGCCCGGGTTCAGGATGCGGATGGCACATGGTACGTCGACTACGTCGGTTCCTGGGGCCCGATGATTCTCGGTCACGCCGATCCGGCAGTCATCGCCGCCGTCCAGTCTGCCCTCGTCGACGGCCTCTCGTTCGGCGCGCCGACCGAGAGGGAAGTGGACATGGCCGACCTGCTCTGCACCCTCGTACCGTCGATGGAGATGGTGCGTCTGGTCTCCTCCGGCACCGAAGCGACGATGAGCGCCATCCGTCTGGCGCGTGGCTACACCGGCCGCGATCTGCTGATCAAATTTGAAGGCTGCTATCACGGTCATTCCGACAGCTTGCTGGTCAAGGCCGGCTCCGGCGCGCTGACTTTCGGCAACCCCTCGTCAGCCGGCGTTCCCGCCGATCTGGCACAGCATACGATGGTGTTGGCCTATAACGATCCGCAACAACTTGTCGACGCATTCGCCGAACATGGCTCCAGAATCGCCGCCGTAATCGTTGAGCCGGTCGTCGGCAACATGAACCTGATTGTCCCCACGAGCGAATTCCTCAAGGCCATGCGCGATCAATGCACCCGGCACGGTGCCGTGCTGATTTTTGACGAAGTCATGACCGGCTTTCGCGTGGCTCTGGAGAGCGCCCAGGGGCTTTTTGGCATCACTCCTGACTTATCAACCTTCGGCAAAGTCGTCGGCGGCGGCATGCCGCTCGGCGCTTTTGGCGGCAAGCGCGAGATCATGGCGCAAATTGCCCCGCTCGGCCCGGTTTATCAGGCCGGAACCTTGTCCGGCAACCCGCTGGCCACAGCGGCCGGTCTGGCCACCCTGAGGCGGGTTCAGGAAGAAGGCTTCTATCCGGCGTTGAGCGCAAAAACCAAAGCCTTGTGCGATGGTCTGGTTGCCGCGGCCAGAAGGCACGGCGTTGCCTTCAGCGCGCAGAACGTCGGGGGCATGTTCGGCATCTACTTTGCCGAACACTGCCCGGGAACCTACGATGAAGTTCTTGCTTGCGACAAAGAGGCTTTCAATCACTTTTTCCACGCCATGCTGGATGCCGGTCACTATTTTGCGCCCTCGGCATTTGAAGCAGGATTTGTGTCGGCAGCCCATTCCGATGCCGATATTGCAGCGACAATCGCTGCCGCCGACACCTATTTTGGATCGTTGACATGAGCAATGGCCTGGCCTGGTTGCTGGTACTCCTTGCCGGTCTTTGCGAAATCGGTTGGGCGGTCGGACTCAAATACACCGACGGATTCAGCCGCCTGTGGCCATCTGTCGCCACCGTGGCAGCGATGATCGCCAGTGTCGTCCTGCTCGGCTGGTCGCTCAAAACACTGCCGCTGGGTACCGCTTACGCCGTGTGGACGGGCATTGGCGTGGTCGGCACGGCACTCCTCGGAATTGCGCTTTTCGGGGAGTCGCGGGAAGTGGCGCGGCTGGTGTCGATCGGACTGATCATCGCCGGCATTGCCGGCCTCAAGCTACTGACGGCTGACTAACTCAGCCAGCCTTTTTTTCGGAAGAACCAAAACGGGGCAATCACCGAGACCACCATCAATCCCAGTGAGAATGGGTAGCCGTATTCCCAGCCCAGTTCCGGCATGAACCGGAAGTTCATGCCATAGACACTGGCGATCAAGGTTGGCGGCAGAAGGCCGACCGAAACCACCGAAAAGAGTTTGACGATCTTGTTCTGGTTGATATTGATGAAGCCGACCGTGGCATCCATCAAGAAGTTGATTTTGCCGAAGAGGAACGAGGTATGCCCATCGAGCGACTCAATGTCGCGCATGATCTGTCTTGCGTCTTCAAGTTGTCCGCTGGTCAGGAACTTGCCGCGCATCAGGAAGGAAAGCGCCCGGCGGGTATCCAGCACATTGCGGCGGATACGCCCGTTGAGGTCTTCCTGACGGGCAATGTCGGCGAGGATGTTGCCCGCCTCGTCGTCGGTCAGGTTGGTATTGAGCACTTTTTTGCCGACTGACTCCAGTTCGGCATAAACATCCTCGAGCCGGTCGGCAGAATATTCGGCATCGGCCGCATAGAGGTCGAGCAGCACATCGGTGCCGTCGGTCACGTAGCCCGGCTGGGTGCGCGCCCGCAGTCGTTGCAGTCGAAAAACCGGGAGTTCCTCAGTGCGCACTGAAAAGAGGACATCCTTGTGGAGGATGAAGGCGACCGCCACGTTGCGCGACGAATTTTCGAGATCGAGCAGGAAATCGGAGTGAAGATGAACTTCGCCGTTGTCTTCGATATAGAAACGCGCACTCGCCTCAAGGTCGGTGAGATCTTCGGGATCAGGCAGTTCGAGGCCGAAATGCTTGCCGACCCACTCGCGTACGCGGGGTGTCGGGGCGACGAGATCAACCCAGATCGGCTTGATATTGGCCAGCAACACCGGCCGATCGACGGTAATCTGGCTCAAACGCCCATTGTGCAATTCGAAAGCGTTAACCATCACCTTGTTACTGGTGTGATGGCCGTCGCCGACCAGGTCTTCGCAGATATCCTCGGAGAGCAGCTCGAGAATCGAGTCAATACGCTCTTCGGCGATCTCTTTCCAGGCAATCAGGCGGTCTTCTTCGGGCAACGCGCTGACAATCAGTGCCACGGTGACCGTTGGCAAACGCGCGAAAAGGTGTCGCAGTTCGCTGATGTGCTGGCGCTGCACCAGATTTTCAACGACGCCATGGCGACCGGAGTCCTGACGTCGCGACACATCCTCAACCAGCCGGTGCCGGGCGAGCAGATTTTGCACTTCGGCGAGATCGTCTTTGACGATATCGGCGTCTGTCGTGTTGGTTGGGTCGCTCATGGTGCGCTTGCTGCAGTGCGGAATGATGAACTCATTCTAGCACCGCCCTATTGCGCCGGCGCCGCTTCAGGGAATATCGGCAGCCGGCATCCGCGCGAGAATGATGGCGGTTTTTCTGGCCAGCCCCGGCGCATTCCGATTGCGCTCATAAAACCGCGGGTTGGGCACCATGCCTGCCAGTCGCGCCGCCTGCTCGGCGCTCAACTGCGCCGCACTGATGTTGTAGTAATGGCGAGCGGCGGCCTCGGCACCGAAGATGCCGTTCCCCCACTCGATCACGTTGAGGTAAACCTCAAGAATCCGTCGTTTGCTCCACACCTGCTCGAGCATCAAGGTGATGATTGCCTCTTCGGCCTTGCGCAAATAGGTTTTTTGCGGCGAAAGAAAAAGATTTTTTGCCAATTGCTGACTGATGGTTGAACCGCCGGCGACGAAACGACCTTTTTTCTGGTTCTTTTCGATCGCTTTCTGCATACCTTGCCAGTCAAAGCCTTCATGATCGACGAACTTGGAGTCCTCGGATGCGACAATTGCCCGCTTCAGGTGGATCGAGATGCGCTCGTAGGGAACCCATGCCTTTTTGAGTTGCGTGGCCGGCGTTTTCTCATGCAACTCACCAAGGCGAATCTCCATGAAGCGCGTCGTACCCGGATTCACCCAATTCCAGAACATTACCCAGCCCAGCAACCAGAGTTGCCAAAGCAGAAAGATCGTCAGCAGGCCGAGCAGTACCCATTTGATCGCGCGGCCGATAGCGCTCATGCCGCCAGTTGGCTGCGCAATTCGGCCAGCACCGGTGCCGATTCAGGCACCACGCCACGCCACAGGGCAAAGGCTTCGGCAGCCTGTTCGACCAACATGCCGAGACCGTCGGCACAGCGGCTGGCACCTTGACGGCGCGCCTGTTGCAGGAAGAGTGTTTCCCCCTTGCCGTACATCATGTCGTAGGCGAGGCTGGCGGGGGAAAAAATCGCCTCGGGCAAGGGCAGGGAGACACCGGCAAGGCTGGCAGACGTCGCGTTGATTACCAGATCAAAGCACTTGCCGGTAATTTCGGCCATTTTTCCGCCATTGATCGAGGGGCGCAGGCCATCCCCGACGGCCGCGAGGTCGACGAATGAGGCGGCCAGTGCCACCGCCTTTTCCGGGCTGCGATTGGCGATGAACAGACGCTCCGGGCTCGCATCAAGCAAGGGTTTGATGACTCCGCGCGCGGCACCACCGGCGCCGAGCAACAAAATCCGTTTGCCGGCCAGGGCAAACCCGAGGTTGTGTGTAATGTCACGCACCAGACCGGCACCATCGGTATTGTCGCCAACGATCTCATGGTCGTTGAAAATCAGGGTATTCACTGCGCCGGCACGCTCGGCGCGCTGGCTCAGCCGCTGGCAAAGGCGGAAAGCCTCTTCCTTGAACGGCACCGTCACATTGGCGCCACGCCCGCCGCCTTCAATGAAGGCGCGAACACTGGCGGCAAACGCATCAAGCGGCGCGCATATCGCCTCGTAGGTCATTGCCTGCCCGGCAGCCGCCGCAAATCGCCGGTGGATGGCAGGGGATTTCGAGTGGGCAACCGGGTTGCCGAAAACACAGTAGCTGTCGCTCATTTGGCGTCCAGTTGATCGCCCTTGACGAATTTCCATTCGCGGGTGATTTCGAGGATGTCCGTATCACGCCGAATGTCGGGCGGAAAGGCGGCATAAGGCGAGGCCATCATGACGATGCGACGCGCCGCATCGTCGAGTACTGTGTAGCCCGATGAGCGATTGATGTCGACCCGCGAAACCTGCCCATCGGCGGTGATGACCACGGTCAACAACAGTTTTCCGTACAATTTTCCGCGTGCCGCCTCGGGGTAATTCAGGGTGCCGAGACGCTCGATTTTATTGCGCCAATCTTCGATGTATTGGGCAAAGCGATACTCTTCAGTACGCGCACCAATAAATTTTTTGCGCGGGCGCTTGTTGTATTCGTCGATCGACTTGCTGATTTCCCCCTCCAGCCGCGCCATGGCGCGCGCCGAATCGGCAAGGTCGAGACCGCTGGGATTGGGTGCCGGTGCCGGCTGCTCCTGCGCGCTGTGCGCCGGCGCTGTCCAGCGAATTCCCTTGGCTTGCGTCAGGAGGGCTTGTTGACGCGCCTCAAGGTCTTGCACACGTCGCCGCAAGACCTCGACGTCGGCGCCGCTGGTTTGCTGCGGGGTTGGTGGCAGGGGCGTTTTGGCGCGGCGCTTTTCATCGGTATTGCCGCCGCCATCCAGATTGTTTTGCGCCAGCGCCTGCACCTCCCGCGGCTTGTGCGAGGACTTGGCGTTGACCAGAACAATGTCGAGCGCCTTCTCCTTCGAGCCGCGAGCGGCATCAGGAAATTTGAATTGCAAGGCAAGCAGGGCGGCGTGCAACACCACGGACAACGCGAGCCACCCGGCCAGCGGCGAAAAGCCCCGGGCAACAGGCGGCGGGTGTTTGAGCACGGCTGCCTTGGCCAATTTCACTGCTCAGCGTCCTCCATCAGATCGGGCGTCGGCTCATCGTCGAGACGGCCAAGGAAGCGACAGCTGAGTTCGGGCGCCAGCAAATCAATCTGCTCAATCGCCAGCATAATCCGCTGCCGTGGCGGCAAATCGGCGGGCAGCGAGGGAACCCGCAGCATCACCGGCAAGGCATCAAGCTTGACCCATTGTTCACGACGCACGGTGGCAGCAATTTCAGCGACGCCATGCTGTTGCAACCAGCGCAGGCTCCAGTAACGCTCCATCAGGCGCTGAAAATCGGCGTAGGCGGCGTACGTTGCCTCAAAATCACGCATAGCGCCAAACAACTCCACCGATTTCTGCGCAAAAGCCGGCGTCTCGCCCTTCAAGCAGGCGATTAACTGCCATTGATTGACCAGATCGCAATAGCGACGCAATGGCGAAGTCATCCAGGCGTATTGCGCGACGCCTAAACCTTCATGCGGCAGTGGCGAGGTCGTCATGCGCACCTTGCCCTGCGTCTGGGCGCGATACAGGCAGGCGATGTTGCGTTCGGCAAGCAGGCCGCCCCAGGTTGAGTTGGCGACGATCATCAGTTCGGCGACCAGTTTGTCGAGCGGGCTGCCGCGCTGACGTTCGGTGATCTCGACGATACAGTTGTCGGGATCGGTAAGATCGCCGTCAAGCGCAAAGTTGTAATCGTTATTCCCCTGCATTGCCGACGGCTTGCCGCGCCGCCCCTCGCAGGCGTTGGCAAAATGCCAAAGGTGCAGCAATTCGTCCTTGAACGGCTGATCCGCCAGCGCGCCGTTGATGCTGGCGGCGTTGAACCACGGTTCGACCTCGTGGTGACGCAGATTGGCGACGATCGGCACGCGCTCCAGCCGCGACTCGTGCGAAATCACCTCAAATACGTCGTTGACCGTGAGGTAAAGCGAAATGGCCGGGCAGTCGGCGCCGCCGGCCAAGGTGTAGTTTTGCACCACGGCATCGGGCAGCATGGTGATCTTGTGACCCGGCATATAAACCGTTGACAGCCGGGCGCGCGCCACCCCGTCGAGCGGCGAACCGTGCGCGATGGCCAATCCGGGCGCAGCGATGTGAATGCCGATCCGCGAACCGATGCCGGGCAGCTTGACGACAGACAGGGCATCGTCGATTTCCGTTGTATTAGCATCGTCAATCGAGAAGGCGCGCACATCGGCGCGCGGCAAATCGACCGGCAAGGGCGGCGAGGCGAGCGCCGGGAAAGCGGTGCCGCGAGGAAATTGTTCGTGCAGAAAACGGCGGAAATGAAAAAAATAGGGCGATTTGAAGGCGCCGCACTTGAACAATAGCTGCGCGGCACTCAAGCCGCTTGCCGCACAGGCGGCTTCCAATGCCTTGCATTCCGGCTTGTTGCGATCCGGTGCGTAGAGCAGGGCATCGCTCAGCGCGGCGATTTCCGGCGGCAACCGAAAGGCATTCAGCTCGTCGATCCAGCCTTCAATCGCCAGCGCTTGCTGACGCTTTTTTTCAAGGCTGGCCAGAGCAGCTGCGAGAATGTCGGCGGGCGCTTTGCGGAAGCGACCCTTGCCTTTGCGGTGAAAATAGATGGGGGCGGCGTGCACGGCAAGCAGCACCGCCGTCGCTTCCGTGGGGGTCGGCTCGTGTCCATAGTAATCACGGGCAAAATCAAGAAACGAAAATTCGCCATCGTTGACGCACTCCCAGAGAAAATCGGGTTCGATTTCTTCAGCCAGCGGTGCCGCCTGATCGAGCAAACCAGCCGCCGCCGGCTTTTCAAAACGCAACAACACCGTGGCGGCCTTGATCTTGCTGCGTTTGCCGGTCGGCATTTCAACCTGCAACGAGGTGTCGTTATCGACCATCACGCTGCCGGCCTTGAACCCGCCGTCTTCTTCAAACAATACATTCATCAAAAAATTATAACCCCGCGAATTCAATGATTTGCGACACAAAATCGGGAAACCGCGTAAAGCCGTGGTCACCCCCGGGCAAGACGGTTTGCCGGCAACCAGCGTAGAAATCGACCGCCTGCTGATAGTCGAGAACCGCATCCCCGGTCTCGCAGAGCAACCAATAGCGCGCCGGATCGGGCGGGCTGACCTGTGCCTTCAATTGCGCCGCATGCGCCTCGGTGAACATGAAGGATTCGCCACCATGAAAATGGCGCTGTTCGCCGACAAATTTGGCGACATCCAGCCGGTCGACCGTCGCCGGGTTGATCAGCACCGCCGGCAGCGCATGTCTTTCCGCAAGGTAATTGGCGTAATGCCCGCCGAGCGAGGAACCCACCAGCGTCACCCGCGCCTCAGCCGCCTCGACAAGGCGTGACATCTGAGCCATGGCCAGCTCGGGGATCGTCGACAGTTGCGGGCAAACGAAGCTGCCGGCGAGCCCGCGGCGGGTCATTTCCGCCGCCAGCAAACGCGACTTCCACGAGGCCGGCGATGAACAGAAGCCGTGCAGGTAAAGAATCAGGCCGCCCACTCGACCCAGCCCATTTGCGCGGTCAGCAGCACGACCAGGCCAAAAACGATGCGATACCAGGCAAACACCGTGAAATCATGGTTGGCAACGTAGCGCAGCAATGCCTTGACAGTCAGCATGGCGGCAACAAAGGAGGCACCAAAGCCGACTGCAAACACCGGCAGATCGTCGATGCGCAACAAGCCCCAGTTCTTGTAGACGTCGTAAACGGTTGCCGCAAACATGGTCGGAATTGCCAGAAAAAAAGAAAACTCCGTCGCCGTCTTGCGTGATAAACCAAAGACCAGCCCGCCCATGATCGTCGCTGCGGATCGGGAGGTGCCGGGGAACATCGCCAAGGCCTGAGCAAAGCCGACTTTCAGCGCATCCGGCCAGCGCATTTCATCAATGCTGTTCAGGCGCGGGGGAGCCACCTTGCGCTCGATGTAGAGAATCAGGAAGCCCCCGACAATCAGCGCCCCGGCAACGGTCAAGGGGTTGAAGAGATAGGTTTTGATGGTGCTGTGAAACAACAACCCGAGCACGGCCGCCGGCAAAAAGCCGATAATCAGGAGACTGGCAAAACGCTGCTGCAACGGATCGGCGGCCAGCCCGCCCAGCACCTTGCCGATGCGCTCGCGAAAATCCCAGCAGACCGCAAGAATGGCGCCGAGCTGGATGACGATCTTGAACACCTTGCTTTGTTCGTCGGTGTAGCCAAGGAGGCTGCCGGCGATGATCAGATGACCGGTTGAAGAAACCGGCAGAAATTCGGTCAAACCTTCAATCACCCCGAGAATCAGGGCCTTGAGGAGAAGAATGGGATCCATGCTGAACACTCGCTGACGAAGGGCGGCATTTTAACCTCATGGGCGCGTCGCCCTCTCCAAATTGCTCAGCCAGCGCATTGCCTGTGCCGCTGTTTCACCGCACATATCCGGCGCCGGCTGCAAACCCGAACAACAGGCCGGACGTTCGGGGTGGCCGAATATCCGGCAGCGCAATTCGCCGTCAAGATGGCGGCAAGCGACGCCAGCCGGCTTGTTCAGGGAAGAAATCGAAGGCGCAATGCAACAGGCGGCGCAGCCGGCTCGGCAAGTCATCGGCGTAGCGGAATCGACTGGGTGGTTTTCGCGCATCAGCGATTGTCGCCGATTACATTCGCAAGCCGAATTTCGGGTCGGCACGGGGCGCCCGAAATCGGTGCAAAAATCAATTCCATGGCCATTTTTCCCCGAATTTGCAGAACCCCATGCACCACCGAAAAGCACGACAGGGCGCCGATTGCACCATTGCCGGGCGCATGAAAATATAGTTTTTCCGAGTCGAAACAATGGCATAAAAGCGCTTCTATAATGCGCGCCTCTCACCTCTGGAAAATCAGCTCATGTCCCTCACTCTCCTCGATCAACGCGCCAGCAATCCCGTCGCCCAACTCGGTAACTCCCATGGCTACTGCCTCGCCGGCGACCTCGCCCACCTCAACGCCGAAATTCTTTGCGACGAAGCCCGTCTGACAGGTCAGGAATGGGCGCTACAGCTTTGGACCGACGAAGGTGTGAAAATCGCTGAATTGCAACTCGGCCTGCTGCAACCCAACGGCAGCGGCTGCATCGTCGTCAATGGCAGCAGCGCCGCCCTGCCGCCGGCCAGCGAAGGCCCGCATATCGTCTCCATGGTTCTGCTTTCCGGCTTTGGCAATCCCGACACCGTTGAAGACCTCGTCAGTTATCCGCAAGCCGTCAGCTTCATCCAGCCACGCCTGCGCGGAACCGTCTGTAGTGGCTTCACCGATGAGCAGATTACCTTCAACATCGCCCGCATCGAGAACCCGCGCGAAGCCGACAACATCAGCGGCACACTGGCGCTCGAACTGTGGGCGCTCGACACCCCGTACGTCGGCGGCGCGTGGAGCGGCGTCCCCGTCGCCAGCCTCATCCTCGGCACCCTGAACGGCCAGAGCGCCTGGGAAGATTGCCGCTACACCACCCACGCCGGCCCGCTGCCGGCCACCGGCGAACTGACGCTGATGCTGCGCGAATGGACGCCGGCCGGCTACCTGACCCGCGACTACCGCGCACTGGCACGTCCCAGCCTCAGTCCGGCGCAGGCCGAGGTCGCCGCGCCCAAGGCCAAACCCGCCAGCCGGGGCAAAAGCAAAACCGCGCCCGTCGCCCAACCGGCGGCCGAAAAGCCCAAACCGGCTAAGGCCAAGCCCACGGCTGCGGCGGCTTCTACCATTGCTGGCAAGGTCTCGATCAACAGCGCCAGCGTCGCCCAGCTGAATGCCGCCAAAGGCATCAGCGAAGCGCTCGCCCACGCCATCATCGCTGCTCGTCCCTTCGCCAAGCTTGACGACCTGATCCGTCTCAAAGGCGTCGGCGAAAAATTGCTGGAAAAACTGCGCGACAATCTCACGCTGTAAGTGGGGTTGCAAGGCCGGAACCGCCGAAAATTCCGCGCTAACCAACCTGTCAAAATAAACCAACTTGGTTAAATTTCAGTCTATGGAGAAACGAACCCCGCATTGCAAGTTGGCCATGGTCAAAACATTGGTAGAAGCTGGCAACGTGCGAACCTTGATCTCGCCGCTCTGGCTGTCGCGGTAGCGAAAGCTGACTTGGCCATTCTCACAGGCCAGGATGTCGGATTCCCGGAGCACACCCCGATAGAAGTAGCGGCCGAGATAGACGAGCGCCTTCTCGCCGTTGCCGACGCTTTTGCAATCGGCCACCCATTTCTTGGGCAGTTGGGCAGGCAAGCCCAGCCCGGCCTGCTTGAGCGCGGCGAGTAGTTTGGCGCGAAATACTTTGGCCAAGGCCTGGTGATTGAAGAGATAGCTGGTCTTGGTCCGCCAGCGCCGCGTGCGGGCATCCAGGGTGGCCGCCGGCATGGCGAGATGGACATGCGGGTAATGGACTGCGTACTCGAAACTGCCGGGCAGGAGCTGTTTCTCCAGATCGACAGCAAGAAAGCGCGGGCTGGTATCGATGAGTTTGTAACGCGCCATCGGCGTCTCCTGAATGCAATCCTTTCTTTGAGTATTGTTATTCCAGATCGTTCACGGCACGATGCTGGGATGTTGATGCCATGGGCAGCCCTTGATCCTGCTCAAACGCGATGGACGGCCGCGGTAGCGAAATAATTCCTTGCTCAGGTATCATGGCTAGCGTTGTGGCATATATGCCGGCGTGACCAATAGCGAATCGGGAAGCTGAACATGGCGAGAGAGCGGGTTTTGGTAGTCGACGACGAGCAATTCAACTTGCTCATCATTGAAGAGTTCCTGGCGGCTGAAGACCTTTCGCTGGAATTGCATGCTGATCCGCTGCTGGCCTGGGATGCGTTGCACGCCGCCGACAGTGACTTTGCCCTGGTGCTGCTTGATCGCATGATGCCCGGTCTCGACGGCATTGATTTTCTGCGCCGCATGAAAGCCGAGAGCCGCTTTTCCAGCGTTCCAGTCATCATGCAAACCGTCGCTTCGTCGCTTGAGCAAGTGCGTCAGGGTCATGCGGCCGGGGCATATTACTACCTGACCAAACCCTACACGCCGGAAGCCTTGGTTTCAATTGTTCGGGCGGCGCTTGATGATCGTTGTCGTTGCCTGCAGTTGCTTGACCGCTCAGTACTTCTTGAGGAGGCACAAACTCTGCTCTGCGGCGTCGAATATCGTTTCGTCACTCTCGAAGATGTCAGTTGCCTGGTGCCTATCCTTGCCGCCTTGTGCTCCAACCCGGATGCGGTCGCCTCCGGCCTCGCCGATCTGATGGTCAATGCCGTTGAGCACGGCAATCTGGGTATCAGCTACCGTGAAAAATCACGGCTCAAAAAGAGCGGTGACTGGGCCGGTGAAATTACCAAACGCCTTGCGCTGGCGCCCTATGCCGGTCGCTCGGCAAGCATTCGCGCTGAGCGTACGACGGAGGGAATGGTGTTTACCATCACCGATCAGGGCGAGGGCTTCGATTGGGAAAAGTACATCGATTTCGATCCGGATCGTGCTTTTGATCTGAACGGTCGGGGTATCGCGTTGGCTCGCCTGATCAGTTTCTCGTCCCTGACCTATCGGGGAAAAGGCAACGTTGTCGTTGCTATAGCGGGTGCCGAAGGTGCGTCCACCAGCCAGCGGCCGGGGTGCTAACGAATTATTGCCGTGGGTTTGAAGCCGACGGCCAGGCGGATTTTTTCAGCCATTTTGTCGGCTTCAGCGCGATTGCCATAGGGACCCAGATGCAGGCGATGGATGCCGCCAGCCACCTGAATACGCATCGGCTCAGTGAGCCAATCGAGATCGCGGCTCAGGTGGTTTTTGAAGTTCTCGGCGTTGTCGGCATTGGCAAACGCACCCAGTTGAAGATAAACCCCTTTGACAGGTTCGCCGCCGGGTGCTGCCGAGGCACCCGCTGAAGTGCTTTGCGCCGACATCTCAGTAGTCGTTAACTGGCGAGCCAGGGCGCTGATTTCGTCCTCCTCGGCGCGACTGGCGGCGGCTGGCGTTGATGGCTGAGCATAGGTCGTTCCGCCCGGCTCGCCCGGGAGAATTGCTTCGACCTCGACCTGCCCGCTGCCGCCATGAATCAGCCCGAGCTTGTAGGCGGCGGAGTAGGAGAGATCGATGATGCGATCAGCGTGGAAAGGGCCGCGATCAATGACCCGAACAATCACCGCTTCGCCGCTTTGCACATGGGTGACGCGGACGTAGGAGGGCAGCGCCAGCGTCGGGTGGGCGGCGGTCATCGCGAACATGTTGTAAGGCTCGCCGATCGAGGTTTTCTGGCCGTGAAATTTTTTGCCGTACCAACTGGCAATGCCGCGCGCCTTGTAGGGCTTGAGGCTGGTGTTCGGTACGTATTCCTTGCCGAAAACGACATAAGGCCGGGTTGCCGGCTTATGTAGCGGTTCCCATTTCGGCTCGGCATCGGGAATGTCGTCGAGTCCGTCCGGAATATCGTCGGCCGGCCCGTCATCCTTGTAAAACCCTCCGCCCTTCTTCAGCGGCGGATTAACCTTCCGGGTTGGCGTTTTCGACTTGGCAAGCGGCTCGCTTGGCGGGCGGGCTGTCACCACAGGAGCGCTGGGTGGCGGCACACCGGCGCACGCGGCAAGCAACAAGGTGATCAGCAGCGGTGTCAGGCGGCGGATCATTTTTTCATCAAGCGGCGATGGGTTTCAATCGACATCAGGATGCCGATACCAAGAAACAGGGTCACCAGCGCCGTGCCGCCGTAACTCATGAATGGCAGCGGGACGCCCACTACCGGCAGAATCCCGCTGACCATGCCCATGTTGATGAAGGCATAGGTGAAGAAGCCAAGGGTGATGGCGCCGGCCAGCAGGCGGGCGAAGGGCGTCACCGCCGCCGCCGCGATCATCATTCCGCGCCCGATTAGCAAGGTGTAGAGAAAAAGGAGCAGGCTGTTGCCCAGCAGCCCCCATTCTTCGGAATAGACGGCAAAAATGAAGTCGGTGTGTTTTTCCGGAATGAATTCAAGGTGCGTCTGCGTACCATTCAGATAGCCTTTGCCGAGCGACCCGCCCGAACCAATGGCAATCGTCGATTGGATGATGTGGTAGCCGGCGCCGAGTGGGTCGGTTGTGGGGTCGATCAAGGTCAGAATGCGCTTGCGCTGGTAGTCGTGCAGCATCCCCCAGAGGAATGGCGCAGCCGCACCGGCAGCGGCGAGCAGGCCGATGATGACTTTCCACGGCAGGCCGGCGAGAAAAATAACGTAAAACCCGGCGGCGCCGACGAGCAGCGCGGTGCCGAGGTCAGGCTGCTTGGCGATGATGAGAAAGGGTACGAGAACAAGTAGAGCCGCGCCGAGATAATGGCGCGGCTTGAGGGTAGCCTCGAATTTATGGAAATACCAGGCGAGCATCAGCGGCATGGCTATTTTCATGATCTCGGACGGCTGTATCCGGGTGAAGCCAAGCGACAGCCAGCGCCGGGCGCCATTGACGGTAATCCCGAAGAGCAAAACGGCAATAATCAGCAAGAGGCCGAGTACGTAAAGGGGAACGGCAAAATTCATCAGCTTGTGCGGCGGCACCCGTGCCACCAGCCACATGATCGTCATCGCCAGCGCCATATTGCCGGCCTGTGGAAGCATTCGCTGATAGCCGTCGATGGTCGCCGAGTGAATCGTTGCCAAGCCGATTGCCATAATCGCCATGGTGATCAGCAGAAGCGAAAAGTCGACGTGTTTGATGGCGTTGAGCCACCAGCGTCTGAGGGTGCCGACTACGTCGATCATTCGGTCGCGTCTGCTTCAATGGCTTCGCTGTCTTCGTCGGCAGCGCCGGCCGGCAGTTTGCCGAGCAGATAATAGTCGAGCACCATGCGCGCAATGGGCGCCGCCGACTGTGCGCCGAAGCCGCCATTTTCAACGAGCACCGCGAGGGCGATTTTGGGCTTGTCGGCAGGGGCGTAGGCGATGAACAGCGCGTGGTCGCGCAACTCTTTCTTGACCGCACTTTCTTTGTATTGGCCGCCCTTCAGGGAAAAGACCTGCGCCGTGCCGGTTTTGCCTGCCGCCTCGTAGCCGGCACCGGCAAAGGCGCGGGCGCCAGTGCCTTCCGTATTGACGCCGACCATGGCGCGCCGGATGACGTCAACGTGCTGTGGCTTGAGATTCAGATCACGAAGCGGCTCGGGCTCGACGAGGCGCTTCTCGCCCGTTCGTGCGTCAACAATGTTGCGTACCAGATGCGGGCGGAACATGACGCCGTTGTTGGCGACAACAGCGGTTGCCTGCGCCAGCTGGATGGGCGTGTAGGCGTTGTAGCCCTGGCCGATGCCGATGGAGATCGTCTCGCCGGCATACCATTTTTGTTGTTCCGGCTTCTTGAAGCGCTTTTTCTTCCATTCTTGCGACGGTAGTACGCCTTTCGACTCGCCGGAATCGTCCTTGCCGAGATCAACGCCGGTTCGCTGACCAAACCCCAGTTGTGCCATGAACTTGGCGATATTGTCGATACCCATGTCGTTGGCTAGAAGATAGTAGTAGGTGTCACAGGAGTGAACGATGGACTTATACATATCGACCATACCGTGCCCGCCCTTTTTGTCATCGCGGAACTGGTGGTTGCCAAAATTGAAATAGCCGGGGTCACTGATGCTTTGATTCGGTGTCCGCTTACCCATTTCCAGCGCCGCTAGCGCCATGAAGGGCTTGAAGGTCGATCCAGGTGGGTAGGCGCCGTTGATCGCCCGGTTGATCATCGGCTTGCTGGGATGCTCGTTGAGTTCTTTCCAGTTTTCCGGCGTGATGCCATCGACGAACATATTGGGATCATAGGTCGGGTTGGAAACCAGGGCGAGGATACCGCCGGTTTCCGGTTCGATGGCGACGACAGATCCTTTGCGATCACCAAAGGCCTTTTCGGTGATTTCCTGGAGTTTGGCATCGAGCGTGAGCTGCAGATTGTTGCCGGAAACCGGTGGGATGCGTTTCAGGCTGCGCACCGCGCGACCACCGGCATCGATTTCAACTTCTTCGTAGCCGGTTTCGCCATGCAGCTCGAATTCGTAATGTTGCTCGAGTCCGGTCTTTCCAACGTGGTCGGTACCCTTGTAATTGGCTTGCCGCTCCGAGTCCTCAATCCACTTGAGGTCGCGTTCGGTGATCCGGCCGATGTAGCCAATGGCATGTGAGGCAACGTGGCTGAGCGGATACTGGCGGAAAAGTCGCGCCTTGACCTCGACACCGGGAAAACGGTAACGCTGGGCGGTAAAGGTGGCCACTTCGCTGTCGGTGAGGCGGGTTCGTATCGGGATCGACTCAAAATTCTTGGCTTCGTCGAGGAGTCGCTTGAAGCGCTTGCGATCCTTCGGCTGAATCTCCACGACCTCGCTGAGTGCATCAATTGTCTCTTCCAAGCCGGAGGTTTGCGAGGGGGTGATTTCCAAAGTGAAAGCCGAGTAGTTGCGTGCCAGAACCACCCCGTTGCGGTCAGTGATGACCCCGCGGTTCGGCACGATGGGAATCAGCGCGATGCGATTATCTTCAGCGCGCGTCTTGTAGTAGTCGTGATTGATCACCTGCAACCAGAAAAAACGTGTCAGGAGAACGCCAAAACAGAACAAGACCAGGGCGGCGGAAAAACCGAGCCGAAAACGGAAGCGGGGAAGCTCGCCATCCGGGTTGTGAAATTCGCTCACGGCCAGTTGTCTCGTCAAATCGGCCGGTTAGGGTCTTGCTCAAGCGGCCGGTATTGCGGCAGCAGCAGGATGAAGGTGGCGGGTATCCACAACAGGGTGGCGATCAGCGGCCCGATGAAATAGCTCCAGCCGGGGAAGTCACCGCCGACCACAACGCGCATCGCAAGTTGCACTCCCTGACAAAGCAGGAGTAAGGGCAAGACTTGCAAAGCCTGCTGCAGCAAAGGAAACCAGAGAATGCGGCGGGACAGCGAAGCGGTCAGGTAAGCCAGCAGCACGTAGGCAAAACAATGCTGGCCAAGCACCGAGCCATCGGCCACATCCATCAACAGCCCAAGGATGAAGGCCCAACCCATACCGACGCGGCGGAATTCTCGCACGCTCCAAAAACACAAAACCAGTGCCACCCAGTCCGGAACGCCCGGCCAGTGTGCGGTCGGCAGGAGGTTCAGGAGCAATGCCACGATCAGGCTGAAAAAAATGAACCAGGGGCGAACCGGGAGCAGAATTCGCGAGGAGGAATGATTGGCTTGCATCAGTCGTTTTTGGCCGGACGTTTGCGTTTCGAGCGCAGCCCCTTGTCGTTGCCGTTGTCGCCGTTGCGCGAACGGCTCTCGGGCGGCGCCGGCGGCAGCGGATTGCGCGGGTTGAGCACCATCAACTCGCCGAAGTTTTCGACCCCGGCAATCGGCGCACAGAAAATTCGGGCAAAAGAATAGGCGCTGTCGCGTTCGATATTAATCACTTTGGCTACCGGAAAACCGGACAGATAAACACTGTCGAGACCCGATGTCACCAGCACATCGCCCACCTGAACGTCGGCATTGGCAGGCATGTAGCGTAATTCGAGCTGGCCGTTGCCGAGGCCGAAAATCACCGAGCGTTGCCCGCTACGAACTACTTGTACCGGAACCGCCTGGTCTTTGTCGGTTATCAGCGTGATTTCGGCTGAGAACGGGAAGACCCGGGTCACCTGGCCGACGACCCCGGCGTCGTCAATCGCCGGTTGCCCGGCGACGATCCCCGATTGCTGGCCTTTGTCGATGATCACCCGGCGAGAAAAAGGGTCGCGGGCGGTGTAGAGAATTTGCGCCACCTGTCCCTGCGCTTTTTCGCGCTCCTTAACGGTCAGTAGTTTGCGCAGACGCTCGTTTTCTACCTCCATCTGCGCCAGTCGCTGGAGATCCGGTGCGGTGGTCAGTTTGGCGTGCTTGAGCTCCTTGTTTTCCGCTTCAAGTGCCCGAATCCCTTGCAGATAGCTACCGGCGTAATCGACCAGGCTACCTGGCGTTTGCGCTATGCGCTGCACCGGGTCGACGAGCAGGGAAATGCTTTGGCGAACCAGATTGAGACTGTGCATACGCAGATCCACGACAAACAGCGCAACGGAAATGGCGATGTAAAAAGTCAGCAGGGCCAGCGGTGCTGGCCCTTGCTTGAAGAAAGGCGGCGGGGCGTGGTCGATGCCGGCCACGGTGCGCTAGTTCCCTGACCTCAGGAATTAATCCGAGGCAAAGATGCTGCCGAGCTTGTCCATCTTTTCCAGCGCCAGGCCACAACCTCGGGCAACGCAGATCAACGGTTCGTCGGCAACCACCACCGGCAGGCCGGTTTCTTCCATCAGCAGGCGATCGAGGTCACGCAGCAAGGCGCCGCCGCCGGTGAGCACCATGCCTCGCTCGGCAATGTCGGCGCCCAGTTCGGGCGGTGTCT
This sequence comes from uncultured Pseudomonadota bacterium, assembly GCA_903951825.1. Taxonomy (GTDB): domain Bacteria; phylum Pseudomonadota; class Gammaproteobacteria; order Burkholderiales; family Rhodocyclaceae; genus Azonexus. The sequence goes on from CAJBDJ010000003.1 coordinate 43,479, forward strand.
TTTCCAGCGCCGATTTGACGGCGGAAACGATCTGGTTGAGTGGATCGGTCAGCGCTTCAAGAATTTCGTTGGACGAGATTGTGAATTTGCGCGGAATTCCCTCGGCCTTGTTGATGCCGGACACTTCCATCTCACGCACCTCGGCACCCGGAAAGGCGGAACCAATGTTCTTTTTGATGTTTTCGGCGGTATTTTCACCGATCATCATGCCGTAATTGCGACTGATGTAATTGATGATTGCCTCGTCCAGCTTGTCACCGCCAACCCGCACGGAGCCTGCATAGACCATGCCGCCGAGTGAAATAACGCCGACTTCCGTCGTGCCGCCACCGATATCGACAACCATCGAGCCGGTTGCGTCGGAAACCGGCAGGCCGGCGCCAATTGCGGCGGCCATCGGCTCCTCGATCAAATAAACCTGGCTGGCGCCGGCGCCGATCGCCGACTCGCGAATCGCCCGGCGTTCAACCTGGGTCGAGCCCGAGGGGACGCAGATGATGATGCGCGGGCTCGGGCTGAATAGCTTTGAGTCATGCACCTTCTTGATGAACTGCTTGAGCATTTGCTCGGTGACCGTGAAATCGGCGATCACGCCATCCTTCATCGGCCGAATCACGGTAATGCTGCCTGGTGCCTTGCCAAGCATTTCCTTGGCCTCGCGACCGACGGCCTGAATTGTCTTTTTGGCATTGGGTCCGCCTTCGAGGCGGATTGAAACGACGGAAGGCTCATCAAGGACGATGCCGCGTCCACGCACGTAAATGAGCGTATTGGCGGTACCGAGATCAATGGCGAGGTCGTTGGAGAAGTATTTGCTGAAGAAACCGAACATGTGTGCTCCGCTGGGGGGTGCGGTAGAGAAAACTTTTATGATACCTTATAACGCTTTCCATTTTAAGGCTTTGCGCACCGCAATAAGGCCTTTTTGAGACCTATGTCGCTCACTTTAGAACAGGTTCAACGAATAGCTCACCTCGCCCGTATTGAGATCAGTGAGGCCGAAGCGCTGACGACCCGGAGCCACCTCAACGGTATTTTCGAGTTGATCGAACAGATGCAGGCAGTTGATACCAAAGGTATCGAGCCGATGGCACATGCCCAGGAGTTGTCTCAGCGATTGCGTCAGGATGTGGTCAGCGAGCCGGATCGGCGGACGGCTTTTCAGGCGATTGCCCCGGAAACCGAAGCCGGGCTTTATCTTGTGCCGAAAGTCATCGAATGATCAATGCCAGCCTCAAACAATTGTCGCAGGCACTGGCCGGCAAGCAGATTTCAAGCGTCGAGTTGACCCAATTGTTCCTTGAACGCATTGAGCGTCTGAATCCCTTGTTCAATGCCTTTATTACGGTTGATGCCGAAAAAAGCCTGGCTGCGGCGCGTTCTGCCGATGCGCGGATTGCCGCCGGCGATGGCGGTTTATTGACGGGTATTCCGATCGCTCAAAAAGACATATTTTGTGCCGAGGGCTGGCCGACTACCTGTGGCTCGAAAATGCTCGCCAATTTCGTTGCGCCTTACGATGCAACTGTGATTCGCAAGATGGAGCGTGACAGCGGTCTGGTCTCGCTCGGAAAAACCAACATGGACGAGTTTGCCATGGGGTCGTCGAATGAAACGTCGTTCTTCGGCCCGGTGCGTAATCCCTGGGATAGCGAGCGCGTACCCGGCGGCTCTTCCGGGGGGTCGGCGGCGGCGGTGGCAGCGCGTTTGGCGCCGGCAGCAACCGGCACCGATACCGGGGGTTCGATCCGCCAGCCGGCGGCGCTGTGCAATCTGACCGGCCTCAAACCGACCTACGGCGTGGTTTCACGTTACGGGATGATTGCTTTTGCTTCTTCGCTCGATCAAGCTGGACCGATGGCCGCCAGCGCCGAGGATTGTGCGCTGCTGCTCAATAGCATGGCCGGTTTTGACGAACGCGACTCAACGTCGCTCGAGCGTCCGCCGGAGGATTATTCGCGTGACCTGGAACAACCCCTGAACGGGCTGCGCATCGGTCTGCCGAAAGAGTTTTTTGGTCCTGGTTGTGCGGCCGAGGTGATGGCTGCGGTGCAGCTTGCACTTGCCGAGTATAAAAAGCTCGGGGCGACGTTGGTCGACGTATCCTTGCCCAATTCCCACCTTTCGGTTCCGGCTTATTACGTCATCGCCCCGGCTGAGGCCAGTTCCAACCTGTCGCGTTTCGATGGCGTGCGTTACGGCTTCCGCGCCGCGGATTACGGCAATCTCGACGAGATGTACATGAAAACCCGGGCTCAGGGCTTCGGTGCTGAGGTCAAGCGACGCATCATGATCGGCGCTTATGTGCTGTCGCATGGTTATTACGATGCTTATTACCTGCAGGCGCAGCGGATTCGTCGCCTGATCGCCAACGATTTCGTCGAGGCATTCAAGCACTGTGACGTGATCATCGGCCCGACCTCGCCATCGACGGCCTTCAAGCTGGGCGAGAAAGCTGCTGATCCGGTGCAAATGTATTTGTCGGACATTTACACCATTGCCGTCAATCTGGCCGGCTTGCCGGGGATGTCCCTGCCTTGCGGCTTCGTTGGCGGCTTGCCGGTTGGCCTCCAGCTGATCGGCAACTATTTCGCCGAAGGGCAACTGCTCAACGTCGCGCACCAGTATCAGCAAGTGAGCGCCTGGCACCAGCAACGGCCGGCAGGACTGGCCTGATGATGCGTCGCCTGTGGGTTGGAGCGGCAATTTCCTTGCTGGCCGCCTGTGCCCCGGTTGAGAGGGCGCCGGCGCCGGTGTTGGTGCCGGCAGAAAAAGTCGAGGAAGCTCCGCTTGCCGAATCTCCCAAGTTCAAGTCGGACACCCTGAGGTACTTGTCAAAACGCATGATCAAGCCGCAGCCAACGCGCCCGCTGAACGTTCGTTCGAACTGCTCGCACAAAGACGACATTGGCACGGTGACCAAGCTGGATTTGCTGGTCAAGGATGCCGAAGTCAAAACCTTTTCGGCACAGGTGACGATGAAAGGTTACGGTACTTGCCGCTTTAACCTGAAAGATTTCGAGCAGGCAGAAAAGCTGCCGCAAGCCTTGCTCAAGCACAAAAGCGAAACCGCTTGTTCGGTGCGCATGTGGGAACAAGGCAGCAAAGTCACGATTGCTTTCAATAGTTGCCCCAAATCCTGCGACGGTGATGCTTTCAGCTATCTCTGGCCGATCATGCTGGAAAACCCGTCGGGGCGTTGTTTCTGAACGGATGAAATTATGAATCAATGGGAAGTGGTGATCGGCATCGAAACGCACGCGCAGTTAGCCTCGGTTTCGAAGATTTTCTCCGGCGCAGCGACAGCTTTCGGTGCCTCGCCGAACACCCAGGCGTGTGCGGTCGATCTCGCCTTGCCCGGCGTTTTGCCGGTGCTGAATAAAAAGGCCGTCGAGTGCGCGATGCGCTTTGGTCTCGCGATTGGCGCCGAAGTCGCCAAGAAATCGGTTTTTGCCCGCAAAAACTACTTTTACCCCGATTTGCCCAAGGGTTACCAGATCAGTCAGATGGATCTACCGGTGGTGGTTGGCGGAGCGATTGCCGTCGTTGTCGGACAAGGCGACAAGGCCTACGAAAAGGTCGTGCACCTGACGCGCGCGCATCTTGAAGAAGATGCCGGCAAGTCCTTGCACGAGGATTTCCATGGCAAGTCCGGTATCGACCTCAATCGGGCTGGCACTCCCTTGCTCGAAATCGTCACCGAACCCGACATGCGCTCATCGGATGAAGCCGTTGCCTATGTCCGGTCGCTGCACGCCTTGGTGCGCTGGATCGGCATTTGTGACGGCAACATGCAGGAAGGCTCTTTTCGTTGCGATGCCAATGTCTCGGTGCGTCCCATCGGACAAGCGGCGCTGGGAACGCGGCGTGAAATCAAGAACCTCAATTCCTTTCGTTTTCTCAAGGAAGCCATTGACTTCGAAATTCAGTGGCAGATCAACGAAATCGAGGAGGGCCGCAAAATTCAGCAGGCGACCGTTCTGTTCGACCCGGATCAGGGAGTCACCCGCGTCATGCGAACCAAGGAAGATGCCCATGATTACCGCTATTTTCCCGACCCCGACCTCCTGCCACTGGTGATTTCCGATGACTGGCTGGCCAGCGTCAAGGGTCAGATGCCCGAGCTACCGACGCAAAAGCGCGCGCGTTTCATCGGTGACTTTGGTTTGACCGCTTATGACGCTACCGCCCTCACCGCCAGTCAGGAAATGGCTGCCTATTTCGAGTCGACCGTCAGTATTGCCGGCAAGGCCAACGCCAAGACGTGTGCCAACTGGGTTATGGTCGACCTCGCCGCGCGTCTCAACAAGGAAGATCAGGAAATCGCCCAGTCACCGGTTTCAGCCACCCAGCTGGCAGCTTTGATTCAGCGGATTGCCGACAAGACGATTTCCAACAGCATCGCCAAGAGAGTCTTCGAGGCGCTATGGAGCGGCGAAGGCGCCAGCGCAGATCAAATCATCGAGCAGCAGGGGTTGCAGCAGATTACCGATAGCGGCGCCATCGAGTTACTGGTTGATCAGGTGCTGGCGGCCAATCCGGCGAATGTCGCCGAGTTCAGGGCGGGCAAGGAAAAAGCCTTCAATGCCTTGGTTGGGCAGGTGATGAAAGCCGCCAAAGGCAAGGCCAACCCGCAGCAAGTCAATGAGCTGCTGCGGCAGAAACTGCTGTCCTGATCAACGTGCCTGGCGGCGGCCGGGCTTGTTGATGATTTCCAGGTAACGTTTGCGTTCTTCGTCGAATTTGCTGGTCATCGCTTGAAATTCGCGCTGTTTGGCGGCGCGTGTCTCGGCCAGCAGCTTGAGATTGAAATCGGTATCGCGCAGCCCTTTGGCAACCTCCGGCGGCATGGCGTGCTTTTTGTAGAACTCGGCCTCACGCTCGAATTTTTTGCGCTGCTCATTGATCACTTGAATTTGTGCATCGGTTGCTTCGATCGAGCGCTGCAAGTTGATTTCTGCCTGCTTTTGCGCCAGATCGATATCGCCAAGGCTGCTGTAGGTTTCGAGCAGAGCCTGATCTTTGAGTCGCTGCTGGCGAATCAGTTGTTCTTGTTCCTGGCGGCGCTTTTCAAGCAACAAGGCTTCTTTTTTTTGCTCAGGGGTCAGCGGCGGACCGACTTCCTTGACGACATTGCCGCTTCCATCAATGATCTGGTAGGCCTTGGCGCGACAAATTTCCGGCAGGGTATCGCCGCAGGCACGCCGGCCATTGGCATCCTGGCAGCAGAAAAATTCACTGCCGGCCTGTGCCGGGATGCTTGCCAACAGCAGACAGAAAATTGTCAGATGCCTAGCCGTTAACACCGTATTGGGCTCGATAACTGGCGATGGCGGTGCGATGAGCCGCGAATTCCGGGTGATGCTCGATAAAAGTCATCAAATCAGCAAGGCCGGCGACGGCAATCACCGGGATGTCGTAGTCGCGCCGCACCTCCTGCACTGCTGACAGCTCGCCGAGACCGCGTTCCTGGCGGTCGAGGGCGATCAGCACGCCAGCCGGAGTGGCGCCGGCGGCGCGAATCAGGTCGACCGATTCGCGTACCGAGGTGCCGGCTGAAATGACGTCATCGACAATCAGAACGCGCCCGCTGAGTGGCGTGCCAACAATGCTGCCACCTTCGCCATGATCCTTGGCTTCTTTGCGGTTGTAGGCAAACGGAAAATTCCGGCCGCGCTGTGCAAGCGTAACGGCCATCGCCGCGACCAAGGGAATGCCCTTGTAGGCGGGGCCGAACAGCATGTCGAAAGGGACGCCGCCGGCTTCGGCGGCTTTGGCGTAAAATTTGGCAAGTCGGCCAAGCGAATCGCCGTCGTTGAACAGGCCGGCGTTGAAAAAATAAGGCGACAAGCGTCCCGCCTTGGTGGTGAATTCGCCAAAGCGCAATACCTTGCAGCCCAACGCGAATTCGATGAAGTCCTGACGAAAGTCCATGTTTCCCCGATTGAAAGTTCGCCAGGTGGCGGAAGAAACCTCAGCATGTTACGCATCATCTCACTGAATCTCAATGGTATCCGCTCGGCCTGGAACAAAAGCGTGCTGCCTTGGGCGGTTACACAAAATGCCGATGTGTTTGCCCTGCAGGAGCTCAAGGCGCAGCTGTCTGATTTGAGCGCCGAGATGCTGGCACCGGGCGGCATGTCAGCTGCTTATCATGTGGCCGAAAAAAAAGGCTACAGCGGTGTTGGCTTGTGGAGCCGGAAATGCCCGCAAAACATTATCGAGGGCTTTGATGGTGGCGAATTTGATGCGGAAGGTCGCTTCATTCGTGCTGATTTTGGCAATCTGTCGGTCATCTCCCTTTATCTGCCCTCGGGTTCATCTTCGCCGGAACGTCAGGCCGCCAAATTTCGTTTTCTGGATATATTTTTTCCAAAAATGCAGGCCTTGCGCGCCGAAGGCCGCGAAATTGTTCTCTGCGGCGACTGGAATGTCGCACATCAGCCGGCAGATCTGAAAAACTGGAAATCAAACCAGAAAAACTCGGGATTTCTTCCCTCGGAGCGGGCATGGCTGAGCCGGGTTTTTGATGAATTGGGCTGGGTTGATGTCTATCGGCGCCTGCATCCGGAGGCAACCACCGATTGCTACACTTGGTGGAGCAATCGCGGGCAGGCGTGGGCGAAGAACGTCGGTTGGCGTATCGATTACCAGATCGCCACCCCCGGGATCGCCGCAACGGCGGTCGCCGCGAGTGTTTACAAGGCGGCACGCTTCTCCGATCACGCACCCCTGATCATTGACTACGATTGGCCACTTCTTTGATGCACGTTGATTTCGCGGCGCGGACGGGCTAACCTGCGCCTTTCGCATAACTGTTGATTGAGAGGTTGAATATGTCTGACGAAGCAGCTGTTGCCAACAAACAAAAACTGGTTTCCGACCTCAAGGTCGTCATCTCCGATACCGAAGAATTGCTGCGTGCAACCGCAGGCTCTGCTGGCGACAAGGTGGGCGAGTTGCGCGAGCGCATCGGTTTGCGTCTGCGCGATGCCAAAGAGCGCCTGATTGATCTGGAAGTGGCCGTTGTTGACAAGACCAAGGCCGCTGCCCGGGCGACCGATGATTTCGTTCATGAAGAGCCATGGAAGGCAGTGGGTGTTGCCGCCGCACTTGGTCTTGCCCTCGGTGTATTGATCGGTCGTCGCTAGTCAATGACGGTTGAAGCCGGCAGCAAAAGTGGTCGCCAAGGCCTCTTTGCTTCCCTCAAAAATCTCCTTGCGACAAGCATCGCGATTGGCAAGGCGCGTGCCGAGCTTCTCGTTACCGAAATCGAGGAAGAGAAGTATCGCCTGATTTCGCTTTGGGGCAAGGCGATCGGCGCGGCGCTATTGCTCACCCTTGGCCTGATCATGGCGGTGCTGTGTCTGGCGTTCATGTTCTGGGAACAGCGGGTGATTGTTTTTGGCGTCTTTGCCATAATTTTTGGGGTTGCCGGCTTTTGGTTGATCGGCTCGCTGCGTCGCCAAGCGGCGCAGCCGAGCAAGTTGTTCCGCGCCAGTTTGGCCGAGCTTGAAGAAGACATCGCTCACCTGAGGCGCCGGGATTCACGGTCGGCATGAACTCCCGCCTGCTTGATCTGGCGACCCGTCATGGCGCGCTGAAGGCTCGCATCGACGCCCAGCGATTGCGTTTGGCGCAGGATGCCGAGCCGCTCGCCCGGGTTTTGGCCGGCGCAGACAAAGCTTGCGCCGGAGTGGACTGGTTGAAGCAACACCCGGCGGTGGTCGGTGCCGGTGTGGCTGTACTCGTCGTTGCCAGGCCAAAACGCGCCTGGCGCTGGGCGACGCGTGCCTGGGTCGCCTGGCGTGGTTGGACGAGCCTCAAAAACAGTCTCGAAAAAGTGGGGTGACTGTGGCCGAATCACCTGTCGTCTCCGGGCGACTTCCGGGTTGGTGGCGGCAGCTGGTATTTTCCCAGCGGCGGGAGATCGGCCGGGTTTTGCGCGAACTGGCCTTGGCACGCGGCATCATGCCCTTATTGATGAAGGCCCGTAACGGCGGGCAGTGGACGCCGGCCGAGAAAGAAGAGGCGCTTGGGCACTTGCGCAACATGGCGCATCTTTCACCTTATTTGATCGCCTTGCTGCTGCCGGGCTCAATTTTCCTGCTGCCGATTTACGCCTGGTGGCTGGATCGCCGGCGCCTCAAGCGAGGCGAGTAGCATCCTCGGCGCGTACCTTCCACGGCGCGACCTTAAGCAATAAAAACATGCCGGGAAGCGCCAGTGCGGCGCAAAGCCAGAAGAAGTTTATCCATCCTAGACTCTCGACCAGCCAGCCAGCCGAGGCGTTGATGAAGGTACGCGGCACGGCGGCCAAACTGGTGAATAAAGCCATCTGCGTTGCCGTGTAGGCCGGGTGCGTCGAGCGCGCGATGAAGGCGACAAAAGCCGCCGTGCCGAGCCCGACCCCCAAGGCTTCAAGGCCAATGACGAAAGCCAGCGCCAAACGCTCGTTGAGGCCGATATGGGTGAAATGCCCCTGCCAGGCGAGCCAGGCAAAGCCGAAAATCGACACCAGCTGGACGATGCCAAACAGCCATAAAGCGCGGTTGATGCCGAGTTTGACCATCCATAGCCCGCCGAGCATGGCGCCGAAGACTGCCGGCCAGAGTCCGGCGTGTTTGGCAATCAGGCCGATGTCGGTCTTGGTAAACCCCATGTCGAGATAAAAGGGCGTCGCCAGGGCGGTGCACAGGCTGTCGCCAAGTTTGTAAAGGAAGATAAATGCAAGCACCATCAAGGCGCCACGCCAGCCTTGCCGGCCGAGGAATTCGGTGAATGGTTCGCTCACCGCCTGGCGCAGGGTTTTGGGGGCGCCCTTGACCAGCGGCTCGCTGACCAGCCAGGCCATGACCATGCCGGGAATCATGAAAGCACCGGTGATCCAGAAGACGTCGCTCCACGGCAGCCGATCAGCCAGAATCAGCGAGAGCGACCCCGGCACGAGGCCGGCGATGCGATAGGCGTTGACGTGCACGGCGTTGCCGATACCCAGTTCGGCATCGTTCAAAATCTCGCGCCGGAAGGCGTCGACGGCAATATCCTGGGTTGCCGAGAGCAGCGAGAGCAAGGTGGCCAGCCACAGGATCGGCCAGATGTTGTCTTGCGGGCTGAGGTTTCCCAGCGAGCCAATGACGAACAGGAGGCCAATTTGCGTGATCAGCATCCAGCCGCGCCGGCGTCCAAAGCCGGGGATGTTGAAGCGGTCGAGCAGCGGCGACCAGAGGAATTTCCAGGTGTAGGGAAACTGGATCAGGGCGAAGAAGCCGATCGTTTTGAGATCGACCCCCTCGCTGCGCAGCCACGCCGGCAGCAGATTGAGCAACAGGTAAAGCGGCAGTCCCGAGCTGAAGCCGGTGAAGATGCAGATCAGCATCTTGCGCGTCATCAAGGTGGCAAGCCAGGCCGGCATCAGCGGTTCTGCGTCAGGCGATAGACGGCGAGGCTGCCGAGGAAGCTGATTTCCCGTTTGTTTTGGCCGGCGACGATGTTGCCTGCTTCGTCCAGCACATGGCGCTCACGAATGATCAGCCCCATTTTGCTGCACAAGTCCTCGAAATCGAGCAAAGTGAAAAAGCGTACGTTCGGCGAGTCATACCATTGATAAGGCAGATCTTCCGAAACCGGCATCCGCCCGTCGAGCACGGCACGCAGATTCTTGTGATAGGCAAAATTAGGGAAGGAAACGACGGCCTCGCGGCCGATACGCAGCATTTCACGCAGAATGCCTTCGGTATGGCGCACGGTTTGCAGCGTGCGCGACAAAACCACATGGTCGAATGCCTGATCGGCAAACTCGTCGAGTCCGCGCTCAAGATTGCCCTGAATGACGTTGATGCCGTTGCGGATTGCCGCCAGGATGTTGGCGTCGTCGATTTCGACGCCCACACCGTGCACGCCGCGTGCGTCGATCAGGTGGCGTAACAGGCTGCCATCGCCGCAGCCAAGGTCGAGGACGCGATGGCCGGGTTCGATCCAGCCGGCGATCAGTTCAAAGTCGGGGCGTCCGAGCGTGTGCGTCATAGTTTGATATTCCGCAGGAAGGCGTCGACGACGGCGTGGTAATGCGCGTCAGCCATCAAAAAGGAGTCATGGCCGAAATTGAGATTGATTTCCGCGTAGGAAACATTGCGTCCGCTGGCCAGCAGGGCGGCGACCATTTCTTTTGAGCGCGCCGGCGTGAAGCGCCAGTCGGTGGTGAACGAGGCAATCAGAAAACTGGCTTGGCTGCGTGCCATGGTCGCCGTCAAATTGCCGTTGTCTTCGCGCGCGGGATCGAAATAGTCGAGTGCCTTGGTCATCAGCAAATAGGTATTGGCGTCGAAATGGCTGGCGAACTTGTCGCCCTGATAGCGCAAATATGATTCGACTTCGAATTCAACGCCGAAACCGTACGAGAAGCTGTCGTTGCGCAAGTCGCGGCCGAATTTTTCACCCATCTGGTCATCCGAAAGATAGGTGATGTGGCCGAGCATGCGTGCCAGCCGCAGGCCACGCGAGGGACGCGTGTTGTGCTCGTAATAGTGGCCGCCGTGGAAATCGGGATCAGTCAGGATGGCCTGGCGGGCAACGTCGTTGAAGGCGATGTTTTGCGCCGACAACTTAGGCGCGGCGGCAATCACAATCGCATTGCGCACGCGCTCCGGGTAGGTGACGCTCCAGCGCAGCGCCTGCATCCCGCCGAGACTACCGCCCATGACGGCAGCCCAGGAGTCGATGCCGAGCCGGTCGGCCAGGCGGGCTTGCGCATGAACCCAGTCGACGACAGCAACCATCGGGAAATCGGCGCCCCACAATTTGCCGGTGGCCGGGTTGGGCGATGAGGGGCCGGTCGAACCGTGGCAGCCACCGAGATTGTTGAGGCCGACGATAAAAAACCGGTCGGTATCAAGCGGTCGGCCGGGGCCGATGATGTTGTCCCACCAGCCGAGGTTTTCGGGATCGTCGGCGTAGTGGCCGGCGACATGGTGGTGGCCGGAGAGGGCGTGGCAAACGAGGATGGCGTTGGATTTGGCAGCATTCAAGGTGCCGTAGGTTTCATAAACCAGATCGTAGGCAGGCAAGATGCCGCCGCTGCGCAAGTTCAAGGGCTGGTCGAAATGGGCGCGTTGTGCTTTGACGACGCCGACGGATTGTCCTGGCATGGTGTTCCTGAAAACGAAAAGCCCAGTTGGCCGAAAAACGCGAACTGGGCGGTTCCCGCTTTAGCAGTATTTATAGCGCCCGCAATCAGAGCTCAAATCGGCGCCGCCGGTACCATCCCGACGTCCGGCAGACAATACCGAGCAGGGCAATAAAAGTCAATCAAAACAATGCCTGGGTCGAGCAGTGGCCGGCGTTGAACGCTGTCGTTGGCGGTTGTAGAACAGCGCGATGTGGTTAAGGCGGGTAGCAGCGCATGGCTTGTTCCTTGAGCTTGTCCCGAGACAGCGGGGAAACGGGGGATTCAGGATAAAATTGGTCAAGTTTTTACTCTGTGCGGTTGCGGCGTGAGATGACCGAATTTGTGCAACTGCCCGGAATGACGCGGGTGGCGGGTGCCGGGGTCGATTTTGCTGCTGCCGTTTTCGCGTAACTGATCTGAGTGCCGCCATCATGAGCAACGCCAGTACCTTCAAGATTCTTGAAGATATCGCCCGGGATTTGTCGGGCGACCACATTTCTTTTCCGACTTTTCTCGATATTACTTTTCAGGTGCGCTCGGCGCTCAAGGATGAGAATTTGAATGTCGAGAAGCTCTCTCAGCTGGTCAGCGCCGAGCCCTTGATGAGCGCCAAGATTATTCGCATGGCGAATTCGGTGGCGTTGAATCCTTCTGGGCGCGAGGTGGCCGATGTTCGGAGTGCAATTGTGCGGATTGGCATGGAGGCGGTGCGCACAGTGTCTTTTGCGGTGGCCATGGAGCAGTTGCTCAAATCGAAGCAAATGCAGCCTTTCGAGGGCATTTCGCAGCGTTTGTGGGAGCACACCGCCCACGTTGCCGCTCTGTGCCGCGTGCTGGCGCGCAAAATTGCGCGGAGCAATGGCGACGAGGCGATGTTTGCCGGCCTGGTGCACGATATCGGGGTGTTTTATTTGATGTCGCGGGCGGCCGGCTTTCCCGAGGTGACTGCCGACAAGCCGGCACTCTACGATTTGCTGGTTAACTGGCACGATAGTATCGGCCACGCCTTGCTCTCGGCGCTCGGTTTGCCCGAGTCCGTGCTGGTGGCCGTGCAGGAGCACGAGAACGACCGCGAGATCGTCGAGATCAAGACCCTGCCGGATGTGCTGTATGTCGCCAACAAGATCGCCAATCGCGTCTGCAGCTGGCGCGACCCGGAGTTTGATAGCGGCGTCGATACCTCCATGCTGGAAGCGTTTTTTGACGCGGAGACGCTGGCCGAAATCATTGATGAATCGGAAGAGGAAGTACATTCGCTTAAGGCGGCGCTCGGCGCCTGATCTTCTCGACCGTGAGTGACGCACAACACAATTCGCCGGCATTGACCGGCAAGCGCCTCGCCGCCATGGCGCTCGCGGCGCTCGGCGTCGTCTATGGCGACATCGGCACCAGCCCGCTTTACGCGGTGAAGGAGGTATTTGCCGGAAATCATCCGATTGCCGTCAATGAGGCGAATATCTACGGCAGCCTCTCGCTGTTTTTCTGGGCGCTGATCATCATTGTTTCGATCAAATACGTGATGTTCATCATGCGCGCCGACAACCGTGGCGAAGGCGGCATCATGGCGTTGATTGCGTTGGCGCTGCGCGATGCGCAAGGCAAGCCACGCCAGACGCGGTTGATCATGGTCGTCGGTGTACTGGGCGCCGCCATGTTCTACGGCGACGGCATGGTGACACCGGCCATTTCGGTACTTTCAGCCGTTGAGGGGCTGGAAATTGCGACGCCGCTCCTCAAGCCCTTCGTGATTCCGCTGACGCTGATCGTTCTGTTTGCGCTTTTCTATGTGCAGCGCCACGGCACGGCGGTTGTCGGCGCCGCCTTTGGGCCGGTGATGCTCCTTTGGTTCAGCGTTCTGGCGGCGCTCGGCGTGCACAATGTGCTGGCTCATCCGGGAATATTTCATGCCCTCAATCCGCTTTACGGGATTGAGTTCCTGCTTGCCAACAAGGCGACGGCGCTGATGGCGATGGGCAATGTCGTCCTCGCCGTGACCGGTGCCGAGGCGCTTTACGCCGACATGGGGCATTTTGGACGCAAGCCGATTTCGCGCGCCTGGTTCGGGTTTGTGCTGCCGGCGCTGGTACTGAATTATTTTGGCCAGGGGGCGCTGATCCTTGCCGAGCCGGAGGCAGCCAAAAACCCCTTCTTCCTTTCGGCGCCCGAGTGGGCCTTGTATCCGCTCGTCGGGCTGGCCACGCTGGCGACGGTGATTGCCTCGCAAGCGGTGATTTCCGGCGCCTTTTCGGTGACGCGCCAAGCCATGCAACTGGGCTTTGTGCCGCGCATGGAGGTGCAGCACACGTCGGACAAGGAGGCCGGCCAGATTTATGTGCCGGCGGTCAATTGGGGGCTGATGGTGGCCGTCATGATCCTCGTTCTCGGCTTCCGCTCGTCCAATAACCTCGCCGCCGCCTACGGCATTGCGGTGACCGGCGACATGGTGATTACCTCGATTCTCGCCACCGTCGTCGTCGCGCGCGTCTGGAAATGGGGCTGGTGGCGGGCGATGGCACTCTTTAGCTGCTTTCTTGTAATCGAACTCATTTTCCTCGCCGCGAACATCCTGAAAATCCCCGATGGCGGCTGGTTTCCGCTGGTTGCCGGCGTCGCCATTTTTGTCTTGATGACGACCTGGAAGCGCGGTCGGCAGTTACTGGCCGAGCGCCTCGCCGGCGAGCGCCTGGAATTGTCGATGTTTCTCGCCTCGCTGGCCGTTTCGATGCCGACCCGTGTCGCCGGTACGGCGGTGTTTCTCAATACCGACCCGAACGGCGTACCGCACGCCATGTTGCACAACCTGATGCACAACAAGGTGCTGCATGAACGTGTGGTGCTGGTTTCAGTACAGTTTTTTGACGTTCCCTACGTGCCGGAAATCGATCGTCTGGAAGTTCATCCCTTCCGCGAGAACTTCTGGAGTGTGATCGTTCAGTACGGCTTCAAGGATGACCCAGACATTCCTGCTGCGTTGGCTCGTTGTGCCGATAGCGGACTGGAATTCAACGCTCTCGACACCTCTTATTTCATTGGCCGCGAGACGCTGATTCCGCGCCTCAATTCAGACATGGCTTTCTGGCGCGAAAAGCTGTTTGTCGCCATGTTCCGTAACGCCGGTTCGGCGACGGCGTATTTCAAGATTCCCAGTAACCGGGTGGTCGAACTGGGCACCCAGGTCGTTCTATAAGCGGCGGATTGTTTCGAGCAGGGCGGTCGTCGACTTTTGGTGGATGAAGGGAATGGAATGAACCGTTCCGCCCCAGCCGAGTACCTCCGTACAGCCGACGATTTTTTCCGGCGGCCAGTCACCCCCTTTGACGAGTATCTCCGGCCGGCATTCGAGGATGCGCTGCAGCGGGGTGTCTTCGTCAAACCAGGTGACCAGCGAGACGCTGCCCAGTGCGGCGATGACGGCGAGTCGATCGGCCAGCGCATTGACCGGCCGCTCGGCGCCCTTGCCCAGGCGCTTGACCGAGGCATCGCTGTTGAGGGCAACGACCAGGCTGACACCGAGGGCGGCGGCTTGCGCCAGATAACTGACGTGGCCGCGATGGAGAATGTCGAAGCAGCCATTGGTAAAAACTAGGGGTCGGGCGATTTTGGCAACGGCTGCGCTCAGTTGCTCAGGCGGGCAGATTTTTGATTCGAAACACGGGGCGGCGTAGGTCATTGGCGGGCGCGATCAAGAAGTAAGGCGCCATTTTAGGGCTTAAATGCCGGCTTGTTCGGCACGCCACCGGGTGATTGCGGCAATTGCCTCATCCAGAGAAGCGAGCAACTGGACGCCCTCCATTTTCGGCAGTCGCACGACACCGCTGCCGCCAACCCAAAGACTGACGGTAGCTGGCAAAACCATGCGTAATTGTTGCAGCAGCGCAGGAATCTGGCGCTGTGGAAAGGCGCCGGAAAACGACAGGGCAACAATATCGGCATGATGCGCGCTGGCGGCGCGGGCAATTTCAAGCAGCGGCATCTGCGTGCCGAGCGGAATGCATTCGGCACCTTCGAGCGCAAACAAGGCTTCAGCCATCAACAGGCCGATGACGTGCGGCTCGTCGGGGACGCTGGTGAGCAGCACGCGCGGCGTGCGCTGGCCGCCGGGCAGGGTGGAAATGGCCTGGCGCAACAGGCGCTTGGTTAGTTCGGTAAACAGATGTTCTTCAAAAACCTCGATGTTTCCCGCGACCCATGCCTCGCCGACGAGGCGCGTCAATGGTGCAATGGTGTCCTGGACAAAGCGCTGCATCCCCTGGCGCGCCAAACGCTGCTGCATTGCTTGCTGAAAACCGGCGGCATCATGCTGCTTGATCAGCAACAGCAGTTCGTCGAGATCCGCCGGCGCCGGGTTGTCTTCCGGCAGTCTACTCGCGGGGCGACGCGGGGCGAGGGCGGCGAGTTCGTCGTCGGCGCTGGCGATCAGCTTGCCGGGACGGTGCCCCTGATCGATCAGGCGCTTGATCAGCCGCAGACGCTCGACCTGGGCACCCGGATAGGCGCGCTCTCCGTTGGCGTCGCGGCTGGGTTCGGGGAAGCCGTAGCGCCGCTCCCACATCCGCAGAACGTCTTTCGAGAGACCGGTGTCACGTTCGACGGCGGCGATACTGAAATGAGTTGTTTCCATATTTGTCCTGAACAAAAGTTAGACAAAACCGTTGACATGCCAATTCTTGCTCGCTATCTTACGAACGAAACCTTAATTTGTCTAGGACAAAACATGATCTCTGCCATCAAGCGTTTTTTCGGTATCGCCGGCTTGTTATCGCTGGCTACGGTACCTCCGGCGCTCGCCGGCGAATGTCCGGCGCTCCTTAATTACAGCTTTCCGGCGCTGATTGACGGCAAGCCGCAATCGCTTTGCCAATATCAGGGCAAAGTGAT
Organism: uncultured Pseudomonadota bacterium; assembly: GCA_903951825.1. Lineage (GTDB taxonomy): Bacteria > Pseudomonadota > Gammaproteobacteria > Burkholderiales > Rhodocyclaceae > Azonexus. The sequence continues at coordinate 59,524 of CAJBDJ010000003.1, forward strand.
TCTCGTCGTCAACACGGCTAGCTTTTGCGGCTTCACCTCGCAATACGAAGGACTCGAAAAGCTCTATGCCCGCCTCAAGGACAAGGGCTTGGTGGTACTCGGCTTTCCCTCGAATGACTTTGGCCAGCAGGAGCCGGGCGGAAGCAAGGAAATCGCCGATTTTTGCCGCCTGACTTACGGCGTCGAGTTTCCCATGCTGGCCAAAACTGTCGTCAAGGGAGACCAGGCCAATCCGTTTTACGTCAGACTGCGCGAAATCACCGGCAGCAAACCGCGCTGGAATTTTCATAAATACCTGATCAATCGCGATGCCACCCAGGTGGCGGCCTTCGGCTCGATGACTGCGCCGGATGACCGGGATTTACTGAAGAAGATTGACGAATTTCTCAAGTGACGGATAAATTGCCGCCCAGTCCAGCGTCGGAACAGGAGAGACAACAATGAGCAGCGGGCAGAAAATTGCCGTCGTCGGTGCCGGAATTTCCGGGCTGGCGTGCGCCTGGCTGCTCAGTCGCCAGCATCAGGTGACCCTCTTCGAGGCCGGCGCCTATCTCGGCGGTCACACCAATACGGTCGATGTGGTCGTCGACGGTAAATCGCATCCGGTTGATACCGGTTTTCTGGTCTTCAATGAAAAAACCTACCCTAATCTGATCGCACTTTTCGATCTGCTGGGGGTGGAGAGTGTGGCGACCGAAATGTCGTTTGCCGTCAGCTTGCAAGAGCCTGCCATCGAATGGGCAGGCAGCAGTCTGGCGACGGTATTCGGGCAGAAGCGCAATCTCGTTCGCCGGCAGTTTTGGGCGATGCTTGCCGATATTTTGCGTTTCAATCGCGAGAGTGTCGCCTGGCTGGCGGCACACCCCGGCGATCAGCGCAGCCTGCACGATTTCCTCGTCGCCGGGCGCTACGCCGCCTCGTTTTCGGAATGGTACTTGCTGCCGATGGCGGCGGCCATCTGGTCGTGTCCAACCGGCCAGATGCTGGCGACGCCGTTGGCCACCTTCGTCCAGTTTTGCCAGAACCACGGCTTGTTGCAGATTTTTGACCGGCCTCTGTGGCGCACCGTCAGCGGCGGCGGCCGTGAATACGTCCGGCGCCTCGCCGGGGCGCTCGCTGATGTCCGCCTCGCTTGCCCGGTCAACGCGGTGCACCGCGTCGGAAGCCGCTTGCAGCTGACGCACGCTGCCGGCAACGAAACCTTTGATCAGGTGGTGATGGCTTGCCACAGCGACCAGACTCTGGCCATTCTCGGCCCGATGGCCAGTGACGCGCAGCGTGAACTGCTGTCGGCGGTTCGCTATCAGTCCAACCGCGCCGTCCTGCACAGCGATGCGGCCTTGCTGCCGCGCGACAAAAATCTCTGGTCGGCGTGGAATTATTTTGCCGGCAGCGGCGAACCGGGTGCCCAGCCGGTGGCCGTCTCGTATCTGATCAACAAGCTGCAGCCCCTGCCCTTCGCGACGCCGGTGGTGGTTACGCTGAATCCGGCGCGCGCCCCGGATCCGGCCAAGGTAATTGCCGAGTTCGATTACGCTCACCCGATCTTCGATGGCGCGGCGATTGCTGCCCAGCAACGGCTGGCGGGGCTGCAGGGAATCAACGGCGTCTGGCTGGCGGGTGCCTGGGGCGGTTATGGCTTCCATGAAGACGGCTTGAAATCGGCCTTGCGGGTCGCCAATCGCCTCGGCGTCAGGGCGCCCTGGCAGGACGCCAGCGCTTTGCCGGTGCCTGAATTGCCGGCGGCATAAGCGCAGGATGGCCAACGCTCCCAAACTGATCATCGGCCAGGTCATGCACCGGCGCTTGCGTCCGGTCGAGAATGCTTTTGTCTATCCGGTTTTTTATATTCAGGTGCCGGTCAACGATCTGGCTTCGGCGCAATGTGCCATTTTTTCGGTGGATCGCGGCAATCTGCTCAGCATTCGCCAGAAAGACCACGGGCCGCGCGATGGCAGTCCGCTCTTGCCGTGGATTCAGGAGCGTCTGCGCGAAAGCGGCTTGCCGGACGATGGCGCAATCACCCTCCAATGCTTTCCGCGCGTGCTGGGTTACGTCTTCAATCCGGTCAGTTTCTGGTTTTGCCGCAATCGCGCTGGCGAGCTGATTGCCGTTCTTGCCGAAGTCAGCAATACCTTCGGCGGGCGTTACAGTTATTTGCTGCACCGCCCGGACAAGACGCCGCTGCGCGACGGCGAGGTGCTGGTGGCACGCAAGGTGTTTCATGTCTCGCCGTTTTGCGAGGTGCAGGGCGGCTACCGTTTCCGCTTTTATCTTGAGCGCCCGGCGCTGTTGGCGCGTATCGATTACGACGACGATGGCGGAGAACTTTTGCTCACCGCCATTTCAGGCAAGGCGCGCGGCTGGAGCACGCGCAGTCTGCTCGCCGCCTTTGCCAGAATGCCCATGCTGACCGCCGGCGTCATGCTCCGCATTCATTGGCAGGCGCTCAAGCTCTATCTCAAAAAAGTGCCTTTCTTCGGCAAAGGCCTCCCCCAACCCGCACAGGAAGCGACCAAATGAATACGATGACTTTGCCCGAGAGCGAGCGCCGGACGGCGACGCCGTCGCGCGATACGCGGCTGGTTTTTCAGTTACTTGAAAAGATCCGCCAGGGTCGCCTCGAAATTCGCTTGCCGGATGGCGGCAGCCGGGTCTTCGGCGAGGGCGAGCATGGCGTCAGTATGCAGGTACATGATGAAATCATTTTCAGCCAGGTGCTGGCGCGCGGTGACATCGGCCTTGCCGAAGCCTATATCGACGGCGCCTGGGACAGCCCCGACCTGACCGGCGTGATGACGCTGCTGGCCGGCAATCGCGACGTTCTGCGCCGCGCCGTTTATGGCCGCTGGCGGTCGCTGCTGCTGGCGCGCATCCGGCACTGGCTGAACAACAACAGCAAGACCGGCAGTCGCAAGAACATCATGGCGCACTACGATCTCGGCAATGACTTCTACAAGCGCTGGCTTGACCCCGGAATGAGCTACTCAAGCGCCCTCTATCGGGCAGTCGATGGTGGCGATCTGGAGCTGGCTCAGCGCGCCAAGTACAGCCGCATCCTGCGCCGGCTGGGCGTCGGGCGCGGTCAGCACGTACTCGAAATTGGCTGCGGCTGGGGCGGCTTTGCCGAAATGGCCGTTGCCGCTGGCATCAAGACCACCGGCGTCACCCTCTCACCAGCGCAACTGGCCTGGGCGCAAGCGCGGGTACCGGAGGCTGATCTGCGACTGCAGGACTACCGCGACATCGATCAGCAGTTCGATCACATCGTTTCGATAGAAATGTTTGAGGCGGTCGGCGAACGTTGGTGGCCGAGCTATTTCAAAACCTTGAAAAATGCGCTCAAACCCGGCGGCCGTGCGGTGATCCAGAGCATCACGATCAGCGACGACATTTTTGCCGACTATCGCAAGGGAACCGACTTCATCCAGCAGCACGTCTTTCCCGGCGGCATGTTGCCCTCGCGTGCGGCGTTCCGCGCGGCAGCGGCAAAACAGGGGCTGACGGTACGCAACGAATACGCTTTCGGCACCGACTATGCCCGCACGCTGGCCGCCTGGCGCCTGAATTTCGAGGAACAGTGGCCGCACATCGCCGCCCAGGGATTTGACGAAACCTTCCACCGCCTGTGGCGCATGTACCTCTGCTACTGCGAAGCGGGGTTTCTCGCCGGCACGGTCGATGTCGTCCATTTCGAACTGGATCATGCAACGCCGTGAATTCGTCCTCGCCGGCCTCGCCTGCGCCCTGTCACCGGCGGCGCAGGCGACGCCCAGTCTCGCGGCGCTGACCGCCGGCCTCCGGCGCTGGGGTAGCGGCGAGTTCCGGCGTTGGGGCTTTCTGGTCTACGAAGCAAGTTTGTGGGCGTCTGCTGAAGACCCTCTGCAGCCACCGTTGGCGCTTGCCCTGACCTACAAGCGCCAACTCGACGGAGCAAAAATTGCCGAGGCCAGCGTCAGCGAAATCCGCAATCTGCAAATGGCCGATGCCAGCACACTGAACGCCTGGGGCCAGCAGATGGCGACCATTTTTCCTGATGTCAAAGCCGGCGACCGCATCGTCGGCGTCTACCTGCCCGGCGGCGCACGTTTTTTTTACAACGGGCAGTGGATAGGCAGCATCGATGATCCGGCTTTCGCCCGCGCTTTTTTTGCTATCTGGCTCGACGTGCGAACCAGTGCGCCGGAATTGCGCAGCCTGCTCCTGACGCGGCCGACCTGAGATGACCGCCGGGCGCATTCTCGCCTACGGCCTGCTCGGCCTGCCGCTGGCCTTTGCCGCGCTGCCGATTTACGTTCACGTGCCACGTTTTTATGCCGAAGCGGCAGGCATGAACCTCGCCCTGCTCGGGGCAATTTTGCTCGGCGCCCGTCTTTTCGACGCCGCCATCGACCCCTGGCTTGGCTGGCTGGCCGATCGTGTCAGGCGTCCGCGCATGGTCGCGCTGGCGCTGCTGCCTCTCAGCCTCGGCTTTATCGCCCTGCTCAACCCGCCGCGCGCGGACGCCGGTCTCTGGCTGCTGGCGTCGCTGACCCTCACTTATTTTGGCTTCTCGGCGGCTTCGGTCGCTTATCAGGCGTGGGGCGCGGAAATCGGCGACGACTCCCGCCAGCGCACGCGGCTGACCGCCGCCCGCGAAGGCTGTGGACTGATCGGCGTGATTCTTGCCGCCGTCCTGCCGCTGCTGATTGCCGCCACGCTCGTCGATGGCGTCGCCCGCCTGGCCTGGATTCTACCGCCGCTGCTGGCGGTCGCCGCGCTGATCACCTTCAAGGACAGTCTTGCGCTACCCGGCGGCGTCAGCAAGCCGGGCGTGGCGGCGCACCGGCCGGTGCCGGTCGACCTCTTGCCCAGCCTGCGCCGCGCCCTCGCCGATCAATCCTTTCGGCGCTTGTTGCTGGTTTTTGTCGCCAACGGCATTGCCGCGGCTCTGCCGGCAACGCTCTTCCTGTTTTTTGTTGCCGATGTACTGCAACTCGAATCGGCCAGCGGCCCGTTGCTCGCCCTCTACTTCGTCTCAGGCGCCGCCAGCCTGCCTTTGTGGGTGACACTGGCGGCGCGCCGTGGACGGGTTGTGGCCTGGGGTCTGGCGATGGGTTTGTCAATTCTTGCCTTTGCCGGCGCCAGCCAGCTCGCCGCCGGTGACCTGCTGCCTTTCGCCTTGATTTGCCTGGCTTCGGGGATGGCGCTGGGTGCCGACCTGACCTTGCCGGCGGCGATTGCCGCCGATATGGGTGAGCGCCAGGGACAGGCCGGCGCCTGTTTCGGTATCTGGAACCTGGTCGCCAAGCTCAATCTGGCGCTGGCCGCCGGACTTGCGCTGCCCTTGCTGGCGCTCGCCGGTTACACGCCGGGGGCGGCCACCGGGCTGCCGGCGCTGATTTTTGCTTACGCTTTGCTGCCGTTGCTGTTCAAGGCGCTGGCTGGCCTGTTGTTGTGGCGCTGGCGCCATTCTCTGGAGATTTGACGATGAAACTGTTATTCGCCGCCGCCTTTTGCTTCGCTCTCAGCGCCTGCGCCGGCAAAGGCGTTGAGCACTATCGGGCGGAAACGCCGGCGCTCGACCTCAAGACCTATCTCAACGGCACGCTCGACGCCTGGGGGATTTTTCAGGGGCGCGCCGGCGACGTCCAGAAACGCTTCCATGTGGTCATCGACGCCCGATGGACGGGCACTACCGGCATTCTTGACGAAACTTTCACTTGGTCGGACGGCAGCACCTCGCGTCGCGTATGGACACTGACTCAAGAGGCCGACGGGCGCTTTATCGGCACCGCCGATGATGTCGTCGGCGAAGCGCGGGGCGAAGTCTCCGGTAACGCCCTGCGCTGGCGCTACGTGCTGGCGCTGCCGGTCGACGGCAAAATTTATCATGTCGATTTCGACGACTGGATGTTCCTGATCGACGACAAGGTGATGCTCAATCGCTCCTACATGAGCAAATGGGGCTTCAATCTCGGCGAAGTCAGCCTCACCTTCGTCAAGCGATGAACCCGAAAATAACCGACTGGCAAGGCCGGCGGGTCTGGCTGGTCGGCGCGTCCAGCGGGATCGGGGCGGCGCTGGCCGAGGAATTGGCGCGGCGCGGCGCCCGCCTGGCGCTGTCGGCACGGCGCGCCGACAAATTAGAAGCGCTGGCCATACCCGGCGCGCTGATCCTGCCCTGCGATGCCACCGACACGGCGCATCTGGCAGCCGCCCGAGAACGCTTGCTGGCGACCTTCGGCGGCGTTGACCTGGTGATCTATCTGGCCGGCGATTACGTGCCGATGCGCGCCGGGAATTTCGATCTGACACGCGCCGAGCAAGTCATCACCGTCAATTTTCTCGCCGCCATGCGTTTGACCGCCAGCATCCTGTCCGACCTCAAAGCCGGTGGCGGCATTGCCTTTGTCGCCAGTGTTGCCGGCTACCGCGGGCTGCCCCAAGCCCTTGCCTACGGGCCGGGCAAGGCGGCGCTGATTCATTTTGCCGAGGTCTTGCATCTCGATTTGCTGGCGCAACAGATCGGCGTCTGGGTCATCAACCCCGGTTTCGTCGCAACGCCCCTGACTGCCCAAAACGATTTTGCGATGCCGGCGCTGATGACCCCGGCGGCGGCTGCGCTGGCGACGCTGGATGGCTTTCGGCAGGGCCAATTCGAAATCCATTACCCGCGGCGTTTCACCTGGCTGATGAAATTCATCGCCCTGCTCCCGTACCGCTGGTACTTTCCCCTGATTCGTCGCACCACCGGAGGCTGACATGGCGCTTGCCGATCTGATCACGTTTTACGAAGAACTGACGCCGCAGAGCGTTGAAAGATTTGCCGATTTTTACAGCAGCGAGGCCTATTTCAAAGACCCTTTCAATGAAGTTCGTGGTCTGCAGGCGATTGAAAAAATATTCACGCACATGTACCGGCAAATTGCCGACCCGAAATTCTCGGTCACCGAAACCCTTGTTGCCGAGAACGGGGTGATGCTGGTGTGGGCGCTCAGCTTTCGTATCCGCACCTGGAACCGCGGGCAGATGCAAGTCATGCGCGGCGTCTCGCACCTGCGCTTTGATGCCGATGGCAAGGTGAACTATCACCGCGATTACTGGGACACGGCGGAGGAGCTGTACATGAAACTGCCGCTGCTCGGCAGCCTGATGCGCGGCCTGCGCAAAGCGCTGGCGGCCTGAAGCGGGGGCGGCTGTGCAAGGCCTTTGAATCCCCCAAAAGCGGTTTCCAGCAGCTGGCCGAGCTTTATAATCGGCTGATGATTTCGCGCAAGTATTTTCTCGCCGTCGTTATGGCCGTTTTACTCGGCGGCTTGCTGCTGCGGTTTTTTCTCGTCAAGTCGCCGCCTGCCGGCGGCGCGCTGGCGGCGCCGCGCAACGTTGTGCAGAGCGAATTGCCATCGACAGCGGCCTTGTTGCCTTTGCCGCCGCTGACCAGTCCGCCGAGCGACAAGGCGCTGCTCGGTCAGCGCTTGTTTTCTGACACGCGACTTTCCCGCAACGATACAGTGGCCTGTATCTCTTGCCACGATCTCTCTGCCGCCGGCGACGACCAAAAGGCCGTGGCGGTCGGTATCGACGGCCAGCAGGGGGCGATCAATGTGCCGACGGTCTTCAACAGCAGTCTGAATTTTGTCCAGTTCTGGGATGGCCGCGCCGCCAGCCTCGAGGCGCAGGCGGTCGGGCCGGTGCACAATCCGCTTGAAATGGGTTCCAATTGGCCGGAAGTGATTGGAAAACTGAACCAGGACGAAAGCTACCGGCGCGCCTTCGCGCAAATTTACCGGCAGGAAATCAGCGGCGAAACCATCGTCGACGCGATTGCCGCCTTCGAGCGAACGCTGCTGACGCCGAACAGCCGTTTTGACCGGTTTCTGGAAGGCGATATGACAGCGCTCGACGCGCTTGAACAATCCGGCTACCAGCGTTTTCTTGATTACGGTTGTGCCAGTTGCCACCAGGGCGCCGGGATCGGCGGCAACATGTTCCAGCGCTTCGGGGTGATGGATGATTATTTTGCCGGGCGCGAGCCCAAGCCGGCCGATCTCGGGCGCTTCAACGTCAGTGGCCGGGAAGAGGATCGCAACGTCTTCAAGGTGCCCAGTCTGCGCAATGTCGCCGTCACTGAGCCGTATTTTCATGACGCCTCAGCACGCACGCTGGAAGAAGCCGTTATTGTCATGGGTCGCTACCAACTCGGGCGCGAGCTGTCCTACAGCGATGTCAAATCGATGACGGCCTTTCTCCGCACCTTGACCGGCGAGTGGCAGGGACGGCCGCTGCGGTGAGTCGCCAGAAGTTGTCGAGTATCGGCATCCTGCTGCTGCTCGTGCTGGCGTTGAGCGGGGTCTATTTCAAGGCCGAAAGCGTCTCCGCCGAGCGCCATTTTGCCTACACCCAGGAGTTGCGCGACCTGCGCGAGCTCGATACGCGGGTCGATGGCCAATTGATGGCCAAGCGTCTTGAGCAGGTGCGTAATTACGACGCACTGACGCGCCACATGCAAGAGGCGACCCTGACGGCGAGAGCCGCCCGCGACGTTCCTGCGTTTCTCTCGCTCAAGGATCGCGAGCGGGTCGGGGAGGTTGCGCTGACCCTCGATTACCTGCTGGCGCGCAAGGCCGAACTGGTTGACCGCTTCAAGCGCGATGACTCGGTATTGCGCAATTCGCTGGCGATTTTTCCGGTCGTCACCCGCGAGTTTCTCGACCACCCAAGGCATCCTCCGGCGCAGCGCGAGCTGCTCGATCAGGTCGGCAAATTTGCCCGCGAAATTCTTGCTTTTTCGCGCACCCCCAGCCCCGATGGACTGGCGCGTATCAATGCCGTGCGCGCTGATCTCGATGCCTTGCGCCTGGCCGGCGAGACACGGGTGAATGTTGCCAGCATCATTCGCCATGGCGATGTGATTGCCTTGCGCCTGCTTGCCCTCGACACGCTGATGGAGGAAATTAGCAGCTTGCGCAGCGACGAGTATTTGCAAAACCTCAATCGCGCCTACGAACAAGGCCATGCCCGCGCTCATGCGACGGCCAGCCGCTATCGCGGTGCGCTTTACGTGCTTGCCCTGGCACTCAGCGCATTTATTGCCGGACTTTTTATTCGCCTCGATGCGACCCGCCGCTCCCTGGCGCAGGCGCATCGCGACCTGAGTGCGCGCTATGCCGCGCAATTGGCCGTTGAAAAGCAGCTGACCTTGCACGCGACGGCATTTCGCAGCGCCCATGACGGCATCACGCTGACCGATGCGACGGGTAACATTCTCGATATCAATCCGGCTTTTACGCGGATTACCGGCTGGGAGCGCAGCGAAGTGATTGGCCGCAATCCGCGGGTACTCAAGTCGGGTCGTCATGATCAGGCGTTCTACCAGGCGATGTGGAAATCGATCAGCGAGACCGACAATTGGCGCGGCGAAATCTGGAACCGCAACAAGTACGGCGAGATTTATCCTGAATTGCTGTCGATTGCCGCCGTCCGCGACAAAGTCGGCGAACTCATCAATTATGTGGCGGTTTTCTCCGACATCCGGCGCCTCAAGGCGCAGGAAAAGCAATTGACGCAGATGGCGTATTACGACGCCCTGACCGAGTTGCCCAATCGCACCCTGCTCGCCGACCGACTGATCCAGGGCATTGCCCAAACCCGGCGTTCGCAGACGCTGATGACTGTTTGCTACCTTGATCTCGACGGCTTCAAGCCGATCAACGACACCTGGGGTCATGAGGCCGGCGACCGGGTGTTGGTCGAAATGGCCAACCGGATGCGTTCTATCCTGCGCGGCGGCGATACGGTTGCCCGTTTGGGCGGCGATGAGTTCGTCCTCTTGCTGCTCGGCTTGAGCAGTCGGGAGGAGTGCGAGACAGCCATCGAGCGGATGCTCAAGCAAATTACCCGGCCGCTGAAAATGCTGCCGGAGCCGATCAGCATTAGCGCCAGCGCCGGTGTCACCCTCTTCCCGTTTGATGATCAGGATCCGGATACCTTGCTGCGCCACGCCGATCAGGCCATGTATCGCGCCAAGCAAGCGGGAAAGAATTGCTTCCAGATTTTCGATGCCGAACAGGATCGCTTCACGCGCAGCCGTAACGACCACGTCGCGCGGATTCGGCAGGCGCTCGACGAGGGCGAGTTCGTGCTGCATTACGAGCCCAAGGTCGATATGCGGCAGGGCAAGGTGATCGGTGCTGAAGCCCTGATTCGCTGGCAGCATCCCGAGCGCGGGTTGTTGTCGCCGGGCGAGTTCCTGCCGTTTATCGAGGATGATGATCTGATCTGCGGAATCGGCGATTGGGTTATCGAGTGCGCGCTGACGCAAATGGAAATTTGGCGGGAAAACGGCCTGGATTTGCCGTTGAGCGTCAACCTCGCCGGCCGCCAGTTGCAGGCCGTGGATTTTGTCCAGAAACTCAAGGCGGCATTGCAGCGGCACGCCACGGTGGCGGCACTGCTTGAACTGGAAATCCTCGAAACCGCGGCGCTTGAGGATGTGGTCAAAACCTCGCGGGTGATCGACGAGTGCCGCGAGATGGGTGTCAATTTCTCACTCGATGATTTTGGTACCGGCTATTCGTCACTGACGTATCTGAAACGTCTGCCGGCGCAAACCATCAAGATTGACCAGAGCTTTGTGCGCGACATTCTCAGCGACGTCAATAATCTGGTGATTGTCCAGGGCGTCATCGGTCTGGCCAGCGCATTCCAGCGCCGGGTGATTGCCGAAGGCGTCGAGACGCCCGAACATGGTCGTTTATTGATGCAGTTGAATTGCGACCACGCGCAAGGCTACGGCATTGCCCGGCCCATGGCTGCCGAAGCTGTCCCTGAATGGGTGACCAACTGGTGTGCCGATCCGCTGTGGGTGTCGATCAGCCATCTATATTGGGAAAGCATCGACTATCCGCTGCTGGTCGCCGAAATCCAGTTGCTTAACTGGGTCGCGCAAATTGTGTACGCCGCCAACGAGGGTTTGCCGATTCCCTGCGCCATCGCCGATGACCCCAGTCGTTGCCATTTTGCGCTCTGGTATTACGGCGACACGCGAGCGCGCTACGAGAAGTTTCCGGGGTTTGCCCACATTGAGGCGCACCACTGCCAGTTGCTCACGCTCGCCAGCCGAATTGATAACTACTGGCGCGACGGGCGCTTCGAGGAATCAGGCGCCTTGATCCCCGAACTGCTCGCTGCCCGCGATGCGGCGCTCAATCATTTGCGTGAATTGCAGCTCCAGGTGGCGGTGATTCGCGCCTGATATTGGCACCTGACATTGATACCTGACATTGATACCTGACATTGATACCTGACATTGATACCTGACATTGATACCTGACATTGATACCTGACATTGATACCTGACATTGATACCTGACATTGATACCTGACATTGATACCTGAGCGGCCCGGCGCCCGCTCGTCAGGTGCCGCGCAAACGGTGAGCGGCTGCCGCCTCCTCGCGTACCCGCCGGGCTTCGTCAAGCAGGTAGCGCTGGTAATCATCGAGATCGCCCTCGAACGGCTCGATGCCGCCGCGCGCGACCAGCCAGAATTCATCACATACCGCCCGCAGCAATGCCCGGTCGTGGCTGACCAGCATGACTGTGCCTTCAAACTCGTTGAGCGCCATGCCGAGCGCTTCGCGGGTGGATAGGTCGAGGTGGTTGGTCGGCTCGTCGAGGAGCAGCAGATTGGGGCGCTGCCAGACGATCATGCACAGCACGAGGCGGGCTTTTTCGCCACCGCTCATGGTGCCGACGGCCTGCTTGACCATGTCGCCGCCAAAGTTGAAGGTGCCGAGAAAGTTGCGCAACTCCTGCTCGCGCCCCGGCACGTTGCTGCGCCCGGCAGCCATCGCGTCGCGGGCGAGGCGGGTCATGTGTTCGAGCGGCGTATCCTGCGGGCGCAGCACGTCGAGTTCCTGCTGCGCGAAATAGCCGATGCTCAGCCCCTTGCCGGCGGTGACTTCCCCGGCAACGATGTTGAGGTCGCCGGCGATGGTCTTGACCAGGGTCGATTTGCCCTGACCGTTGGCACCGAGAATACCGATGCGCTGACCGGCCATCACCGAGCGGTTGATGCCGCTGACGATGACGGTCGGCGGGCTGCCGAGCGGCACGTCTTCGGCGGCCGGGTAGCCGACGCTGGCGTTGACCAGCGCGAGCATCGGGTTGGGCAGGTTGGCCGGCTCCTTGAATTCGAAAGTAAATTCGGCATCGGCCAGCACCGGGGCAATTTTCTCCATGCGCTCCAGCGCCTTGACCCGGCTTTGCGCCTGCTTGGCCTTGCTGGCCTTGGCCTTGAAGCGGTTGATGAAGGACTGCAGGTGGGCGATCTTCTCGGCCTGTTTGGCCATCGTCGCCTGTTGCAGCAACATCTGCTCGGCGCGCATGTCCTCGAACTTGCTGTAGTTGCCGCCATAGCGCAGCAGTTTGGCATGATCGATATGCACCGTGATGTGGGTGATGGCATCGAGGAATTCGCGGTCGTGGCTGATCATGATCAACGTCCCTTGATAGCGCTTGAGCCAGGCTTCGAGCCAGACGAGGGCGTCGAGATCGAGGTGGTTGGTAGGTTCGTCGAGCAGGAGGATGTCGGACGGGCACATCAGGGCGCGCGCCAGTTGCAGGCGCATACGCCAGCCGCCGGAGAAACTGTCCACCGGGTTTTCGAGCTGGGCGACGCTGAAGCCGAGACCGAGAATCAAGGCCTGGGCGCGCGCTGCCGCGTCGTGTTCGCCGGCGTCGTGCAGCGCCATGTAGGCTTCGGCCATGCGCATCCCGTCATCGCTGGCTTCAGCCGCGGCGACTTCGTTGCGGGCGGCGAGCAGGGGGGTGTCGCCATCAATGACGAAATCGGTGGCCGATTGAGCGGTTTCCGGCATCTCCTGAGCCACCTGCCCCATGCGCCAGGCAGTGGGCATCGAGAAATCGCCGCCGTCTTCGTGCAGGGTGCCGTTGATCAGGCCGAAGAGGGTCGATTTGCCGGCGCCGTTGCGGCCGACGAGGCCGACCTTTTCGCCAGGGTTGATGGTGACCGAGGTCTTGTCGAGTAAAACCTTGTTGCCGCGGCGCAAGGTGACGTTTCTGAGGATGATCATGGATGTTTCTTCGAGCCGGGATTGATGTCGCCATCGACATAGAACCAGACGCCGTCCTCGCAGACGAAGCGACTGATTTCGCCAAGGCGATAGCCGCGCCCGGCAATCCGGTAACGGGCAACGAATTCGACGCTGGCGTGCGTACTGTCCAGCAGGCGATGGTTTTTGACGGTCAGCCCGAGCCAGCGGGTAGCCTCGTCGCTGGCCGTGCTCAGTTCAAGCGGGCGTGTCGAGGCGTGCCAGGTGGCCAGCAAATAGGCGTCAAGGCCGCGGGCGTAGGCGCTGTAACGCGAGCGCATCAGGGCTTCGGCACTCGCGGCCTTTTCGCTGCCTGAATGCAAACGGCCACAACACGCCGAGTAGGCGCGCTGGGTACCGCAAGGGCAGGCGTCGGCGGGCTTCATTGACCGTCGGCAACCTCGCCGCCGAGCACGGCAACGAGTTGCGGCAGGAAGCGGGCGAGCTCGCCGCTCATCAGGGCAAAATCGGCAGCGAATTGCTCGTCGGCGTGTTCGGCGGCTTTTTCGGCCTGCTCTTTCAGCAGATCAAGGAAGGCGAGGCGTTTGACTTCCAGCTTGTCGCTGAGAATGAAGGAAATCCGCTCGTCCCAGGTCAGCGCCAGTTTGGTAGGCAATTTGCCGGCGGCGAGGTGGGTCTTGATCTGGGCTTCGATATCGGCGCCGTCGAGGGCGTGACGGACATAACGCACGGCGGATTTTTCATCGTCAATGGCTTTCAGCTCGCAATCGCGGTCGATGGTGAAACCGGCCGGGGCATCACCGCCCGCCAGCCAGTCGGCCATCACCGAGACCGGAGAAAGCTGGGTGTGAAGCAGGGTCAACGGCAAATCGTCGAGGCAATCGCGCAGATGCTCGATGACTTCCTCGGCCTTGCCGGGACTCGCCGCGTCGACACAGAGCCAGCCGCTTTGCGGGTCGATCCAGGCGAAGGTCTGGCGGCGCCGGGTAAAGGCGCGCGGCATCAACTCTTCGCTGATGCGCTCGCGCATTTCCTTCAACTGCTTGCGCCCCGGTGCGTAAGCTTGTTGTTCGGCGATGGCCGCGGCGCGTTCCTTGAGCTCGTCATTGATTACCGCCGCCGGCAGCAGGCGTTGTTCGACAGCGAGAGCGATCAGCCATTGACCGCCGAGCGAAAAAACCAGCGTCCCATCCTTGCCTGGCGACGTCCATCCCCGCGACATCGGTTGGTTGCTCGGACACTTGACGAAGGGGCCGCGCCCGAGGCGTTCTTCAAGGGTGGCGAGCGTGATTTTCCAGGGACTGGGCAAACGGTAAAGCTGAAGGTTCTTGAACCACATGGTTTTTCTCAAGCGGGGAAAAGGGTCGGGGGCGAGAGTTTAACCTTGATTCTTCACCCACTGGCCGACAGCGGGCAAGGAGGCTCCGGCTTGATCGCTGCCGGGAGCGCCGGGCGGCCACATTGCTGCATTGCGTCAGAGCGACTACACTCAAATCATGCATTCCCGGTTACGCCTCGTTCTCCTGTTGATCATCGTCATTGCCCTGCGTGGTTTCGCCGGCACGGCTTACGCCTTGCCGGCGGCAGCGCCGGCGATGGCCGACTGTCACCCGGCAACCGGGGCGCCGCACGACCAGCACGGCGGCGATGCCAAAGCCTGTCAGATCAGCTGCGACCTCGCCGCAGCGCCGGCGCTGCCGGTCTCGGTTGCGCCGCGTGGCGGGCTGCCGGCCTCGCCGCTGACGCCCACCCTGGCGGTTTTATCGCTCAACGACCTGCCGCCGCCGGATCATCCGCCGCCGATTCACTGACGTCCCCTTGGCCTGATTTTTCTGCGAGAACGATGGTTTTCGCAGCGTTTCTATTGCTTTGGAGAATCATCATGTCGATGACGCATTACATGGAACTTCTCGCGGCCAACCAGCCGTGGAACTTGATTTTATTTATGGCGATTCCGGTCGTTCTCGCCGAAACCGTTGCCATCACCGAGCTGTACATCCTCTTCTCGCGCCAGTTCCACGGCTCGGTACGCAACATCAATCGCGCTGCCAGCATTGTTGGCGGCCTCTACTTTGTCGGTGTTTTTGTCTATCTGATGTTTACCGCCGTTATTCCGCTGACCGCCGGCGGCCAATGGCGTGGCGCCGCCGATGTGATTGCCGTCGGTGCCTATCTGCTCGGTGTGGTGCCGTTGCTGAGCCTGGCACTGCTTGATCTCGGCGTCCTCGGGCGCGGCCTGAATGAGCTGCAAAAACTCAAGCAGCACGCCATTTGGGTGGCGGTGTTTCTTGTCGTTGCGCACATCGCGATGATTTTCGGGATGCTCGATCCAACGCTCATGCAGTCAGCACCGCTTGCCATGCCGGAGCATGGCGGTATGCACCACTGAGGCACCCGCCGCCCTTGGCACCGGCGGGCAAACGCTCGCCGGTGCCAAGGGCGGTGGTTTTCAATACGAGGTCGCCGCTTTTGCCACCTTCAACGTAGCCTGGCTTCCCCGAGTTCGATAGTTACACACACAACTAACTGTTTCCATTCTGTCGGGTTTTCAATAACTCCCCTACAGCAGCGCAAGTTGCTATGGCGTTGCTGATTTTTCTAGCTCGAGAGCATTGATGGGCTTGCCTTTGCCCCTGATCGAAGCACCACCGAACTCGTTCTTGAGTTGGGCATTCACCCGATCAGCTAGCCTGCGCTCGCTGTGGCGGATCGTATCGGCGAGCTCGGATTTTTTATGTCACTACGCGGGTTACGCTTAATCAGCGGGGCATGGTTCAGGCTACGTCAATGCAAGAGACTCAGAATTTACAGAATAGATGTTGTGCCAACCCAATTGACATGAGTGGTTAATCGGGTTGATAATCAGAGAGCTGAACGTGAATTTTTTCGGCATAACTGATTTTGCATCGATTTCTGTTCAAGCCGGGAATCAAATATTTAAAATCGGTTTTTTTATCAATTATATGTGGCTTAGATTTTAATTTAATAATGGGGAAAAAATGAAAAAACTGCTTGTAGCAAGTGTTTCGGTTTTGGTTATGTCTGGCTGTGCTTCAATTATGAACGACCAAACTCAGCAGATTAACGTATCTACATCAAATGGTACGACAGTGAAAGGCACGGTTAATGGCCAGCCATTCACTGCGCCCGGTATAGTCACTTTAAGGCGTGAAAATAAGAACAAGTTGTTCTACGTGGATTCACCCAACTGTGCCAAAGAAACAATTGCAGAGAAGAATGTAGATCCAAAATTCTTCATCAACATATTGTCTGGTGGTATCTTTGGCTCAACAACTGATTACTCAAGCGAAAAAATGTGGCAGTACGAAAGCGTCACAATCAACTGCAAATAAATGTCAATCGATTTTTCTAAAAGCGGCCTGTTGGCCGCTTTTTTATTGATTACTGGACTCCTTGCGCCTCATTTTGTTCACGCTCAAATTAGTCATTACCTGGATCAAGCAAAATCGCTGCAGCTCCATACCAACCCTGTTTGGCTAGCACTCATTCACTCCGATGGAAAGACACCAAGCGTCCGAGATCGAACTTTTTTGTTAAGTGCGAACAACTTCTCACCCGAAGCCGAGGTTGCCGCAACCATCACAGAATTACTCACCCACGATTCAGCGGTGTGTAGGTTTCCTGCGCGTTACGAATGGCTAAAAAAATCATTACAACTTCCTCAATTGGAATTAGACGCCTGCCCTGAAGTTTCAGAGTTTCTTGAGAATGCACCTACCGAAAAGATTTCATTGGTTTTTGCCAGTGAGAGCCTGTCACAACCCGCCAGCATGATGGGCCATTCATTTCTTAAACTAAGCGGGAGTACTCGCTCAGGCGAATGGCGTGAACATGCTATTTCGTTTTTCACGGAGGCCAATACATACAACCTGCCAAAGCTTTTTATTGAGAGTCTCGTAACAGGGAAGAAGGGATTTTTTGCCTTATCACCATACAAACAAGAAATCGCGCATTACGTCGGTTTGGAACAGCGTAGCCTATGGGAATTTGATTTGAATCTTTCAGAGCAGCAAATTCGCTTACTCCAACTCCATCTATTGGAACTCAAGCACTCAGATTTGACTTATTTTTTCCATCAATACAACTGCGCAACCGTCTTGCGCTATATCACCGCATTGTCAGGAAATATTGAGCCTAACACTGAGTTATGGGTGACACCAAAAGATGTCATAAAAGCAGCTTCCCAAGCCAATCTTATTTCTGACAAACGGTTGATTACACCAAGTCGCTGGATGATCCGCGCACTGGCCGAACATATCGACGAAACAACCAAAAATAAAATCGTCACATATGTGCATACAGGCCAAGCCGATCATATTATTAAACAAACAGGCGAACAAGCCTTTCTCGAGTTTCAATATGCTAGCGCATATAACGAATATGCCTTTTCAAAGGGGGAGCTAAGCAGCGAATCTCACCTAAAAAACAGCGTGGCACTTCGCTCTCATCTTCTCGATTTTGATGATTACTCTCTCCAAGA
This sequence comes from uncultured Pseudomonadota bacterium, assembly GCA_903951825.1. Taxonomy (GTDB): domain Bacteria; phylum Pseudomonadota; class Gammaproteobacteria; order Burkholderiales; family Rhodocyclaceae; genus Azonexus. Next base: position 77,082 of record CAJBDJ010000003.1, read on the forward strand.
GGCAGATTCTCTTAATCCCGTGCTCACCCCAAACGACTCACAAGTATCGCTTTCCTGGCAGGCTACCGGCCACTCTAAAGGCTTGCGATTAAATTTTTTGCCAATATCTCACCAACTCAGTGACGATAATCGGAATTACCCAGCAGAAACTCAACTCGTACTGATGTCGCCAACAATTAAGGCCTTACCAGAAAAACACAGCGTCCAACTTGAAAGCTTCACCGTGTATGACATGCAGTCACTTATTCCTTACGATCCCATTGCAGGGGGAGTTTCAGGTAAGTTTTCTGTGATATTTGGACCAGTTCTTGATGCTTCACTTGTAGAACATAGGGGATTTAAAACGTCAGGAGCCATCGGTAGGACGTTGCGTATTCACCGTGACATCGATATCTACGGGCTTGGCGGTGCTGGCATCCAACTTCTAGCAGGTGAATGGCAGCCTTTGGGTAGCATTGAGATCGGAGTAATTTTGCGTGGTATTTGGGACACGAAGTCAGTATTGGCTCATCAAACAGTCAAGAACTTCAGTTCGGACTTATCACCCCGCTCCCTAACGGAATGGGGTTTCAAACAAGTAAAGTTTTTTGGGCGAGAGTATTCTGCCAGTGTTGGCTTGCGCTTTCGGCAGAACCAGACTCACGACGATCTTGCCTTCGAAATTGGAGTCAAAAAAATCTTTTAGATCCCAATTGAATACAAATTCCGACGGAAAGCTGGTTCAACACCTTCAAGAGTGAAGGGGGAATTACCGAGCGATGTGCTCAGTCCACGATAAACAGCTTCGCGCCGACGGGTGTCGAAGAGCGGTGGGCTTCAGCGTTGTCGGCGACTTGGTAGCTCATGCCCGGCTTCAAGACAAAGTGCCTTCCGTCCTGCAGTTCTGTGTGGAGTTCGCCTTCCAAACAAAGCAGGATGTGCCCCTTGGAACACCAATGATCGGCAAGATAGCCGGGGGCATACTCAACCATGCGAACCCGGATTGAGCCGAACTGGCAAGTACGCCAACAAGCGCTTCCCTGCTCACCCTGATGCTCGACTACCGGGACGTTCGACCAGTCCGTGGTGGCGAAGGGGATTGCGTCAATGTTCATCAGAGGAACCCTTTCCATGAATGACGCGAGCCAGCAGTTCTGGCTCGCTGCTGCTGTCCAAAATGACTTTTGAGTCTGCGTTGTCAGCGCCGGATGAAAACGAGATCCCAAACGCCGTGTCCGAGCCGCAATCCGCGATTCTCAAATTTGGTCAGCGGGCGGTAGGCGGGGCGCGGGGCAAAGCCGTTTGCGGAATCGGTCGCGGCGACCGAATTGAGCAGCGCGCTTTCGTCGGAGAGCACCGCCAGCATTTGCTGCGCGTAGTCTTCCCAGTCGGTGGCGCAGTGAATGTAGCCGCCGGGTTTGAGGCGGCTCGCCAGCAGGCTGACGAAGGGCGCCTGGATCAGGCGGCGCTTGTTGTGGCGCGCCTTGTGCCAGGGATCGGGAAAAAAGACATGGACGCCGGCCAGCGAGTTTTCCGGCAGCATGTCGCGGACTACAGCCACGGCATCGTGCGCACAAATACGCAGGTTGCTTAACTGGCGTTCGGCGATTTGCTTGCACAGCGCGCCTATCCCCGGCACGTGGACTTCGACGCCGAGGTAGTCGATGTCGCCATGGGCGGCGGCGATATGTGCCGTGGTTTCGCCCATGCCGGTGCCGATTTCGAGAATTTTCGGGGCATTTCGACCAAAGACCGCAGCCAGATCAAGCGGCTGCGGGGCGTAGGGGATGCCGATTTTCGGCATCATCTCGGCGTAGTATTTTTCTTGTGCAGGCGACAGGCGACCGGCGCGACGCACAAAACTCCTGATGTGTCCGTGCCTGCCGGCCGGATCGTCGGCAACGCCGGTTTGCGGGGAGGGCTTGTCGCTCACGCGCCGATCAATCCGGAAGTCGGCGATGAAGGGTCTGCCGAATAAAATTTGCGCGGCATACGGCCGGCCAGGTAAGCTGCCCGCCCGGCTTCGACGCCCAGCTTCATCGCGCTGGCCATCAGCAGCGGATTGTTGGCGTGGGCAATCGCCGTATTCATCAAGACGCCGTCGCAGCCGAGTTCCATCGCAATCGCCGCATCCGAGGCGGTGCCGACGCCGGCGTCGACAATCACCGGCACCTTCGCGTTGTCGATAATCAGGCGCAGATTCCACGGATTGAGAATCCCCATCCCGGAGCCGATCAACGAAGCCAGCGGCATGACGGCGACGCAACCGATTTCTTCCAGCATCCGAGCCTGGATCGGGTCATCCGAACAATAAACCATGACGTGAAAGCCCTCTTTGACGAGGGTTGCGGCAGCCTTGAGGGTTTCCGGCATGTTCGGGAAGAGGCTGTGCGGATCGCCGAGAACCTCCAGCTTGCACAATGGGTGGCCGTCGAGCAGCTCACGCGCCAGGCGCAGCGTGCGCACCGCATCATCGGCGTTGTAGCAGCCGGCGGTGTTGGGCAGGATGGTGAATTGCGAGGGCGGCAGGACGTCGAGCAGATTCGGCTGGCTGGCATCCTGGCCGATGTTCATGCGGCGAATCGCCACCGTGACGATGGCCGCGCCGGAGGCGTCGATGGCGGCACGCGTGGCGGAAAAATCCTGGTATTTGCCGGTGCCGACCAGCAAACGTGAGGGATAGGAGGTGCCGGCAATGGTCAGTTGATTCATGGGCTTCTTTCGGTTTAGCCGCCACCAACGGCGACAACGATTTCCAGCCGATCCCCGCTGCTGAGCGGCGTGGACGCGTGCTGGCTTTTCGGGACGATTTCGCCATTGCGTTCAATGGCGATGCGCTTGCCGCGGTAGCCGAGCGCCTCGATGAGTGCGGCAACGGTGAGCGGATCGGGAAATTGGCGCGGCTGGCCATTAATGGTGATTTGCATGGTGCGGCAATTTTACCGAGACTGTCAGAAATTTTGTGTGTGAGGCGTAACTTGCACCAGGTCGAGGTCACAAACTCATCAATAAGAACCCACTCGATCGTGTCAATGACACGCTCAAGTTTGGGTGTCAAAGCGCCGGCATCGTTGCGCAAGTGAGTACGGCTGGTGTGGCTCAAATGGCTACGACAATAGACGAAAGTGCTGCAACGCAGCTTCGGTCGCCGGCAGACGCTACTGTAGTCAGATCCCGAGCTTTGCGTTAATAAAAAAGCCAAGTTAATTCAATAACCTGGCTTCCTTTCTTTACAAGAAACAATCTATTCCGTTCTAGAACGGGATGTCGTCACCCAGGTCGTCGAATGAGGGCTTGGGCTTGTTTTTTGCCGGGGAGGGTGCGTAGTCGGTGGCTTCGTTTTCGTAGCCGCCGGCATTCCCTGACGATGCGGGAGCGCCCATGCCTTGACGCGAGCCGAGCATTTTCATTTCGTCGCCGCGGATTTCGGTGGTGTACTTTTCCTGACCATCCTTGTCAGTCCATTTGCGCGTGCGCAGGCTGCCTTCGATGTACACCTGCGAGCCTTTTTTCAGATACTGGCCGCAAATTTCAGCCAGTTTGCCGAAGAAGGTGATGCGCACCCATTCGGTTTGCTCCTTTTTCTCGCCGGTCGCCTTGTCTTTCCAGCTTTCGGTACAGGCAATGCTGAAATTGCAAATCGCATCGCCGCTGGCGGTGTAGCGCATTTCGGGGTCTCTGCCCAGGTTGCCGATTCCTATCCATTTGTTTACTGATGCCATAGCCCGATTCTCCCCTAAGCAGTTTGTGTCGCAGCCGGCGTCGGGCGCCGCTGCGGAAATTTCATTGCGTTTGCAACGACCAGCCAGGCCAGCATCAATCCGGTGCTGGCGGCAAAGACGGCATTATCGCCGAAATTTTGCGCTAGATATCCGCCGACCGTTCCGCCGACGAAGAGACCCATGGCCTGCGTCGTGTTGTAGACGCCGAGCGCGGCACCCTTGGCTGCGGCCGGCGCAGTACGCGAAACCAGTGAGGGCAGGGTTGCTTCGAGCACGTTGAAGGCGACAAAAAACAGCAACAACCAGAGCGCCAGCGTCCACAGGTTCTCGTGCAGGAAAAACAGGCCGCTCTGGACAATCACCAGCAAGCCAATGGCTGACAAAAAAATCGGCCGCATTTTGTCCTTGCGCTCGGCAGCGATGATGGCCGGAACCATGATCGCGAATGACGCCAGCACCGCCGGCAAATAGACCTTCCAGTGCGCCGCCGCCGGCAGCCCGCCAAAATCGACCAGGGCATGGGGCAGCACCACAAACATCGCCATTTGTACGGCGTGAAGAATAAAAATCCCGACGTTCAGGCGGAATAAGTCGGCATCGAGAAGCACTCGGCGCAGCGGCAATTTTTCATGCCCGGCGGGCGGCGGCGCCGGTGGCACAGCCTTGAGCAGCAGCACAATCGCCAGCAGCGCCAGCGCGCCCGTCATGGTAAACAGCCCGCCCATGCCGATCCAGCCGTAGAGCAAGGGGGCGCCGACCAGCGAGAGGGCAAAAACGAGACCGATCGACGAGCCGATCATCGCCATCACCTTGGTGCGCTGCGCTTCCCGCGTCAGGTCGGCGGCCAGCGCCGTCACCGCCGCCGAGATGGCGCCGGCTCCCTGCAGTACGCGGCCGATGACGATCCACGTCATGTCGGGCGCCCAGGCGGCGACGAAGCTGCCCAGCGCATAAACAAGAAGGCCGATGACGATGACTCGCTTGCGACCGAAAATATCGGAAGCAATGCCGAAGGGGATCTGAAAAACCGCCTGCGTCAGCCCGTAGGCACCCAGCGCAAAGCCCACCAGCGCCAGATTGTCGCCGCCGGGCAGGGTTTCGGCATAAACCGAAAAGACCGGCAAAATGAGGAACAGACCGAGCATACGCAAGGCGAAAATCGCGGCAAGCGACATGCCTGCACGACGTTCCTCGGGGCTCATGCGATCAGAGGGGATGGACATTGTCTTGGTTATTGTTGCGACGCGGCGGGGGTTGAATAGTAGCAGGTTTGGCGATTCGCTCAGCGCCCCCGGAGGCTGCCGGCGGTCAGTCGCCCGGATGCCCTGAAAGCTCCGTCAACCGCTCATGGCGGCGCCCATCATCGCTTTGATGGCGCCTTTTGCGTATAGTTTGCCTCTCCCCAAAAACACAGAAAAGCAGCGATGGAAACCATCCGCATTCGTGGCGCACGCACGCACAATCTGAAGAACATCAATCTCGATCTGCCGCGCAACCAGTTGATCGTGATCACCGGTTTATCCGGCTCCGGCAAGTCCTCGCTGGCCTTCGACACCTTGTATGCCGAAGGCCAGCGCCGTTACGTCGAATCACTGTCGGCCTATGCCCGGCAGTTTTTGCAGTTGATGGAAAAGCCGGATGTCGATCTGATTGAAGGCTTGTCGCCGGCGATTTCGATTGAGCAAAAGGCCACCTCGCATAATCCGCGTTCAACGGTAGGGACGGTGACCGAAATCCACGACTATCTGCGCCTCCTGTTTGCGCGCGCCGGGACGCCGTATTGCCCCGATCACGACTTGCCCTTGCAGGCGCAAACCGTGTCGCAGATGGTCGATAGCGTTCTCGCACTGCCCGCCGAGACCAAGCTGATGATCCTGGCGCCGGTGGTCGCCAACCGCAAGGGCGAGCAGATGGATCTTTTTGCCGAATTGCGCGCCCAGGGATTCGCGCGCGTGCGCGTTGATGGCGCGGTGTATGAAATCGACGATGTCCCCAAACTGGCCAAAACGCAAAAACATACCGTCGATGTCGTCGTTGATCGGCTGAAGATCCGCGACGACATGCGCCAGCGCCTCGCCGAATCGTTTGAAACCGCCTTGCGCCACGCTGAAGGACGGGCGATTGCGCTGGAGATGGACGGCGGCAAGGAGCACCTGTTTTCCGCCAAATTCGCCTGCCCGGCGTGCGCTTACGCACTGCAGGAGCTTGAGCCGCGCCTTTTTTCCTTCAACAACCCGATGGGCGCCTGCCCGAAGTGCGACGGCCTGGGCGTCATCCAGTTCTTCGATCCCAAGCGGGTAGTCACCCACCCGGCGCAGTCGCTGGCAGGCGGCGCGGTGCGCGGCTGGGACAAAAAAAACCAGTTTTATTTCCAGATCATCGAGTCGCTGGCGGCGCACTACGATTTTTCCGTCGAGACGCCTTTCGAGCAGCTTCCCGAGACGATTCGCCAGATTGTTCTTTATGGGTCGGGACGTACCGAGATCGCTTTTCGCTACCTCAACGACAAAGGGACGCGCTTCGACCGCAGCCACGTCTTTGAGGGAATCATCCCCAACCTCGAACGGCGTTACCGGGGCAGCGATTCCAGCGCCGTGCGCGAAGAATTATCGAAATACGTCAGCAGTTCGGCCTGCCCTTCCTGCGCCGGTACGCGCTTGCGCATCGAGGCGCGCCATGTCCGCGTTGGCGAAAAAACGCTGCATGAGATCAGCCGCCTGCCGCTCGGCGAGGCACGCAATTACTTCAACTGCCTGACCCTGTCCGGCAACAAGGCGCAAGTGGCGGAAAAAATCCTGCAGGAAATCACCTCGCGGATTTCCTTCCTGATCAATGTCGGGCTCGATTATCTCTGCCTTGAGCGCTCGGCTGAAACGCTCTCGGGCGGCGAATCGCAGCGCATCCGGCTGGCCTCGCAAATTGGCTCCGGCCTGACCGGTGTCATGTATGTTCTCGATGAGCCGTCAATCGGCCTCCATCAGCGCGATAACGACCGCCTGCTGCACACCCTGAAAAATCTGCGCGACATGGGCAATACCGTGATCGTCGTCGAGCATGATGAAGACGCGATTCGTTCGGCCGACTACGTGGTCGACATCGGGCCGGGTGCTGGCGTGCATGGCGGCGCCATTGTCGCCGCCGGCACGGCGGCTGAAATTGCCGCCAATCCGGCGTCGATGACCGGCGACTACCTTGCCGGACGGCGGCAGATTTCGCAGCCGAAAACGCGGCGCCCGCAAAATCCCGACAAGCGCCTGAAAGTCATCGGCGCCAGCGGCAATAACCTGCAGGACGTCACGCTGGAAATCCCCGTCGGCTTGCTGACCTGCATCACCGGCGTTTCCGGCTCCGGCAAATCAACACTGATCAACGACACCCTGTACGCCGCTGCCGCCCGCCACCTTTACGGCTCGACGACGGAGCCGACGGCTTACCGGGAGATTGTCGGTCTCGACCTCTTCGACAAGGTGATCAATGTCGATCAAGCGCCGATCGGGCGCACGCCGCGCTCCAACCCGGCCACCTACACCGGCCTGCTGACGCCGATTCGCGAACTCTTTGCCCAGGTGCCGGAAGCGCGGGCACGTGGCAACGGGCCGGGGCGTTTCAGTTTCAACGTCAAGGGCGGGCGCTGCGAGGCCTGTCAGGGCGATGGCATGATCAAGGTCGAAATGCACTTTTTGCCGGACATTTACGTCCCCTGCGACGTTTGCCACGGCCAGCGCTACAACCGCGAAACGCTGGAGATTCAATACAAGGGCAAGACCATCCACGACCTGCTCGGGATGACCGTCGAGCAGGCGCGCGCTTTTTTCGATGCCGTCCCGCTGATCGCACGCAAATTGCAAACCCTGGTTGATGTCGGCCTCAGCTACATCACCCTCGGCCAGAGCGCGACGACGCTCTCGGGCGGCGAAGCGCAGCGGGTCAAACTGGCGCTCGAATTGTCGAAACGCGACACCGGCCGCACCCTCTACATTCTCGACGAACCGACTACCGGCCTGCATTTCCAGGATATCGAAATGCTCCTCTCGGTATTGCAGCGCCTGGCTTCGCACGGCAACACGTTGGTCGTCATCGAGCACAATCTCGACGTCATCAGGACAGCAGACTGGGTGGTTGACCTCGGGCCGGAAGGCGGCGCCGGCGGCGGCCGCATTCTGGTTGCCGGAACGCCGGAAGAAGTCGCCAAATGCAAGGCCAGCCACACCGGGCGCTTCCTCATGCCTTTGCTGAAACGAATGAAAGAGACTTCCCCGTCCCGAACTAGCGGCGGAACCGTATAGAACAAGAACCTCACCACGCAGCGGGCGACGAGTTCAAAAAGTGCTTCGAGCACGGCTTTGAAAGGCCGAACGTGGAAGTCACCGGCGCTGCGCGGTTTTATCGCGCAGCGTCTGTGTTGACTGCCGGGTTAGCGTCCCTTGGAGCGAAGTGTTTGCGAACGTGAAGTGGCGGGCGGGCCAAACAAAAACAGCGAACAAGGCCGCTTGAAACACGAGAAAAAACAGGAAGGGCAAATAAGCAACAGAAGCGAATGCGGTAATAGCGAAAGACACGGCGAGCAATATCCCGGCTAGCGCGCGAAAGGTAGGTTTTCTTGCGCCAGAGACAAGAGCAGGCAGGCCAACAAGAAGATTTCCTGCACCCATTGGGATGGTGTACCAGAGCGGCTTAAGAAATGCTGAAATTGGTTGATTGTCTAGGTCACCGACAGACGCGGCGAAAGCAAAAATGAAAAGAGGCACCGATCCAATCAGAGCCAAGCCGGCCAAAAATGAGGCAATGCGCAACGTGATAATCATGTTCGCTAACTAAAGTGAGCGGCCTGCGCGGCTTTCCGCGCAGGCTCGTTCGACTGCCGGGTTGGGCGTCAGATTAAACAACACCGATGTCCCTAAAGTGAAGTGCATTAGCCAAGCTGGATCTGAGTTCAAGAGCCAAGTGGTGTTCCCAACGCCCACCAGAGTAATGCAACTGTTCGGTTCCAAAACGTGCCAGTTCAAGTGATCCATTTCTGCCGCTAAACGAAACGGAAATCCATAGTGGGCCGCTTCTACCGTAATTTACGTTCGCCAAAATAATCTCGTACTTGTTGATCGGTTCTTCTCTGAATCTCGCTGGAATTGCAACGGCATAGTATTGACGAACAGTTCTGCTCGTTAAGTCAATTTCCGTAAGCGTAATTTTGGTGGCGTATGAGTGAATTGCAAGCAGCAAAAATAGAATAACGCCACCTAAGATGAAGTAGCGAAAATTACCTTCGGGAGATAAAAGATAGGCAGCAAGGATTCCGATTGCTGCCAGCATGAATCGCAATCCAAGACCAATCCGTTCGCGAACGGATAGATTGTTCATCGGGATCTTGATTACCGATGTGTAAGTGTTTTGAGATACAGACGCGTTCATGATCCCCAGCGACCGGAGGGAGCGGGGTCGAGCGCCGAGTTAGCGATGAAAAAACGACGCATTTATAATGCTTTCTTTTGGGGTGAGCCGTTCGAGTGCAGAAGCCAACGTATCGAAATTCTCGTAGCCGTCAAATCTCAGGTTTTCTCCTGATGAGGTTTTGACCAGGATGGAGACCAGTTGGCCAGACTTGCGCTGTAGCCGAAGGTTCTTGATTTGAGAGAGGTCTACGATGACTTTGATATCTTTGTGGAGCACGGCAATTTTTCCGTTCGACTCATCCAGTTCAAGGATTGGGTATGCAGCCTTTCCTTCCCTGATTCGTTTGTAGCTACCGAAAATTGGAGGGACGAATACAAGAAGGCCAATGATCGGAAAAAACAGATCACCGATTTTCTCTGTACTCAGCACCTTTGCCACCAAGCCGGCGGAAACAACGGCGAGGAACAAGACCAGATAAATAGCCTTCCGGCTTTCTCGGCGTACATGTTCCGTGGAAACGTGGAATTCCATAATCGCTAACGTTTGAAATCACCGACCTGCGCGGCTTTTCGCGCAGATCCGGTGCATTGACGGGTTGAACGAAGCCGCTACGCGGAGAAATCGCCCGGCTGCTGCCTCCGAATTATTCTGCATGTCGGCTCCTTCGTTGTGAAGGGAGCGATTCTGCAATATTTCGTGAGGACAACCGGTTCAGATCGTGGCTACGCACGATCTAACCTTAATCGTTAGCGAAGTAATCAGGTCGCGGACGCAAATCGCCCCGAAGAAACAGCACTTCCTCGTCCGGGCAAAAGCCCAGCATGACCGGTTGTAGTCCCGCAGTCCTTCACCTTCTCGCACCGACACGGCAGCCAATTGATGAACAGTACAAAAACAGGATCAGGAATGAAACGATAAAACTTCAGAACGCTTGCAGAGAATGGGGAAGCCCTTGTAGTAGAGCTAACCGGCGCGGCTTTATCGCGCAGCATCCAGCGACTGAAAGGAGCGGGGTTGAGCGCCAGGTTGGGCCTCATTTTTGCGTCGTTGTTTCTGTTTCGCGTGAGACGAAATATGGTATTGGCTGGCTTACGATCAGCAGACCGAACTGATCAGGGAGTAGTTCATTTAACACCAAGCAGATATGCCCTGCTAAATCCATTCCGGACAGAATGACTTTCGAGCGGGAAAATCCAGGAATCTCGTTGCGAAGCTGATCCACGATTTTCTTCGCACTGTCTACTTGAGCAAAAGCCATAGGACCGCTCATTGCCTGACGAACAGCATGTAGGTCTTTGTCGATTTCCTTTTGGGTCGCAGCGGGTAGGCGCTCCGCGCCCCGAATCGCAAGAGTATATTGGTTGTCAGGTTTGTTCCAAATCAGTGTCGCTGACAGTCCTGACGGATTATTTGGATAATGCCTTATTATTTCGTAGTTGTTTACAAATGCTCGAGCAGCGTCTTTGTTAAATCGAAATGTCTGGTCTCCAGCGCACATATCGTTTGATCTGCACTCTCCCTCAACAAGCCTTTGGATCACAGCATCCTTGTCGGCTAGGTCAATTCCATCGAGATATGAAGCAGCCACTATGAGCGTTTGCCCGAAAAACCCGATTGCGTCTTGCGACAGCCGAATGCTTTGCAAATTTGGATTGAGTGCAAACATCGTTGTACCGGGTAGAACAGGTGGGGTCGCCTTAGGATTCCATCGCATAAGTCCTGCTGCGATGGAAGAGGTGCTGACCATTAGAGCGACCAGGCATAGCAATAGAGTCTTTTGACGAAGCAAATTCATTAGTGATCCTCAATAAAATAGTGCTAGAAGTCCGCGAGGCTCAACGACCGAATTAACCGGCGCGGCGCCGTAGGCGCAGCGTCCAGTGAGCGAAGCGAACGAGGTTAAATGTATTGTTAGCCATTTGACGCTATTCCCGATCAACCTTTGTGCGGGCTGCCGAAATTATTTCTTTCTTTCTGGATTCGTATTCTTCATCGGAAGCAAAATCCGGAAATATGGTTGGGTGGCTAACCATAACATTAACTATGTTTCCCATGGGGATTTGCGTAAATTCTACACCTTCTAGTTTATAAATTTTCTCAGTGTAGCTTGGAAGAATTGCGCATTGCCACCTATCTCCCGTTCTGTGATCATTGCTTCGGTTGCGCTTTTGAAGGCTTGCGAACGTAAATCCAAAAGCCGCAAGTTTTTTTCTTTTTGATTGGGGGAGGTTATTAAACTCAAAAAGTTGTCTTTGGATTAGAGGAATCCATTGATCTGAAATTTTCTTTGCTTCGACTTGATCTTTGCACCTAGCGCCTTCAATTCTAAGAATTAGCTCGGCTGTGAATGCCATGGCCAGCGCGGTATCTTTTACCGATGGGGCTTGAGGATTTCCCAATAAGGCAGAGTAGGTTACAAAATACCTACTATCCACTCCGCCAAAGGCCGTAATTCTGTCTCTAAGCCAATTCAAAGTTGCCATATACTCCTCTTCCGATTTGGGGTTCATAGCCTCTCGGAAAAGAGAAAATTTATGCCACGTTTGCTCTTCTCTGTTTAAGGTTTCAATCTTGGAGCTTTGGGAAAAAGCAAGTGTTGGAATAACTAGAGCAATGCAGGAGATAATTTTACGATAGTGAGTGCTAGTCATTTTGCTTCCTGTTTTGAGATGGCTAACGAATGAAATGGACTTCCCCGTCCCGAATTAACGGCGGAAGCCGCCGGCAGCGGTTGCTGCCATGATTGAGTTTCCAGACCAAATCATTCGTTCGACAGGGGAAGTCCATGAATATTGTCACCGTTGGCATTGATCTTGCCAAGAATGTATTCGCTTTGCCTGGTGTTGACCAGAGTGGCAGGGCTGTTTTTAGCTGACCCAACCGCTGCGTCGGTGATCTGCTGGTTCACGCTGATCGCCTGCACTTGTAGCTGAGGTAAGATGCCCTCTGCGCATGTCTAACGGGAGCCATACCATCGTGTCGATCATCCTCACCCTCGTTACCACGGCCAACCGGACACGCCGCTTCAAACAGTCCGATCCGCAACGCATCACTGAAATCCTCGAGAGTCTCGGGCGTTGCGCGCAATTATTCAGCCAGCGCAGCTTGGTCGTTGCCGCCGATCACAGCACGCATATTTTTTCGCCGGCCTCGCTGACGCGCATCGAAATCGAAACATCGACCGACCTCACGCCTTATCTGCCAGCTGGGAGCAATGTCACACTTCGTGCCCTGGCGCTCGGCGAGGCGATTCCGGAGATCGAGATCAACGACACGCTGATCTCGGTGCCGATCGATTTGTTTTTTGAAGGCGGCGACACTCTCTCGATGTGGCTCGACAACAACCGTCCGGCGGATGCCATCGAGCGCACCATGCGAATTTCCCGACTTTTCGAGCAGCCGGTTCTCATTTATCGGCCGACAACCCCCGGTATCGGCCTGATCAACCCGCAGGCAATGACACGCGCCGCAGTCGGCGCCGCGCTTCCGGATGTTCCGGCGGGCAGCTGGTACGCCAGCGAGGGCTGATGACTTCCGCGCAGGAATTCAAGGGCAAGAAAGGGCTGCTGCGCCTGTGGAATGCGCTGGGCTATTCGCGCGACGGGATAGCTGCCGCTTGGCGGCATGAAGCGGCTTTCCGCGAGGAAGTGCTGTTGGCCGTAGTGACTATCCCGCTCGCCTTTTATCTGGGCAAAACTGGCGTCGAGCGTGCCTTGCTGGTCAGCAGCGTTCTTCTGATCCTGATCGTCGAAATCCTCAATTCGGCAATTGAAGCCGTCGTCGATAAAGCCTCGCCGGAAAAACACGACCTCGCCAAACGCGCCAAGGACATGGGCAGCGCCGCCGTTTTATTCAGCCTGCTCAACGCCGCGGCGGTTTGGCTCTGCATCCTCTGGCCTTGACTCGCTGACCCGCATCGGTAAGCGCGTATCGAATCGCCATCAGTTGGCCGCTTGCTCACTGTTGTCAGCGAGCACGACGCGATTGCGCCCTTGGTGCTTGGCTTTGTAGAGCGCTTCATCGGCCCGATTCAATGCCTGCTCAAGCGAGCACCGACTGGCATCGGCGAGACCAATGCTCAGGGTGATGCGCAAGACGTTGCCATCGGGCAGCCGAATATCGTGTTCGGAAAAACGCTGCCGAAAACGCTCGGCCAATACCTGTACCTCATCAAGCGTGCTTTCGGGAAAGACGAAAGCGAATTCCTCGCCGCCGTAACGACAGACGAGATCGGTCTGCCGCACGCTGTCAAGCAACAAGTGGGCAAACGCCTTGAGAACAGTGTCGCCGGCAGCATGGCCGTGCGTGTCATTGACCCGTTTGAAAAAGTCGAGATCAGCCATGCCGACCGTCACCGGCCGGTCGTAACGATGCGCACGTACCAGTTCGGCATCGGCCTGAACCATGAAAAAACGCCGGTTGTTGAGGCCGGTGAGTTCATCACGATGGGCGAGATTCTCCATTTCATGGCGCGCCCGCTCATTGTCGACGAGCGAAGCGTGCAGTCGCCGGCTGGCTTCCTCGATCGAAAATATCTCGACCAGCGGCGTCGCCACAAACTCGGGAACCGGCCTTTCCATGCTCAATTCTGACAACTCGTGATCGATGGTTTGCAGAGGATCGATCAGGTACTTGCGCAGCAGATAAACGAGCAGCAGCAAAAATGCGGCGACCATGACCAACGCCGTCAGCAACTTGATGCGGGCGTTTTGCATCGAGCGTTCGACCCCGGCGAGACCGTCGGAGATGATGTCGCCGCCCTTGATTCCTGCATCATTGACCAGCAGGCTGAGGAGGTTGTCGATGACTTTCCATTCTGCCTGGAGCTTTTTGAATGAGGCCGGATCTTCACTGAGCTGCTGCCCGGCCTTGACCAGAAACTTTTCGGTTTCGACGGCCAGGGTAGATGCCTGCTGCCCGTCCTGCATGTTCGGATGTCGGGCCAGCATGGTCGCAACAAAGAGCGCCTGCTGCCGCGACTCCGGCGAATCGGCCTCAAACAGGCGCGTGCCTTCGTGCCGCAATTGCTCAATCGTGCGTGCCAGACGATGAAAACGGATGATCTGCGGCACGGTTTCCTGCTTCAGGCGCTTGGTCGCCTCGACCACTTGTTGTTGATCGAGAGAAAGCAGGGCGACGGTTGCTCCAAAGAGCAAGGCAAAGCCGCCGGCCAGCAGGCCGAAAAACTGGCTGGCGCGAAAACGCGAGTTTGGCGAGCCGATGTTCACAATCGATTCCGAACCAGGGGGGACAAAAGGTGGCGCATCAGCTCACCCGAAATGGCGAAAAAACAGGCCACAACGGACGGCGACAGCAAGCACCGAATGCCTCGGGCTGGAGATCGCCTTACCAACGGCAGGGCGGCAAATGCTTGAACGGGGAAGGAACCAACGAGCATGTAAACCTCGGTCAGTCGACGCTTTCGAGTATATCCCAGGCGTTCGCCGCGTGTTTGATCGCGTGCAATTCAGCCCGCGCATGGCAGCTCGACAAGTTTTGCCTGCAGCGGGTAATAAATCGCCAGTCGCAAGGGCAAGCCGCCATCGGCAAAAAGGCGTGCGTAGCGTTCAAGTTGCGGACGATGCATTTCGGCACGTTGCGCTAATAACTCAGCGCTGGCCAGCTCTGCCAGTTGCAGGGTTTTGTAGTCGACAATCCAGCGTACGCCGGCGGCGACAAAAGTGCGGTCAATCACCTGGTTGAGCGCCGCCTGTTCGCTGCGCATCGACCAGGCGGCTTCCGCCGCCTGTTCGCTGCGCATCGACCAGGCGGCTTCCGCCGCCGCCTCGTCGTGGCGCCCGAGCAGCCAGCGTCCCGCCGCGCAAGCGAGCGTTCTTGTCACCGCCTCAATGACGGTTTGCGCGCCGCTGGCGGCGTCGCCGGCGGCCAGCCCCTGTTCTGCCAGCCAGCGTCGATAGGCCGGTTGCAAGGAATGCACGCGCGCATCCGTCCACGCGTCCAGCCCGTCGCGGGCGATCAGTTGCAGGGCGCGATGAACGAGAGTGCCAACGGCTGCCTGCAGACGGCTCTCGTCCGCCTCGGCCAGATTCCGGTTGTTCGCCGCTGGCGCGGGGAAGGCGTTTTGGCGAAAAGCATCGACGCTCAGCGGGTGCGATAAACGTAACAATGGGGGAACGAAAGTCGCCTCATCGACGACAGGCGGCGGCGCGGCGCTAACGCCATCCGCTGCCAGACGGGCTTGAAAGGCGGCGCGCGCCATCGGCGTCCACAGCAATTCAAGCAAGCTGCCGCTGACCGGCGCCTTGAAGCCGTCGTCCTTATCGGCATCGACGACGGCGGCAGCGAGCAGATGCAGGCTGCGCACGGCGCGGGTCGCGGCGACATAGAGCAGTCGCTCGCTTTCGTGGGCGCTGCGTCCGTTTTCCAGACGCCGCAAATAATCGCCGGCGCTGGCCGTTTCGCGTCCCGCCGCCGGTGCCGGCAAGGGAGCCACCAGCAGATGTTCGCGGCCATCGGCCATAATCACCTGATCCCAGCGCAACAAGTCAGCGGCGCTCTTGTGGGTGTCGCGCTGGAGTCCGGGAACGATAACGGTGCCAAACTCCAGCCCCTTGGATTTGTGAATCGTCATCATCTGCAAGCCGTCACCGGCCAGCGGGTCGGGAGGGGCAAAGAGGCTGGCCGCTCGGCTGTGCAGATTCTCGGGCGTCAGCGTGCCGGCGGCGACGAGTTCATCGACGAGGGCAAAAAAAGCCTCGACGTCGGCGAGTTGCGCCGCCGATTCCAGGCAGCGGGGGCCGCCAAGCATCAACCAGACGGCCTCGATCCAGCGCCGGGCATGTTGCCGTCCGCGTTGGGCGAGCGCCTCGGCGAGTATCTCGCGAACCTGCCGCAGGCGGCATTGCCCGTCCTCGCTCAGGCGCTCGACACGAGCCGCGTCCTGCATCAACTGCCAGATCGTGCTGGCATGGTCGTCGGCACAGAGGGCGTGCAAGTCGGCCAGCGTCAGGCCGCACCAGGGCGCTCGCAGCAAGGCCAGCCAATTGACCCGATCCGCCCGCTGGAGCAGGGCGCTGGCGAGAATGAGCAGATCCTGGACATGCTGACGGTGGGCCAGTCCTTCGATTTCGAGCGCCTGGAAGCGCTCCTCCGGTGCCACCCGGCGCAGCTTGGCGACGAGCGCCGTCAAATGGCGGCGGGCGCGAACAAGAACGGCGATGCTTTCCTGCGGATGGTCGCGGCGCGTCGCCAGAATGATCTGGACGATTTTTTCGGCTTCGATCTCGGTGGCGTGCTCCAGGTTATCGACGATGATCGGGTGAAAGTGCACCCCGCTGTCGCTCGCCGCCGCCCGTGTCGCCAGCGACGGCGCGTAGCGCACGGCACCCCGCTGCGGGTCGTCGGCGGGCGGGAAAATCTGCGGAAAGACCGCGTTGACCCAGCCGACAATCGCCGGAAACGATCGGTTGTTGCGCACCAGGCGGAGGTTTTCGAGGCTGATCGCGCCGATGCCGTTTTGCCGCACCCGCAGGAAAAGCCCGACATCGGCCTTGCGGAAGCGATAGATCGACTGCATGGGATCGCCGACCACGAACAGGCTGCGGCCATCGCCGGGCATCCAGCCGCGCGTCAGTTGCTTGAGGAGTTCGACCTGCACTGGGCTGGTGTCTTGAAATTCGTCGACCAGCAAATGCGAAATTCGGTAATCGAGCGCTTGCGCCAGATCGCTGGGCGCGTCCTCATCACCCAGCGCCAGGCTGGCGCGGGCAGCGATTTCGATGAAATCAACCTCGCCGCCTTCCTGAAAGGCCAGCCACAGTTGCCCGGCGGCCAGGCGCAGGAGTTGCGAGAAGGTTTCGACAGTCGCCCATTCGGCGTCGCTCAATGCTGGCGCCGGCAAATTCAGACTGGCGCCGAGCGCCGCTTCGAGACCCGCTACCTGCTCCAGATCGTCCATGACGGCAGAGAGAGCGTCCTTGTCGGGCTTTCCCGCCGCGCCGGGCGGGAAGCCTTCCTTGATGGTGAAAAGCTTGCGCCAGGCACCGCGGCCGGTCAGCAGCAACCCGGCCAGCGTCTGCCAGCGGCGCAGGTCGCCCTGCTCGCCGGCGCATGGTGCCTCCCAGTCGAGCAGGGCGGCCAGCCGCTGCGGCTGGTTGGCGGCGGCAAAACGCAGCGGCGGCATCAGGCGCCTTTGCAGCGATGGCGGCAGGAGCGCCGCCAGCTCAGCGAGATCGCGAGCAATCAGTTCGCCGAAACCGGCATTCACCTCGTCGCGCAGAGCCGCATCGCCCATCCGGTGAGTTTGTCCGATCCACTGATCGCGCCGCGCCAGCAGGGCAACGATCAGTTTTTCAAGGCGCCCGGCGTGGTTGTCCATGAAATCGAGCGCCGCCGCCACCACCTCGGCGTTCGCCGTCCCTTCTTCAACCATGGCCAGCGTCCGCTGCGCGGCCGTCCGGTAATAGTCAGTCGCCTGCTCGGTGACTCGCGGCTGGCCGCCAAAACGGCTGAGATAAGGCATTTGCCGGGCGAGGCTGGCACAGAGCGCATCCAGTGTCGTGATGCGCAAGCGACCGGGATGCTCGAGCACTCCCCAGCGGCAGGCGGCGTCGCGCGCCAGGACAGCCGCCGCCAGATCACGGGTTTGCCGCTTGTGCGCGGGAAGGTCGCCGGCAGCGGGCAGACGTGCTGCCTGCAGACTGCTCAGAATGCGCTCGCGCATTTCGCTGGCGGCCTTGTTGGTAAAGGTCAGAGCGAGGACTTCTTCGGGGTGGCTAACCACCGCCAGCAGGCGCAGATAGCGTTGCGTCAACAGTTCGGTCTTGCCCGCTCCGGCCGGCGCTTCGACAATAAACGAGGCGAGCTCAAGCGCCCGCAAGCGGGCGCGACTATCTTCTTCGAGGCGGGTCTCGCCGTTCATCCGCGCCCCTCGCGTGCCTGCAGGCGCTCACGCTCGGCGAGCCTGAGCAGCGGGAGAACGGGGCAATAAGCGAGGGCTTTCGGATCGGCAACGGCGACGCCAGCGACGCCCGCGCGGACTTCGCCGGCAATGGCGTGCAGGCGTTGATGCCAATGGGCGATCAGCGCTGGCCAGTCGGCGAACTGCCCGGGATCGAAGCATTTTTCCTTTGTTTCGCCGATTGCGCGGACGCCGGGCAGCAGGTCGCCGGCTTCGGCAATGCCGGTAAAGGAGGGCTGGTCGGCCAGCACCTTGGCAAAAGCGACCGCCGCCACCGGCGCACTGGCGGCCAGCGCGGCGTAGATCGGTAACTGCGGCTCGGTGATGCGCTCGGTAGCCCAGTTTTTGATATCAATCGCCGCCCCGGTTTTGTAGTCGATGATCATTTGCCGCCCGTCGGCCAACTGGTCGATGCGGTCAACGAACATTCTGACGCGAATTTTCTCGATCTCGACGATCGCTTCGGCTTCGCAGGCGACAACGCTAAAGCCTACCGTCCGCTGCTTTTCCAGGGCGAGCCAGGTCGTCAGCAAGCGCCGCAGACGCCCGCCTTCAAGTTGCCGAAAGCGCGTCGGCAGGGGCTGCTGGCGGATATTTTCAAAATCGCTGAGCGCCTGCGCCACGGCGTCGCCAATCGCCTCCTGCAAGACAGGTTCGGTGTAGGCGTGGAGGGTCGTGCTGTCGACCGCCATCCGCCAGAACGCCTCCAGCGCGCCGTGCACCAGCGTTCCGCGAGCGCGTGGGTCGAGCCCCTCGACGGGCTGCTCGATGGCCTTGGCGCCAAGGCGAAACTCAAAGTAGCCCCAGGCCGGGCAAATCGCCTGGGCACGCAGCAGCCAGGTGCCGCCGGCAACTTTCTCGCCCTCTGCCAGCGGCGGTGCGAGCGCGTCGTTGAGGCTTTCAAGCGTGCCGGCGGCTGCCATCTGCCGAGCCAATCCGGTCGGCGGCGGCAGCCGGCTATCGCCCTTGGGCAAGCTGGCAAGCAAGGGACTGGCGCGCAGCAGACGGCTCCCGTCCGTGCCGGCGCAGGAAAAAGTGACTTGCGGCGCTGCACGCAGCAGGCGTGCCTGCACGCGGTTGGCGAAATCCAGCTCGACTTCGGCGCTCGCATGCGCCACCTGCCGGCGGCGCAACAACTCCGCCGGCAACAGGGGATTCGGGCGCGGCGCCGGCGGCCAGAGGTCATCGCTGACGCCCATCACCCACAAGGCATCAAAAGTCAGGCCGCCGCTTTCGAGTATGCCCAAGACCTGAATCGCCGGCGTGCCGCGCGTTTCCGGCTGAAATACGCGCTGTCGGCAGAGCTGCGAGAGTCGCCGCCAGGCTTCCTGGCGGGCAACCGGCCCGAGGACGCCATCGAGCGCGGCGAGACTGTCGAGGGTTTCGAGAAATGCCCGCCGCGCCTGAAATTCGTCGCTCGACAAGACCCGCTCACCCGGCCAGCCGGCCAGCTTGAGCCAGTCACGAAAGAGCGCCGCCCACACCGTCGTCGGCTGTCGCCGCCCGCCGACCGCTGTCGCCGCTGCCTGCATGGCGGAGAGATCGGCCAGCGTTTGCGGGCAGCCGGTGCCGGGGGCGGCCAGACGATCGGCGAGATGATCGGCAAAACGCAAGACGGCCGGAAGACGGACGACAAAAGGCAATTCGGCACGCATTTTTGCGTCAAGGCGCGCCCGTCCGTCGGCCTCGCTGTTGCCGGCCGACCAGCAGGGTGAATGCAGCAGGGCGGCAATCCGGCGCTGCTCGAATTTACCGCCGGCGGCCAGTGCCAGGAGTTCAAGTGCGGCCTGCACGAGCGCCTGGTCGGCCAGCGGTCGTCCCAGCGAAAGGTTGAAACTGCGCTCCGCTTCGCTCGCCGCCGGACGAATCAGTGACGGATGGAGATGGTCTTCCAGGGCAAAACTGAGGCGCTCGCGGGCGCCGGCAAGGTCAGGAACGACGATGCCCAGACGGCGACCGGGCGCGGCAGCCAATTGTTCAGCCGCCCACGCCGCGACCGCCCGCGATTCACTTTGAAGATCGGGATAAGTGCACCAGCAGGCACCGCCCGCTGCCGCCGAAAACTTCTCTTGACGCACTGAAACGAGCGCGCCGCGGCCTTCCAGGGCTTTCTTGAGGCGGCTCGTCAAGGGCGTGTCGCGATCAAATCCGGCGAATTGGATGTGCGGCGGAATCGACAATTGACCGCGTTCGATCAGGGCGATGAGCGCCAGTTGCCGGGTGCGCCCATCCGCCCATCCGGCCGTCCGGCAGCGCTGCAAGAAAGCCGCCTGCCAACGCAGGAAATAACCGGTTTCGTCGCTGATTTGCGTCGGCGCGAATGTCGACGGCAAATCCCATTCACGCATCAAGGCGTGCGCCTCGGACGCCGCCGCCGCCATGGCTTGAATATCGAACAAGGGGGCTTCGCCGTCGCCCATCGCCGCCAGAATGACCTGCTCCCAGAGCAGGCGCTCGGCAAAAGGATCCAGTACCTGCGGCAAGCTGGCGTGCCCGCAAAGCAGCGCTTCATCGGCCAGTTCGGCGAACCACTGATCAAGCGTCAGGGCATGGGGCGTCGGCCATACCTCGACGGCCTCCGGTACCTCGCTGCGCAAGGTTTGCGCGAGACGCGCGGTAGCGCAGAGGATCAGCGGGAAGTCCAAATTACTCGCCGGGCGGGGTTGCCGGCATTGCCGGCCGGGCGGGCGCCGGCGGCTTCGCCGGAGCGGCCATGGCGGCAGGCGAGGCAGTAGGCGCCGGTATCGCCGGTCGCGCCAAGGTGCCGAATGAGGGTGTTGCCGGCGCAGCGAGCGGCGTGCTTTCTGCCGTTTTGTTGGGTGCCGAGATGGCTGGCGGCACGGCCGGCTTTGCCGGGCTCGCCGGACGCGGGATGGCCGGGGCGGCAAGCGGCGGCTGGGTACGAACCGCGCGCGCTTCGTCGGCGGCTTTGGCGGGAGTGGCGGCGGGCAAACGCGCATGGCCGGAAACAGTCACGTCGCCGCGCAAATCCGCCAATGTTGCCGGGCCGATGCCGGGCACTTTCTGCAATTCATCGACGCTCTTGAAGGCGCCATTTTTGCGACGGTAATCAATGATCGCCTGCGCCTTGCTGGGGCCGATGCCCTTGAGTGCGTCGAGTTCGTCTTTTTTGGCGGTATTGATATTGACCTGGGCAAAAGCCACGCCACCCAGCAGCAGCCAGGTGGTGAGAAGAATGGCGAATTTTTTCATGATGACCTCAACAACGGGATGAATGGAAACCGGACAGGACATCGAAGCGGCGGCCAAGGGTGTCAGGGAACGCCGACTGACAGGAAAATATTGGTAACTCCCTTGCTCGAATAGGCCGCCCCGATGTAAGTCGGGCCAAACGGTGTTTCTCCGCCGACATAGATGGCGGTTGAGTCGAGTATTTCATTGTGCGTGCCTTCAATAAAGCGGCTGCCGACGCGTGCCCCTTCGAGGGCGACACCGATCCGCATGTCGCCGCGCAAGCCGAGCGGCAGGCGACCGATGATCTGTTCTCCGCGCACCCCGACATAGACGACGTCGTCGCCAATCACCTGATTTCTGCCAAAGGCGCTCAAATTAAGAAAGCCGCCGAGCGAGGCCGCGTCGAATAACGGCAGGTTTCCACGTGGCGAACCGGTATAGGAGGCGCTGCTGTTGATGACCGTGTTGCCGACCGAAAAAACGCCGCGCACGGACGCATCAAGTCGGGCGTATCCGGCATCCGGAGAATTCATATAGGCCAGTTTCGAGGCCCAGCCGGCACTTGGAAAATACATCGCGTTTAATTGATCAAAATCGAGCGTCGCACGCAATCCGCCGTAGGTGGCCCGACTGCTCGGCAGATCCGGCGAGCCGATATTGACTTCGAACTCACGCCGGCGCTCCAGCCAGCCAAGGCGAACCTGCCCGAGCAGGCCGACATTGGCACCGAGTGCCAGACCAATCGCCGCATTTTTGTCCTTGTATTCGGCAACCTGCTTTTCCTTGTAAAAAACATCCAGGGTCGATTGGCCGACACCCGCATTCATCTCGAAAAAATATTGCTGCGCCGGATCAAGCGGCTGGTAAAAATTGACGCCAAGCGCATTGGTGTGGCCGACATCGACGCCGGCAATCAGCTCTGCCCCGAGGGCATTCAGCCAGGTCTTGTGGTAGGCCGCGCGCAAGCCGAACGTCGCCCCCTGGGTGGTGTTCGACTCGAGATTGAGAGCAAACCGCAGGTAGTCCGGCCCCCAGGATTTTTCGATCGGCAAGACGCGCAGAATGTTGCGCTCGCGCTGGGCCAGTACCGTGTAATCGACACTTTCATAAAAGCCGTCGCCATACATCCGCAATAAATCGCGATTGATTTCGCTCGGACGTATCGTATCGCCCGGCCGGGCATGCAAATGCTGCTCAATGGCGGCGGCATTGACGCGACTCAGACCGATGACCTCAACCTGATCAATGCGCGGTGATGTCCGCGAAGTGCCTTCGATCCCTTTCCACCAGGCAAGATATTCAGTGGGCGGCCGCGACAAGCGCTGCAGTTCGGGAATCATCGCTTCAGCAGCGCGCCGACCGCGATCGGCAGTTTCGCCATGACGCGGAAAATCGCCAGCAGAAATCCCATCGAGATCAGGTTTGATCAGCACATCGCGCGGCGTCAGCAAGGCCAGCGAGCGGGTGACATTCTGCTCGGTCAAAATGTTGATCATCTGTGCCGAGACTGTCAGCAGCGAACCTACCTGCTCGGCCTTGAGCAAGGGCGAGCCGACATTGACGGCGATCACCACATCGGCCTGGCAGCGATCCTTGACCTCCTGAATCGGCACGTTGTCGACCAACCCGCCATCAACCAGCTTGCGCCCCTGATGATCAACCGGCGCCAGCAAGCCGGGTACCGACATACTGGCGCGCATCGCCTTGGTCAGGCTGCCGTCGCGGAACACCACCTTGTCGCCAGTGCCGATATCGGTAGCAATAATCGACAGCGGGAGCGGCAGATTTTCGATATTCCGCTCGCCTTGATTGGCACCGACCAGCTGATTGAAAAACAACTTGATCTTCTGCCCGGCAACCACGCCTGACTGATACTTGACACCATCCGGCGTGACTCCGGTTTCCGAGCCGGGCAGAAAACGACGCAGAGTCACCTTGTTACGGTAACTCATCTCGGAAAAGTCAGGATTATCAATAAACATATCGGCCCAGTCAGCCTTGGCCAGCTCGCGCCGCATCACCGCCGGCGTCATGCCGGCCGCGTAAGCACCGGCAATCAGTGCGCCCATGCTGGTGCCGGCAATGCAATCGACCGGCACGTGCAATTTCTCGAGCACTTCCAGCACGCCAATATGCGCCGCCCCGCGTGCGCCGCCGCCGCCGAGCACCAAGCCAATGCGCGGGCGCGGCGGCTCCATCGCCTGCGCCAGACTGGCGACCAGGGCAGCAGAAAGAACCAGGCCACGAAGCACCGGAGAGGTTTTTAGCACGGCAGTCACCCTTTCAGACAGAAAAAAGCCCCGCAAGGCGGGGCTTTTCGTGGAACTTCGGCGAATTACTTGGTGCCGATGATTTCGATGTCAGCACGACGATCCGGCTGCAGACACTCGATCAGCGCCTTGGATTTGCCATTGCCCTTGCACTTGTCACCCGTGACCGGCTGCTTCTCGCCCTTGCCTTCGGTGTAGACGCGATTGGCTTCGATTCCCTTGGCGACCAGATAC
>CAJBDJ010000004.1 GCA_903951825.1 uncultured Pseudomonadota bacterium
GCAAAAGCCCAAAATGACCGGTTGTAGTACCGCAGTCCTTCACCTTCTCGCACCGACACGACAGTGAATCGATGAACAGCAGGAAAACGGGATCAGGAATGAAACGATAAAACTTCAGAACACTTGCAGAGAATGGGGAAGCCCTTGTAGTAGGTAAGGGGCGCTGCGCAACGCTTTATCGCGCAGCGCCCAGCGACCTGAGGGAGCGGCCTTGACCGCAGTGTTGGGCGTCATCTCACAATGGCAACAGGAGGTCATTTTTCTTGACAATTCCCTCCTCGGCAACCTCCGCATAAACCCCCATATAGTTGTGTCCAAATTCCTCTCGCAGTATGCGAGGAATATCTAAGTCACGCTCGGCAGTTGTCGGATTCACGGCCGTGGCAGGACAGCGTGTAGTAAGAGAAACCACACGCAACCTCGCCTTACCAAGCCGAAGTTCCATGCCGACCCACTTCTGCTCGTTCCAAGCGGATGCGCCTTCAAAGTAAATGTTCGCACGAAAGCGATTGGGATCAACCGGAACTCTTGCTACCCGCTCCACATCCCTGATGGTTGCAAGGTTGACTAGCGATATGTATTTGTACGTCGTCGAATTAGGCTTTTGTTTCGCATCTGAAAAAGTGTGACCTGGCGCTTCCACCAGTCTAGGCGGACCACCTGGGCAATCCATCAAGAATTCAGCAAAGAACGCTTCGAAGGATTTGCGGCCTTGTGTATCTGTGATACGAGCGTTAAACAACAACTGGCCAAACCGCTCTATGGCAAGGAAGCCACTATGTTCATCGAAGCGAGTTTGAAGTTGTGCAAGTTTCTCATCTCGCATCAACATGAAGAAGCGGGTTTTCGGCAGCCATTCCGGTTTCTCCAGATCAATGTTTGTAGTTGCATGTGCGATTGCGAATCGTCGATCGTGCGGGATACTCTGACCGGCAGCCAACGTAACTTCAGCTAGTAGCTCTGCGCTGAGCCCTTTGATCGGGTACCGAAAAATTGAATTAACCGTCATTGACACGTACATTCCTTCATCAATAGGGGAGTTCCAAGCAGAGAATGGGGAAGCCCTTGTAGACCAGTTAAGGCAATTCCGGATTTCTTGCTGGTTCCATTGAGCGCGGCGCAACCGTGCCGAGACGATTTTTCAGGGAATCGGG
The DNA here is from genome assembly GCA_903951825.1 of uncultured Pseudomonadota bacterium. Taxonomy (GTDB): domain Bacteria; phylum Pseudomonadota; class Gammaproteobacteria; order Burkholderiales; family Rhodocyclaceae; genus Azonexus. Next base: position 1,155 of record CAJBDJ010000004.1, read on the forward strand.
CTTGCCGGTGAATAAAAGCTTGTAATACGTGGCGTTGCTCATGACTTTTTTGACGTAATCGCGGGTTTCGCTAAAGGGAATTGTTTCTGCGTAAATCGCCCCTTCCAGCGGCTGCTCGGCGCGCCATTTTTTCGCCCGTCCGGGGCCTGCGTTGTAGGCTGCGGAGGCGAGCACCGGATGGTTGTCGAGGTTTTCCATGACCATTCGCATGTAGTTGGTGCCAAGCAAGACATTGATTTCAGTAGAGTTAACCTGGGCGGGCGTGAAATCCCGCAGACCGATTTTTTTGGCCACCCATTTGGCCGTAGCCGGCATCAACTGCATCAATCCGGAAGCGCCGACGTTCGATTTGGCACCAACAATGAAGCGGCTCTCCTGACGCATCAGCCCATAAACCCAGGCATCATCGAGCGCTTGATCCTGAGCTGCGGGGCGCACCTGCTCGCCGTAGGGGGAAAGAAAGCGCAAGCTGAAATCATGTTCGTTCTGCGTCATGTCGGCGGCGACGATCGCCCGATCCCAGATCAGGTTACGTTTGGCCAGATCGGCGGCGGCCAGTAACTCTCTGTCGCTCATCCCGCGTAGTGACCAGTTCCATTCCCTGACCGCTTCAGTACGCATATTCAGCCTGAAAAAAACCAATGCCCGCTTGATCCCGGGATTCAGACGGGCAGCTTTTTGCTCATCGGCACTGGCCGCTGCCGCCTTGGGGGGCAGCAGGATCGCGCGCCCGAGTTCTTCGTCGGCCAGATTGCCGTAGAAATTGGTTTGCCCGGCGATTTTCTCGAACAGCGCGTCGGCATCGCTGGTGCGCCCGCCGGCCTTGAGCGCCCGACCCTGCCAGTAGACCCATTCGGGCTTGGCGGCAAGGGCAGGCGGCATCGCTTCGATAGTTTTGTGGACGACGCCCCATTCTTGCTCGCGCAGGGCGGCGCGCACCTTCCATTGATAGCCTTCGTCTGAAAGTGTTGCCTGGCCGGCTTTGGCAAACCACGACAAGGCTTCCGGCAAATGCCGCTTGGCAGCCTGTAAGCCGATTTGCGACCAGGCCCATTGTCGTTCCGGGATATGAAGCCGCGCCTGAATTTTTTCCAGTTCGAGGGTGGCAATTCGCGGATCGTTGGTGGCAATCCGCTGAATCGCCATGCTCGCCAGTTCACGCCCTTGGCGCGTGCTGTTCCAGTGGCTCGGCTGCCGTGCCAGGTAGCCCATCGCGCTATTGATCACCGCATCAAGCGCATGGCTCTCCGGCGTCTGCGAGGGCGGCAGATAGAAGAGGGTTTGCCTGGCCCAGTCGAGCCGGTTGGCCTCGAACTGGCGGCGAGCGCGAATCCAGACATCATCGGCCAATACGCGTTTTTCCCAGATCAATGCCTCGAGCACCGGCTGGCAGGCGGGCGGCGGTTCCAGTTGCGTCAGCCAGGTCTTCTCGGCCTCATCAAGCACCGTTTTGTCGTTGCGGGCGAGACGCGCTTGCTGGCTGTAACAAAGCACCTCGGCGTCGGGCGCAAGCAAATGAACAAATTCGGCATCAACGTCGCTCCACATAGCGCGTTTGCCTAGCCAGCGTATCCAGTCGGCACGCAATTTCTCGGCCACATAGGTTTTTTCATGGCGCTCGAAAAATCTGCGCAGGGCGGTGGGGTCGCCCTGATCCATGGCAAGCCGCAATTGATAGTTTTCAACATAGGGGGCGAGCTCGTGATTGCCGATTCGGCTGGCATTGAGCTCCAGCTTGTTGCGATCACCGACGCGGAAGGCCTCCCGCGCGGCGAGGAAGGCGGCATCGCCATTCTCCTGGGCAAAGAGTGGGAACGAGAGCAAAAGGCAGGTAATAAAAAGGGATAACTTCATGCTAGATTTCATTGATGACTGAGCGATTCGAGGATAACACGGCGATCCGCCGCGCCATGCGGCAGGAGATGCGGGCGCGCCGCGCAGGACTGAGTGCTGCGGCACATGCCGGACTTTCAGCACAGATTGTCACGCATCTGCGGGCAGCTCTTCCGGCGCCCAAAATTGCCGGATTTTGCTGGCCGATCAACAACGAACCGGATCTGCGCGCCTTGCTTGAAGCATGGGCGAGGCAAGGCACGCGCGCCGCCCTGCCGGTGGTGATCGCGGCGGCGACCCCGCTTGCCTTTCGCTTGTGGACGCCGGATACCCCGTTGATCGCCGACCGCTATGGCATCCCGACGCCGGTGGCGGGTGAATTCGTCCGCCCCGATCTGCTGCTGCTGCCGCTTAACGCCTTCGACCGCCAGGGTTACCGCCTCGGTTACGGCGGCGGTTTTTTCGACCGCACGCTGGCGGCGCTCTCGCCGCGCCCGTTGGCTGTCGGAGTCGGCTTTGAAATCAATCGGGTGGAGTGCATTCACCCGGAAAAACACGATCAACGACTCGACTGGATTGTCACCGAAAACGGCGCCATCAAGTTTCCCGCTGCCTGAAACCAAAGACAGCGAGGGCAAACAGGGTCGACGCAAAGGCACCGAGCAATGCCTGATGCAAGTCGTAAATTCCGCTCTGCAGCGCCAGTTTCAGGGTATGGCCGTGATAAATGGCCAACAGGATGGCGCTGATCGCCATGATCATCCAGACGCGGCGTACCCCAGCGGGCAACGACTTGCGCAGAAAAACTCCGCTCGCCCAGGCACTTGCCAGCGCCTGGGCGAGCAGGCTGAGCGCGAGCGCCCAAAGAGCCAGCGTGAAGTCGCTCATCTGTTGCGACAGGCCGCCGAAAAGCGGCGCAAGGCGGCGTCAAGCGTGGCGCGGGTGCAGCCAAAATTGAGCCGCAAAAAGCCCGGTGCCGCAAAATCACTCCCGTCCGACAAGCCCAGGCCATGCGCCTCGAAATGCGCTGCCGGATGTGCCAAAGACAATTCGCGGACATCGATCCAGGCCAGATAGGTAGCCTCGACGTGAGTCATTTTTACCCCTTTTTCGGCCTTGACCGCCGCCGCAAGATGGTCGCGGTTGGTGGCGAGATAATCAATCAATGTGCGATGCCAGTCGGCGCAATCACGGTAAGCCGCGGTGCACGCCGCCAGACCCAGCAGGTTGACGTGCGGAACAATACCCTGCATGGCTTTCTCAAAGCGATGGCGCAAGGCAGGGTCGGAAATCACCGCAAACGCGCAGCCGAGGCCGGGAATGTTGTAGGTTTTTGACGGCGCCATCAGCGTAATGGTGCGCCTGGCAACTTCCGGCGCCAGGCTGGCGAAGGGAATGTGGCGTTTGTCGGCATCAAGAATCAGCCCGCAATGAATTTCGTCGGCGCAGACGATCAGGTCGTTGCTTTCGGCAAATGCTGCGAGATCAAGCAACTCTTCACGGCTCCAGCAGCGACCGACCGGATTGTGCGGATGACAGAGCAGGAAGAGACGGGTATTCGCAGTCAAAGCGCCGTTCAGCGCCGCTTGATCCCAATGCCAGCGACCATCGCTGCAAGCCAGCGGGCAGCGGCTCAACTGACGACCGGCAAGCAGCGGGGCAGAGAGAAAGGGCGGATAAATCGGCGTCGCCGTCAGCACGTCGCCATCGACTGCACGACTGGCAATGTTCAGGGCACTGACCAGACCGGGCAGCCAGACCAGCCATTCTGCCTCGACACGCCAGGTATATTCGCGTTCAAGGTGAGCAAGTACTGACTCCGTCAACGCCGGTAGCGGCGCGCCGTAACCGAAAACACCGTGCGCCAGGCGTTCCTGCAAAGCCGCGATGACCGGCGGTGGTGCGGCGAAATCCATGTCGGCGACCCACAGCGGCAAAATGTCGCGGTCGGCGTACTTGCCCCACTTGATTGAGTCGGAACCGCGGCGTTCCTGTGGTTGATCGAAAATACTCAAAGCGCAATCCCCGCTCATCAAGTGTTGTCAGGAAACGCTGTGGGTAGGCAGGCAATCGGCTTGTGCCACGCCAAAAAAGCAACCTCGCCCAAGATCGAAGCCGCTCGCTTGAGCGGTGGCGAAATCGGCGTCGGTGTCGATGCCAGAGAGCTCGATGGCAATCCCTTCCCGGCGAAAATCTTCGACCACGGTTGCTTCCGGCCTGCCTTCAAAACGTACGATCTCCGGATGTAAAGCCTTCACGGCGGCGATGTCACGGCTCAAAACCGGCTCGCGCAAAGCCAGCCGATAACCACGCTGGCGATAATTCCCGACGGCCGACGCGAGCCGCCCATCGCTGCCCAGATGGCTGGCAGAAAACTCCAGCACGATGTCTGCCGGCGCCAGACCGCAACGCTTCAAAATCGCCTCATAAACCAGGCCATGCTGGCTCTGTACCGCCAATAACTGACGCGGATCAATGGCCAGTTGCAAATAACCGCCGACGGTCGCCCGCTGCGCCAAAAAATTAAGGGCGTGCAAGGTGCGGCACAGGCGGTCGAAATAGACAAACGAGGAGGCCGACTCGCAGGCGGCGTAGGCAACCTCACTGGCCACCGGCGTTGCGTCTTCGTGCGCCGCGGTCAGCGTCGCCATGTGGCCGACAATTCGCCGCTGCGCCAGGTCAACGATGGGCTCAAATAGCGAGCCCAGCGACAGGCCGCGATAACAGGCGACAGCTCGTCCGTTCTGCGGAAACAGGGTGCTTTCGTCGCTGTCATCGGCGGCGCTGAAATAGCGAATCAGTTCGTTCAAGGGCATGGTGGATCATCGGATGCGAGGTTGTTCAAGAACCTGGATTGTCGCGGAAAACGATGAAAAATGGGTGATTTTTTTGACAAATGACTATTCGGGCGATCAGCCAAACTCGCCAAAAAAAGCCGTTGAAGCCATCAAGCCGAAGCGCAGCACGAGATCGTCTTCAATCGACAAGGTGCCTGCCCGAGCTTTCATAACTCAGCAGCCGTTCGCAATAACGGGCGATCAGGTCGATTTCAAGATTGACCCGGCTCCCCGCTGCCAGGTGGCACAGGGTGGTGTTTTCCAGCGTGTGGGGAATCAGGTTGATGGTGAAGACATTGCCGTTGACCTCGTTGGTGGTCAGGCTGGTGCCGTTGACGGTGATTGAGCCTTTGCGTGCGATAAATTTGGCGAGTTCGCCGGGAGCCCTGATTTCAAGCAGACGATTATCGCCAACCGGATCGAAACGCAGCACTTCGCCGACACCATCGACATGTCCGGAAACCAGGTGGCCGCCGATCACGTCCATCATGCGCAGCGCCTTTTCGAGATTGACCGGGCCGGGAGCGTCCAGCCCTACCGTGCAGGAGAGGGTTTCCGGCGAGACGTCGACCATAAAACGGTTGCCTTCAATACCCACGACGGTCAGGCAAACGCCATTGTGGGCAATCGAATCGCCGAGGACGACATTGCTCAGGTCGAGAGTGCCGCCGTCGACATGCAGGCGAAACCCGGCTTGGCGTTCGGTGAGGTGCGTGATGCGGCCAACTGCCGCAATGATTCCGGAAAACATGGGCGCTCCGCCACTAAAAAATCAGAACTTTATCATGCACGAATTGTGCTGGTTTTCAGCCCTTGCGGAACCAACGGTCGCGCCTTGGCGATTGCCAAGCTCGTCGCAAAAAAGCCCGCAGCAAGGCGGGCTTTTTTGATGCTGCTGGTTCGGCAGGACTTGCCTTCAGGTGTGCTCAGCCGCCAGGGGGCGTCATTCGAACTCGATGATGACCTGATCAACGGTCAGACTCTCGCCCGCCGCCGCCGAAATTTTCTTGACCTTGCAGTCTTGATCCGCCTTGAGGATGTTCTCCATCTTCATGGCTTCGATCACCGCCAGCTTTTCGCCGGCCTTGACCTCCTGGCCGACCTTGACAGCGACTTCGCGAAGCAGGCCGGGCATCGGCGAGATGAGGAATTTCGACAAATCGGGTGCCTGTTTTTCCGGCATCAGTGCCAGCAGTTCAGCCGCGCGCCCGCTCATGACCATGAAATCGGCACGCGTACCCCAGTGGAAGAGGCTGTAGCGGGTTTTGTGGCGCTCAACCTGCAAGGTGAATTCCTGACCGTTGCAGGTACCGACAAACAGCGATTCCCCCAGCTTCCAGGTCGAGCGCAGTTCGTAATGCCGACCTTGATATTCAATGTCGTAACCGCCGGCGACCAGGCTGGCGGTAACCGGGTGATACTCGTTGCCTTGCGGATTGAGGCGAACCACCATCCAGTGGTCGCCAACGATGCGCTCGTGACCTTGCAACTGACCGCTGATCGACGCCGAGCGGTCGGTGAAGGCACGATAGACGTAGGCAGCAACCGATACCAGCAGCGCCGGATCATCGTGCGGCACCATCGAGGCGTCAAAGCCGCTCGGGTACTCTTCGGCGATAAAACCGGTGTTGAAGTTGCCCGACTGGAAGCGCTTGTGCTGCATCAGCGCCGCCTGGAAGGGGATGTTGGAGGAAATGCCACGGATGACAAAGCCGTTGAGCGCGTCGCGCATACGCCTGATGGCGCTTGGCCTGTCCTTGGCATGGACGATCAGCTTGGCGATCATCGAGTCGTAGAACATCGAAATTTCACCGCCATCGTACACACCCGTATCGACACGGGTGGTGCCGTTGCTGTCGGTAGTTTCCTTGGGCGGCTGAAATTTGACCAGGCGGCCGGTCGACGGCAGGAAGCCGCGGAACGGGTCTTCGGCGTTGATCCGGCATTCCATCGACCAGCCGTTGAGCTGAACATCGGCCTGCGTGATCGGCAGTTTTTCACCATAGGCAACGCGGATCATCAGCTCGACCAGGTCAACACCGGTAATCAGTTCGGTGACCGGATGCTCGACTTGCAAACGGGTGTTCATTTCCAGGAAGTAGAAGCTCTTGTCGGCGCCGACAACGAACTCGACCGTCCCGGCTGATTCGTAATTTACTGCCCGAGCGAGGGCGACAGCCTGCTCGCCCATCGCCTTGCGCATCGCCGGGTCGACGAAGGGCGACGGCGCCTCTTCAATGACCTTCTGGTGGCGGCGCTGGATCGAGCAATCGCGCTCGTTGAGATAAACGTAATTGCCGAAGGCATCGCCGAGCACCTGAATTTCAATGTGGCGCGGTTCCAGCACATATTTTTCGATGAAGACGCGGTCGTCGCCGAACGCATTCCTGGCTTCATTGACGCAGGAGGCGAAGCCTTCAAAGGCTTCCTCGTCGTTGAAAGCGACGCGCAAACCCTTGCCGCCACCGCCGGCCGAGGCCTTGATCATGACCGGATAACCGATGCCCTTGGCGATCTCGACCGCTTCTGCCGGGCCGGAAATCGCCGCGTTGTAACCGGGGATGGTATTGACCTTGGCTTCGAGCGCCAGCTTCTTGGACTCGATCTTGTCGCCCATCTTGCTGCTGGAATAGTGCTTCGGGCCAATGAACTTGACGCCCGCTTCTTCCAGGCGGCGCGAGAACTCCGAGTTTTCCGACAAAAACCCATAGCCGGGGTGCACCGCTTCGGCACCCGTTTGCTGGCAGGCGGCGATGATCTTGTCGGCGACCAGGTAGGATTCCTTCGAGGCTGCCGGGCCAATACAGACGGCTTCGTCGGCCAGGTCGACGTGCAGCGCGTCCTTGTCGGCTTCGGAATAGACGGCAACCGTCAGGATGCCCATCTTGCGGGCGGTTTTGATAACGCGGCAGGCGATTTCTCCCCGGTTCGCGATAAGAATTTTCTTGAACATGATGTTTTTCTCCCTGACGCTTACAGCGGAATGTTGCCGTGCTTGCGCCACGGGTTGTCGAGTTTTTTGTCACGCAGCATGGCCAGTGAGCGGGCAATCCGCTTGCGCGTTGCGTGCGGCATGATGACGTCGTCGATAAAGCCACGGGCGCCGGCGACAAACGGATTGGCAAACTTGGTCTTGTATTCGGCTTCGCGCTCGGCAAGTTTGGCCGGATCGTTCTTCTCTTCGCGGAAAATGATTTCAACGGCGCCCTTGGGGCCCATCACGGCAATTTCCGCCGAGGGCCAGGCAATATTGACGTCGCCGCGCAGATGCTTGGACGACATCACGTCATAGGCGCCGCCGTAGGCCTTGCGCGTAATCACCGTGACTTTGGGCACAGTGCACTCGGCGTAGGCGTAGAGGAGCTTGGCGCCGTGCTTGATGATGCCGCCGTACTCCTGGGTGGTGCCGGGCATGAAGCCGGGAACGTCAACGAAGGTGACGACCGGGATATTGAAAGCGTCGCAGAAGCGGACAAAACGTGCTGCCTTGATCGAGGATTTGATGTCGAGGCAACCCGCCAGCACCAGCGGCTGGTTGGCGACGATGCCGACCGGGTGACCATCGATGCGGCCAAAACCGATGATGATGTTTTTTGCGTAATCGGCCTGCAGCTCGAAGAAATCGTTGTCATCAACGACCTTGATCAGCAACTCCTTCATGTCGTAAGCCTTGTTGGCGTTATCCGGCACCAGCGTATCGAGCGAATAGTCCATGCGGTCGACCGGGTCATTGGTCGGCGTCACCGGCGGCTTTTCGCGGTTGTTGGCGGGCAGGAAATTCATGAAGCGGCGCAGCATCGAGAGGGCTTCGACATCATTCTCGAAAGCCAGGTCGGCGACACCGGATTTGCTGGTGTGAGTCACGGCACCGCCCAGTTCTTCGGCGGTCACGTCTTCGTGGGTAACGGTTTTGACGACTTCCGGGCCGGTCACGAACATGTAAGACGAATCCTTGACCATGAAGATGAAGTCGGTCATCGATGGCGAATACACCGCACCGCCGGCACACGGCCCCATGATCATCGAGATCTGCGGCACGACGCCGGAGGCCAGCACATTACGCTGGAAAACGTCAGCGTAACCGCCGAGCGAGGCAACGCCTTCCTGAATCCGGGCGCCGCCGGAGTCATTGAGGCCAATCACCGGCGCGCCGACTTTCATCGCCTGATCCATCACCTTGCAGATTTTCTCGGCGTGGGTTTCTGACAGCGAGCCACCGAAAACAGTGAAATCCTGCGAAAAAACAAAGACCAAACGACCATTCACCGTACCGTAACCGATCACCACCCCGTCACCAGGGATTTTCTCGGCCTGATCCATGCCGAAGTCGCTGCAGCGGTGCTCCTTGAACATGTCCCATTCTTCAAATGAATCCGGGTCGAGCAGCAATTCGATTCGTTCGCGGGCGCTCAGCTTGCCCTTTTTATGCTGGCTGTCGATACGCTTCTGGCCACCGCCGAGGCGAGCCATTTCACGCTTTTTTTCCAGCTGGCGGATGATGTCGTGCATAGAAAACTCCCTGAATGATGCGGGTAAGTCGAAAAATCAGTGGTTCAGCATGTCGAGTAAAGCATACGCGGCAGCGGCCGGCGTTGTCTGTCCCTGGGCGACGGCTTGGGCGAATCCCGGCAGGCTTTCCTGGACGCGCGAGTGATGGCGAAAGTGCTGGCGCAGGCCAAAATCAATCAGCTGCCACATCCAGTTCGTCGCCTGATGCTGGCGTTTGGCAGCAAACTCGCCGCTTGGCGTCAGCGCCGCCTGGTATTGCTCAATCGCCGCCCAAAACTCGGCGACGCCCTCTTTGTGCAAGGCGCTGGCGGTTAATACCGGCGGCAACCAGTTGGGCGACGCCGGGCGCAGCATGTGCAGCGCGTTTCTCCATTGGGCACGTGCCACGGCCGTCGCGCGCGGATCAATATCGGCTTTGTTGATGACGACCAGATCGGCAATCTCGACGATACCTTTCTTGATCGCCTGCAAGTCGTCACCAGCGTTTGGCAACTGCAGCAGACAAAAAATATCGACCATACCGGCAACGGTGGTTTCTGATTGCCCGACACCGACGGTTTCCACAATGATGACGTCGAAACCGGCAGCCTCGCAGAGCAGCATTGCTTCGCGTGTCTTTTCGGCAACCCCGCCCAGCGAGCCGGCTGACGGGCTCGGGCGAATGAAGGCTTCAGCGTGCTGGCACAACTGTTCCATGCGCGTTTTGTCGCCCAGAATCGAGCCGCCGGAAAGCGACGACGATGGATCAACTGCCAGCACCGCCAGTTTTTTACCCCGCTCGATCAGCCAGACCCCGAGTGCTTCAATAAAGGTCGACTTGCCCGCCCCCGGAACGCCGGAAATGCCGACACGAATCGCCTGGCCGGTGTGCGGCAACAGGGTATTGAGTACATGCTGGGCGCGCTGCTGATGATCGCTGCGGGTCGATTCGATCAAGGTAATCGCTTTGGCCAGGGCGCGACGCTCCCCGGCCAGAACCCCGGCAATCAGGGTCTGATCAGCGGGCAGGAGCATTTGGCAAGGTGCGCTCATCTCAGTCAATCTCCAGCACTCCCTCGGCGCCATCCTGCAGGAAAGCATGAATCGCCGATGCTTGCGCCAGCAACACCTCTCTGATTCGGGCATTGTTCACATTGCCCAGATTCAGGCGCAAAATTTTCGGCGGGCAGCCGCGCAGGACTGCCAGTTCGAGAAAATCGGCATCCTTGGTAACGATGCAAAAACTGTTGATCCGTGCGTACTCCCACAGCGCCAGATCGGGTGACTTGTCCAAACCACACAAAGCGACCTGAGTCGAACCAGGAAAAAGTAATTCCAGTTCGGGCAGCAGGCGCCGCGAGAGGTTTTGGTCGAGAAGCAGTTTCACGCAGCGAGGCGCAGGGTTTGTTGTTCACGTTGAGCAGCGAAGACTAAACAAGCCCGAATATCTTCCAGTTCCAGCTCTGGGTAGTCTGCCAAAATTTCACTTTCGCTCATGCCGCTGGCCAGCCATCCCAGAACATCGTAGACCGTGATGCGACAATTTCGCACACAGGGACGGCCACCGCGCTTTCCGGGTTCCAAAGTGATACGACTACCTAGGGAAGAAATCATACAAATTCTCCTGTGCTCGACGATGAAATCGTCCACAAAAATCCACTTGAATTTACTAGCCGCGTGCCTTGCGGATTTCTTCGAGCACCTTGACTGCCGAATCCTCAATCCGCGTTCCCGGCCCGAAGATGGCCTTGGCGCCGGCGTTGTACAGATAATCGTAATCCTGTGCGGGAATGACGCCGCCGGCGAAGACGATGATGTCGTCAGCGCCTTGCGCTTTCAGCGATTTGACCAGTTCCGGCAAGAGCGTTTTGTGACCGGCAGCGAGTGACGAGACGCCAATCGCGTGCACATCGTTTTCAATTGCCTGGCGTGCGGCTTCTTCCGGGGTCTGGAAGAGTGGGCCCATATCGATATCGAAGCCGAGATCGGCAAAAGCCGTTGCCACCACCTTGGCGCCGCGGTCGTGTCCGTCCTGGCCGAGCTTGGCAATCATGATGCGCGGGCGCCGACCTTCTTCTTCGGCAAATTTGGCGATATCCGTCTTGATCGCCTCCCAGCTTTCCATGCCTTCCACAACGCCGCCGTACACCCCGGAAATCGTCTGGTTGTTGGCGCGGAAGCGACCAAAAATCTTTTCCAGCGCATCGGAGACTTCGCCAACGGTAGCGCGCAAACGCATGGCCTTGACCGTCAGATCGAGCAGATTGCCCTGGCCGGACTCGGCAGCGGCGGTCAACGCCGCCAATGCGGCCATCACCGCCTGCGTGTCGCGGCTGGCACGGATGGCCTTGAGGCGGGCGATTTGCGAATCACGAACGGCGTGATTGTCGATATCGAGAATGTCGATGGCGTCCTGCTTGGTCAGCGTGTATTTGTTGACGCCAACGATGACATCCTTGCCCGAGTCGATGCGCGCCTGTTTGTCGGCGGCACAGGTTTCGATCTGCATTTTGGCCCAGCCGGATTCAACGGCCTTGGTCATGCCGCCCATCGCCTCGATTTCCTCGATAATGCCCCAGGCCTTGTCGGCCATGTCCTGGGTCAGCTTTTCCATCATGTAGGAACCGGCCCAGGGATCGACGACGTTGGTAATGTGTGTTTCTTCCTGGATGATCAACTGCGTATTGCGGGCGATGCGCGAAGAGAACTCGGTCGGTAGGGCGATGGCTTCGTCGAGCGCATTGGTGTGCAGCGACTGGGTGCCGCCGAAAACCGCCGCCATCGCTTCGATGGTGGTGCGCACGACGTTGTTGTAAGGGTCTTGTTCGGTCAGCGACCAGCCGGAAGTCTGGCTGTGCGTGCGCAACATCATCGACTTCGGGTTCTTGGCGTTGAAGCGCGTCATGATGCGCTGCCACAACAGGCGAGCGGCACGCATCTTGGCAATTTCAAGGTAAAAATTCATGCCCACCGCCCAGAAGAAGGAAAGGCGGCCGGCGAAGGTGTCGACATCCATGCCGGAAGCGACACCGGTACGCACGTACTCCATGCCGTCGGCGAGCGTGAAGGCCAGCTCGATCGCCTGGTTGGCGCCGGCTTCCTGGATGTGATACCCGGAAATCGAAATCGAGTTGAACTTCGGCATGTGCTGCGCGGTGTAGCCGAAAATGTCGGCGATGATCTTCATCGACGGCTTGGGCGGATAAATATAGGTATTCCGCACCATGAATTCTTTGAGGATGTCGTTCTGGATGGTGCCGGACAGCTTGTCCTGGCTCACTCCCTGCTCTTCGGCGGCGACAATGTAACCGGCGAGAATCGGCAGCACGGCGCCGTTCATGGTCATTGAAACGGAAATCTTGTCGAGCGGGATGCTGTCGAAGAGAATCTTCATGTCTTCAACCGAATCAATGGCGACACCGGCCTTGCCCACATCGCCCGTCACCCGCGGATTGTCGGAGTCGTAACCGCGGTGCGTCGCCAGATCGAAGGCGACGGAAACTCCCTGACCGCCGGCCGCCAGCGCCTTGCGATAAAAAGCATTGGAAGCCTCGGCGGTGGAGAAGCCGGCGTATTGCCGAATCGTCCATGGCTTGACCGCGTACATCGTTGGCTGCGGCCCGCGCAGATAGGGGGAAAAACCGGGCAAGGTATCGGCGAATTCAAGATCAGCGACATCTGCCCTGGTGTACAGCGGCTTGACTACCAGGCCTTCCGGGGTGGTCCAGTTGAGGTTCTTGACGTCGCCGGCGGGCGCGTGTTTTGCAGCCGCTTTTTCCCACGCGTCCAAAGCATTGGAATCCAGGAACTTTTCTGACATGGGACACCCTCTCCGATCCGATTTTTGTGAGCCGATGATGCAGCGCTAAAATTTCTGCGCCGTCCACTACACGACAGCAGTGCAAGTCGTGGATAATACTTTATCCATAATTACGGAAGCAAGCTGGCAGCGTTCGGCTGGCGTCCCACTCATAGAGACAATGACCCGTATTTCACAAACCGCACTGTACCTGGAGGTTGCCGAGCGTTTGCGGCAGCTTATTTTCGGCCACGAAATGATGCCCGGCGCGTGGATCGATGAGCAAAGACTCGCCGAGCAATATGGGATTTCCCGCACCCCCCTGCGCGAGGCGCTCAAGGTTCTGGCTGCCGAGGGACTGGTTGAACTCAAGCCACGGCGCGGTTGTTATGTGACTGAAATCTCGCCGCGCGACATGGATGACCTGTTCCCGCTGATCGCCTTGCTTGAAGGACGTTGCGCCGCGGAAGCCGCCAGGCGTGCCGGGGCAGAGGATATTCGCCAGTTGAGGACGATCCATGAAACTCTCGAAAGCTCGGCGCGAGAAAGTCGGATCAATGCGTTTTTCGAGGCCAATCAGGAGTTCCACAAGCGCATCCAGGAGCTCGCCGACAATCGCTGGCTGCTCTCGGTGATTCAGGATTTACGCAAGGTATTGAAGCTTTGCCGGATGCATTCACTCTCGCGTGAAGGTCGTTTGCAGCAGTCGCTGGAAGAGCACCGGGCGATCCTTGCCGCGCTTGAGGCGGGCGATGCCGCCAGCGCCGAAAAACTGATGCATGACCATCTGCTTTCCGGACGCGAGGCGCTGGCCAAAATGCATCAAGGCGCGGCTTCTACCCTCAAATAGGGCTATCCAAAGGCTGCACGAGGCGGCTGTTTGTCCCCTGAAACTGAGTGTTTTTAAACCTGTGACCCCGGTAATGAGCACGATCGATTTTTCTTGCAAAGGCGACATCGCCACCCTGACCCTCAACAACCCTGGCAAGCTCAACGCCATCACGCTCTCGATGTGGCAGCAGCTTGGCGAAAGCATCGCCAGAATCAGCCTTGACCGCGAGATTCGTTGTGTCGTGCTGCGTGGTGCCGGCGAAGACGCATTTGCCGCTGGCGGCGATCTCGAAGAATTTGTCACTCGGCGCGCCACCCTCGAACAGGCTCTGCACTACCACGCTGAGGTTGCCCGCGCCCTGCAGGCGATTGAGGGGTGCTCGCAGCCAACGGTCGCCTTGATTCATGGCGCCTGTATCGGCGGCGGGCTGGAAATTGCCGGTGCATGCGACCTGCGGATTTGCGGCGAGAGCGCACGCTTCGGGGCGCCGATCAATCGCCTCGGGTTTTCAATGTACCCCGGCGAAATGGAGGGGCTGTTGCGCCTGGCCGGCGCCGCGGTCGTCAAGGAAATTCTTCTCGAAGGGAGGATTCTCGGTGCTGCCGAGGCCTGCGCCAAAGGATTGGTGACGCGCGTGGTTGCCGACGGGCAAGTGGCAGCGGAAGCCTACGCCACGGCTCGGCGCGTTTGCGCTGGCGCCCCCCTGGTCGCCGCCTGGCACAAACAGTGGATACGCCGGCTGCTCGACGGCCGGGCGCTGAGCGATGAAGAAAAAATCGCCTCCTTCGCTTTCCTCGACACTGAGGACTACAAGGAAGGACTTGCTGCCTTTCTTGAAAAACGCAAGCCTGAGTTCAAGGCGCGCTGAACAAACCCCAGAGCATTTTCACCGCCAGTAAAACCAGCAGAACCGCAAACATCCGCTTCAGAACGGGCACCGGCAAACGGTGCGCCAACTGCGCCCCGTAGGGCGCCGTCAACATGCTGGCCGGGACGAGCACGGCGAGCGCCGGCAAATAGACAAAACCGAGACTGCCCGGCGGCAGGTCGTCAACATGCCAGCCATTGAAGATGTAGCCAATACTGCCGCCCAACGCAATTGGCAAGCCGACGGCGGCCGACGTACCGATGGCCTTTTGCACCCGCACGTTGCACCACGAGAGAAAAGGCACCGTCAGCGCGCCGCCGCCAATTGCCACCAGCGACGAAATCATGCCAATGACCAGCCCCATCAAACCGACGCCCAACGAGCCAGGCAACTCCCGCGAGGGTTTGGGTTTGAGGTTGAGACCCATTTGCAAGGCGACCAGCGTGACGAAGACGGCAAAGAAAATGGCCAGTGGACGCAGCGGTACATTCGCCGCAAAGAGCGTGCCAACGGCTGTGCCGATCAGAATGCCGGGGGTCATGCTGCTGACCACCCCCCAGAGCACTGCGCCGTGGCGATGGTGCGCCCGCAGGCTGGCAATCGCCGTAAAAATGATCGACGCCATCGAGGTGCCCAGCGCCATATGCAAAACCTCGCCGGGGGGAAACCCGCCTTGCGCCGAAAACATCATGGTTAGCAAGGGCACCATCACCAAGCCCCCGCCAATCCCCAACATGCCTGCCGACACCCCGGTGAACGCGCCCAGCATCAAATACGGGACAATCCATAACCATTCACTCATGCCTACTCCCGAACCCGAAAAACCGCCTGCTGTCGAGGAGCGCCTTGGTCGTGAGCGTCGGGCAAGGGGCAGATGCGGCCGGCGAATTGATCAGCGGTTCCAGCACTGGTCGACGGAAAGGGCGTCTTCTGCTTCCGAAGTTCTTCCGCTAGTGCCGGTGTGGGTCAAGGTTAAGTCGCCGCAGCGTGTATCGGCAACCCCCGGCGTCGCCGTCAAGGTGAAGCCGTTTGCCGTGCAATTGGCAGCGGGGTTACAGGCAATGGTGTAATGCCCGCCCTCCGAAGTCCCTAAACCCTGGCCGAGAGCCGTGGGGTAATTTCCCGTCGCCGTCGCCGAGCGTTCCATCCATTGCGCGGCACGCAACAACCCGGCCTTGCCATCGGCACGCCGACTGCGCACCAGGTACTCCTGGTAGCTGGGAATCGCAATGGCGGCGAGGATGCTGATGATGACCACCGTGATCATCAGTTCGATCAGGGTAAAGCCGCGCACAAAGTGCCTCGGGCGCGGGTGCGTCATTGCAGCTTCCTCCAGCCAAAGCCGGTAAGGTCTTGCGGGACGTTGAGTTGCAAGAGATTGCAATTTGGGTAGCCGGGCGGACAGGGTTTGCAAGTCATGTCGCCCGGAGGGCAACCTCCACCTCCACCTCCACCTCCACCTCCACCCCCAACCACATTCCACTTGCCCACGTCGCCACCCTTGCCAAGCAAGGACGTTCCGCCCAGGTTTACGCGATTACCCTCTCCGACGCCGACAAAGACGGACCAGCTCGGCGGCGCGCCGGTGATGATGTTGAGTACGGTGAGGTATTCGTTGGCTAGTTTGTAGTTGCGATCGCAGCCACCGTTCGTCGGATCGTCCTGGGCACCCCAGCCCGGCGTGCGGCTGCGAATTCTGAGGAAACGGCTGGAGATCATGCCGCCGTTATTCACCGTCCGCTCACCGGAAACCGGCCAGTCGAAATACCAGCCGCGGCTTGGCGAGGCGCCGGTGTACGCAGCCCGCGAGGTTTTGTAGAAATCCTTACCGTTGTAAGACGTGCTAACTTCATTCTGCGTGACTTGGACAAGGTTGTCGCGGTTGGCAACACTCGATCCACCGGTGATTGACGGGGTCGCGCCAACACCAAAGGTCGCGTTGTCCCAAATCGCATAGAGCGTTTGCTGGTCGGTCGAGGTACGGTCGTCGAATGTCATTTCGCGCCCGGTGCCGAAAGCCAGCATGATTCCACCATCCGGGTGCGCCGCCCATTGCGGGGCGGTGGTGATCGGTTGCGGGTTGGGGCTGGGTCTGGCGGCGTCCTTGGCCTCAAACAGTGTGAAATGCTGGGCAGCAGCTTGCCAATCAGCGGGGTTGCTGCTGGTGAGATTGACGCGCCAGAGTTTGCCGTGCAGATCGCCAACGTAAGCCACGTCGGCGGTGCCGTCGCCATTGATGTCGATCAATTGCGGGTTGGCTAGGCCGTTGCCCTGCTTGAGCGTGTTATCTAGAACAATCTTATCTAGAACAATCTTGACTAATGTTTTGTCGCCATCCAGATACTGAATCAAAAGCACCGCTTTTTCATTTGTGCTATTGACCCCGTTGCCCATCACCACCGCCCAGCGGCCGTTGTTCAGCCGAGTGATCTGCACGACGCGGGCGCTGTTGTTGGCATCGAGCGTCGGTTCGGCCAGGATGTGGCCGATGTCCGCGTCCGTCCCGCCGGTCTTGTCGAGCATCACCAGGGTGCTGCCGCTGGATGTATCCAGGCCGCCCGGTGAAGTCACCTTGAGCACGAAGTAGCCCTTGCCGCCGGCACCGAGGGTGCCAACGAGGGCGGTCTGCCAGGCGCTGCCATCGTAAAAATCTCCGGTATAGGGCGAGCCATCGACAAAATAGCGGTGGGTGTAGGAAGGTAGCGAGTAGTCCCTGAGCTTGGAATAAACACCCAGCGGGACGTAGGCAAATTTTTCAGTGCCGTCATCGGCAGCGAATCCATGCAACATCCCGTCATTGGCACCGACGTAGATCATCGTCGGGCGGTTTTTCTGATTAGATCGGAAAGTCCAGTAATCGTTACTGGTGTACCCCAGTTCCGGCTTGCCGACGACCCAGAGGGACGAATTGACAATATCGCCGAGCCGGCTGCTACGCGTGCGGAAGATGCCGTTGGTCTCCGACTCCTCCTTGCTGCGATCTCCGCGCAGGTAATCGACTCTTTGTGCAGCGACAACCTCGGTATCCGTCCCTTGAATCGCGCTTTTGAGGGTGGCGTCTTCCTTGAGATTATCCCATTTGAACAAGTTCACGCTGCCCCCCCCCGCCGGTGCCGGTGAAGTTGTAAAAATCAGGCGGTCAGCAGGAGTTTGGGCATCAAGTTTCGTCGCCGCATCCCACTGATCTGTGGTCGTCATCTTGAAATTGCTGTCAAGCGTCCACGACTTGAGGTAACCGCTCCAGTTTTTAGTGGCTTCGTAGCCGGCCGTATAGACTTTCGTCCCCGATTGAATCGTCTGGGTATTCGCGGCGACACTAACCACCGGCACGATTTTGTCGGCGATGATCTGGGCAAGAATTTCGTTGAATGCGGCTGTCAGGCCGTTGGCATCGACTGCAGGATAAAAGCCGCCGCGCCCATTCACGCCGGCGTGCCAGAGATCGAGGATTTTGTCGTAATTGGCAGTGCCGATCCCCCCATTGTCAGCATGTGGGTAGTCGCCATTGCCCAAGGAGTCATAGTTGGACCACCACCACAGATTGTCGGCCTGCTTCATGCATCGACGAGGCCAGCCGCGCAAGGGGTTGGGCCAGCCGAGCGGTGGCGTGGTTTGCTCACCGGCAATCATCGCCACGATGTCGCCCGAATACCAGTTGCCCCCCCATTTCGGAAGCGTTACTTGTTGCGTGACTTCACCGGGAGCTGTCGCGGGATCGGCGTTTGTGCCGGTACATGAGTAGTTTGCAGGAGGAGCGGGATCACCCGTCCGTTGAGTCCAGTTGCGCCGTTGTGTGTCAAGATTTGCGGCATTGCCAAAGCCGATGGTGTAGGTGGTCACCCCTTGCCATGTCATCGGGTTGTTGCGCGGGTTCCAGTACTCCGGGAGCACCTGGGAGACTTTGCTGGGGCCGCTGCCGGATTCAAAATTTTTTTCCCCGGGTTCGCGAATCAGCGGGCTGACCTGGTTGTCCAGCGACGGTGCGTAATCCTTTGACCACATCCAGAATGTCCAGTCGGCCAGGGTCGCCACCCGACCATGATCGCTACGAGGCTCCAGCCAGCGAAGATCGTTGATCACCGGGCTGTAGTTGTCCTGATAAACACGGGCGTAAGGCTGAGCGGGATCCCACGGTGTACCATCCGGCAAGTTGTCTCTCACCGTGTTATCCGCGTTTTTCAATTTCGTACCATCTGCGTTACCGGGCAAGCCGTAATACTTGAGATATTCCGCGTGGCCCTTAGCATCCAGGAAAACTTTATTATCCTTTAGCGTCCACGGCCAAGCAGTATCCTTCCACCCACCGTCGGTCATGAAAATGTGGTAGGTGCGGCGGCATTGGAGTTTGGGGTTTTCCGAGCCATTATCCGACGGATTCAAGGCAAACGGGCTCCAAGTCCCTGTGGTCGTACTGAGGTAATTATTGACATACCACATCATGGAGTGAGAGGGGGTTCCACCAACGGGGGCCAATCCTTTAACCCAGTCCAGAAAAATTGTTTTGTGATCAGCATCGAATTTCTTGAGGCGAGTCTCAGGGCAGGTAGCATTACCCTGTATTTGTTTAGAAAACCCCGGACATTTGGTCATCGCCTGAAAGCCAAGGCGGAATTTACCCTCGTTTTCCACTTTGTTAAACGTCTCACCAAGAGCCGCTTTGAGTACTTCCATACGAGTTGATGTGCTACCAGCGACTTTGACGCTCATCGAACCTGAGTCATCGACGCTGAGAAAAACATTCGGGGGCGGCTCGCTTTGGCCGGTTCCTGCAGGAATTTCGGCCAGGGTCAGCTGCGCCGCGTTTGCCGTGGCAGCGGCAGCGAACGCGAGCAGTCCAAGCGCCAGCCGTCGGCCGGGGAGCCGCAACGAGCACAAGGGGGTAGCGAGAAACGGGGGGCGGGAAAGGGTCATGTCATGGCCTCCTGGGGAATTTCGATGGCAGCGGATCAGGAACCGAACACTTGGCCGATGCCGGGGTTTGTAGTGCGCTAATCACTGCGGGAGCGGAAAAAATGGAAGGTTTGCAGCGCAGCTATCGTCCCCGGGCGGATACCCCGGGCAACGGCGGTGATGCGAAAAATAAAGGGACAATTCATGTCCGGCGCGAAGGGGTTACCTCCGACCATGCCTTGCTCCCCCGCCAGGTTTCGTGCGCCATCGCCGCCCCCATAGGGCAGGATTTCGATCCAGTACCAGGCGTTGGCAACGAGGCGCAGGTTCATGTTGCCGCTATTGTCGGGGGAATCCCCATTCGCGGTGGTGAATTGGCGGTAGGTGGCAGCTGTCGCTATATGGTTGGTAAGCTCAGCACTATTGTTCCAGAAGTTGGTGGCCGGGTCGCCCGAAACCAAGCTCCCCAAGTCGACGCAGATGCCACTCTGACATCGCGGGGTCGCAGCAATCGGCAAGGCAGGAGGTTGCGGCTGAACGGGGTTGAGATTTGCCCTGAGCTTTCGCTCCAGCGTCTCGAAAACCTGGACGTCGCACGTTGGCCTGATAACGCCAGCGCCGGTTCTCCAGTTGGTGCAGGTGCCGTTGAGGCAGGCGAGATCGAGGCGGGCATCGGCCAGCATGGCTTCGGCGGCCTCGTAGGCGCGCTGGTAATCGGTGCTGTTGCCGGAAAGTCGCTCGTTGAGCAGCGTCAGTTTGGCGCTGCCGAGCGCCAGGAGCAGGCCGAGCAGCATGATGATCAGCACGATGATCAGCGTGACACCGCGCTGCCGGTGAAGGCGGTGCGGCGGACTCGGGGGGAAAGCGATGTTCACCGGAGACATCCTCAGATACGGTTACGCAGGGCGTAGACGCCGCGAAAAACCTGGTGTAGTTGGCCGTTGTTGGCAACCGCGTTTCCTTGGCAATTGGTGAAGTTCCCTGCAGGATTATTGGTCGAGGTGCCGCGCAATTGCAGGCAGATTTCGACGGCCTGAACCGCCGCCCAGCCGCCAGGTGGCGCGGACTGAGGCGTCGCCCAGGCACTATAGCGCCGGGTATTTCTCGCGTTGGCGGTATCGGCCAGCCAGTACCAGACCTGGAAGTCCTCCACCGCAATCTGGGTGGCGGCAGCGCTGTTGTCGCCGACGAGGGGCAGGCCAACGGCTGGTACACCGCCAATGATCGTGGCAGCCGCGTCACCCAATCGCCCAAGGCAACGCAACTCGACACCGCTCACCGAAAAAAAATTGTCTACCCGCTGCTGCGCGGCGCCCGGGGCGTTGCCGAGGCAGTCGCGGGTGATGTTATCGCCGCGATGCTCGAAGCTGACCGTCAGCGTATCGGGCGCATTGGCCGCACCTTCGGTTCCGGATACCAGTTGAGTGCCACCCACCGCGCGCCGGGTGAAATCGCCGAAGGAAACGGGAGCGAAGGTTCCGCCCGGCTGCACCAGCTCGGCGGCGCCGGCCTGACGAACGATGTCGGCAATCCGCCGCAAGGCGGTATTGCCCGTCGCAGCCAGGCGGTAGCCTTCAGACACCGTCGTCGATCCTTGCAGGACGAACAAAAACGAACCGAGAGCCACCAGCGCGACGAGCATGCCGATGGTCAGGCCAATCATCAGTTCGATCAGGGTGAAGCCGCTTTCGGCGCTTTGCGGCTGTTCAGGACAATGCATCACGGCCCTCCGTAAGCGACGTAGCAGGTGAATGTGGTGCCGCAGGTATCGGGCAAGGTTACGTCCCCGGGATTGGCGGTCGGCGCAGTTCCTTGCTCATTGGCGCGCCAGCCGAGGACGACGACGAGTTGACGGGGGTTGTTTGTTGATACCGCCACCTGTGCATTGGCGTTTGGCAAGGATGCGGCGAGCAGCGTTCTCCATTCGGCAATATCCCAGTCCCTGCGATCATCCGCAGTGCAGAAATTGTTGTCGCAATTGGTGGTAGCAGCCGTCGGGGAGTTGTCCCAAATCACAGCATAGCCAGCCAACCACCCCCATTGATCAGCCAGCGGCGTCGCCGAGCTGAAGTTGGGGTTGAGGTTGAGATCGGCGTTCGGATTGGCTCTGACACGCTCAAACAGGTTTTCGGCAAGGCGGGCAGCCGTTGCCGAATAATTGGCATTCTGGTTATTGACCAGTGCCCGCATTTGCAGCGCCATCAGGCCCATGATGCCGATGGCGACAATGACCAGCGAAACCAGCGACTCGATCAGCGTGATGCCACGTTGCCGGCGCGGCAAGCAATCGGGGTGCGCAGTTGTCATGGGCATGTTGCCCCATTCCTCACCACGCGGGTGCGGCCGGTTGTGCTGATGCAGACGCGATTGGCCGCAGGCGAGGCGTTCCCGACGCGGGTGGTGAAAAGGTGGAACTGGGAGTTGCCGGCAAGCTGCCCCCAGCGATTGGCAACCAGGCTAGTGCTGGCGACTGGATTATTGTCGACAATCACCGACATGTTGACGCTGACCCCGCTGGTCACCAAAAACTCAAGCATGAGCGTGTCTCCGGGGGTGGTGAACACACCATCGGCGTTGGCGTCGAAAAACACACGCCAGCCGCAGGACCATTCATTGGCATTGCTGCAGACACCGCTCGTGCCAGCTTCGGTATCGGTCAGCTTGCTGATCATGACATTGCCGTTTTTCTGAATCGCGCTGGTTTTGGCCAGCTCCAGCGCCGACTGCAGTTCATCGGCAACCACCACCACCTGCTGGCGCTCGATCAGGTCGCGGAAGGAAGGCACGGCAATGCCGGCGAGGATAGCAATAATCGCAATGACGACCATGGCTTCAACAAGGGTAAACCCCGATTGTCGGCGGCCAGTGGCTTGGGAGTCCTGTCTAAAATGTTTACACATGAGTTAACTATAACCTAAGGCAGCACCGGGCGACGATTCCGGAGTCGGTATCCAGTGCAGCCGGGGCGGGCTGCGCTGGGTGTTCTCAATGAGCCGCCGGCCAGCCTGGCTGAGGTTATCTCCCCTGCCGAGGTGATGGGCAGGGGCGAATCTGCTGGCGATTAGCGGGTGAAATACATCTTTGCCTTGTCCAGCTTGTATGTCCAGGGCAAATTGGCATTCTTCCAGCCGTTGACTGCACGCCGCCCGGTATTTGGGCCTTCCTTGGCCATGTCACCCTCGAATCCTTCGGGGACGCCGTAGACTTTCGTGTAACCCGCGTCGTGCAGTCGATCCTGCGCGCGGGCGCTGCGGTCGCCCGAACGACACATCAGGATGATGGTGGCGTCTTTGCCCAGGCCTTTTTCTTTGAGCCGCCGTTCGATTTCTGTCACGAAATCCTGGTTCGGCTCAAGTTGGTACATGCTGCGCTTGTCGTCCCAGTCGGTCATGATTTCCTGGTGCTCAACGTAAGGAACCAGCGCATCGGCGTCACCCGGCCAGCCGACGTACATCGCCTCGGCGCGCGTACGAATATCGAACAAGGCAACTCCGCTCTTGTCTTTTATTTTCATCTCGTGGGCTTGCTGCGGCGTCAGGTACAGCGCCGGCTTGCTGCGCTTGACTTCCGGCAGGCTTTTCCAGTCGCTGCTGCCCTGTGCCCAATCAGCCGCAAAGGCCAGTGATGAGGCGGCCAGCAGGCAAACGATGGTCAGTTGTTTGAATCTTGTGTGCATTTATGCCATCCCGGGGTTGTTGGCTGCGCCCTTGAGCGTCGGCAGGTTGAGGTTGATTGGTTTGACGGTTTTGATATCGCGCAGATACTCGGCGACGACTTCCCATACGGGCGCTCCCGAGTTTTTGGCTTCTTCGGAAACCGGTGCCCAGCCGGCTACCTTGTAGGTTTTGGCCGGGTCAATCGGCTGCCCCTTCAGCATCATGTTCTGAATCCGGCTACCCATTTTGCCGGTCGGGTCGCATGTCCATTGCAAACCGCCGACACGCACCATGTCGCCCCCTTGCTGGTAATAGGGGTCGGGGTTGAAGAGGTTGTCGCAGACATCTTCGAGGACGGTCTTGATCATCTCGCCGCTCATGTTGGTCACCGTCGTCCATGGGTAGGTAATCGCTGTCTGATCGAGTACATGCTCCATCAGGATCGGCTGACCGGGCAGTAGCGAAGTGCCCCAGCGGAATCCCGGCGAAAAGGCAATTTCGGCGTCCTTGACCTTCATCAGTGAGTCGAGGATGAGTTGGTCGAAAGTGCCGTTGAAATTGCCGCGGCGGTAAAGCGTGCCTTCGGTCACCGCCAGTTTTTCATTGAGTTTCGACAGGTAAGGCGCGCGTGCCTTGTCGATCAATGCCTGCATCGACTTGTCGGCCGGCAGCAGATTGGCGAAGACGGGCAGCAACTTGTAGCGGTAAGCAGCGATCTTGCCGTTCTTGACATCGAAATCGAGTACGCCGAGGTATTTTCCGTTCGACCCGGCATTGGTCACCAGGGTCTGGCCGCCGGGGTTCTTGACGACCACCGGCGCCGGCATGCCGTCGTGGGTGTGACCGCCAAGGATGGCGTCGATGCCTTTGACGCGCGAAGCCATCTTGAGGTCGACATCCATGCCGTTGTGCGAGAGTACGACGACCACCTGCGCTCCGGCGGCGCGGGCTTCGTCGACCGTTTTTTGCATGTTGTCTTCCTGGATGCCGAAGCTCCAGTTCGGGGTTTGCCAGCGCGGATTGGCAATCGGCGTGTAAGGAAAAGCCTGGCCGATGATGGCGACCGGCACGCCGTTCATGTTCTTCATGACGAAGGGTTTGAAGACGGCATCGCCGAAATCGGCGGTTTTGACGTTCTGGGCGACGATGTCGATCTGGCCGGCAAAATCCTTCTCTTCAATCTCCTTGACCCGCGCCTCGCCGTAGGTCGATTCCCAGTGCAGGGTCATCACATTGACGCCGAGCGCCTTGCAGGCGCCGACCATGTCTTGGGCATTTGACCAGAGCGCCGTACCGGAACCTTGCCAGGTGTCGCCGCCGTCGAGCAGCAAGGCGCCCGGACGGCTTGCCTTCATGCGCTTGACGAGTGTTGCCAGATGGGCAAAGCCGCCCACCTTGCCGTAAGTTTCGGCAGCTTTCTCAAAATTGAGGTAAGTGTAGGCGTGCGCCTCGATCGTGTTCGGCTTGAATCCGAAGTGCTTGAGCAGGTTGTCGCCGACCAGGTGCGGCACCTTGCCGAATTGCTCACCAAAGCCAAGATTGACATTCGGTTCGCGAAAATAGATCGGTAATAACTGGGCATGGCAGTCAGTGATGTGCAACAGGCTGACATTGCCGAATTTGGGCAGGTCATACAATTTGGCTGCGCCTTTTTCTGCCAGCGCAATCTCGCTGTGGAGTGACATGCCGCCCGCACTGGCAACGGCCATGACCTGAAGAAACTCCCGACGACTCATGCTCATTTTTATCTCGCTCTGTAAAAATTCCGGCGGGGGATTCCCGCCGGCGTCAAAACAATGAAGGCGTAAATTGCTTCGCTTACTTTTTGTTAACCGGGGATTCCGGATCGAGCAGGTAGGCCATCAAATGCTTCATCTGCTGCTCGGTCAAAATACCGGAGTCGCCATTGCGCGGCATGTTGCTGCAGCCGTTGAAGGCCTTGGCGTTGTAGATTTTGCCCCAGGTGTATTTGACGTTGTCGGCTCCGCTGCCACGAATGTTGCCCCAGTCAGCGAGGCTGGGGCCGATGGTGCCGTAGGAGATTTCCTTGTGGCTCATCTGGTGACAGTTGTAACAGCCGCCACCGTTGTTGTCGGGTGTCGGGTCTGTCCACGTCAAGCCGCGGCCGCTGAGGGCAATTTTCTCGCCCTCCTTCCAGTTGCCCGAAGAATACTTCCCGTCGGCTGGATAACGAATGGTCTTGAGTTGATCGGCTTCAATGGCCTTCAGCGCTTTGGCCGATGGCGACTTTTCACTGGAGCACTCTTTCTGGAAGTCGAGCTGATACATGCGGTGCTTGGCCGCAATACCCGTGGTCTTGAAAGAACGATCCATCATTTCCTTGAACTCGGTATAAAGGGCTTCATCCGCCGCGAATGCGCCCGAGGAAGCCACTACCAAAGCAGCGATAATGCCAATTTTTTTCATCTCGCTCTCCTTAGCGCTTGAGACCCGGGGTCAACACGGTGCCGCCATTGGCCGTTGAGGCCATGTAGACGGACAGGGCAATCGTCACATCCGAACCGTAAATCGGCTCGGCAGTCCGTTGCTGACGATAACAGTCGTTCAGGCGATGCTGCATAGTCCAGAATTGGCCGCTCGAAACGCGATAAGCCGGCCAGCTACCCCAGCCGGCGGCAGCCCCCTTTTGCGAACGCAAATCGGGCAGATCCTGCAAGCGAATGCGTTTGTTGGTGTCAGCGTGGCAGGTTGAACAGGCAAAATCCATCGGACCGGAGCGATAGTAGAAAGCCATCTTGCCGAGCTCGTACATTTTTTTCATCTCGGCAGGCTTCATGTCGATATTGATCTTCTCGCCATTCGACTCGGTAACGATGTAGGCAACCAGCGATGCCATGGTGTCTCTCTCACCTTTGAGCCATTTCTCATTGACGACCGTTTTGGGATCAATCCCTTGCAGGGTTTCCATACAGGTCATCAGGCGCGTCTCGAGATCCTGCACCTTGCCGGTGTCCTTGAAAAAGCGCGGCAATTGCGCTGATGCACCTTTGACGATGCCGGCACCAAGACCCAGGTCGCACTGTTCAAGACTGGCATTTTTTGGGCCGCGCTTGGTTTTCCAAAGTTCCTCACCCTGCGCCGCCGACAGCTCGGATGGATTGCCGTCGGCAATCATTTGCCGATATTTGGCGATTTCGTCGGTCGATTTGTCGGCCAGGGCAGCAGTTGAACCCATTCCACCCGCCATCGCCAGCAGCGTTGCCAGCGTTAAATATTTATTGCCTTGTCTCATCATTCCTCCAATGGACAGCGAAAAAATGCGACACCGGAACCCCGGTGTCGCCTATGCCTGGTCTGTAGCCTCTAAAGTGTTGCGAAATCAGGCAATTGTCGCTTCGTCAGTACGGCTATCACCTTTGTTGTCAGTCCAGCTGACCGAGACTTTGTCACCCTTGGCGCCGCCCTTGAACTTGAAGGCCAAATAGGGGTTTTTGGACACCGAAGAGCCGAACTCGCTGCTCAGCACGACCTTGTCGTTATGCTTGGCCGTCAGCTCCTTGATGAACCATGCGGGCACAATGGCACCTGCTGAATCCTTGCGCTGGCCGGTCTCCATTTCGTGGCTGATCAACACCTTGACCTCGGTAATGCCATCCTTGCTGGCGGCACGAATCTTCATCGGATTACCCATAAATATCTCCTTGTCTGCTCTGAATGATTGACCGATTAGCCGCCGCAGCCGCCGAGGGTCACCTTGATCTCTTTGTTGGCCATGTAGAACTTGCCATCCGACTTGACCAAGGCATAGACGTTCGATGTCTGACCCATTTTGACGCGAGTCTGGACGTTGGCTTCGGTGCCGGCCGGCAGGTTAAAGCTGGCGGAGAGGGCGTTCGGGTTCTTTTCGATCAAAATCGCCACCATCGTCACGTTCGGCAGGGTTGATGTGACACCGACCGGGACAACCGCGCCATTTTCGGCAATGTCCGGGCCGGTTACCTGGACGTCCTTGCTCTCAGCCGGCGCCGCTGCACCCAGGGCTTTGAGTGTGTCAGCCATGCTTTTTGCGTCAAAAGCCGTTTTGTTCCACTCGGCCAGCGCCATCCCCGGAGCGATGATCCCGGCAGCAGCGAGAACGCTCAGGAGTGCTGCGCCAGAGCCTGTTTTCAGTACATTACGACGTTGATTGTTCATCACTTCTCCTCACAAAAATAGTTACTTCGCACCAGAGAGAATCCACCGCACCAGTGTCTTCGCATCTGCTTCTTTTACATGCTCGTTAGCGGGCATCGGGATCGATCCCCAAGCACCCTGACCACCTTCCCTGACCTTGCGCGAGAGCCTGTCTTCGGCATCGGTCTGATCCTTGTAGCGCAACTGAACTTCGTTGTAGCCCGGGCCGACAATTTTGTTGTTGATTCCATGACAGGCCATGCAGCCGCTGATCGTAGCCAATTCCAGTTCGGCTGAATTTTTTGGCGCGGCAGCAAGCGACTCACCGGTTTTGACCCCGCGTACCGGGCCGAAATTGCGGTTCTGGTCTTCCAGGTTGCCGTGGGCGTTGCGGGCGTAATCGGGAAGAATCGAGCCGATACGCACCTCGGTTTTGCAGTTTTTCATGCACGCCTTGGCCTGGACATCGGGTTTCCCGCCGTTGCCGATCCCGCCTTTGCTGGCCGGCGCTCCCGGCCACATGCCGTGATTGGTGGTCATGCCATTGCGGTTAGGCATCATTTTCTGAATATCGGCAATGTTTTTGTCCGAGAGAACAAAATCAGACGGCACGATTTCTGACAGGTTCAGCAGGTAGGCGAGAATTCCATAGATTTCATCCGGCTTTAACGACTTCGGCGCAGTCCACGGCATGGCGCGCTGAATGTAGTCGAAGATCGTCGAAATCGTCGCCACCTTGGTAAAGGTTGTTCGCTGCGGCAGGTCGCCAGTAGCCAGCGCCCTGACGTGACCGGTTTTGATGTCATCCTTGGTCGTGCCGCCGACAAGCGGGGTGAACACTTCGTTTGATTCGCCAAAGGTGCCGTGACATGAAGCACACTTCTCTTCGAATATCACTTCACCCTGGCTGACTGAACCGGATCCCTTGGGCAAGCCTTTGAAGTCGGGGCGAACGTCGATGTCCCAGGCCTTGATTTCGGCAGGCGTTGCTGGGCGGCCGATACCCTTGAAGTTTTCAAAGGCGACAGCCGACGTCGCCGCGCCGGCGAAAGCCAAAGAGAGAATGAATCTAGAGAACCTGGACATTGCTAATCTCCCCGCTTTCAACCACTTTCCAGGACTGGATGGCATTGTTGTGATAGATCGACTTGCTGCCGCGCACGGCGCGCAATTGGCCGTAGCTTGGCTGAACGTAACCGGTTTCATCAATCGCCCGCGATTGCAGGATGGCCGGCTTGCCGTCCCAGACCCAGGCGGCGTTGAAACGTGTCAGTGCCTTGTTTTGAATCGGCCCTTCCAGGCGCGCAGTCTGCCAGTTGATGCCGCCGTCGACTGAGACATCAACCTGCCTGATTTTCCCGCGCCCCGACCAGGCAATTCCCGAGATGTTGTAATAACCCTTGTCGAGCAGCGTCTGGCCGCCGGAGGGCGAGGTGATCACCGATTTGGCTTCGTGAATCGAGGTGTATTGCCGATGTTGACCGTCCGGCATCAGGTCGATGTAATGCACCGCCTCATCTTTGGTCGCGTAGGGCTTGTCGCCGACCTCGATGCGCCGCAGCCACTTGACCCAGGAAACCCCTTGCACACCCGGAACCACCAGACGCAGCGGATACCCGTTCTCGGGGCGCAGCATTTCACCGTTTTGACCATAAGCAACAAAAACCTCGCCGGACTCGACCATCTCCATCGGGATGGTGCGCGTCATTGAAGAGCCGTCAGCGCCTTCGGCGAGAACGTAACGCGCCTTTTTGTAATCGACACCACAGTCGTCCAGCAATAGTTTCAGCGGCACGCCGGTGAACTCCGAGCAGGAAACCATGCCGTGCGTGTATTGCACCGTCGGCACGGCCACATTGGCCCACTCGACACCGGAATTGGCGCCGCATTCAATGAAGTGAATGCGCGACACCGAGGGCATACGCATCAATTCATCAAGGGTGTACACCTTGGGACGCTTGATCAGGGAATCATCGGAACCATTGACCATGAAGCGATGCTTGGACGGATCGACATCCACCCAACCCTGATGGTGGCGCTCAAAGTGCAGGCCGGAGGGGGTGATGATGCCGAACAAACCTTGCAGCGGGCAGAACGAAACCGAAGCCCCGCCAACCCGGGCGAGGCCGGGTGACTCACGGCGCAGCAACTGGCTTTCAAACTGCGAGGGCGTGCCGTAAGGACGCGCTGCGACGGGTTGTCCAAGCGATGTCGTCCACGCCGGATTGCTCAGGATATTGGAATCGCCATCCGCCGCCCGTGCCGCAAGCGGCGCCGCCATCGCTGCACTGGCAGCAAGAAAACTCTTGCGCAGGAAGTCACGACGGCCAGAAGCCACGGCCTTGACCTGCTCGTCAGAAAGAAAATTTTCCGGCGCGGGCCGCAAGCGCCCCGCTTGTTCAAGCAAATTGCCCATAGGAAACCCTAATCTATGTTTTTGGAGAGTTGCAGCGACATCGAAAATTTCATTAAATCAAGCTGACCGAAAGCGCCGGATTTGAACAGATTCGGGCTAAAAAACAAGCTCAGCCAGTGCAATCAATACCAGTAAATTCGAATTAAGTGAAATAAAACAAACAATTGATTCCGAATAAATGCCAAACGCTGAAAAGCGCCAAAGAATTTTGTTTCATAGCCCAATGCTTTGCAAGCACAATCGTTGCTGCGACGCAGCATGCATTTTTCGCAGAACCGCTATAGTCTTGGGGGCACTGATGCACTTAAATGATGCTCCCGAAACTATCTGGTAGTGCGTCATACCCAATCAGAGGAGATGAATTAATGAAACTGCGTACCCCCATTCTTGCGTTATGCCTGATGGCTCTTGCCAGCGTCGCCCAGGCGGCCGATCCCAATCTTGCCCGCAATCTGGCGGCCACCTGCGCCAACTGTCACGGCACCAACGGTAACGCGGTCAAAGGCGCCGGCCTCGACAGCCTGTCGGGTTTGGAGAAGGGCAAGATTCTGCAAAAAATCGCTGACTACAAGAGCGGCGACAAGCCGGCATCAATCATGCACCAAATTTCCAAGGGCTATACCGATGCCCAGATGGACATGATCGCCGGCTATTTTGCCGCGCAAAAATAAGGGGATAGAACATGATGTTGATGAAAAGACGTGAATTCCTGAAAGTTGGCGCAGCAGCCGGTGCCATGTCCGCTCTCTACGGCTGTGCCGGTGGCGGCAAGGCCGGCGGTCATGTCGTGGTGGTCGGCGGTGGTTACGGCGGGGCGACCGTTGCGAAATATTTGCGCATGTGGAGTGAAGGCAGTGTTCAGGTAACGCTGATCGAGCGCAACCCGACCTTCATTTCCTGCCCGATTTCCAATCTGGTTATCGGTGGCACCAAAACCATGGAAGACATCACCGTCAGCTACGAGGGTCTGAAAAGCAAATGGGGCGTGCGTGTCGTTCAGGACGAGGTGCTGGCGGTCGATGCCGAAAAGAAGAGCATTTCCCTGAAAGCCGGCGGTGCCATGAGTTACGACCGTCTGGTGCTGTCACCGGGAATTGACTTCATGTTTGACCAGATTCCCGGTCTCAATAATGCCGACGCGCAGAACAAGATTTTGCATGCCTGGAAAGCCGGTTCGCAGACGATTGCCTTGCGCAAACAACTGGAAGCGATGAAAGACGGCGGCACCTACGCCATCGCGATTCCCAAGGCACCGTATCGCTGCCCGCCGGGACCTTACGAGCGCGCCTGCCTGGTCGCCAACTACTTCAAGCAGGCGAAGCCGAAATCCAAGGTGGTGATTCTCGACGCCAATGAAGATGTGATGTCCAAGAAGGGTCTGTTCATGAAGGCTTGGGCCGATCTTTACAAGGGGACGCTGGAGTATCGCAATAACAGCGAAGTCAAGGATGTGGACGTGGCGAGCAATACCGCAATTCTCGAATTCGACAAATTCAAGGCCGATGTGCTCAACGTCATCCCGCCGCACCGCGCCGGCGCCATCGCCGCCCAGTCAGGTGTCAAATTGATCAACAATCGCTGGGTGGATGTCAATTGGCTGTCGATGGAGTCGACCAGCACCCCGGGCGTTCATGTTCTCGGTGATGCGATTTTCCCGGCACCGACCATGCCCAAGTCCGGCCACATGGCCAATCAGCATGGCAAACTCGCCGCCGCCGCTATCCTCAATTTGCTTGGCGGTCAGGCACCGAGTGATCAGCCGTTGGTGATGAACACCTGCTACAGCTTTGTTGATGCCAAGAATGCCGTACATGTATCGTCGGTACACACCTACGACGCAGCAACCAAAACCATGCAGCCGGTCAAGGGTGCGGGCGGTGTATCTGCTGCACGCAACGAAATTGAAGGCAAGGTGGCATTGGGCTGGGCCAAGAATATCTGGGCCGACATGTTGACCTGAGGGGACTGACAGCCAATAACGAAAGGCCGCGATTTTGCGGCCTTTTTTCGTGTTGACCGATGCCGCTTTGTTCGCCCGTCAAGCACTTGCCGACGACAAACCTTTCACCCCGTCAGACCCACCGGAGCTACTCATGAACCGCCGTAATTTTTTGAAAAGCAGCGCCGCTTTCTCGGCCTTGATTGCCAGCGAGCTGGCGCCCTGGCAAACGCTGGGCGCCTTCGCCAGGGAGGTTGACGACTTTGTGCGTGGCCCGGCTGTCAAGGATCACCCCTTGCGCCAATTGTCCAGGCATGTGTGGATGATCTACTCGCCCGATGGCTTTCCGACCCCGGAAAATCAGGGAATGATGTGCAATATGACCTTTGTTGACACGGCCAAAGGGATTGTCGTTGTCGACTCTGGAGGCTCGGTGCAGATAGGTGAGATGGCCATCCGGCAGATCAGGAAAAAATTCAAAAAGCCGGTGATTGCCGTCATCAATACGCATTACCACGGCGACCACTGGCTCGGCAACGATGCCTTTGCTGCCGCCTACAAGGGAGTGCCGATCTATGCCCATCCGGGAACCACGCGGGAAATTCTCGGTATGCAAGGCAATCTGTGGCGCGGCCTGATGGAGCAATGGACCAACCAGGCAACCATGGGCACGCGCATCGTTGCCCCCAGCCACGCACTGGAGCACGGCAGTGAGTTGAATTTTGGCGATGTCACACTGCGCATCCACCACTACGGGATTGCCCATACGCCTTATGACCTCGCTGTCGAAGTACTCGGCGACAAGCTGACCTGCGTCGGCGATCTGGCGATGGACAGGCGCATTGCCAACATGGATGACGGCTCCTACCTCGGCACGCTAAAAGCCTACGATGCCCTTGAAAAGACGGCATCGACCTTCTGGGTGCCCGGCCATGGCGAACCCGGGCCGCAGGTGCTGAATTGGAACCGGGAACTTTTTGAAGGTATCTATCGCCCATGTGAGCAGGCGGTCAAAGATGGATTCGGGCTGGAAGAAGCCAAGGCACTGGTCATCAAGGATCCGCGCGTTGCCAGCCGGGCGCGCGACACCAAGGGTTATGAGGCCAATATCGGAAAGTACATCAGCCTCGCCTACCTTGAAGCAGAAGCTGCCGGTTTTTAACGTATCGACAACCTCATTGAAACGGAGACACCATGCGCCTGATCGCCCTCACCATCCTGACCCTGCTTTCCGTCGTCGCACGGGCTGAAGCCCCTTGGGGCACGGTTGATCTGAAAGCCGGCGAGGCTTTGCACAAAAAAGATTGCGTTGCCTGTCACGTCAAGATGTATGGCGGCGACGGCAGCAAAATGTATACCCGCGACGGGCGGGCGCTTTCCGACAAGCTGGAGCTGCTGCAACGCGTCGGCGCTTGCAACGCGCAAATGAGCTCAGGCTGGTTTCCTGAAGAAGAAGCAAATGTTGCTGCCTGGTTGAACAAAAAGTATTACCACTTTGACAAGTGAGCATCTCTCACGCTCGCTTGCCTGTTTTGGCTAAGGCTCAACCATCGCCGGCTGGCGTGTCAGGCGCACTGCCAGCCAAAAACTGAGGGCAATGATCAGTACCAGTGAAAAGCCAAAAATCAGTTCCTTGCCCTCACTCCAGGCATCCACTGCCGGCGACCATAGTTTGGCTGCGCCAAAGGCGGCAACCAACAGACTGACGCCGGAAACGACCAGCCCCATGACGCGCGAGGCAACCAGCGCCACCTGATCGGCGCGAGCAATCAGGCGGGCGATCCACAAACCGTTGATACCGTCGGTCAACAACATGCCGAGCATGAAGAGCAAGGCAAGCGTCAGTGCGTGCTGCCAGCCGCCAAACTGGCTGACGGTCAGGGCAAAAAAAGCTGCCTGCGACAGGGTGTCGAAGGAGAGCGCAAACAGGGCGCCAACCAGGGCGATCAGCGCTGGATGCGAGACGTGGCGGAACTTGCCGAGCAAACGCCCCTTGAGTCCGACCGGCTGAACAAGCTGATCCGGTCTGGCGCGCATGACGGCCGCCAGATTGAGGCTGCCCAGCGCGACAAGAAAAGCAATCGAGATTAACGAGCCGAGGACGCCAAACCATGCCGGCACCTCCCATTGACCGGCGATAGCCGAAACGCCGAGCGCTATGGCCATGACCACGGCGCCGTGGCCAAGTGAAAACAGCGTTCCGCAATAGGGTGCCAGCCGGGGGTGTGAGCGCATGTTGTAACGGGTCAGACCATCAATCGTCGCCAGATGGTCGGCGTCGAAACCATGCTTCATGCCAAGCACCAGGGTGAGGATCAGGAGCGACAGCCAATCGGAGGGAAGAGGTTCCATGGTGTTCGTATGAAATAAGTAATAATTTTCATACGTTCGCCGGCTCAATGCAACAGTTGGTGATTCGCCCGGCTACCGATTCTTGGTTGTCGACGGGAGGGCGGTTTAGCGGGCGGGGCGAAAATGGACATGCTCCGCACCATGCTCGGCGTGCGCATGGTGGCTTTTTTCCTCAAGTGCGATCAGGTTCAGTTTGCCGTGTCGAACCCCGCTTTCCGCCATCAACAAATCGGCAAAGTGGCGAATTTCGGCGGTGGAACCCTTGAGAATCACCGATTCAAGGCAATGATCGTGGTCAAGGTGGCTGTGCATCGCCGCCACCGTCAAGTCGTGGTGATCGTGCTGCAGACTGGTCAAGCGCTCGGCCAGAACCCGCTCATGATGATTGAACACATACGATAGATTAGCTACGCAATGCCCGGCGGGCGGCGCGCGTGAGTGGTCACTCTCGAGCGCCCCGCGAATCAGATCACGAACCGCCTCCGAACGATTGCTGTAGCCACGGGTCGCGATCAACTGGTCAAACTGGCGAGCCAGCGCCGCGTCCAGGGAAATAGTAAAACGATCCATTATCAAACTCCGTAGGTCGATATTCTCCGAACCGGGGTTCCCCGTTTATGCTCTGCCCGAGGGGGAGACTCACGCTGGCAGTCTGTCGGACTAAAGTGCCGCCAGTGCCATAATACCGATTCTCCAACCGAACCGATCCCGCGCAATCACTCCATGAGCATTGAGTCACTTCCCCAATTCACTTTACCGGCTCGCCAGCGCTGGGAGTCCATCCCTTCAGGGATTCGCCAGCAGTTGCTGGACAACGTCTGGTGCAGGCATTGCCGCGATGCGGTGACGATCAGCAATTTCAGCGGGACGATCAAGGGGGGTGATTTGCTGCTGGCGGGTCAGTGTGCCGTGTGTCATGGTGACGTGGCGCGCGTGATCGAGAGAGCATAGCGATGTTTATTCCCGACTCGCGTTGTCCGGCGATTTGTTTCAAGGAGAGTCATAGATGCCGCTGTTGAACGACTCCGGCCTGCTGCGTCAGGCCTGCTATATCGATGGTGTCTGGCTGGCGGCCGATAGTGGCGAGCGCTTGGCGGTGACCAATCCGGCCAACGGTGAGACGATTGCCAGCGTCCCCTGGTGTGGCGCCGCTGAGGCCGGCCGCGCCGTGCTGGCAGCCGACCGGGCGCTGAGCACCTGGCGTCAGACGACGGCGGCCGAGCGCAGCCGCATTTTGCGCCGCTGGTTTGACTTGATCATGGCGAATCAGGATGACCTGGCCACCTTGATGACTGCCGAGCAAGGCAAGCCGCTCGCCGAGGCGCGCGGAGAAATTGCCTACGCCGCTTCTTTTGTCGAGTGGTTTGCCGAAGAGGCCAAGCGGGCTTATGGACAAGTGATTCCGTCACCGTTCAAGGATCGGCAGATCGTTGTCAGCAAAGAGCCGGTCGGTGTCTGTGCGGCAATTACGCCGTGGAATTTTCCGGCCGCCATGATTACGCGCAAGGTGGCCCCGGCGCTTGCTGCCGGCTGCACGATCATTCTCAAGCCGGCCGAGCAAACCCCGCTTTCCGCGCTGGCGCTGGTCGAACTGGCCGAACGCGCCGGTTTGCCGGCGGGGGTTTTCAATGTTGTGACAGGCGACGCGCTCGCCATCGGTGGTGTTCTGACAGCCAGCCCGTTGGTTCGCAAGCTGACCTTTACCGGGTCAACACGGGTCGGCCGTTTGTTGATGGCGCAGTGCGCCGGCACCGTCAAGAAGCTCTCGCTGGAACTTGGCGGTAATGCCCCTTTCATCGTTTTCGATGATGCCGATCTTCCGGCTGCCGTTACGGCGGCGGTGACCGCGAAGTATCGCAATGCCGGCCAGACTTGCGTTTGCGCGAACCGCTTTCTGGTTCAGGAGGGCATCTACGAAAACTTTGTCGCCGCCCTGGCCGGCGCGGTGGCTGACTTGAAGGTCGGTGACGGGGCGCAGGCGGAGGTGACGCAGGGGCCGCTGATCGATGCCGCAGCGCTCACCAAGGTCGAGGCGCTGGTCGCCGATGCACTGGCCAAAGGGGCGCGCGTGGTCATTGGCGGCAAGCGCCATGCCTTGGGGGGAACCTGGTTTGAGCCGACGATCCTGGCCGATGCAAGCGCGGATATGGCGGTTGCCCGTGATGAAATTTTCGGCCCGGTGGCGCCGCTCTTTCGCTTCAAGACCGAGGCTGAGGCGATCGAGATGGCGAACGACACCGAGTACGGTCTCGCCGCCTACTTTTTTTCTCGCGATCACGGCCGTGTCTGGCGCGTTGCCCGGCAGCTTGAATACGGCATGGTTGGCGTCAATACCGGCCTGATCTCGACCGAGGTTGCCCCGTTTGGCGGTGTCAAGCAGTCGGGAATTGGCCGCGAAGGTGCCAGCCAGGGACTCGACGAGTATCTGGAAACCAAGTATCTGGCGCTCGCCGGTCTGTGATCATGTTGGCAAGTGGCGGCTTTTTGCCTGCGAGCGGTATTTTGCGAGGGGGATCGCCTGCCAGTTTGCTGATTGCCTCATTAAAAGAAAATCGAGGAGACTGAAGATGCCTTTATCTCGCCATCCGGGCGCCGAATCCCTACGTGCTTCAGATACCGGAAAAATCGTTTCTGCGCGTGATGCCGTACGCTTGATCAGTGACGGGGACACGGTGGCGACTGGCGGCTTTGTCGGCATCGGTTTTGCCGAGAACATCGCGGTAGCCCTCGAAAAGCGCTTTGTCGACAGTGCCGAGAGTGATCCGGGCGGTCTCGGCAGTCCGCGCAATCTGACGCTGGTTTATGCTGCCGGACAGGGCGACGGCAAGGAGCGCGGGCTCAATCATTTCGGACATCAGGGATTGGTCGCCCGGGTGATCGGCGGGCATTGGGGGCTGGTTCCCAAACTGCAGGCGCTGGCCGTGGCCAATTGCATCGAGGCCTACAACCTGCCGCAGGGCGTGATTACGCATTTGTTTCGTGATATTGCGGCGGGCAAGCCGGGAACGATTACCCGCGTCGGGCTGGGAACATTTGTCGATCCGCGTTTTGGCGGCGGCAAACTGAATCAGATGACGACCCGGGAGATCGTCCGGCTCATGGAAATTGATGGCGAGGAATATCTTTTCTACCAGGCTTTTCCGATCCATGTCGGGATTATTCGCGGCACAACGGCCGACCCGGATGGCAACGTGACAATGGAGCGCGAGGCGCTGACGCTGGAGGCGCAAGCGATTGCGATGGCGGCCAGGAATTCCGGTGGCATCGTCATCGTGCAAGTCGAGCGGATTGCCGCGCGCGGGACGCTCAACCCCCGTCAGGTCAAAATCCCCGGCATTCTCGTCGATTGCGTGGTTGTCGCCGAAAAACCGGAATACCACATGCAAACTTATGTCGAGCAATACAGCCCGGCCTTTGCCGGCGAACTCAAGGTGCCGATGTCGGCGATTGCGCCGCTGCCGATGAGCGAGCGCAAGATCATCGCGCGCCGGGCGGCACTTGAGTTGCGCGCCAACGCGGTGGTCAATCTCGGTATCGGTATGCCGGAAGGTATTGCCAACGTGGCGACCGAAGAAAACGTCATTGATCTCCTGACGCTGACCGCCGAGCCGGGGGTTATCGGCGGCGTGCCGGCTGGCGGCCTGAGTTTTGGTGCGGCAACCAATGCCCAGGCAATCATCGACCAGCCGAGTCAGTTTGATTTCTACCAGGGCGGCGGCCTCGATATGACCTTTCTCGGATTGGCGCAGGCCGATCAGCAGGGCAATCTCAATGTCTCCAAATTCGGCCCGCGGCTGGCCGGCGCCGGTGGCTTCATCGATATTTCACAGAATGCCAAAAAGGTCGTCTTCGTCGGCACCTTTACTGCCGGCAATCTGGAGATTGCGGTGAACGCCGGAAAACTGCAGATTTTGCAGGAGGGCGACGCCCGGAAATTCGTCCGGGAGGTCGAACACCGCACCTTCAGCGGCGAGCAGGCCGCCAAGCGGTGCAAAGTCGTGTTGTACGTGACTGAACGTTGCGTCTTCAAACTGACCGCCGCGGGTCTTGAACTGATCGAGATTGCGCCCGGCGTCGATCTGCAAAAAGACATTCTCGATCACATGGACTTCACGCCGCTGATGCATTGCCCGCCGCGCTTGATGGATGCGCGAATTTTTGCCGACACGCCGATGGGCATTCGTGGGCAAATGCTCGACCTGCCGCTTGCCCAGCGCCTTTCGTACGATGTCGGGAGAAACCTGTTTTTCCTCGATCTTTCCGGCATCAGCATTGGCGATGTCGCTGATATCGAAGGTTTGCGTGAAGCGGTGGAGAATTTTCTGGCGCCCCGCGGACACAAGGTTTACGCGATCGTCAATTACGACCGTTTCACGATGCTTCCAGAACTGGTCGATGCCTACGCGGCCATGGTCAAGGGGGTCATCGAGCGTCATTATCACGATGTCACGCGCTATACCTCAAGCACCTTCCTGCGCATGAAAATCGGTGAGGCGCTGGCGAAACAACAACTGGCGGCGCACATTTACGAGAGCGCCGAGACCGCCGTCGCCCGCCTCGCCGTCGATTGAGTCGGCCGTTGCCGGCGGCCGACTTTGGCCTACAGCCGTTGGCGGGCGCGGGCGACGGCGGCCTTGACCTGAGCCGGTGCCGTGCCGCCGATATGGTTGCGACTGGCCAGCGAACCTTCGACGGTCAACACCGAAAACACGTCGTTTTCAACCAGTGAAGAAAAGCTCTTCAGTTCGGCCAGCGACAGCTGCGGCAAGTCCACGCCTTTCTGCTCGGCGGCCTTGACGGCCAGGCCGACCGCTTCATGGGCATCGCGGAAAGGCAGCCCCTTGCGCGTCAGGTAGTCGGCAAGATCGGTGGCGGTGGCGAAACCCTGGCTGAGCGCGGCTTTCATCGCCGCCGGGTGAACGCTGATGCCGGTGGCCATGTCGGCGAAAATGCGCAGGGTGTCGGTGACCGTGTCGACAGCATCGAACAGCGGTTCCTTGTCTTCCTGATTATCCTTGTTGTAGGCCAGAGGTTGCGCTTTCATCAGGGTCAGAAGGCTGACCAGCTGGCCGTACACGCGGCCGGTCTTGCCGCGTGCCAGTTCGGCAACGTCGGGATTTTTCTTCTGCGGCATGATCGATGAGCCGGTGCAGAAGCGGTCAGCAATCTGGATAAAGCCGATGCGCGGGCTCATCCACATCACCAGTTCTTCGGACAGGCGGCTGATGTGCATCATCAGCACGGCACAAGCGGCGGTGAATTCGATGGCGAAGTCGCGATCGGAAACGGCATCCAGCGAGTTTTCGCAGACATCGTCAAAGCCGAGCTGGGCGGCGACAAAAGCGCGATCAATCGGGTAGGTGGTGCCGGCCAGGGCGGCCGCACCAAGCGGCAGGCGGTTGGTGCGTTTGCGGGCATCGGCGAAGCGCTCGCCATCGCGGCCGAACATTTCGAAATAGGCCAACATGTGGTGGCCGAAAGTCACCGGCTGGGCGACCTGCAGATGGGTGAAGCCGGGCATCGGCGTCGCCGCTTCCTGCTCGGCGAGATCGACGAGGGCTGAACGAAAGGCCTTGAGCAGCAGCAAAATGTCGTCAATCGCATCGCGCAGGTAAAGGCGGATGTCGGTCGCTACCTGGTCATTGCGCGAACGGCCGGTATGTAGACGTTTGCCGGCATCGCCAACGAGCGCGGTCAAGCGCTTTTCGATATTCAAATGGACGTCTTCAAGATCGAGCGACCAGTCGAATTGGCCGCTCTCGATCTCGCGGGTGATGATTTCCATGCCGCGCTCGATGTGCGCCAGATCGTCGCCGCTGATAATCGACTGCTTGGCCAGCATTCGGGCGTGCGCCAGCGAACCGCGAATATCCTGGCGCCACATGCGCTGATCGAAACCGACTGAGGCGGTGTAGCGTTTGACGAGATCGGAAACCGGCTCGGAAAAACGGCCGGCCCAGGTGTATTGGGGGGTGTTGGAGGTCATGAATGAGATCGGGAACAAGGCGGTTAGGCGACGAAGCGAAAATTGATTCGTCCGGGAAGCGCCGAGTATACGGCACTTTCATGCCGCCCGGCGGCACGCTGGCGAAGCGGGACGATGACGGATCGAGCCGATGCCGATGAGGGTTTCAGCGCTCGGCGAGGTAGCGCCCCAGCGCCGCCATGCCTTGCCTGTAAAACGCCTTCGCTGTTAGATTGCCGGGTTCGGGCAAGCATCCCCCCACGCCACAGCTACAGAGAAGTCACACATATGAAGGCATTTTCCGCATCATCCATTTTCGCTGCCTTGGTGATCGTACTCGGCACCAGCGGCTGCGTCAGTGTGCCGCAGCCGCCGCCGGCCAAGCCGGTAGTCGAGGTTGCCCGGCCGGCACCGCCGGAAGCGGTGACGCAGCAGGAGCAGGAGCAGGGCGCGATGACTGCGGTCAACGCCGAAAACAGCGTGTTTTTTGCGACCAATTCGGCGCTGATCGATGGTCGCTCGCGCGACACCTTGCTACGCCACGCCGAGCGCCTCAAAGCCAACCCCCGGCAGAAGGTTTTACTCGTCGGTTTTACCGATGATCGCGGTAGCAGTGCCTATAACAGCGCGATTGCCGAAATACGCGTCAACGCGGTGTACAAGGTGCTGCGCGAACTCGGCGTCAAGCCCGGCCAACTCCGCCGCTACGGCGCCGGCGGCGAAAAAAACCGTACCCCATGCAGTTCGGACGAGTGTCGTGCCCTGATGCGCCGCGTTGAACTCGATTACTCGGGTAATTAGGCGGCTGGTTCAGGCCAGCGAGCGAGTCACCACTTCAAGCACATCGCGCGAGACACCGGGGTGATTGCGGATGCTTTCAAGCGCCTTTTTGGCGTGCGCCTGACGGCTTGCATCAAATTTTTTCCAGCGGTCGAAACTGCGGGCAAGGCGTGAGGCGATTTGCGGATTTTTGCCATCGAGCGCAATCGTCTGTTCGGCGAGAAAAGCGTACCCCGCGGGCGTATTGAAGCGCACCAGGTTGTTGCCAAAGTTGCGGATCAAGGCATAAACCTTGTTCGGATTGGTAAGGTCGAAAGCCGCGTGCTGCGTCAGTTTTTTGACTACTTCCAGCGTCTGCGGCAGGCGGCTGGCCGATTGCACGGCGAACCATTTGTCGACGACCAGCGCCTCGTGCTGCCAGCGCTCATAGAATTTCGCCAGCGCCAACTCGCGTTCGTCGCAGTCGATTTGCGCCAGTCCAGCAAGGGCGGCGAACTGGTCGGTCATGTTGTCGGCCTCGAGAAATTGCCGCATGGCCAGTTGGCGGACAAAATCGTTGTCCAGTTCGAGCAGGTAACTGAGGCAGAGGTTGCGCAGGGCGCGGGCGCCGGCGCCGGCTTGCTCGCTGCTCGGCGCATAAGGAAGATGCGGGGCGAGGGCGGCGTAAATGCCGGAAAACTCGCCTTCGAGTTCTTGCGCAAGGTGCAAGCGCAGGGCGTTGCGGGCGGCGTGCAGGGCTTCGGGATTAACCACGTCCATGGCTTCGGCCAGCGTTGTTTCGCCGGGCAGTGTCAGTGCTTCGGCAACAAAAGCGGCGCCACGCGTGCGTTGCTGTTGCAACAGGCGGCGTGCGGCCGCCGTGAAAGCGGCCGGCCAGGAGGGCGAGCGCCCGGCGGCGAGCGCCGTGGCGGCTTGCAGGATCAATTGCGCGGCAAGGCGCTGGCCGGCTTCCCAGGCGTTGAACGGGTCTGTCTCGAATGCCAGCAGGTGCGTGAGCTGCGCTGACGTGTAGTCAAAATTGAAGATTACCGGCGCTGAAAAGTCACGCAGCAGCGAAGGCACGGGTTCGGCGGCCAGATTGTCGAAGGTGTACTGTTGTTTGCGCTGGCTCAGTTCGATGAGCTGTTCGCTGCCGGGAATCACGCTGCCGGCAGCGTCGAAGAGGGCAATGCGAATCGGGATCAGGTACGGGCTGTCGTCGCTGGCGCGCAGATTGGATTGCTCGAAAGTCAGCGTGTAGCGGCCGCTTGCCGGGTCAAAAATGCCGGCGGCGGCAATCTGCGGCGTGCCGGGCTGGCTGTACCAGCGCATGAACTGGCTGAAGTCGTAGCCCGAGGCGGCGGCCATCGCCGCGACAAAATCCTCGCATGTCACGGCCTGGCCGTCGTGGCGGCGGAAGTACTCGGCCATGCCCTGACGGAAGTTGTCGCGGCCGATCAGCGTCTGGATCATGCGGACGACTTCGGCGCCCTTTTCATACACGGTGGCAGTGTAGAAATTGCTGATTTCGGCGAACGAAGAGGGACGCACCGGATGCGACATCGGGCCGGCATCTTCCGGAAACTGCGCGGCACGCAGGCCGCGCACCTCGCGAATGCGGGCAGTCTGGCGATTGTGCAGGTCAGCACCAAACTCCTGGTCGCGAAAGACGGTCAAGCCCTCCTTCAGCGAGAGCTGAAACCAGTCGCGACAGGTCACGCGGTTGCCCGTCCAGTTGTGGAAGTATTCATGGGCAACGACCCGGTCGATATTCTCGAAGTCCGTATCCGTCGCCACATCGGCACGAGCGAGCACATACTTCGTGTTGAAGATATTGAGCCCCTTGTTTTCCATCGCCCCCATGTTGAAGTCGCCGACGGCAACGATCATGTAGTGCTCGAGATCACACTCAAGCGCGAAGCGCTGCTCGTCCCAGGCCATCGATTTTTTCAATGCCGCCATCGCGTGCGCAGACTGGTCGAGCTTGCCCGGTTCGACATAAATGGCGAGGTTGACCTCGCGCCCGGAGGCGGTTGTGAAGCGATCGAACAAGCCGTCGAGCCGGCCGGCGACGAGCGCAAAAAGATAGCAGGGCTTGCGAAACGGGTCGACCCAGCGCGCCCAGTGGTGGCCATTCGCTTCCTCGCCGCTGGCCACCGGATTGCCGTTGGCGAGCAAAATCGGCAGCGTTTTCTTGTCGGCGTGGAGCGTCACGACGTAGGTCGACATCACATCCGGGCGATCAAGAAACCAGGTGATGCGGCGAAATCCCTGCGCTTCGCACTGCGTGAAATACCCGTCCCGGGAGCGGTACATGCCGGAGAGATGGGTGTTCCGGTTCGGATCGATGCGGACGACCGTTTGCAGCGTACAGGCATCGGGCAAGTCGTCGATGATCAACGTGCGTGGGGTGGCAACAAAGGCGACCGCCTGGCCGTCGAGGCTGACGCGCAAGGTTTCCAGTTCTTCACCATCGAGCACCAGCGGCTGCCTGGCGACCTCTTGATTGCGCCGCAGTGATAACGTGGCAGTGACGATGGTGAACGCGGATTCGATGACAAAATCGAGGTCGACGGTATCAACCCAGTAAGCGGGCGGCGTGTAGTCTTTGAGATGAATTATCTGGGGGGTGTCGGTTTTCATGTCGTTTCGGGAAAAACTCGTCTCGGGCTTTGATGGCTGCCCAGTTTAGCGCCTGCGCCAGACCTGCCAGCGCTCGCGGCCGGCGAACACGGGCAGCGAGTCAGGAACCCCGGCATCCTCGACTGGCTCGAAAGCCTCGTGCAGCAGCGCCGCCAGTTGCTGTGGAAGAATTCCGAAGGGCGGTCCTTTGCACTGGTCGCAGACAAAGAAAAAGCCGGCCAGCAGGCCGCCGCTCGGCAGTAGTTCGGCCACCCGCCTGCCCCAGCCGCCCCATAGTTTGCGCGGCAAGGCACAGAGAAATGCACGCTCGTAGATCAGCTGATAAGGTTGCTGCGGCGCAAAAGTAAAAAAGTCGTCGCAAACCAGCTTGACCGGCACCGCTTGCAATATTTTGCCGGCGCTGGCCACCGCCACGGGCGAGAAATCAAGCGCTGTCACCGGCCACCCCAGCCGCCCCAGGTGCGCCGCTTCCCAAGCACTGCCGCAACCGGGAATCAGCGTCGTGCGTGCCGCCGGTTGGCGGGCAACGAAGTCCATAAACGCCGCCGGTACGCCGCCGGCGTCCCAGGGCGTGACGCCTTCAGCAAATCGGCTGCACCAGAAATCGGGATGTTCCGGGCGTTGCCCGGGCGGCTTTTCGGATCTTTCGCTCATCGCTTTTTCAGAGCCAGTAGCGACTTTTCGATGGCGTCTTCGAGGTAACTCAAATAAAAATCAGGAAGCCGGGCGCCAACGATGGGCTCGCTCAGCTGGCGGCCATCTGGCCCGTAGAAAGCAACGACGGGCACCAGCTTGATTTTTTCACCGGCGGCAAAGCGGGCGTGACTGCTTGTCCCACCCTTGAAATCGACAAGCGGCTGCTCGCCATCCTGATTGATCTGGCGGATGACGAGTTTGTTCTGGTATTGGGGATTGGCCGCCAGGGGCTTGAGATAATCGCGCTTGACCGCCTCGCAATATTTGCAATCGGCACGGCTGTAGATAATCACCAGCGGCATCCCGGCGCCAGCGGCTCTGCCGGCTTCCCGGGGCAAGTCGATGGCTGGCGGGAGGTCGCTGGCGCTCCAGGCGGGGACGGTCAGCCATGCTAAAATCAAGCTCCCGAACAGCCTTTTCAAGTGTCTTCCCATGTCCGCTCCGTCACAGATTGTCATTGCC
The DNA here is from genome assembly GCA_903951825.1 of uncultured Pseudomonadota bacterium. Taxonomy (GTDB): domain Bacteria; phylum Pseudomonadota; class Gammaproteobacteria; order Burkholderiales; family Rhodocyclaceae; genus Azonexus. The sequence continues at coordinate 45,724 of CAJBDJ010000004.1, forward strand.
TCCCGTGAATCCCGTCTGGCCATGTGGCAGGCAATTCACGTCAAAGATCGGCTAAGTAGTCTAAACCCGGGTCACGAGGTTGTCATTCTCGGGATGACGACCAAAGGAGATCAGATACTCGACCGCCCGCTCGCCGATATTGGCGGCAAGGGGCTCTTCATCAAAGAGCTGGAAGTGGCGATCGAACAGGGGCGCGCTCACCTTGCCGTGCATTCGATGAAAGACGTACCGATGGTGATGCCCGAAGGCTTCGTTCTCGCCGCCATTTCAGCGCGCGAAAATCCGTGTGATGCTTTTGTCTCCAATCACTTTGCCAGCCTCGATGAATTGCCGGTCGGCGCGGTGGTCGGCACCTCCAGCCTGCGTCGCGAATCGATCCTGCGTGCCCGCTACCCGCACTTGGTGATCAAAAGCCTGCGCGGCAACCTCGATACGCGCCTGAAAAAACTCGATGCCGGCGACTACGATGCGATCATTCTGGCCGCCGCCGGCCTGCTCCGCCTGGGCTTGGAATCACGCATCAAATCGCTGTTGAGTGCAGAACAATCATTGCCGGCGCCCGGTCAGGGAGCGCTCGGTATCGAAGTGCTGGCCGATGCCGCTGCCATGCTCGCTACCGTTGCCCCGCTGAATGACCCGGACACCGCTCACTGCGTCAAGGCCGAGCGCGCCTTTTCGCGCGCGCTCGGCGGTAGCTGCCAGGTGCCGCTCGGTGGCTATGCGCTGATCGACAACGGCCAACTCTGGTTGCGCGGCTTCGTCGCCACGGTCGACGGTCGGGAAATGGTCAGCGCCGAGCTGCGCGGCAACCCCGTCGACGACGAGGCGTTGGGTTTGCAGTTGGCCGCCTTGCTGCGCGCCAAAGGTGCTGACGCCATTCTCGATCAACTTGCTGGCGGCCACTAGGCGCCAGGCGTGGCCGGCTGCCGCCACCTGCGCCGAATAGCGTTCGTCTGAGGTATTGGCGGTCTGTCGCGGGCGACTGATTGCGTGATTGGGGAGGCGGGAAATCATCTATACTTTGGAGCGGCGTTCGCGCTATCTCAAAGGGATAAGACTGGCTACCCGCTCACCGGATCAAGATGAAATTTTCGAAAAAGTTCGCGACCCTGAAAAATGACAAACTGGGCCTCCTGATGATCGCCGTGACCTTGCTGGTTATTGGGTTGATCGGCGGCTGGGTCTATCAGTATCAGGTAAAGATTCATCAGGAAAAAATCCGTGTTCTCGGCAATGCCCTGAGCCGGGCGGTTTCGAGCGCCGACTTTGGCCAGCTGGTCAACGATAGCGGCGGCGGCAGCCTGATGGCCAAACTGGTCTTTGCCCAGGCTAACCAGGATTTTGCTTATGGTGCCATTGTCGATCTCGGCGGAAAAACCCTCTACACAACGGGTCTCGTGGACGCCTTGCCGGTTGCGGCGATGCCGACCGAAACTTTTGCCTGGTTTGGCGAACATCGCCTCCGGCTCGGCGCGAATGATCGTGAAGTGATCGAATTTTTTGCCCCGTTAATGAAAGACGGCGTGCTTGCCGGTTTTGTTCGAGTCGCCTATTTTTCCCGCCCTTCCTACGCTTTGAGCAGCGAAGTATCCAATCTTGGCTTGATGGCCTTGCCGGTTTTTCTTCTGACGACACTTTTCTACGTGATGATTCGTCGTGAACTACGCCCGATCGGTGACCTCAGTCGCAAGATGGTCGAGGTCTCGCAGGTTTGCAGCCTGGATCATCAACTGGTTTATCAGGGCAACAACATGGCAGATTTCATTCGCCGCTTTGACGGATTCATGGAGATTGTCCAGTCGCGTGTCCGGCACATGGAGAGCGAGGCAACAACGGCGCAAACATCGACACACCTGCTTTCTTACAAGCAGGAAAAAGCAGAATCCGTTCTCAATGCGTTACCGGAAGCCGTCCTCGTCATTGACGACGATTGCCTGCCAACGTTTGCCAACGCCAAGGCGGAACATATTCTTGGGGCGAAGGCGGAAAACATTCTCGGCAAGGCGCCGCGTGAGTGGTGTGGCAATCAGGAGGTTCTGGCCTTTTTGATGCGCTTCAAAAATGCGCCGGCAGCGGCCAATCAATCGAGCATCAGTTACGCGCCGGAAAATCATCCTGACCGCCAGATCAATGTCGCCGCCTTCCCGCTCTTCTCCCCGCGCGAACGCAGCGCGCTTTTCGGGCGTCTGGTCATTTTTCGTGATGTCACTGACGAGTATCTGGCGCGTCAGGCAGGCGTTGAGTTCGTCTCCCATGTTTCGCACGAATTGAAAACGCCACTCAGCAATTTATCGGTCTACAGCGAACTGCTGCAGAATTATTCAAACCTTGATGAGGCGGAGCGCGTCAACGCGATCAACGTTATCCATGCTGAGGCCTTGCGCATGGCCGGCCTGATTAATAACCTGCTCAATATTTCAAAGCTTGATGCCGGCAGCCTGGCGCTCGTCCGCAAACGCGTGAAAATCCACGACTTGCTGCATGACGCCTATCAAGCCATGTTGCCGAATGCTGAAGAGCAGCATGTCCGTCTTCTGATCAAGACCCCACCCGATTTGGGTTCTGCGAGGCTGGACAAGGATTTGTTGCGTATCGCGATTGACAATTTGCTGAGCAACGCAATCAAGTACAGCGATCCGAACGGCAAGGTCACTTTAAGCGCCGCATTGCTTGACGATAACCAGATCGAAGTAAAAATTGCTGACGAAGGCATTGGTATTTCCCGCGAAGATTGCGCTCATGTCTTTGATAAATACTATCGGGTCTCGAGCAATGAAACTGCCAAGCGCAGCGGCCACGGTCTCGGGCTCTACCTAGCGCGTCAAATTGTCGAGCTGCATCAGGGCACGATTGCGGTGAAAAGCGAACTTGGCAAAGGCTCTGAATTTACCCTGACGCTGCGGGCGCAGCCAATGAATCTTGAGGAAGGGGCGAATGGATGAAACGTATCCTGATTGTCGACGATGAGCCTCACATGACGCGAGTGCTCAAGCTGCATCTGGAGCGTGGCGGTTACCAGGTCATTCTTTGCCCCAACGGCAAGGAAGCTTTGGGCGTGATTCGCGCCGCGCCGCCGGATGCCATGATCACCGACATCCAGATGCCGGTGATGACCGGCAAGGAGCTATGCCAAACCCTTCATGCCGAAATGCCCGAGCGGCAATTTCCGATATTTGTCATGACCTCGATGACAGATCGCGACCATCGGGAATGGGTGACCCGGATTGAGCGTCTGGAGTTTCTTGAGAAGCCCTTGAGTATGCGCATCTTGACCCTGAAGCTCGACAAATATTTCAACTCACTGGTTTCTCCGCAAGCATCATGATTCGGCAAGCGCTGACTGAAATTGATTTTTCGCGCTACCAGCGCTGGCTCAATCGCGCGTTCGACTGTGAAGCGCCCCTGATTATCCTTGACGCGCAGCTAGTTCCCGTCGGCGAGTGCGACGCTCAAGCCGGGGCGGCGCTCGGTGCGTTTTTGGCAAAACTCACCCCTGGCGATACCTGCGAAGTGCAGCGGGTTGATCTGGAAAACGGCAAGGCCGTGTTTTGTCGTCCGCTTGGATCCACCAAGGACGGGATTGTGGGCTGGGCCGGAGTGCTTGCTCAGACAGCCGTTCTGGAGGCGTATCCGGCGCGCATCGATAGCTTGGTTGAAGCCTTTGACGATACGGTTGACGGCATTTTCAACGAATACCAGTGTCGCGAAGATCTCGAGTTGATGACCGAGGAACTGGGTAGCCGCTACGAAGAGTTACATCTGGTGTATGCGGTGGATCAGCATATTCAGACCCATTCCGGCAATCAACAGCAGGTTTTCAAGGCATTGCTGGAGTCCGCTTCAGAGCATTTGAATGTCGATATTGTCGCCTTCGTCATGCCGACCATGGGGCCGACACTTCATGCGGCCGCGCTAAGCAAGCCGATTCACAATCTTGATCTGGTGCTGGTTGAAATGCGTGGCGACCTGTTTCGCTTTGTCCAGTCCTCCGGCGAAACCCTGGTGCTCAATGCCAGCAACGATCCGCGCCGCGCTTATATTTTCACCGACATGCCCTACAAGGTGCTGGCTTGCCCGGTGCGCTCCGAAAAAATCGTCGATAGCCTGGTGGTTCTGCTCAACCATGCTGACAAGGCGGATTTTTCCAATAGTGACCGCAAGCTCGCCGAAGTGCTGGCAACCCAACTCTCCAGTCTGAGCGCATCGTACTCGATGGTTCAGAATTTGCGGGACTTCAACGACCAGATCGCCCGTTCGCTGATTGAGGCCGTTGAAGCCAAAGATCCTTACACCCGCGGGCACAGCGAGCGCGTCAATTATCTCTCGATGGAAATCGGGCGGGAGATCGGTTTGACTGCCGGTGAGCTTGACGAGTTGCACTGGGCGTCGCTGCTGCATGATGTCGGCAAGATCGGTATTCCGGATGCCGTTTTGAGCAAACCCGGTGCGCTGAACTACGACGAGTTTACTTTTATCAAGGTTCACCCCGAGCGGAGCTACGAAATCCTTCGCCACATCAAGCAACTCGAACGTGCGGCAGTGGGCGCCCGCCATCATCAGGAGCAGTTCAACGGCAAGGGTTACCCGCATGGTTTGCGTGGCGAATTGATTCCCCTCTTTTCGCGCATTATTGCCGTCGCCGACACCTACGACTCGATTACCAGTTCGCGAGCCTATCGAGCCGGGCGCACGCACGAAGTGGCTGTCTCGGAAATTCAGCGGGTTACCGGAAGCCAGCTTGACCCGGCGGTGGTTCAGGTCTTCATGCGGATTGTCGGCACTGAACCCGACTGGCTGCGCCTTTTCAACATCCGTCGGGATCAAGCCTGAACGTGTCGGAGACCATCTCCCGCAGCCAGGTAGGCACCATGATTTATATGGTGCCAAGTCATCCACTGGTCAGCGAGGGGGCTTGTGCAGAGCTTGCCCGCACCATTGATGAGTGCATCAGTGAAGGGCGCCTGCACCTGATTCTTGACCTCGAACTGGTTTCGCTGATTGGCGGCGCGGCGATGGAAATCATGCTCGATGCCAATGCCCGTCTTAGTCACCTTGGCGGGTCGCTCAAATTTGTAAACCCGACTTCTCTGGTCAAGGATATCTTGATCGCCACCGGGCTCGGCGACCCGGCAAGCTTTGTCGGCAACAGTTTTGGCGGACTGCACAGCATTGGCAGTCATTATGTGCAGCCATCCACGGTCAAACTAGGCGATATTCTCCTCGACATGGGGCTGGTCACGCAAAAGCAGCTTGATGAAATCATGCTCATTCAGGCGCGAACGCACAAACGGATGGGCGTCATTCTGGTTGAGAGCGGGATACTCTCGGAGGCCGATCGCCTGGCGGCACTGGCTCGGCAGATGGGGATTCCTTACATTCCCTTGCGTATTGGCCTGTTCGAGAGCGTCGCCACGGCCTTGATGCCGAAGGAGTTGGCAAGGCGTCTCGAAGTTTTGCCGATGTTCAAGATACACAAGACCTTGACGCTGGCGACCAGCGACCCGCAGGCGATTCCTTTGCTTGATGAGGTGCAGGAAATGACCGGTTGCAAGTTGCAACTGGTGCTTGCCGGTCGGGAAGAAATTCTCAAATATCAGATCGAGGCGTACAGCGGTAATGAATTCATTCCGGAAATGGTCGAGAACATGGCCACGGATATTGAACTCGTTACCCGCGAGCAAACCGATCACAGCAAAATTGACGAAATGGCCGGAGGCAGTCCGGTCATCAACTTTGTCAATGGATTAATCCAGCGTGCCGTCCGCGACGGCGCCAGTGATATTCATATTGAAAGTGGACGCACCCGCTCCTATGTCCGTTTTCGCATTGACGGCATTCTTTACGAGGTCACCGCCTCGCGTTCCGATCTGCATCCGGCGATTGTCTCGCGGCTCAAGGTCATGGCCAATCTTGACATTGCCGAACGCCGTTTGCCGCAGGATGGACGGATGCAAGTGGTGACCCAGGGGCGCAGCATTGATCTGCGTTTCAGCTCACTGCCCGGTATTTACGGAGAAAAAGTCGTTCTTCGCGTGCTCGATAAAAACCAGTCGATTCTTGACGTCGAGCGGCTCGGCATGAGTCCGGTCAACCTCGCGGTGCTCAAGAAATTGCTGGCGCGCAGCCATGGCCTGATCTTGGTAACCGGGCCGACAGGGAGTGGCAAGACGACGACGCTCTATGCTTCGGTCAATCATCTGAAGAGTGTCGAAAAAAACATCGTCACGATTGAGGATCCGGTCGAGTACCAGATCGACATGATCAACCAGAATCAGGTCAACGAAGCGATTGGCCTGCCTTTCTCAAAAATGCTCAAACATGTCCTGCGGCAGGATCCAGACATCATCATGGTCGGTGAAATCCGCGACCGCGACACGGCGGAAATCGCCGTCCAGGCGGCGCTGACCGGACACCTGGTGCTGTCGACGTTGCACACCAACAACGCCATTGGCGCGCTGTCGCGCATGATGGATATGGGGGTCGAGCCTTACCTGCTGTCGTCGGCGCTGGCCGGAGTTGTGGCGCAGCGCCTAGTACGTGGCGTGTGCCCTGATTGCAAAACAAGTTATTTGCCCCCCCCGGAGTTGGTGGCTCGCTATCAGTGGCCCGAAAACGCCCGTTTGGCGCGCGGTCGCGGTTGTTCCACCTGCTATGACTCGGGTTATCGCGGACGTTTGGGCATTCACGAGATCATCGAGGCAAGCGAAGGGCTGCAACGCCTGATGGCCAAAAATCCCAGCAAAGATGAATTGCTCTCCTTTTCGCATTCGGCAGGCTACCCGACCTTGTTTGACGACGGTTTGCAGCATGTTCTCAAAGGTCAGACCACGTTGGAAGAAGTGGCTCGCGTCACCCAGGAAGAGTAATCGGTATGGCAATTGAACTGAAACCCGCCGCATCGGCAGCACCAGGCCAGGCCAGGCAAAAACGGCCAATCCGTTTCGGTGCGCCACGGATTGGTCTGGAAGACCGAATGATCTTCACCGAACGCCTGTCGCTGTTGCTGCAGACTGGGGTCAGCTTGCTCGAAGCCCTCGTCGTCATGCAACAACAAACCGACCAACAGGCGCTGGCTGACGTCATTGGTTCGCTGGCCGAATCGATCAAGGAGGGCAAGAACTTTTCCACGGCGCTCGCCGGTCACCCCAAAATGTTTTCGGCGCCCTACGTGAGCCTCGTTGGCGCCGCCGAGGCGGGGGGGTTTTTGCCCGAAGTGCTCGATCAACTGCTGCGCATGGACGAAAAGTCGCTCCAGCTCCGGAGCAACATGGTTTCGACGCTTTCTTATCCTGCCTTTCTGATTGTTTTTTCGATTCTGGTCGTTGTTTTTGTCCTTGTTGTGATTTTCCCCAAATTCGAAGACCTTTTTTCGTCAATTCGCAATCAGTTGCCACCGACGACCATCATTCTGATGGCAGCCTCCACTCTCATTCGCGGTCATTGGCCGATCCTCCTCGGGGGGCTGGTGCTGGCAGTCTGGACGCTGTCGCTGTGGCTAAAAAGCACGGTCGGTCGTGTCGTGCTTGACCGAGTGATGATCTCAACGCCGGTGCTCGGCGATCTTTATATCAAGACCAGCCTCGTACGTATGCTCGGCGTGCTCGGCTTGTCACTCAGCAATGGCGTGCCGGTCACGGTGGCGCTGAAGGCGTGCCAGGGAGTCGTCGAAAATTCATTGTTTTCGGGGTTTATCGATAGCGTACGAACCCATGTCAACGAAGGGCGCGGTATTGCCGCGGGGTTTCAGAACACACCTTTCATCCCCCCGATGGTCAGGCAAATGATCTCGACCGGTGAACAAACCGGCAAACTTGGCTTTGTCATGTCCCGCATAGCCGAGTTTTACGAGCGAGACATCAACAAGCGAATCATCGTCATCTCCAAAGCCATCGAGCCGATCATGCTGCTGGTCATGGGGGTGGTGGTCGGCGTTATTGTCGCCTCGCTGATATTGCCAATCTTCAAGCTGTCGCGCGCCGTGGGATAATTCCATGCGTCGGCAGGGATTGTTCACTTGCTGCAGACGACTAATTATAGATAATAAGAAGTATGTTAAATGAGGGCTTCACGATGCGTTCGATTAGTCATTCAGTAGGCAACACCTTGCAGCGCGGATTCACTCTCGTCGAACTGCTGATTGTCGTCATCATCCTGGCAATTCTTGCCGCCATCGTCATTCCGCAGTTTTCCGGTGCCACCATCGATGCCCAGGAGTCTGCGCTGGACAGCAACCTCAGCACGATGCGCTCGGCCATCGAACTGTACCGGATTCAGCATGGTTCAAAGTATCCGGGGGCGATGACTTCAGTCGGCATTTCAACTTGCGGATCTGGTACAGCATCAACTGCCTCGAACGCAGAGGGGTATCTGAGGGATCAGTTATCGCAATACAGTGATGTCTCGGGTAAAACCTGTAGTGGCCCCGGTACTGTCACACCACTTGGTCCTTATTTGCGCAAAGGTATTCCCGCCGAGCCGATTTCCGGGAGTTCAGCGATAATGGTTCTAAGTACCGGTGCTCCGCTCACGGCTACCGGCAAGGTATCTGATAAGACAAGTGTTGGTGGTTGGAAGTACGACATCCTGAGTGGGCAAATCATTGCGAACAACTCGGATAATGACAGCAAGGGTGTTCCCTACTCTTCACGCTGATGTTAACGCTCATCCGGGCGCTGGGAGACAAACGCCCGTTTCGTCGAACACGTGGCGGATTTACCTTGGCCGAGATGCTGATTGTCGTGGCTATTATTTCGGTATTGATGGCAACGGCGATTCCGCTGTTGTCCACCAGCGAGCCGCAAAAGCTGGAGGTGGCCGCCGAAGCAGTAACGAGCCTCATGCGGTTGGCGATTTCAGAAGCGCAGCGCACGGGCAGTTATGTACTTGTTGATGGGCGCACCAAACCCGGCAAGCTCAGTTTTTACTACTCAAATGTGAATGCGCAGATGCCAAATGCGTCCGGCACCAGCCCGCTCATCGATCCGCTTACCAAGCGTCCGGCTGTCATCGATTTTGAACTGAGCTCCTTGTCGAGCGGTGTGCTGCTAAAGCCCTTGTTCAATGGTGCCGGCCAGACGCGTGGGCAACTGCTGATCGCGCCTGGTGCCACCCAGTTTTTTGTCTTTGATGGCGAGGGCGCCAATAGGGGCAAACTGGAGGCAAATAGCCGGGTTGTTTTGGAACTCGGCCAGCACTCTAAAGATGTTCTCATCGACCAGAACAGCGGTTTGATCACTCGCCCCTGATGTGGAACAAGAGCACTCTGGTTTTTTGGCACCGCTGGCGCGGTTTTGCTCACATTGAAGTTCTTGTCGCCGTCGTGCTCCTGGGGGTTTTGCTGGCGCCTGCGATGGATGCCTTGAGCAATGCGATTCGCGGAAGTTCGGCGCCACTGGCAAAGCGCCAGCTCGATCTGCGCAACAAGATGGAGGAGGTGCTACGGCAGCCATTCAATTCGCTCTACACCCATGTCTCTCAGGCTGGAAACAACACCAGTATTAACGAGAAATATTCCGACCCCCCCGAAGCACTTGATCGTCGCGTCGTTGTTATGTATCGATGCAAAGCCGAGACAGGTAACTGGACACCTACCGACACTGGATTGCTATTGATCAGCGTTTATTATCAGGCAGATGGCTCTGCGACAGCCCTGACCACTCTGGCAGGAAAATGGTGGTGAGCCCCGTCGAGCGCCGACAAGTCGGCTTGGGTCTGGTGGAAATGATGCTGGCTACGGTCGTCGGCGCCATCGTTTTGTTGTCTCTGGGAAGCGTGACAGGACTGGCCATGAATACTTCGGCCACTGTGCATTCCAGCAATGAATTGATGTACCAGGGGCGCTTTGCTATTGAACGAATGGCTGCTCGGGCGCGATCCCTTGCGCCCCGAGAGCTGCTTGGCTCCCTTCCCACCAACAGTACGGGAAACTGGCTTGCACCCAGCCCTTGCAGCGGTAGCGCCTGCACCATGTATTGCCTCAGAGTGGGTGCCAAACAATTGATTGAAACCGTGACGAGTGACACGGCGTGCCTTGGCGTCACCGGCTTCACCGTGATCGCTCAAAATGTCACCGCTTTTGCGGCACGCGTTCCTGTCTGGAGGAGTCTGCCGGATACGCCGGAGATGAAGATGGGTGCGTTGGACAGACAAGCTATTGTCCTGACGCTGACTTTGAAAGATGGCGAGGTGTCACAGACGATGACGGCACAAGTGCGTCTCGGGGGCGGAACGCAATGATCCGTCAGCGAGGGTTTGTGCTGTTGCCGGTGGTTTTGGCGATGACCCTGGTGGCGATGATTGCCTACTCGCTAAATTACGAAAATGGCCGGAACGCGGCCTATCATTCAAGCCAGGCTGACATCGACCGTGCGCGTTACGCCGCCGAAGCCGGCCTGCAGGCCGCTAATAATCGCATTCAGTTGATGAATTGTGGCGCCTACCCGAGCCAAGCCTCTCCCGTTTCCAACAGCAATTTTGCAGGTGCCGCTTATTCAGCCTACGCGACGCCCATTGGGATGAATACGTTTACTTTAGATTCAACGGGCACTTACAACGGCAGCAGCGTCACCTTGAGACGTACGCCTGTCTATGCCTACCAGCAAGTCGCTAAAGTCTATTCCATGCAACCCGATGCGGTTACGGGAATTGACACCTACATTGCAAAAAATAGCATCGCCAATTTCGGGGGGGCGCCGACGATGTACGTCATTTCTAGCAATATCATGCTGCTCAAATTCGATTTATCGATATTTCCCCCGGGCAGTATTCCCAAGTGGGCGACTTTGTCCTTGACAAATTCTGGGTTTTTTTTTAAAGCCACGCTTTTCCGGCTGCAATCAAGCTGGCTGGAGGCGGGTGCGAACTGGTCTAAGTCTGATGGCATAAATGCTTGGATTAGCCCTGGTGGGGATTACCATTCAGATCCTGTCGTTCTCGACATGCCGAGTTGGAGTGTGTTTACACCGATTTCGTATACAAATATCGACATCACCGAACTCGCATTCGCCTGGATGAATGGACGTTATCCAAATAGCGGGATACGCATTGCCGCAACACCAACTTTGTTTACTAATGGATATCTCATGTTGAGTGACAATGCCACGTCAGCTGCACGCCCCAAACTTGAGGTCGGCTACTGGCTACCCTGCGGAGCCGTACCGCCTTGACATTCGCGCAAACCCGGCCGGAAATTGGTGTGCTGATCGTTACTCGGGGGCGCTTAGGCCTTATCATGACGTATACAACTTTGAGCCCTGACACAGCCAATGAGTTTTTCGTTTTCTGACCTGCTCAAGCCTTATCGAAACTTGGTGACGCGGCTCACCAAGATGCCCCGTATCGGGCTTTATGTCGGGCACGAAGCGGTCAATCTTGTGCAAATGGAAGAGGCCGGTCAATCATTGCGCATTCGGGCGATTGCTGCGTTGCCTTTCCCCGATGCCCGTGAGGCCGTGCTCCATGACACTAAGGGATTCAAGGCTCTGCTCGAACGGGCTCGCAGTATCCAGCCGTTTTCCGGCAAGCATGTGGTTTCGAGTCTGTCCAGTAGCGAAGTCAAGACCAGTATGGTGATTTTCAAGCGCCAGAAGGGGCTCAGTGATGAGCAGGCGCTGGTTGCCGAATTACGCGAGCGGATGCAGGGTGATCTGGGTGAGTCAGTGGTGGACTTTATGGCACTGCGGCACCTTGATCCCGATGTTGAGGTGGGCGAGGCGCTGGTGGCAATTGCGCCACGCAAAAACGTTTTGGCCTATCTTGATGCCCTCTCCGCGGCCGGGCTTCATGTGGACGCACTTGATGTCGGTCCCAATGCGCTGTCGCGCCTGGTTCGCCATTCAGGTGCGCTGAAGTGGCGAGAGTTTCCCAAGTTGCCGAATGCTTTGTTGATCAACGTCGGTCTGCACTCGACCTTCTTGAGCATTATCTGGGGACGCCGCCTGATTCTTGACCGGCCGGTGGATTTTTCCGAGAAGCGCCTGCTGGAGCGCTTGGTAAAAGTGCTCGGTATGTCCGACGCGCTCGCCCTGAGTCTCTTGCGAAGCATGGAAGAACCGGGCGAGTCAGCCGAGGACGCGAGAAAAACCGTCATTGAGGTCTTGCGTCCGGAGATGTCGGCGCTGCAGCAGGAAATCAATCGCACGCTGGTTTATATGGCCTCGAAAACACGCGGAAAATCAGTTGACATCATTTTTCTTTCTGGCTGTGTCGCGCGCTATCCCGGCCTCCTCAGTGGCTTCCAGCAATCTTTGCAAGTCCCCGTCTGCGTTCTTAATCCGCTGACACTTTTTGCTTCCGGACCCCAGGCGGCAACGTTCGACACCTCATTGGGTCTGCGTCCCGGCATTGTTCTGGCCAGCGGGCTGGCTTTGCACAACATCGAAGAGCCCGATACATGGACCTGATCCCGGCAGATTTCAGGCGCCTGCGTCGAGTCAGGTCTTATTTGCGTGCCACATTGTTTGCGCTTGGCCTGCTGCTCATCATTTTTCTGCTCGGCTGGCTCGGCTTGCAAACTCTGGTGAGCCGCGAACAGCAGCAAATTTCTCGTTTGCAACAGGACGATGGACGGTTTCAGCGGGATCAGTCCAGCCTTGCTGAGCTCCGTCAGAAGCGACAGCAGATCGAAGAACAGCTGAATACTCTGGCCGGGTTGCGCGGCGGTGACCAGGTGGCAAAGTTGCTGCGCGCCATTGACGCTGCTCACACAACCGGAATCTGGCTCGACAACATGCAAATGCACCGCGCGACCGATAGCCTTGTCAAACCCGAATCCCCGTCTGCTAACACGTTGGGCGGACTGCTCGGAAAAATACAGGGCGTCGGCAATGCGCCTGGCAGTGGCGTCAATATCGTCGGACATGCGCTTGACCACACGCATCTTGCCGAATTTATGAAAAAGCTGAGTGATCAGCCTGGCATGGCTCGACTGTATTTGATTGAGACCAGGCCGCGTGGCGCTGCCGATATCGACGTGATCGATTTCACCTTGTTCATGCAACTGGAGACCTTGAAAAGCGCCCGCCAATGATGAGCCGTCTCACCCAACTCCTGCTCAGGGTCGATGTACGCCTGGTGCCCCTCATAGCGCTCTCTCTCGTTCTTTTTCTGGCGCTTGAGGGGTGGTTGCTGGTGTTGCGCAAGCCGTTTGCGGAATACCGGCAATTGAAACTGCAACGTGATTCACTGGAGGTGGGAATCGGTGCGCGAGCAACGCCTTCAGTCGAACTCGAGCAATTGGTCGGCGACTTGAAGGTGGCGTCGGAACGCCTGAATGGCCAATTTGCCTTGGCATCCGCCGGTGATCGAGTGGTTTCGTCGTTGATGGAAACACTCGATCACTCGGCGCGCAAGCACGGATTGAAATTGTCTTCGATCAAACCGCTGGAGTCGCGAGTCGTCTCGGGATTTGAGGAAATTCCCTTCGATGTCAGTGCCAGCGGAGCTTATCTGCCACTTTGCGAGTGGCTGCTGAGCCTCGGAGATTCGCTGGGTGGCAATATTTCAATCAGCGATTTTGAAATACGCGCGCAGGAGGCAAGTGGCAAAGTCGAGCTTTCCTTGAAATTGGCGCTGTATCTTCCATCGTCGGGGCGGGTTGCACCGTGAGCAGGCGGCACTACCTCATGCTTTTTTGCCTTGGTTTGCTACTTGGTCGCGACCTGAGCGCCGAGCCGTTGCGCCACGACCCCTTTGCCAGGCCGCTACTTGTCCCGCGCGGAGCGGGCGGGATGCCTGCAATGCCCGCCGGAGAAGGCGTTGAGGCCATGAACTGGGCGCCACAGATTAGTTTGTTGATGAGCGCCGGGCGCGACTCAATGGCGGTGGTCAATGGGACGGTCGTCCGCCTGGGCGAAGAAATTGATGGTTATCGCCTTGTCCGCGTTGCTCAGGGAGAGGCGGTCTTCATGAAAGATGGAAAACGTATGACGATACAATTGAAGCCTTCGGCGACGAGTAAACCAAGTAAAGAGAGCAAGTGATGAGGAAGTTGCGAATCCGTGTTTTTTGCATTCTTTTGGGATGCTTCCCGGTTTTGACGGGACTCGCTGCCGATTTGAAAAAAGTCGAGCAAAAGGCCGAGCAAAAAGTCGAACGTGAGCGGTTTTCCTTGAGTTTTCGTGATGCGCCGATACAGGAGGTTTTCGATGTGCTCTCGCGCAAGGATCGCGTCAACATCATCCTCGGGCGCAATGTCAGCGGCAATGTTTCGGTCAACCTCTACGATGTGACGGTTCGTGATGCGATTTACCGGGTAGCCGAAGCCGGCGGCTATACCGTTGAATATCGAGATGGCGACTACATTGTGGCCGATCGCAAGGAGGCCGGTGTTGAGAACCCTGGAGCTTTCGTCCAGTTACGCACTTTCAAGGTCAATTACAGCGATCCGCGTCAGGTTGCCGAAATTTTGACCAAACACATGTCACGCTTTGGCAAAGTGACCCCGTTGTTCCAGCGACGGATGGTCGTCATTGAAGACCTGCCCAGTTTTATAGAGCGCTCTGCCAAATTGCTCGAAGAGCTCGATCAACAGCCGCAACAGGTGCTGATCGAGGCGCGCGTACTGGAGATTGTTCTCGATGATGGCGAGGTTTTCGGCGTCGATTGGAGCAAGGTCTTCGGCAGCAGGACACCGGGGGGCACGACCGGCAGTTTTGGCACCAACGGTTTGTCCCAGGGAAGCGCCGCCGCCGGCCCGAGGAGCAGCGGATTTTTCTTCAGTCTGGTCAACAGCAATCTCGATGTTTTTCTTGAGGCACAGGCCACGCGCAGCCGGGTTCGCACGATTTCCTCGCCGAAACTGCTGGCCATCGAGAATCAGGAGGCCAAAACGGTCATTGGCAACAGCACCGGCTACAAGCTGACGACGACGATCAATCAGGTAACGACCGAAAGCATCCAGTTTCTCGAATCAGGCGTCATTCTCAGGGTGACACCATCGGTTGACCAACAGGGTCGAATTCTGATCAAGGTGCATCCTGAAGTCAGTTCGGCAACCATCAATGCCGGCATTCCCAGCAAAAAGAGTACTGAGGTCACCACCGAGTTTTTGTGTGAGGACGGGCAGTCGGTTTTCATTGGCGGCTTGCTGAAAAGGAGCGGTCTGGCCGAATCGACTGGCATCCCCTGGCTTGGCACTTTGCCCGTCATTGGCAAGCTGTTCTCGACCAGCACGGAAACCGTCAACAATGTTGAAACCGTCGTCATTATTACCCCGCGCCTTGTCCGCGATATTCGCGAACTGGGCGAATACGGCGGCCAGAAGCGGGAGCAGATTGACCGCGCCAACGAATTGATCATCGATCAGGAGTTGCGCTTGGCACCCCGGCTAAGAGAAGAGGCACCGGACGCCTCGTTATGAGCGCAGCTTTGGTGGCAAGCCCCTCCTCCCCCTTGATCGGCCACGTCATCGAAGATGGACAATGACCTCGGACTGCGCACTGGCGGGCAAAACCATCGTCGTCACACGCCCCCTGGCACAAGCACGAGGATTGGCTGAGGCAATTGCGGCGGCGGGTGGGCAGGCGATGATTTTCCCCCTGCTCGAAATTTCTGCCTCGAGCGATCCGCGCCCCTTGGCGCAGGTAATTGAACGCCTCGATACCTACGACCTGGCGATTTTCATCAGCCCCAATGCCGTCGCCTTCGCCCTGCCCGTCATTTTGGCGCACAGCCCCTGGCCATCGCGCCTCCAGCCGGCGGCGGTCGGCCAGGGAACCGTCAAGGCGCTGGCCGCGCACGGACTAACCGGCTGTCTCGCACCGCGCCAGCGTTTCGATTCCGAGGCCTTGTTGGCGTTGCCCGAACTGGCTTCGGTCGCCGGCAAAAGGATTGCCATTTTTCGCGGTGAGGGTGGGCGTGAATTGCTGGCCGATACGCTAATCAGTCGTGGTGCCTGCGTCGATTGTGTGGCCTGCTACCGACGTTCGGCGCCGGCCTCGGATGGAAGCCCGCTGCTTGCTGCCTGGCGTCGCGGTGAGATCGACGCGCTCACCCTCTCCAGCAGCGAAGGTTTGCGCCACTTGTGCGCCTTGCTCGACGATGAAGGGTGGCGTTTTTTGCAAGCGACGCCACTTTTCGTCACTCATGCGCGAATTGGCGAGAATGCGCTGAATGCAGGATTGAACAAGATTATTCTGAGCAGCCCTGATGATGGCGGTATAGTCACCGCTTTGCTGGCGCATACATGGTCGCTGTCAGCGAAGCAATGAGGAAAACCGGAATTGCAAGGCGAGCACGCCTTTTTGAATGACCACCAGAAGGGGATGGAAAAATGTTGAATATCGATATGCGGAAAATTTACAACTTCTACCCTGTCGAACCGGCGCCCGATGCCGGCAATCTGCCGACTGGCGGGGATATTTATTACGAGTGTCTCGACTGCCAGATGGTCGTCAATTCAGTGCCGCACATCAAGGCAGCCTGCGCCTGCGGAAACCTGAGCGGTGGCGCCGGCGATCTGGTCGTTAAAAACCCGCAGCGCGTGCGGGTTGTGCGTGGCAAATTGAAATAAATCTCAGACCGGGTTTTTCATATCCAGTCTTGCGGCTTGAGAAAGACTTCATACAACTCGGCCTCCGGCGTGCCGGCTTGCGGAGTCCAGTCGTAACGCCATTTGACGATGGGCGGCAGAGACATCAGGATGGACTCGGTACGCCCGCCCGATTGCAGGCCGAACAGGGTGCCGCGATCCCAGACCAGATTGAATTCGACGTAACGGCCGCGCCGATAGGCCTGGAAATCACGTTCCCGCTCGCCGTAAGCACGGTTCCGACGCTTGGCGAGTACCGGCAGGTAAGCGGCGGTAAAGGCGTTGCCGACGGCTTGCGTGAGTTCGAAACAGCGTGTGAATCCACCTTCGTTCAGATCGTCGAAAAAGATGCCGCCGACCCCACGCGGTTCGTTGCGATGCTTGAGGAAAAAGTACTCATCACACCATGTTTTGTATTTCGGATAGGTCTCGGCGCCGAACGGCGTCAGTGCCGCCTTGCAGGTTTGATGAAAATGGGCGACATCGTCGCGTTGGCCGTAATAAGGCGTCATGTCCATGCCGCCGCCGAACCAGAAAACATCGTCGGCGCCCGGCTGGCTGGCAACGAAGCAGCGAACGTTCATGTGCGCCGTCGGGCAGTAGGGGTTGCGCGGGTGCAGAACCAGCGAAACACCCATGGCCTCCCAGGCGCGACCGGCCAGGTGGGGGCGGACGGCGGTCGCCGAAGCGGGCAGCGAGGCACCCTTGACATGCGAAAAATTGACGCCGCCGCGTTCGAAGAAGGCGCCTTCCTCAATCAAACGGGAAATGCCGCCACCGCCCTCCGGTCGCTGCCAGCTGTCGCTGCGGAAAGATTGCCCGTCGAAGGCCTCCAGTTCGTCAACGATACGGCTTTGCAAACCCCTGAACCAGGTTTGCAACGCTTGCCGGTCAACCCGGTCACCGTCGGCTTCAGGCATTGTCATTTGCGGCCTTGTCTTCGGCGCGTCGCAGGTGGGGCGGCGGTACGCCGAGGGCGCGATAGCCGATATCGGTGCGATATTGCATGCCGTCGAAATGGATCCTGGCGGCCGCTTCGTAGGCTTGTTTCTGTGCCAGCCTGACATTTTCGCCGAGCGCTGTCACACACAAGACGCGGCCGCCGCTGGTGACGACCTGGTCGCCGGCGAGCGCGGTGCCGGCATGAAAAACATGAACGTCGTCGCTGAACGTGTTCCTGGCCGGTAGGCCGCTGATGACATCGCCGCGGCGCGGGGTTTCCGGGTAATTGGCCGCGGCGAGGACGACACCGAGGCCGACGCGGCGATCCCATTCGGCGTCGACGGTGTCCAGCGTGCCGTCAATTGCGTGCTCAAGCAGTTTGACCAGATCAGACTTCAGGCGCATCAGAATCGGCTGGGTTTCCGGGTCGCCCATGCGGCAGTTGAATTCCAGCGTTTTGACCGAGCCATCCTTGCTGATCATCAGGCCGGCGTAGAGAAAGCCGGTGTACGGGATGCCGTCGGCCGCCATGCCGCGCACGGTCGGCAGGATGATCTCGCGCATCGCCCGCGCATGAACCTCCGGGGTGACCACCGGCGCCGGTGAATAGGCGCCCATGCCACCGGTGTTGGGGCCGGTATCAGCGTTGCCGATGCGTTTGTGATCCTGACTGGAAGCCAGCGCCAGAACATTTTTGCCGTCGACCATGACGATGAAACTGGCTTCCTCGCCTTCAAGGAATTCTTCGATGACGACTCGGGCGCCGGCATTGCCGAGCTTATTGCCGGACAGCATGTCGTCAATCGCGGCATGGGCTTCAGCCAGGCTCAGCGCGACGACGACGCCTTTGCCGGCAGCAAGGCCATCCGCCTTGATGACGATCGGCGCACCGTGGCGTTCTATGTAGGCGTGCGCTGCGGCCGCCTCGGTGAACGTGGCAAATTCGGCCGTTGGGATCTGGTGGCGAGCCATGAAGCGCTTGGCAAAATCCTTCGAGGATTCGAGCTGCGCCGCTTCTTTCGTCGGCCCGAAAATCTTCAGGCCGCGGGCCCGGAAAACATTGACGACACCCGCCGCCAGCGGGGCTTCCGGGCCGACGACGGTGAGGTGAATCTTGTTCTCCTCGGCGAAATCGGCGAGCGCTTGCGGGTCGCTGAGGTCGACGTTTTCCAGTTCATGTTCGCGCGCCGTGCCGGCATTGCCGGGGGCAACAAAAACCTTTTGCAGGCCGATAGTCCGTGCCAGATGCCAAGCCAGGGCGTGCTCACGGCCGCCGGAACCGATGACGAGTAATTTCATTGCGGGTGATCCTTGTTAGCCAATATTTGCCCGATTGTCTTGCGTAACTACAACCATCGTTGTTGCCCTTATGTCGGTGTCCGAGGTCTGACGTTCAAGCTGCCGATCCGTTGTTGCGCTGGGTCAATGACGGAAGTGGCGGGTGCCCGTAAACACCATCGCCAGGCCGTGTTCGTCGGCGGCGGCGATGACTTCCTCGTCGCGCAGCGAACCGCCCGGTTGGATGACGGCGCTGGCACCAGCGGCAGCGAGGACATCGACCCCGTCGCGGAAGGGAAAGAAGGCATCCGAGGCGACCACCGAACCCTTGAGATTGAGGCCGGCGTGTTGCGCCTTGATGCTGGCAATTTTGGTTGAGTCGACGCGGCTCATCTGACCGGCACCGACACCGAGCGTCATGCCGTTGGCGCAGAAAACGATGGCGTTCGACTTGACGAATTTGGCGACGCGCTCGGCAAAGAGCAGGTCGGCGATTTGCTGGGGCGTCGGTTGGGTGCGGGTGACAACTTTCAGGTCTGCCGCTTGCGCCGTGAAATCGTCCGCCGTCTGAACCAGGAGGCCACCGCCAACCCGTTTGAATTCGAGTGTGTTGAGGAGGCGTGAGATCGGCACGGCGAGAACGCGCAGGTTCTGCTTGGTGGCCAGCGCTGCGATCGCTTCGGCGGAGAACGAGGGGGCGATCAGCACTTCGACAAAATGCTTGCGCTCATTCATGGCATTGACGACATCGATGCCGACTTCGCCGTTGAAGGCGATGATGCCGCCGAAGGCCGATGTTGAGTCAGTCTTGAAGGCTTTTTCGTAAGCCGTGACCAGAGAATCGGCAATCGCCACGCCGCAAGGGTTGGCGTGTTTGACGATGACGCAGGCCGGGGTCGTGAAGGACTTGACGCATTCCCACGCGGCGTCGGAATCGGCAATGTTGTTGTAAGAGAGCTCCTTGCCCTGTAACTGGGTGTAGGCAGCGATGCTGCCGGCGAGCGGTGTGGTGTCGCGGTAGAAGGCGGCGCGCTGATGGGCGTTCTCACCGTAGCGAAGCATTTCGCTGCGGTCGAAAGCCAGTTGCAGTCGAGCCGGGAAAACGGCCGGCTGCGGTGCGGCAGCTTCCGGTGACGACAGTGATTCGAGAACGGCATCGTCGTCGAGCGCGGTCAGCCAGTTGGCGATCATGCTGTCGTAGCGAGCGGTATGGGTGAACGCCTTTTTGGCCAGGGCGAAGCGCGTCGCCAGTTGCAAAGCGCCGCCATGAGCCTGCATTTCGGCGAGCAGCGGCGCGTAATCCTGAGGGTCGGTCACAATCGCGACGCCGGCGTAGTTTTTGGCCGCAGAACGAACCATCGCCGGGCCGCCGATATCGATGTTTTCGATGGCATCGGCGAGTGTCACACCGGCCTTGGCGATAGTGGCGGCGAAGGGGTAGAGGTTGACGCACACCAGGTCAATGGTCGCAATCTCGTGAGCAGCAATCGTTGCCAGATGCTCAGGCAAATCGCGGCGAGCCAGAATGCCGCCATGCACTTTCGGATGCAGGGTCTTGACACGACCATCGAGCATTTCCGGGAAACCGGTGTGGTCGCCGATTTCGGTGACGGTCAATCCGGCTTCGCGCAGCATTTTTGCGGTGCCGCCGGTAGACAGCAAGCTGACTCCCTGAGCCGCCAGTCCTTGGGCAAATTCAAGGACGCCACGTTTGTCGGAGACGGAAATCAGTGCTTGTTTGATGGTCATAATGAGGCGCTATGGGTGATGGTTTGTCAGAAGTTGGTGCGGGAAGGGACAACGGCCATCCCGTCCCCGATGATGCTTGATCGCTACATCAATTGGTGTTCGGTGAGCTTTTTGCGCAGGGTGTTGCGATTGATGCCGAGCATCTCCGCCGCCACCGTCTGGTTGCGGCCGGCTTTGGCCAGCACCAGTTCAAGCATGGGCTTTTCGACGCTTTTCAAAACCATGTCATAGATTGCCCCCGGCTTTTCCCCATCCAGGTCGCGGAAATACTGCTCCAGTGCGCTGATCACGTACTGCCCCAAATCATGTTGGCTCATGCTGCCAACGCCTCCTCTTGGTCATATTTTAAAGTGTCGTTGGCTTCTGCCTGTTGCTGGAAGAAGTCATTCACTGCCTGCATCTGTTGTTCGATACTTGGCAGAACGTTCATTTCCTTGCGGAAGGCCGCCGACCCGACCAACCCCTTGGTGTACCAGGAGATGTGCTTGCGGGCGACCTTGAACCCCGTGACCGGGCCGTAGAAAGCGTAAAGGTCGGCGAGGTGGTCACGCAGAACGGCGTGAATTTCGCTGACTCTGGGCGGCGGCAGATGCTCGCCGGTCTGTAAAAAATGTTCGATTTCGCGAAACAACCAGGGGCGTCCCTGGGCGGCGCGGCCGATCATCAGGCCATCGGCGCCGGTGATGTCGAGAACGTGCCTGGCTTTTTCCGGCGTCGTGATGTCGCCGTTGGCAATCACCGGAATTTTGATCAGCGTTTTGACGAGGGCGATGGTCTCGTATTCGGCCTCGCCGGTGTATTGCTGGCAGCGCGTCCGGCCATGAATGGCGACCGCGCGGATACCGGCTGATTCAGCGATGCGGGCGATGGTCGGGGCATTTTTGTTGGCCAGGTTCCAGCCGGTGCGAAACTTCAGGGTGACCGGCGTATCGGGCACCGCGCGTACCACGGCATCGAGGATTTTGCCGACCAGCTCTTCGTTCTGCATCAGCGCCGAGCCGGCCATCACGTTGCAGATTTTCTTGGCTGGACAACCCATGTTGATATCGATGATCTGGGCGCCGTGATCGACGTTGTGACGGGCGGCCTCGGCCATCATCGCCGGATCCGAACCGGCGATCTGCACGGACACGGGAGCCACTTCGCCCTCGTGATTGGCGCGGCGCAGGGTCTTGGTGCTGCCGTAAAGCAGCGAATTCGAGGTGACCATCTCCGAGACGGCGAGTCCGGCGCCCATTTTTTTGCATAACTGACGGAAAGGCCGATCCGTGACGCCGGCCATGGGGGCGACGAAGAGATTGTTGCGAAGCTGAAAACCGGCAAATTCCATGGGGCAGGCGGGGGCGGGCAAAACGTCGGAAGGCACGGATTTTACCTGAGTCGGCGCCTGACAAATAGTCAAATTGCGAGCGTCGCGTCGATAGAATTGCCCGGCCAGCGTGTTTGTTTCTGGTGTGCTACTGATTTGCGTCGCCGATTACGGCCACGCCCGCGCTCCCCAGATCATTCGCTTGGCGACGAAATGACGTGCCGGGGGGCAGAGGTCGAGCGCCAGCAAGCCGAGGCCGCGAGCCAGTTTGAGCGGGGCGAAATCGTTGGAGAAAGTGCGGACGATCTGGTCGGTAAAGAAGGCGCTGCCGTGACGGTCGAGGTAACGGCTGGCAGCGTAGTTGTCCAGACAACTGCGGTCAACGCCGTTTTTCAGCAGAAATTCGGCGAGTTGCCAGGCATCGCGAATGCCCAGGTTGAAGCCCTGCCCGGAAACCGGGTGGAGGGTTTGGGCGGCATTGCCGATCCACACTTCGCGCCCCTTGGTCAGCGTCTGGCGCAGACGCAGGGCCAGCGGGAAGCGGCTGCGCTTGCCGGGGTTGGCAAAGCGCAGGCGTTGGCCGAACTGGGTTTGCAGGGCGCTGATAAAAGCCGCGTCGGCGAGCGCCATGATCGCATCGGCCTTGGCCGGCGGCAGGGTGAAGACGATGGCGTATTGGTCGCCGAGCGGCAACAGAGCCAGCGGGCCGTCGGCGGTGAAGCGTTCCCAGGCGCGGTAGTGGTGAGCCGGGCGACGTGATCCATTGGTTTCCCCCGCTTGAAGGGGCGCAAGCGGCGTGACTTCGCAGACGACCGCGTGTTGATCGTAATCGCTGACTTTGACTTCCGGCGTGTCGCCCGGGGTACCTTCGGCGTGTACCAGCAAGCGGGTCTGGATACGGCGCTCGACACCGGCCTGGCACAGGGTAAGCGTAATGTGCTGGTCACCCGGGGTGATGGCGAGAACTTCGCACTCCGGGAGCACAGCGTCGTCGCTCAGGCGGGCAGCCAGTTCGCTTGCCAGGTCGCGGTAGCGAACGACGTAGCCGAGCGCCGGCAGCGCGTAATCGGCGGGTTCGATGAGGGTGCGGCCAAAGCCCCCTTGTTGGGCAATATGGATGCTTTCGATCGGCGTCGCGGCGCGCGTCGGCCAACTATTGATCTGCTCAAGCAACTGGCGGGCGCCGTGCGAGAGGGCGAGGGCGCGCGGGTCATCCTGGTGATCGGCTGGCGTTCGTCGGTCAATCAGCAGCGATCCCTGACCGCCGGCGGCGAGTGCCAGATGCAGCGTCATGCCGACCGGGCCGGCGCCAATGATCAGGATATCCGTCTGTTCGAGCGGCGCGTCAGTCATGGCGCATGATCTCCTCGATATCGGCAACGCTTTTCGGCGCCGTCGTAAATACGTCGCAAGCGCTTTCGTTGACCCGCACGTCGTCCTCGATACGGATGCCGATACCGGCCAGCGCCGGCGGAATATCGGCGGCGGGGCGGATGTAGAGGCCGGGTTCGACGGTCAGCGTCATCCCCGGCCGCAGCGTCGTCCATTCGTCGCCGACCTTGTATTCGCCGGCGTCGTGCACATCGAGGCCGAGCCAGTGGCCAGTGCGGTGCATGTAAAAGCGCTTGTAGTCACCCCGTTCGATCAGGTTGTCGAGGTCGCCGCTCAGCAGCTTGAGGTCGATCAGTCCGCGCGCCAGCACGCGCACGGCGGCATCATGGCCTTCCATGAAGTGACGGCCGGGGGCAGTGGCGGCGATGGCTGCGGCCTGGGCAGCGAGGACGATCTGGTAAACGTCGCGCTGGGCGGCGGTGAAGCGGCCATTGACCGGAAAAGTGCGGGTAATGTCGGCGGCGTAGCCGGCCACTTCGCAGCCGGCGTCAATCAACACCAGGGTGTTGTCGATGAGCGTTTTGTCGTTGGCAACATAGTGCAGCACGCAGGCGTTGGCGCCGCCGGCGACGATAGGTGTGTAGGCGTGGGCGTCGGCGCCGCACTTCCTGAATTCGTAGGTCAATTCGGCTTCCAGTTCGTACTCGGCCAGGCCGGGGCGGCAGGCCCGCATGGCGCGGGCGTGGCCGGCACTGGCGATGTCGGCGGCACGCTGCTGGATGGCAGCTTCGGCGCAGTCCTTGACCAGCCGCATGTTGTCGAGTTCGAAGCGCAGGTCGTGGATGGCGCGCGGCGCCCGTTTGCCGGCTCGGGTCTGGGCGCGCACTTCGTTGAGCGCCTTGGCGATCCGTGTATCCCACTCGGCGTCGTGGCCGATGGCGTGCCATAGCGTGTCGCGGTCGACGAGGAATTCGGCCAATTTTTTGTCGAGCTGCTCGATCGGGTAGGCAGCGTCGAAGCCGAAAGCGGCCTTGGCAGCCTTCGGGCCGTAGCGGTAGCCATCCCAGATTTCGCGCTCTTCGTGCTTTTCGCGACAGAAGAGGATGGATTTGGGTTTCTTGCCGCCGATCAGCACAACGACGGCTTCCGGTTCCGGGAAGCCAGTCAGGTACCAGAAATAGCTGTCGAAACGATAAAGGTGATGCGCGTCGCGGTTGCGGATGACTTCCGGCGCCGTCGGCACGATGGCGACGCCGTCGCCGATGGTTTTGAGCAGACGCTGGCGGCGGGCGAGAAAGGGAGCGGGGTTCATTGATCGTCCTTCTTTGGCAGTTTGCCGGGCGCGGACTCAATCTGCTTGATGCTGCGTTCGGGTGTCGGCAAGTCTTCCGGCATGGTGCCGCCAAGTTCTTCAATCGTTTTGCGGACTTTTTTGCCGACGGCAAAGTGTGTTTCGTTGGCCTGCCGTTTCCCTTGGATTCTGTCGCGGCGCAATTTCTCCTCGGTCTGCGTGGCGCGGAACAAGTTGGCGGCCAGTTCGGTGCTGCCCATATGGTCGAGGATTTTCTGGCTTTTCTTCAGCCCTTTATGGGCATGAATGCCGCTCGCGTCCAGCCCGCCGTAGAGGCCACGGTAGCCGTGGTTTTGAAAAATGGCGAAATCCTTGCCGCTTTCCACTCCGGCATCGGCTGCGGCGGCTGCGAGATATTTGTTGTGTTGCGCCAGTTCGTTGCGGATGGCGAGGCGCTTGTCGTCTTCGCTCAGTTGGCCGAAACCGCTATCGTTGGCCAGTTCCTGCCGGCGGGTCTGGATGGCAAAGTAGGTCTGGCCGTTGGAGATAACGGGTTTGGACGGGTCGCCGTTCTGGACGATCAGATAGCAGGCGTAGCGGGAGAAGTGGACGTCGGGAATGGCGCGCTGTGCATTGGAGCCAATCGAAACCATTTTGTTGGCTTCACCGAAATGGTCTGCAACGGCTTGCCCGGACTGTTCGCAAGCAAGCCGCGCTTTGTCCACAACCTGCATGAAGTTGCGCCAATCCTGGTATTCCAGCAAAGGCGCGAGATCGCGTGCAGACCAAAATTCATCGCCGCGTTCATCCTGCTGGCGAATGTTTTCAAAGCTGAGGTGCGCGGATGGCGTAGCGGGGGACTTGGGCATGACGGACTCCTACAAATAACTTTCCAGAATCGCCTGCTTGCGGGCCGGGGCGGCGCTGATCACGGCCTCGGCGACGGCGATGGCACGCTGTTCGGCTTCGATTTCGGCGACGACGCGACTCAATTCTGATCCGCTTGGTCTCGGGACGAGGATTGTCTCAATCTTTTCCCAAGAGGTTCTAGGGAGCTGCTGCCCTGAGACGGTACGAATCACCGCAGCGTTGAATTGGGGAGTGCGCAGGTAGCAAGCGTAAAAACAAGCTTCCTGATGCGAGTTAAAGCGTAAGACGAGAATATCGGTCGAGCAAATACCCGGCTCCTGCGCCAGATGAACCTTGTTCAGATTCGGGCGCAATTTGCCGTACAGAACATCGTTAGCCTGAAAAGCTGTTTTTGCACTTTTGATTTCGTGATAAGGCGTTTGCGTTTCACCTAAAAGCCTGCCGGTAGTGCTTTCAATATTTTCCAAACCGACATAGTTGGCCGTACCTGTTTCCAGTTCAGGAGAAACAAGCGCGCTGACCCGGTACGCAAGTTTTCCAAGTGCCTGCATTGGTGCAGAACGGAGGTCAACCCTTCGGTCAAGCGTGGCGCGAGCAGTGGCGATGGCGGTTTGGGCAGCGGCGACTTCGTTATCGACGGCTTGGCATTCGGTGACGATTTGGTGCTGGACTGATAAAGGCGGTAGGGGAATTTGCTGCTGATAAGCGTCGTTTCTATTTAATCCGGGGACGCCAATGCCACCGCGCAATTCACCAAACTTTAAGCCTTTCAATGCGATGAAAAGGTAGGTCAGATCTATATCTTGCTTTGGACTGACGAAAAAAGTCGTGTCGATTGGAAAACAAGGCTCATTTTCCCAAATAACTTCGCCCGCTGATCCTTTGCGACCAATAACGATTGCAGGGCCTTTGACGAGATATTCAGAGTGAAACCCAACTCTCCCGTTTGATCCCATTACAGGGTAGGGGCCTTTTTGCCTTTGAGCTTCTGGGAGCGGCTTACCGTATTCAAAGCTACAAATGTCGCCAAGTTTTTTCAGGGGCCATTGGCTGTCAATTGTCTTGGTCTTCTTGGTGGCACCCAGCCCAATCTGCTTCTCAAATGTCACCCGCGAGAAATCCAGCAACTCCACTAGCCGCGCCGAACTGGCGTAGGGCTTCAGGTTTTCGGGAAAAATTTCCGGTTGAGAATCAAAGTTGGCGGCGATCAGTGCGTTCAGCTTTTCCGGGTTGTCGCGGTCGGTTTCATCGTAAAGCACGGTCTGGTGCCGGCCTTGGGCGTCCTTGACGAGCTTGATGCCTTCGTCGCCCTTGGCGCTCGACCAGTCGTAGCCGAGAAATTGCTTTTGCGCCTTGGTCTCGCTCGGACTCTTGATGATGAGCACGGGGTTGGGCTGGTCGCTGGCGAGGACGAAGTGCAGCAGTTTGTCGCGTTCGATGGCGTGCACAAAGGCGAGGTAGCGGCGGTCGATTTCGGTGTCTTGCCCGGCTTGCGGCTGGCTGTTGAATTTCTTTTGTTTGTAGAGATTCTTGATCTCGGTGCTGTCGTTGAAGGCGGCGGTGTAGGCGTCGAAGTAGTCGGCGCTGCACCACGGGCCGTGGGGGTCGCCCTGTAGCAGGGTTTTGTAGTCGGCAGCGGGGATGCCGATGTGGGCGGCGTAGCGGTCGATGAGGGTCTCGTCCTGGTACACGCGCTGGTTGGCGTCGGCGGCATGCCCGGTGGTGAACCATGCGGCGACGCGTTCGCGGTAGTGCTCGGCGGTGTCGGGCGCGGTGGCTTTACGGCGCAGGAAGAGGGTGACGGTATTGGTACCTGTTTTGCCGAAGGTGCCGCTGCCGAATTCGGCGATGGCGACGATATCGAAATACTGGATGAGAATTTCGCGGGTTTTGAGGTAGGTGCCGTTGCCGTTGCTGAGGATGGAGGCGGGCAGGATGATGGCGGCGATGCCGCCAGCCTTGAGCAGTTGCTTGGCGCGCTCGATGAAAAAGCATTCGATGCTGTTGTTGGTGTCAAGCGCGCTGGTAGTGTCGCTGAGCGCGTAGGCGGCGCGTTCGGCTTCGGGCAGGGTTTCGAGAAAGCCCTTGACGCTGTAAGGCGGATTGGCGACGAGAATGTCGAAGCTGTGGTCGGCGATTTGCGGGTGGCTGGGGTGAGCCTTGAGCAGCGCATCGCCGTAGCAGATGGCAATGTCGCGCTGGCCGTGCATGAAGGCGGCGACCTTGGCGACCTTGGAGAGGCGGTATTCCTTTTCGATGCCGATGATGGCCTTGTGGTAGTCGGTGATGTCGGCATGCGGCTGACTTTGGGCAACGAGCGGCTTCAACTGGCGGGCGAGTTCGGTCAGAAAGTGGCCGGCGCCGCAGGCATAGTCGATGACCTTGGGTGGGCTGGCGTGCTGCGCGATGAGTGTTTGCAGCGGCAGGCTCATCATGATGAAGCGGCAGATCGGCAGAGGTGTGAAATACTGGCCCTCGCTCTGCTTGACGCCCTGGTCGAGAAAGCCCTCGAAGAGATCGCCGAGAAACTGGCTGTCGCCGTCTTCGTTGGTCAGCTTGATGTCCTGCCACATCTGGATGACTTTGAGCAGGACGTCGGCGTTCTGGTAGAAAAGCTTTTCGTTGTGAACGTCGATGAAGGAAAAATCGTTATTGGTGTAGAACTTTTGTTGCAGGAAGAGGTGCCAGACGGCTTTTTGCGTAGCGTCAGGGTTCTGGCGGATGAAGCGCATGGCATTGCGCACGGCGTCACGGTCGATATATGTGATCGGTTCGCCGAGGAACTTACCCATGCCGTCCTTGTAAAGCTGCTGGAGACGGTCGAAGAGGTCGAAGTGGCTGTCGTAGGCGACGCCTTTCCAGTAGAACTTGAGGTCTTGCGGGTTGAGGGTTTCGTCGACCAGTTTGCAGAGCAGCAGATTGACTAGCTTGTCGAATGCGTTTTCCCGACCGGAGACGTTGTGCTGGCGCAGGATGGTGGCGAATTCGTGGTACTTCTTCTGCTGGTCGCTGGCGCTGACCGTGTTCAGGTCGTCCAGGCTGTATTGGCTCTTGCCGATCTGGTAGGTCTGGATGCCCTTCTCGAAAATGCCTTTGGTGGTGAAATCGAGCTTGTAGGTGTCGCGCCAGATGGCGACACGTTCCTGTGTGCTGGTGGCGGTTTTGAAACCTTTGAGGCCGGGGTTGTCGTCGAGGTATTTGTCGTTGTCGCGGTGGGCGATGATGTGGCTGGTGTAGGCCAACGCGCCATTGTCGAAGTCGGCGGTGTATAGGCAGAGGAATTGGGTTTCACTGATTTGATGGCTGTAGCTGAATAACTGGCCGCCATCTTGCAAGGTTTTTTTCCAGGCGCGGCTGAATTCATTGCCGGCCGTTTTGCATTCGATAATGAGTAGCGGCTTGCCGGCGTTGTCCTTGACGAGGATGTCAGCCCGACCACCGCTGGCGCCGTGGCCGAGTTTCCATTTGGGTTCGAGCTCGATATTGGCCGGTTTGTAGCCTTTTTCGAGCAGGCGGTGGACGCATTCGAGGACGACGAAGTTCTCATCTGACGAGAAGTTGCAGGGTTGGTGCTCGTTGACGGTCAGGCCTTGCGCTTCGGGGTAGGAAATCTCGCCTTTTTTCCAGTCGACCGCAAGGGTGGCCTCGCCGATGGTTTTGCTGTGCTTTTGAGCGTTTTTGGTAAAACCGAGTTGGTCGAGCAGTTGGCTCAGGTTGCTCTGGGTGATCATTGTTGGCGCAATTCCTTGTCCAGTTCATCTAGGCGTTGCGGCGTGCCGACATCGACCCAACGGCCGCCAAAGTGTTCCCCGGTCAGCGTGCCGAGGCGAATCGCTGCATCGAGCAGGGGGCGCAGTTTCATGATTGTGCCGGGGTGGATGCCAGCGAAGAAGGCTGGCGAGAAAACGCCGATGCCGGCATAGGTGAAGGTTTGCTCACCGTTGGCGTAGATGACTCGTTCGCCATCCAGACTGAAGTCGCCGCCGGTGTGGTGCGCCGGGTTGGCGACCATGACCAGATGGGCGGCTGGTTTGCAGCCTTCCACGGCCAACCGAAAAAAACGGCCAAAATCGAAATCACAATAAACGTCGCCATTGAGCACCAGGAAGGGTTCGGCGCCGAGCAGCGGTATGGCGGTAGCGATGCCGCCGGCGGTTTCCAGCGCGCCCGGCGGTTCGGGCGAATAGCGAATGCGCAATCCCCATTGCCGCCCGTCGCCCAGCGCTTGCTCGATCAGCGACCCGAGGTGGGCGTGGTTGATGACGACTTCCCGGAATCCCGCCGCCGCCAGCCGCTCCAGATGCCAGACGATGAGCGGCTTGCCAGCGGCCAGGAGCAAAGGCTTGGGTGTGCGGTCGGTGAGCGGGCGCATACGTTCGCCGCGCCCGGCGGCCAGGATGAAGGCTTTCATGCCGCGCTCAGCGCCGGTAGCCGATCTGCTCGGTATTGTCTTCCAGCTTGTCGAGCAGGTTGAGCAGCGGCTTGAGTTGGACGTAGCGGTGAGCGGTTTTGCGCGCGTAGTTCATGAAGCGCGGCAGGTCTTCGCTGTATTTTTCCTTGCCGTCGCGGTAGTTGAGGCGGCAAAAAATGCCAAGCACCTTGAGGTGGCGCTGCAGTCCCATCAGTTCGTATTCTTGCCAGAAGGCGCCGAAGTCCTCGCGCACCGGCAGGCCGGCGGCGCGCGCTTTTTCCCAGTAGCGGACGACCCAGTCAATTTCCTGCTCTTCTTCCCAGGAGATGAAGGCATCGCGGAAGAGCGAGACGAGGTCATAGGTGATCGGCCCGTAGACCGCGTCCTGAAAGTCGATGATGCCCGGTGTCAGGCGCTCGGCGCTTTCGACGACCATCAGGTTGCGCGGCATGAAGTCGCGGTGCACGAAGACCTTGGGTTGATTGAGCGCCGAGTTGATGAGGAACTTGAACGTACGGTCGAGCATCGCCTTGTCGCTGTCGTCGAGCGCGATGCCGAGGTGGCGGCCAATGAACCATTCGGGGAAGAGGTCGAGCTCGCGGCGCAGCAAGGTGGCGTCGTAAGGCGGCAGGGTGCCGGCTTTCGAGGACAGTTGCCACTGGACGAGGGTGTCGAGCAGCGGGCGAATCAGCAGGTCGGCGAGGGAGAGATCGGCGTTCAGCGCTTCCAGATAGCCAATGCGGCCAAGGTCGGTGAGAACCAGAAAACCGTTGTCGATATCTTTGTCGAGAATGCGCGGGGCGGCGAGATCCGCCTTGGCGAGCAGGCCGGCGACGTGGATGAACGGCTTGCAATCCTCTTTTTCCGGCGGCGCATCCATCAGGATGCGCGTGCTGCCGTCCGGCCAGGTGAGGCGGAAATAGCGGCGAAAACTGGCATCGGCCGAGGCCGGGGTGATGCGGACGGATTGCCCGGGAAAGCGACTGGCAACCCAGTCGGTAACAAGTTGATCGCGCGGCATGGGTTCCATAAGCGGCTTGGGTTCGCTTCGTTGTAAAATGCGACGATTTTAACACTCGGGCATCGGCCGTTCCGGCTCCGCCCCTCGCCGATTGCCCGAATGACTGGTTTCGCCCGCCGTCCGCTTGCCTTTTTTGTCTGCTGCCTGTTTGCCGGTGTGCAGATCAGTCATGCCGTGGCGCAAGTAGAACGCCCCTTGGCGTTCTCTGGCGATGCCGGGAAAGTGCCGCCGGAAACGCTCGCCGCCGCTCAGGAGCCGCCGCTCAAGCTGCGTGCCGAGCGCAAGTTCAATATCCTCGGCAAGACCAAGGCAGCGCCGCTGATTGCCGTCGGGATCACTCATCCGGTTGTGCTGAAAAAGGACGACAGCTACCCGACATTTCTCATTGCCGAGCATATCGAAGGCCGCACCAACGAAGAAACCGTCGCCACCGTCGACGTCGAGCTGCGCAAATCGGGCGCCCTGGTGTTTGCTGACAAGATGACTTACTGGCCGCTTGAGGACGAGGTCGAGGCAAGTGGCCGGGTGCGCATGTTGCAGGAAGGGATGGAGGTCGATACGCCGTATCTGCGGATGAAAATGTCTGAGCAGATCGGCTTTGCCGAGCAACTCGATTACCGTATGCTCAAAGAGGTCGAGAGCAAGCTTTACAGCCCGACCGGCGTGCTGATTACCTCCGCCAGTTCAAACGCGAATGTGTCATCGACGGCAATGATGTCGAATATTCCCAATTCCTACGGCTTGCCAACGGTCGGGCCGGCTCGTCGCCCCACGGAGGGTAACGGGCGTGCCGAGCGGGCTGATTTCGAGGGTGAAAATCACATCCGCCTGAGCAATGCAACCTACTCGACCTGCAAACCGGGTGAAACCGACTGGTATGTACAGGGCTCGCAGATCAAACTTGATTATGACGAGGATGTCGGCGAGTCAACTCACGCCTCCCTGTGGTTCAAGGGGGTGCCGATTTTGTACTCGCCGCTGGCCAGTTTTTCGCTCAATCAAAAGCGCAAGTCCGGGCTCCTGCATCCATCCGTGGTGATGTCGACCAATACCGGCTTTGATCTGGATCTCCCGTATTACTGGAATATCGCTCCGAATGTCGATGCGACCATCCATTCGCGCTACATGGCCAAACGCGGCCTGCAATTGGGCAGCGAGATCAACTATCTCGATCACAACTATCTCGGGCGCAGTTTGCTGGAGTTCATGCCGGACGACAAAATTACCGGCCAGCAGCGCTACGCCTACGCGATCTCTCATACGCATCAACTGGGTCGCGGCGTCTCCGGCGTCCTCAACTGGAACGGGGTTTCCGATGATTATTACTGGCAGGATCTTTCCTCCAGGTTGATCAACACGGCGCAGACGCAGCTTCCGCAACAAGTCATGCTGAGCTACACGCCATCGCCGTGGCTACAAACGACGCTGAATGTCCAGCGCTACCAGACCCTGCAGACCGACCCCGCGAATCCCGTCGCGCGGCCTTACTTTATCGAGCCGCAACTGAATCTCCTCGGCTATCGGCCGAATGTCCTGAAAACCGATTTCAGCGTTATTGGCCAGTACAGCCGCTTCGTCAATCCGGACAAGGTGCAGGGTGACCGCGCCGTTCTCTATCCGCAGATTTCGCTGCCTGTCGTTCATCCGGCCTTCCAGGTGACGCCCAAGATCGGCTTGCACATGACCAAGTATTCGCTCGACAGCATCGAGAACTTTGCCAACAACGGCATGAGCGCGGCGCCGCGCGACAGTGTCAGCCGAACCTTGCCGATTTTCTCGCTCGATTCGACGGTGATCTTTGAGCGCGAGAGCCGGCTTCTCGACCTCGACTACATCCAGACCCTCGAACCGCGTCTTTATTACGTCAATATTCCCTACCGCGACCAAAGCCAGATTCCGGTGTTTGATTCCGGCCTCACCGACTTCAATTTTGCCCAGGTTTTCTCTGAAAACCGCTACAGCGGCTTTGATCGCATCAACGACGCCAATCAACTGACGGCAGCCGTCAGCACCCGTTTACTTGACGCCAACACCGGCGTCGAGCGCTTCAAGGCAATGCTCGGGCAGCGTTACTATTTCTCGCCGCAGCGCGTCACCTTGCCGGGAGAAAATGGGCGCAATGCCGATTTTTCGAACCTGATTGCTGCCGTCAATGGCCTGGTGTTGCCGATGACCTATGCCGACGCGGCGGTCGAGTACGACTATGATCGCAAGCACACTGACCGTTTTTCCTTCGGCGCCCGCTTCCAGCCTGATTACGGCAAGGTGCTCAGTGCCAGCTATCGCTATACCCGCGATCCCTTGAGCCTGTTGCCGCTGGTCGACCAGGTCGACTTTGCCGCGCAATGGCCGCTCTCATCGCGCTGGTATGCGGTAGGCCGCTTCAATTACTCGCTACGCGACAGCCAGCCCCTGGAAACCATCGCCGGCATCGAATACAACGCCGGATGCTGGGCGCTGCGGGTCGTCGGCCAACGCCTGGAGGCGGTGTCGACCATTGCCCAGCCCAATACCAGCGTTTTCCTGCAGCTTGAATTCAACGATCTCGGCAGTATCGGTTCCAACCCGATCGGCCTGCTTCGTCGTACCATTCCCGGCTACGGAAAAATCAACGAGCTCCCCGCCGCCGGTGGCCTGCTCAATACTCAATGATGATCATGCATAAAATTTCCCGCTCTTGTCTGGCTTGGCTCCTCCTGCTCGGTGCGTTGTCGACGCCGGTATTGGCGGCATCGCCGGAACCTCTGGAGGCGGATCACATTGTCGCCGTCGTCGGTGACGAGGTAATCACCGCTTATGACCTCAGTACCCGCCTTGAATCGGCGCTCAGGCAGTTGAAGCAGCAAGGAACGCCGCTGCCGCCGGCGGATGTGCTGGAGCGCCAGATGCTTGAACGGCTGATCATGGATCGCGTGCAATTGCAGTTCGCCAAAGAGACCGGCCTGCGCGTCGACGACGTGCTGCTCGATCAGGCGATGGGGCGTATTGCCGCCGGCAACAAATTGACCCCACCGCAGTTCCGCCTTGCGCTGGAGAAGGACGGTATCGACTACGCCAAGTTTCGCGAGGAAATTCGCGCCGAAATCATCACGACCCGTCTGCGTGAGCGCGAGGTCGACAGCAAACTGGTGATTTCCGACGGCGAAATTGACAACCACCTGGCTACGCAGGCGGCGAGCGGCGGCAATGAGGAATACCAGTTGGCGCACATTCTGCTGCGGGCGCCGGAGTCGGCGAGCCCGGAGCAGCTGCAAAAACTGCGCCTGCGCGGTGAACAAGCCCTGAAACGGGCGCGCGCCGGCGAAAACTTTGCCGAGTTGGCCGCCGGTTTTTCCGATGCGCCCGATGCCCTGCAAGGTGGCAATCTCGGCTGGCGCCCGTTGAACCGGATGCCGACGCTCTATGCTGACGCCGCCGGCAAGCTGGCCGACGGACAAGTCAGCGAACTCTTGCGCTCATCGGCCGGCTTTCATGTCGTCAAACTCCTGGCCAGACGAGGCGGCAGCGCCACCGCCTCGATCCAGCAGACGCGCGCCCGGCATATCCTGATCAAGGTCAGCGAAGTGGTTTCGGAAGCCGATGCCAGACACAAGATGGAAGCGGTACGCGAACGCATCGTCAATGGCGTTGATTTCGCTGAACAGGCAAGGCTCTACTCGCAGGATGGTTCGGCACCCAAAGGCGGTGACCTGGGATGGTTGAATCCCGGCGATACGGTGCCCGAGTTCGAGGGCGCCATGAACCTGCTCAAGGAAAACGAGTTGAGCCCGGTCGTGCAAACCCCCTTCGGGATGCATTTGCTGCAGGTTCTTGAACGGCGCGAGCGCGACGTCACCGCCGAACGCCAGCGTGGCGTTGCCCGGCAGGCGATTCGCGAGCGCAAACTCGACGAAGCCTATCAGGATTGGCTGCGCCAGCTGCGTGATCGCACCTACGTCGAAAACCGTCTGCAAGAACGCTGATGCGACCGATTATTGCCGTCACCAGCGGCGAGCCGGCCGGTATCGGCCCCGAGCTCTGTTTGCGCCTGGCCGGCTATCGAGGCGACGGGCGTCCGGTCGTCCTGGGCGATCGCCACTTGCTGGCAGCACGCGCCGCTGCCCTGGGTTTGAAGCTTCACCTGCAGGAATTTGACGCCGACAAGGCTGTCGCTCGCGACGCACTGGAAATCCTCCACCTGCCGCTCGCCGTCCCGGCCGTGGCCGGCCAGTTGAATGCCGCCAACGCCTGCTACGTTCTCGCCCTGCTTGATCGTGCCGTCGCCGGTTGCCAGTCGGGCGAATTTGCCGCGATGACCACCGCGCCGCTGCATAAGGGCGTGATCAACGAAGCCGGCATCCCTTTTACCGGCCATACCGAATATCTCGCTGAAAAAACCGCCACGCCGCGGGTGGTCATGATGCTGGCCGGCGCGACGCCGGCCGGCCCCCTGCGCGTTGCCCTGGCGACCACCCATTTGCCGCTAAAGGATGTGCCGGCGGCGATCAACGCCGAATTGCTGGAACAAACCCTGCTGATTCTCGATGCCGACCTGCGCCGCAAATACGGCCTGAGCACGCCCCGCATCCTCGTTACCGGACTCAATCCGCACGCCGGCGAAGGCGGCTACCTCGGTCGTGAAGAAATTGACGTCATCATTCCGGTGCTCGCCCGGCTGCGCACCCGTGGC
This sequence comes from uncultured Pseudomonadota bacterium, assembly GCA_903951825.1. GTDB lineage: Bacteria > Pseudomonadota > Gammaproteobacteria > Burkholderiales > Rhodocyclaceae > Azonexus. The sequence continues at coordinate 81,124 of CAJBDJ010000004.1, forward strand.
CTCTGCCTGAGCGGCCCGCATCCGGCCGACACCCTGTTCACCCCACCGTTACTGGCACAGGGCGATGCCGTGCTGGCGATGTACCACGATCAGGGTTTGGCGCCGCTCAAATACGCCACCTTCGGGCACGGCATCAATGTCACCCTCGGGCTGCCGATCATTCGCACCTCGGTCGATCACGGCACGGCGCTCGACCTCGCCGGCAGTGGTCGCGCCGACCCCGGCAGCCTCCTTGAAGCACTGGACGAGGCAGCCCGCATGGCAGGGGCGCGATGAAAGGCCACGTTGCCCGCAAGCGCTTCGGGCAAAACTTCTTGATTGATAGCGGCATCATTGCGGCGATTGTCAGCGCCGTCGCCCCCCGGCGTGGCGATACCGTCGTTGAAATCGGCCCCGGTCTGGGGGCGATTACCGACCCCTTACTGGCGCGCGTCGATCATCTGCACGTTGTCGAAATCGACCGCGACCTGATCGCCCGCCTCAAAAAACAGCATCCACCGGAGCGCATGACGATTCACGAAGGCGATGCGCTGGCCTTCGATTTTTCAACAATCGGTCGCGAATTGCGCCTCGTCGGCAACCTGCCTTACAACATCTCGACCCCGCTGCTCTTCCACCTTGCGGCGGCCGCCGAAATCGTTCATGACATGCATTTCATGCTGCAAAAAGAAGTCGTCGAGCGCATGGTCGCGGCGCCCGGCGACAGCGATTTCGGCCGAATTTCGGTGATGTTGCAATACCGTTTTCATATTGAGTCGCTGATTGATGTGCCGCCGGAAAGTTTCGAGCCGGCGCCCAAGGTGCAGTCAGCCGTCGTTCGCCTGATCCCGAAAGCGCTTGCCGAACTCAAGGCGCAGCAGATCGAAAAACTCTCGCAAGTTGTCCAGGCGGCTTTCTCGCAACGCCGCAAAATGCTCCGCAACACACTCAAGGGCACCCTCGGCGATGCCGGATTTGCCGCCCTCGGTATCGACCCGACGCAACGCGCCGAAGATATCCCGGTCGACGACTACGTGCGCATGGCCAATTACCTGACGCCACCGACACCGCGCAATCATGTCTCAGTTGCACAAGCCCCCGAGTCCTAGCCGCCGGGCTTGATCTGAGCAGGCTTATAAAGTCGGGACTGGAAGGTCGAAATTGGCTCATTTTTGTCTGAAGTGGCATCACTCACCGGGAATGTCCGGGCAAGCTGACTCAACCAACGGATTCAGGGAGCAGAAAACAAAAAAGCCAACCTGATGGTTGGCTTTCTTTCGTTGTCTAGCAAGGCTCTTTAACTGGTGGGTCGGCCGAGATTCGAACTCGGGACCAACGGATTAAAAGTCCGCTGCTCTACCGACTGAGCTACCGACCCACAGAAAGAGGCAAGATTATAACCAGATTTTTCGATTTTGCCAATTTTGGAAATGACCCGTAAAAAGGAAGGCAGAAAAAAGCCCAACCGCTCAGGGTTGGGCTTTTTAATTTGGTGGGCCCGCACGGACTTGAACCGTGGACCAAAGGATTCTAGCGCTTTCAACTTTCGTTGCTGAAGTTCAAATTACCAATTCAGAACTCCATTCACGCTACGGACTATCTCACCACCTTCTACGCTGGATGCCGAAGCATTCAGTGCGGTCAGGCGTCGGGCGCTCAAGGCGGTTATTAAGGGGGCTGCACCCCTCCGCTAGTCTCTGCACCTTCCGGAGTTGTAACTCCGGCTTGGCTCAGGGTTGCCGTACATGCGTTGCGCTGCATGGTTAGGTTTCCCTGAATTCACCCGATTTTTCAATCGTCATTTCTGACGAAAGTCACCATTGATGAGTCCTCTGCTCTAACCAACTGAGCTACAGGCCCGAAACTGCAATTCTACCGGCAGTGCGCTGTTTAGGCGAGGCGCCGGCCTTGGGTTGTCTTGATAGACGGCAAAAAGTTAATCGGCGGCGTAAATCAATTGCCGTTGTTGTCGACGAAGCTGCGCAGTTTGTCGGAGCGGCTCGGATGCCGCAGCTTGCGCAGGGCTTTGGCTTCGATCTGACGGATGCGTTCGCGGGTGACGTCGAATTGCTTGCCGACTTCTTCCAGCGTATGGTCTGTATTCATCTCGATGCCGAAACGCATACGCAAAACCTTGGCTTCGCGGGTTGTCAGGGTGTCGAGGATTTCTTTGGTGACGCCGCGCAGACTCGAGTACATCGCCGCGTCAGCCGGAGCCAGGGTCGAGGAATCCTCGATGAAATCGCCGAGATGGGAATCATCGTCGTCTCCGATCGGCGTTTCCATGGAGATGGGCTCCTTGGAAATTTTCATGATCTTGCGGATTTTGTCTTCCGGCATTTCCATCTTCCGGGCCAGTGTCGCCGGATCAGGTTCGGCACCCGTTTCTTGAAGTATCTGGCGGCTGATCCGGTTCATTTTGTTGATCGTTTCGATCATGTGCACCGGAATGCGGATGGTTCTGGCCTGGTCGGCAATCGAACGGGTGATGGCCTGACGAATCCACCAGGTAGCGTAGGTCGAGAATTTGTAGCCGCGACGGTATTCGAATTTATCGACTGCCTTCATCAAACCGATATTGCCTTCCTGGATCAAGTCAAGGAACTGCAGGCCGCGATTGGTGTATTTCTTGGCAATCGAGATGACCAGCCGCAGATTGGCCTCGGTCATTTCGCGCTTGGCGCGGCGAGCCTTGGCTTCGCCGGTGGACATTTGCTTGTTGATGTCCTTTAAATCCTTGAGCGGAATGCCGATGTGATCCTGGAGGGCGAGCAGCCTTTTTTGCTCTTCCTTGATGGCCGGGCCGTTGCGGGTCAGGATGGCGACGTAGATCTTTGGCGCCGCAGCAATTTCGCCATCTGCCCAGTCGAGATTGACCTCGTTGCCGGGGAAGGACTGAATAAAGTGCTGACGCGGCATCTTGACGCGCTCAACGCAGATTTGCTGAATTTTTCTTTCGGCGCGGCGCACGGTGTCGACCATGCTGCGGACGCTGTCGCAGAGGCGCTCGATCGAGCGCGAGGTGAAACGGATGTTGAGTAGTTCGTTGGATATTTGCTGTTGCAGCTTGAGGTATCCCTTGTCGTGCGCCCCCTTGCTGCGCAGCAGCTTTTGCATTTTGACGTGCAGCGCACGAATGATCGCGAAGCGCTCCAGTGCTTCGGTTTTCAGTTGTAGCAGCGATGCGGAAACGGCACCGGCACCGCCGTCGTCTTCAACGTCTTCGTCCTCTTCGTCGCCGAGCTCTTCAGGCAGGCCGGCGACCGGCGGGGCTTCTTCGGCATTCGGGTCGATGACACCGTCGACCAGTTCGTCGATGCGCATTTCTTCGCTCTCGACCTTGGTTACCAGTTCGAGGATATCGGTGATCGTCGTCGGACAGGCCGAAATGGCCTGAACCATGTGCTTGAGGCCGTCTTCAATACGTTTGGCGATTTCGATTTCGCCCTCGCGGGTGAGTAGTTCGACCGTCCCCATTTCGCGCATGTACATGCGCACCGGGTCGGTTGTCCGGCCGAATTCGGAATCCACCGTTGACAACGCTTGCTCAGCTTGTTCTTCAACATCTTCGTCGTCGTTGGCGGCGACGGCAGCGTCGGACATCAAGAGATCTTCGGCCGCCGGAGCTTCATCAAACACCTTGATGCTCATGTCGCTGAAAGTGGAAATGATGGCTTCGATGCTTTCTGCATCAACGACATCGTCGGGTAGGTGGTCGTTGATTTCGGCGTAAGTTAGGTAGCCGCGATCCTTGCCGAGCTTGATCAGCGCCTTGAGGCGGGTTTTGCGCGCTTCGGCATCGAGTGGTTCAGGCTTCTCTGCCATTGCGCCGCGCAGCAGCGCTTTTTCAGCGGCGCGCTCCTTGGCCTTGCTCAGGCGAGGCTTGGGAGCCTCGTCGACGATGTCTGTTGCCTTAGCCATGACTACTATTCCTTGAATTTAGGAAAACCGCGGATTTTACTATAATTCGGCGCGCTTTAATCCTGCGTCTGACCGTGCTTGCCCAGCCGACCGAGGAAGTCGAGATACGCCGTTTTCTCTTCGGCACTCAGGCCGCTGACGCCAAATTGCTGCGCTTTGGCCTGCAGCTTGGCGAAATCACGTTTTTCGCCGCCCTCATGCAAGCGGGCGAGGGTATCTCTGAATTCGCGCTCTGCCTCGCCTTCGTCAAACGCATCACCGAGAAGTTCCGAGGCGGCTTGTTCAATTTGCGACTCTTCCGGCAACCCTCGTAGTTGTTCGCGCAGGCCGGCGTATGTCGATACCTCATGATTGGCGCTCACCAGGTCGTGGAGGCGAACCAGGGCGGCGCGCTCGCCGTTGTCGGGCAAGAGTTCAAGCGGCAAGGCGGCGGCCAGGTGAGGCTGGTGAAGGACGATGCGCAAGAGGTTGCGCGTTAGCGAGGGCGCCGTCCGCCTGGCTCTGGCCGGCGCAGCAGGGATGTAGGATTTGAGTTCGCAGAGGCGCTCGACCTCGCTTTGCACGAAGCCGCTGGCTTCGGCGAGGCGCTTGACCAGTTGTAGGCGGAGCAGCGGGGTGGGCAGCTTGAGTAATAGCGGTTTGGCTTCATAGATCAGCTGCGCCTTGCCTTCCGAGGTGGTCAGGTCGCAGCGCTGGCCGAGTTCGCGCAGGAGAAAGTCGGAAAGCGGCATTGCCTCCTTGATCAGGGTTTCAAAGGACGCCCGGCCGTGGCTGCGAATGAAGCTATCGGGATCTTCGTCCTGAGGGAGAAAGATGAAGCCGAGACGCTTGTTGTCGGCGAGCACCTCGAGTGCGTTTTCCAGCGCGCGCCAGGCGGCTTTGCGGCCGGCGTTGTCGCCATCAAAACAGAAAACAATACGATCAACTTGCCGCAGCAATTTGCTGACATGGGTAGTCGTGGTCGCCGTGCCGAGGGTGGCGACGGCGTTGCCGACGCCGTTTTGCGCCAGCGCGATGACGTCCATGTAGCCTTCGGTGACGACGGCGGTATTGGTCTCGCGCAGCGCCTGGCGGGCTTGCGGCAGGCCGAAGACTTCACGGCCCTTTTCAAAAAGCGGGGTTTCCGGTGAATTGAGGTATTTCGGCTCGCCCTGGTCGATGATGCGCCCGCCAAAAGCAATGGTGTCGCCCTTGGGATTGATGATTGGGATCATCAATCGGTCGCGGAAGCGATCGTAGCGATAGCCTTCGTCGTTTTGTTTGACGAGGCCAGCGAGCTCGAGATCGGCGGCGTTGTAATCGGCGAACACCGCCTTCAGGTTTTGCCGGCCATCCGGCGCATAACCGATGCCGAAGCGAGCCGCCACCTCACCGCTGAGGCCGCGCCGCTTGCAATAATCGACGGCACGCGGCGAGGCCTTGAGCTGCTCTTTGTAATATTGGGCGGCGCGCGCCATGATCTCGATCAGCGTGCGGGTTTGCCCCGGCTTTTCATCGCTGAGGCTGCCCCCATGGCGCTCCGGCACCTGCATACCGGCTTTGCCGGCGAGTTCCTTGATCGCCTCGACGAAGCCGAGCCCCTGATACTCCATGACGAAACTAATCGCCGTGCCGTGCGCACCACAGCCGAAGCAGTGATAGAACTGCTTGCTCGGGCTGACCGTGAACGAAGGCGATTTTTCGTTGTGAAACGGGCAACAGGCGGCGTAGTTGGCGCCGGATTTTTTGAGTGGCACGTAGGTATCAACCAGTTCGACGATGTCGATCCGGGCCAGCAAATCCTGAATGAAACTATCCGGGATCATGGCGAGGCGTGAGTGAGGGGGTTCCTGACGACCAAGCGACCATCCCCGCTTACTGCAAAGCCGCTTTGACCAGTTTTGAGACTTCGGCCATATCGGCTTTGCCGGCCAGGCGCGGCTTCAGGACGGCCATCAGTTTGCCGATATCGGCCGCGCCTTTGGCGCCGGTTTCGCTCACGGCGGCAAGCACGGCGGCGTGGATTTCTGCCGTGCCCATTTTTTCCGGCAGGTAGACGCCGAGGATGGCGATTTCAAATTTTTCCGCCTCGGCAAGCTCCTGGCGACCGGCGGCTTCGTATTGTGTGACACTGTCCCGGCGCTGCTTGGTCAGCTTTTCGATGACGGCAATGACGGCGTTGTCGTCGAGTTCGATGCGCTCATCGACTTCTTTCTGCTTGAGGGCGGAGAGCAGCAAGCGAATCGCGTTGAGTTTGGCGGTTTCGCGTGCCTTCATGGCCGTTTTCATGTCTTCGGTGATGCGTGCTTTGAGGCTCATTTTCGGCTTTCGTAAAGCAAAGAGCCGCCAGCGAGGTGCGGGCGGCTCTTTATTCGCTGGGAATTTACTGGATCAGTAAAGTTTCGGCGGCAGGGTCAGGCTACGGAGGCGCTTGTGCTGACGTTTGACGGCAGCGGCAGCCTTGCGCTTGCGCTCGGCGGTGGGTTTTTCGTAAAACTCGCGGGCGCGCAGTTCGGTCAACAGGCCAGTTTTTTCAACTGTCCGCTTGAAACGACGAATGGCAACTTCGAACGGCTCATTTTCCTTGACACGAATGTTCGGCATATAAATCACCCCCTCCCGTAAGGCGCCTGCCAGGTCAAGTAAAAGGCAGTGCGCGCAAATTTGTTGTCTCCGCCAGATTGCGGAAAGCCCGGCAGTATATGTCAAAAAACCTTGTCGATCCAAGTGTTAATATGCGCCCCCATGTTAGTGCTTGGTGTTGAATCCTCCTGCGACGAAACCGGTGTTGCGCTCTACGACAGCGCTGCCGGCTTGCTCTCGCATGCGCTTTATTCGCAGGTGGCGATGCACGCCGAGTACGGCGGGGTGGTTCCGGAACTGGCATCGCGCGATCACATCCGGCGCCTCGTCCCGCTCTTGCGCGAGGCGCTGGGCAAGGCCGGGCGTTCCTTGCCCGAGATCGATGCAGTGGCCTACACGCGCGGCCCCGGTCTGGCGGGGGCGCTGCTCGTCGGCTGCGCTTTTGCCGAAGCCCTGGCGGTGGCGCTCGACAAGCCGACGATTGCCGTGCACCACCTCGAAGGCCACCTGCTCTCGCCCTTGCTGTCGAGCGATCCGCCGGTATTCCCGTTTGTCGCTTTACTGGTTTCCGGCGGCCACACGCAGCTGATGCGGGTGGCCGGGGTCGGTGACTACGAGTTGCTCGGCGAAACGCTCGATGATGCGGCCGGCGAGGCCTTCGACAAAAGCGGCAAGTTGCTCGGCCTGCCTTACCCGGGCGGCGCTTTGTTGTCACAGCTGGCCGAGCGGGGGACGCCGGCGGTCTATAAATTGCCGCGCCCGATGCTGCATTCCGGCGATCTCAATTTTAGCTTTTCCGGCCTCAAGACAGCCGTCCTGACGCTGGTGCGTGAGCAGGGTGATCCCTTGAGCGAGACCTTCAAGGCGAATGCGGCGCGGGCTTTCCAGGAGGCGATGGTCGAGGTTCTGCTGAAAAAGTCGCTGATGGCGCTCAAGCAGACGGGACTCAAGCGCCTGGTCGTGGCCGGCGGGGTCGGTGCCAACAAGCAATTGCGAGCGACGCTGAATAGCGAGGCAAAACGCTATGGCTTTCGCGTTCATTACCCGGAGCTGGCATTTTGCACCGACAACGGCGCGATGATTGCGCTCGCTGGCTGCTTGCGTTTGCAGTCGGGAACGGCGGCAAAGACTGGCGGTCAATTTGCGATCCAGCCGCGCTGGCCTTTGATGGAAATGGCTCGCGAACGGCCGCTGTAACAATCGCTGCGTATTGACCAATCACCTCATTGAGGCGTTGGGTTGGCAAGCTCTCAATGTCATGCGCTCAGATATAGCGCCTAATTGTTGCCAGCATCTCGTCGGCACGGAACGGTTTGGCAATGAAATCATCCATGCCGCTCGCCAGGCAGGCATCGCAATCGGACTGCATGGCGTTGGCGGTCATCGCGATGATCGGCGTATGGGCGCTGCCTGCCCGTGCTTCCAGTTCGCGGATGCGGCGAGTTGCCTCAAGGCCGTTCATCACCGGCATCTGGATATCCATCAGCAGCAGCCCGAATTTTTGTGTCGCGTAGAGATCGAGGGCAATTTTGCCGTTTGCCGCAATGGTCACTGAGAATCCCGCTTTGGTGAGCAATTTCAACGCCAGTTGTTGATTGACCGGGGTGTCTTCAACGACCAGGATGTGCGACGACAGGCTGCTGATCAAGACATCCGGCGATCCCCTTGGAGGGCGCCGGATGGGAAGTTTTTCGGCGGCCTCGATATCAAGCTCAACTTCAAAGCGGGTGCCTTCGCCAACTTTGCTGTCGACGCGGATTTCACCCCCCATCAGATCGACCAGACGCTTGACGATGGACAAGCCAAGCCCGGTACCACCGTATTTTCGGGTGGTTGAGCTTTCGGCCTGAACGAAGGGCGTAAATATCACGGCGAATTTTTCTGGTGCAATGCCGATGCCCGAGTCGACAACGGCGAATTGCAGGCGACAGAGATTCGGTCGCCGTGATTCAATTTGCCTGAGAGTGACTATGACGCCGCCTTCAGGGGTGAACTTGATCGCATTCGAAATCAGGTTGCCGAGTATCTGGCGCAAGCGCACCGGGTCACCGCGAACTGAGGTTGGCGTTGCGTTTTCTGCCTCCCAGGTCAATGTCAATCCGCGGTTGGCGGCTTCAACCGAGTAGATGCCGATGACGCTGTCGAGCATCTCCGGGAGAATGAACGGGATATGTTCGAGATGCATCTGACCGGCGTCGATTTTCGAGAAATCAAGAATGTCGTTGAGAATACGCATCAGGCTTTCACCCGAAACCTTGACCCAGGTTAGATATTCGCGTTGCTCCATGGTCAGTTCGGTGGCCAGGGTCAAATCCGTCATGCCGAGGATGCCGTTCATCGGCGTACGGATTTCATGGCTCATGGTCGCGAGAAATGCCGCTTTGGCGCGTGCCCCCGCTTCCGCCGCCTCGGCCAGACGCTTTTCTTCGTCGCGCGCGGCGGTCAATTCAAGAACGCGCTCGGAAACGGCGCGCGACATGGTATTGAAGGCCACCCCGAGCCGCCCGATGTCATCATTGCCCTCGGCCACAGGTGGCGGCATCAGGTTGCCGGCGGCGACGGCCTCGCTGGCTCGTGTCAGATCGCTCAGGTGGCGAGTCAGGAAATAGCCGATCAGACTCATCAGCGCCGCCGAAAGGATGATTTCGAGTAGCGCAATCATCACCCCCTGCCGGAAAAGATCGCCGTGAGCCGCGATGATTTGCGACAAATCGAGACCAAAATGCAATTGCCCCATCGGCTGGCCAAAGAGTTCGATTGGCGCCATCGTATCGTGGCGCGGTTTTTCGTCATCGTCGCCAAACAGCGCGAATGTCTTGTCCTGATTGGGCAGTGGCTTGTTTGCCGGCCAGCCGCTGGCGGCCAGTCGGCGACCGGCAATGTCGGTAATCACCAGGTAGTCAATGCCCTGAACCGCCCGGCTTTCATCGAGTACCGCCTGGATCGTCGCGTAATCGCGTTGCGCCATCGGCGCGACAATCGCGGCAATCAGAACCGGGGTAATCTGTTCGGCATGGTTGCTCGCCTGGGCGCCCATGTGGGTATTCAGCAGGCGCAGGCTGTTGGCCACCAGCAAGGTCAGCATCAAGGCTTCGATCAGCACGGCAAGGATGATCAGCCGCCCCCTGATCGAACGCAGCGGAGAAGTGAATTTCATTTGGATTTCAGCATGGTGCGAATTTCTCTGGCGTAGGGTTCCATTGCTTCCAGCTCGCGGCTGCGTAGCGGCCGATAACCTTCAAGCTGACTCTGCACGAAATACTTTTCCCCGCCCGGTGAATCGGGAAAGCGTAACAAAGCCTCTTCAATTACTCTCCAGCGCGCCGCATGACGTTTGTTGAGCATGTAGATACGCCCGGCCATTGGCTCGCTTTCGGCGAGTACCTTCAGCGCCTGCCGCTGTTCTGGCGGCAATTTCTGAAAGTTGGCAAGCGAGGTGAAGGCAACGCCGGCGTCACCGGACAGCACCTGGTGAGCGGTGCTGTCGGCAGCGGAGATGTATTTGACGGGAAGGTCGCCAAGCTGGTTGGCTCTCAGCCATTGCAGCCCCCACAGCGTGACCAGCGATGAGGGGGAGAGTCCGAGGGCGCTTGATCCTTTGAGGTCGGCCGGGCGGCGAATATGGGCACTTTTGGCAACCAGCGCGACGGCTTTGAAGTCCGACTTGTAGGTAATCAGGGGCAGATAGTTGCCATCGGTCTGATAAATCCTTGCTTGATGGCTGGTAGTAACCGCCATGTCGTAATCCTGGCGGAGGGCACGCCGGCCGAATTCGGAGAAATCCGGAGCCGTTTCGACAGCGACCGGCTGGCCGAGGACTTGCTCAAGATAGAGGCGTAACGGCTGGTACATCTCGATGATGACGCGGGCGCTGGTGTGGGGGGCGACGCCAAGGCGGAAGAGCGTTGCTTCGGCCTGACTGGCGAGTGAAAAAAGGCCGAGGAGCGCCGCCGAAACACAATGAATGGCTGTGCGTATCGTCATTTGGAAATATTCGGGGTGATCAGGCGACAGTTTCAGTATTTTTTCCCGCTGCCAATTTTGCTCTCTTGACCGGCGACGAGGCGCTGAATGTTGAGCCAGTGCTTGCCGATCAAGGCCATCGAGATGATGCCGACGACCACGATCTGGGCGCCGGCTCCGTGCAGCAAGGCGGACAACATCGGCGCCAGTGCGGCGGCGGCGACCGCCGCCAGAGATGAATAACGCCAAACGTAGGCAACCAGCAACCAGGTTGCAGCGACGCCGAGCGCCAGCAGCGGGTCGAGCGCGAGCAGGACGCCGGCCGCTGTGGCCACCCCCTTGCCGCCCTTGAACTTGAGAAAGAGCGGGTAGAGATGGCCGAAAAAAACGGCTAGGGCGACGAGGCCGGTGACCACATCGGTGCTTCCCAAATGCTGGGCAACGAAGACGGCAAGCCACCCTTTGGCGGCGTCACCAATCAAGGTCAGCAGCGCGGCAAGTTTGTGGCCGCTGCGCAGGACGTTGGTTGCACCGGGATTGCCGGAGCCGTAGCTGCGGGGGTCGGCAAGCCCGAAAATTTTTGACGAAATCATGGCGAAGGAGACGGAACCAAGCAGGTAAGCGGCGAAGATGGCGAGGGCGTTTTGCATGAGTCCTTGAAATCGCTGGTGTACAATCGCGGCCAATTTTACACCGCTGTCACGGTCGACCGCCTTATGGACATCATTTTCATCGAAGAGCTGCGCGCCGAAACGTGGATAGGTATCTATCCGCGTGAAAAGGCGATGCCGCAAACGGTTGAAATTTCCCTGCGGATTGGTGTCTCGACCGCCTCGGCCGGTGCCAGCGACGATATTCGCGACACCGTCGATTATGCGGCGGTCGTCGAACGCCTGCGCGACGACCTGGCTTCCAGCCATTTCAATTTGCTCGAAGCGCTGGCCGAGCATGTGGCGAGCTATTTACTCGAAACCTTTGCCGTTCATTGGGTACGTATTTCGATCGCCAAGTTGGGCATGATGCCCGGCGTCAAGCGCGTCGGCGTGGTTATCGAACGCACTCTCTGAAGGGGTGCCGGCAACGGCGGTTTTCAGGCCATTTCGCTGGTCGCCGCCAAACAAGCACCGCTCATTGCTGTCTGGTATCGCCTCGCTGCCTGTCGGATCAACAGCCGTAATCCGCTTCGGCGCTGCAATCGCAGCCGGCACCGGCGGCGATCCGGCGCGCCACCCAGCGCGCTGGCACAAAGCCGAGAAAGCGCCGGGGTTCGAGCAGCATACCGCAACGATAACGTGCTTCGCCAGCGACCCAGAGCAGCGCCGGACACGGGCCGGTTTTTCTCAAAAACCTGAGCCGCGCCAACGGGCAGGTGGCCAGCGCACAACAGACGCCACAACCATTGCATGGCTCACCTTCGGCGGGTTTGGGCGGCGCCTGGCGATGGAGGTGAATGACGATGTCGCTCACCGGCGGGCAAGAAAAAGTTGAGGATCAACCGGCGTGTTGTTGAGGATCACCGCCCAGTGCAAATGCGCCCCGGTGGCGCGACCGGTGGCACCAATGGCACCAATGATCTGGCCTTTGTTGACGGGCTGACCGTCGGCAACGTCGATACGCGACAGATGCATGTAGGCACTGATCAGCCCCTGGCCGTGATCGATGAACACCGTTTTGCCATTGAAAAAATAATCGCCGGTATTGCTCACCACGCCGGCGGCCGGTGCCGTGACCGGCGTCCCGGTGCCGGCCGCAATGTCGAGACCGGCGTGCGGGTTGCGCGGCAGGCCGTTGAAGATACGGCGCAGGCCGAAACGCGAAGAGAGCGGGCCGGCCGCCGGCAAGTCAAAATCAGTGTCGGGCTGCGCGTCGCCGAAGCGACGCTTGACGGCCTCGGTTATCGTGCGCTCGCGGGCTATCCGCGCCAGATCGTCGGGGTCAGGTTCAACCTTGCGCTTGTCCTTGATCGTCAGGCGTTGCTCGGGATAATGCTTGATTTGCACGCTAACGGTTTTCTTGCTGAACAGCGTACCGTGCTGCACCGTGACCTCCAGCTCGGCCGCCGGGGTTTCGAGCGGAATGCCGAGCAGGGCGACCCAGCGGCCCTTTTCCGGCAATACGGCGAGCGGCTGCGCCCCCCATTTCGCCATTGGTTGCGGCTGATCTGCCCGCCCTAGGTCGAGCAGCGCAACGCCACCGGGTACCGGCGAATGCTCGGGGAGCGCCGCCGCGCTGCCGGAGAGGGTCACAAGCAGCAGAAACGGCAGGAGTGAGGGGGGGAGCAGGAGAAATTTCTTCGGCATGGTTATACCTTCAACGTTGCCGGCCGGGATGAAGAGAAAGCGCAGCATGCACGACTTGCGAGTAGGGAAAGTGCTCGCTGTTACCCCACTGCACAAGTGCCTGTGTCAGCAATTGATCCACATCGGCGACTTCGGCAGCGCCGTTCAGCCTTTGCTGCAGCCCTTTCAGGCCGCCGCACTGAACCAGCATGGCTTGCGCATGGGGTAACGGCGTAGTGATTTTCGACCTTCCGAGGGCGAAAGAAAAGCTTTGCTTGAGGCGCTCGTAACACGTCAGACAGCGTTCCTGTCCGGCGACAGTGGCGCAGCTGATTAATTCACGTTCGGCGATCTGGCGTCGCTCAGCCAGGCGACAGCCGGCACAGGCACGCAAAATGGCGCGCTCAAAAGGACAGGGGCGGGCGACGAGGTCGTTGCGCACCTGCCGAAAGGCCGCTTCATCCATGCCTTGCCGCGACCGGCAAACGCCGGCGATGCCGCAAGTCGCCGCCTTGGACGCCGTGCCGCCAGGGTGTATCCGTGTTTCGTGCCAACGTCCTTGGGCGGTGCGCCATGAGTTTAGTCGTCGCCCAAGTCGGGACCGGCGACGCGCAACTGGTTGAGCAGGTCTTCAGCTTGCAGCTGATTTTCGGCGGTAATCATCCGCACAGTCACCGGTGATGCACTCGGCAATTCGGCGCGCAAGGCTTTGACGCGCAGCGAGGCGCTGCGAAAGCTCGTGTGCTGCTCGATTTTTTCCAGCTGCCGGAAGGGCTTTTCGGTGATCCGGTAAATGAAATAATCCATTCATCTCCTCGCTGATTATGGGGCGCTGCGGTTTACGCGGTGGGGCGCTTCAAAAATGTGATGACATTGGCGCCCGGTGCATTTTTGCTGCTGCAGCCCCCTTCACCGATTCCGGCCATCTGCTCGGCTTCATGCAGGAGGTTGATCACGTCTACATAAAATTTCTGCTTGACCATCATCAGGGCAGTGTAGCCGCCTTCATTTTTTGCCATGACGTCGGCGCCAGCCTTGAGCAAGACTTCGACAACGGCAGTTTCACCATAGCCGGCGGCGAGCATCAATGGCCGGACACCGTAACCTATCGGCGCTTCAATATGGGCGCCGGCGGCGATCAGCGCTGCGCTGACATCGGCAAATCCGCGTTTTAGCTCCATGCTGTAGACCGACTTGCTGAGCGCCGTCCATCCTGCCTCGGTGGCCGCATTGACATCGGCACCGGCTGCCAGCAGCGCTTCGACCATGCGCAGTTCACCGCTGTTGGCGGCGCGCATCAGTCCGCTCAGACCCTCGGCATCGCGGGCATTGACATCGGCGCCGGCGGCGAGCAAGCGCTGTAATGCGGCCACGTCAGCGGCCTTGATTGCAGCAAACAATTCTGTCGACATAAAAGGGGACATCACAGAAAACGGAATAAATCGTACGCTAAGCTAATGCCATCAAACTTGGTTGCCTTGATTACCTTTCGCCAAGCTGCGGTTTGCACCATGCCGATGCGTTCCCTGAACATGGGATGCCGTCTTGCCGCCAGGTACAAACGCTTGAGACAAGCCGTCAAGAATGCCGCAGTGGGCAGCCTCCCGCGCCTCGCCACACCGCTCACGCAGGTCTTTTAGTTGCCTCTCCAGTTCCTGGAGTTCTTGCATCCGTTGGGCGACGTGCCCAATGTGCCGATCAAGCAGACGATTCACATCCGCGCAGTTTTCCTGGGGTGACTCC
>CAJBDJ010000005.1 GCA_903951825.1 uncultured Pseudomonadota bacterium
AAAAAGCCGCGAGGCTACCTTTAACTATTCATGCAACATCTTCCGCATCGGTCACGTTCAGCGCGAAATCGCGGTCACGCTTTCGTGAAACAACGGTCACGCTTCGGCGAAATCACCGGTCACGATGACGCGAAATACGCAAGATAAGGCTCGCTACTGGCAATCACCCGGTTTTCCTGATCGAGCAAGGCAATCACGCTCCAGTCGTCGCCACGTTCCAGACCATTGAATATGCGCTGCATTTCATCGGGTAAGTCGAAGCACAGGCAAAGGACGGCGAGCGCTTGCCCGCTCGCGTTATTGACCCGATAGGAATAGATCAGCTTCGGCGCAGCGTCGGCAAAAAGTACGCTGGGCGCATAGGACTCGACATAGGGCGCCGATGTCACCAAGGCTTCCTGAATGAAGCGGTCGCTGCAGCGCGAGATACCATCGACCGGCATCAGGCGCTGGAGAATGTCACCCTGCGGCGCCACCAGAACAATATCGAAATAGACGGAGTATTTCGCAACATATTCCTTGAATCGCTGACTCAGGGCAGTCGCTGCAACAGAAAGCGTGGGCTCGGGGTGCGCGGCAAATTGGCGGATACGCTCATCCGTCGCCAGAAAGCCGATGTCGGCAGTGCGCTCAAAAAGATTACGTACCAGGATGTCGATCACCACCTGCGCCTTCGCCGAAATATCCTGTACACGCCGAGCCAGTGTCCGATTGGCCAGATTATTGAGCAAGCTGCTGGTCAACCCGGCAAAAGCGATGCGTGTACTTCCCATGTCAGTCGTCGTCGCCGAGAGGTGGCCGAGCAAATTGAGGTTATCCCAGACCGCCTGCAGCGTTTGCAAAGACTCGCGATACTCGTCAACCTGTTGCATGTGGGGCAACAATTTAAGCAGTTCGTCTTCGACTTCGATCCCCTTGTAAGCGCCCATATTCCCACTCCCGATTTTTAATTATTTTTCATATAAGCAAGACTCAGACCCAGAAATTGCCACGACGCATAGGGCAAGCTTGACCCAACACGCTCCAAACTGGAGCAAAAAAGTAAAAGAATGCACCAATCGCGAGCAAAAAAACATTCCTTTATGACAATAAAAAACCGCCTTTCGGCGGTTTTTTATTGTTGCTTGGATACAGCTTACTTACCTGAAAGCGCCATCATCAATTCGTTGATGCGTTTGACAAAGCCGGCCGGGTCGTCAAGCTGCCCGCCCTCGGCCAGAGTTGCCTGCTCAAAGAGCAAGGCCGCCCAGTCGTCAAAACGACTCTCCTCGTACTTGAGGCGCAAGACCGCCGGATGCACGGGGTTGATTTCGAGAATCGGCCGTGCGGCCGGCATCGGCTGACCGGCGGCCTTCATCAGGCGCGCCAGATTGCCCGACGGATCATGCTCGTCGGCAACCAGACAGGAGGGCGAATCGGTGAGGCGGTGAGTGACCCGGACATCTTTCACCCGCTCACCGAGGGAAGCCTTGACCTTGTCGATCAGTTCCTTGTACTCGTCAGCGGCCTTTTCGGCTTCCTTCTTATCTTCCTCATCTTCCAGCTTGCCGAGATCGAGCCCGCCCTTGGCGACGGATTGCAACGGCTTGTCGTCGAACTCGGTCAAATGACCGACCACCCATTCATCAACACGATCGGAAAGAAGCAGTACTTCGATCCCCTTTTTGCGGAAGATTTCGAGATGCGGACTGTTTTTGGCCGCATTGAAGGTATCCGCCGTCACGAAATAAATCTTTTCCTGACCTTCTTTCATGCGGGCGATGTAATCAGCGAGCGAAACGCGCTGCTCTGCCGTATCGTTGTGCGTTGAGGCAAAACGGATCAGGCCGGCAATTTTGTCCTTGTTGGCGAAGTCTTCGCCGACGCCTTCCTTGAGCACATTGCCGAACGCCTCCCAGAACTTGGTGTATTTCTCCGGGTCATTGGCGGCGAGGTCTTCGAGCATACTCAGCACCTTGCGCGTGCAACCGCTGCGAATACCGTCGATGTCCTTGCTTTGTTGCAGGATTTCCCGCGAGACGTTGAGCGGCAGATCGGAAGAATCAACCACGCCGCGCACGAAACGCATGTAGAGCGGCATCAGTTGTTCGGCGTCATCCATGATAAAAACGCGGCGAACATAAAGTTTGATGCCGTGACGGGCGTTGCGATCCCATAAATCAAACGGCGCCCGCGCCGGAATGTAGAGCAGTTGCGTGTACTCCTGCTTGCCTTCAACACGCGCATGCGTCCACGCCAACGGGTCTTCAAAATCGTGGGCGACGTGCTTGTAGAATTCCTTGTACTGCTCATCGGTGATCTCGGACTTGGCGCGTACCCAGAGCGCATTGGCCTGGTTGACCGTCTCGTCCTCATCGCTAACCACCTGCTCGCCCTTGTCCTGATTCCACTCTTCCTTTTTCATGAGAATCGGCAGGGTGATGTGGTCAGAGTACTTGCGGATGATCGATTTCAGTTTCCAGCCGCTGAGAAATTCATCCTCGCCTTCGCGCAGATGCAGGGTGACATCGGTACCGCGCGTCGCCTTTTCAACGATTTCGACGGTGTAATCCCCTTCGCCGCCCGACTCCCAGCAAACCGCCTGATTCGCTTCGAGACCAGCGCGCCGGGAAACAACCGTGACCCTGTCGGCAATGATGAACGAGGAGTAGAAGCCAACGCCGAACTGGCCGATCAAATGCGCATCCTTGGCCTGATCGCCCGTCAATGCCGAGAAAAACTCGCGGGTGCCGGATTTGGCAATGGTGCCCAGATGCTCAACCGCCTCGTCACGGCTAAGGCCGATACCGTTATCCGAGATGGTGATGGTGCGCGCTTCCTTGTTGAAGGCAACACGGATTCTCAGATCGCCATCATCACCATACAGCGCGGTGTTGTTCAGTGCTTCAAAACGCAGCTTGTCGCATGCATCGGAGGCATTCGAAACCAGCTCGCGAAGAAAGATTTCCTTGTTGCTGTACAAGGAATGAATCATCAGTTGCAGCAGTTGTTTTACTTCAGCCTGGAAACCCAGGGTTTCGCGACTTGCGTTCGCGGTTGCAGACTCGGACATACATTAACTCCCAATCAAACCAAATAGGTGAGACGGGAGATGGGGTCTGCGTTCAGGAATTCAAGGGTGCGCCCGATCAATCAGCGGGAATCGCGCATCAACTGCATCAATTCGGCGTCGAGCACCTGGGTATCGGTTCCAAAACAGCTTGAAACCTGAATTTCTTCAAATTCACTCTGGACGCCGAGAGATTCCAGCGTCTTTTTTGTGGCCTTGCCGGCGCGCTGGGCCTTTAACTGCGCAAGCAGAAGATCATGCTCGGACAGTCCGGTTTTCATACCGTCCGGCAACTCAGCACCCAGCTCGATCAGCGTCCGAACCACCTCGGGCTTGCCAGCGCGCAAGGCCATGTTGAGCGGTGAGTTGGGATTGCTGTTATCCGGCAAATTAACCCGCGCACCACGCTCGGCCAGTTCGCGAACAATATCGACAAAACCCGCATAGCAGGCAATCCCCATCGCCAGCCCGGGCTCGCTGGAGTCGACATCGAGCTCGGAAACCATGCCCTCATCAAGCAATGCCCTGACTTCAGCCAGACGGCCACTGCGAATTGCCTTGATTAATTTGAGCTCAGCGGACATCAACATCTCTTTTCAGGGGGTACATTTGATTGCTTTACATTATGAGCAAGACCGCAACGCTTAATCAATAGTTCGGTAAATCACGTCAATAATTTCAATTTCACGGATGCCGAGCGGACTCTGGAAGCGCACACAATCCCCTGTTCGCGCCTTGATCAGTGCGCGCGCCAGCGGCGAGATCCAGCTAATCCGTCCGCGCCCCACATCCACTTCATCGACACCAACGATGGTGTAGGTGTTTTCGCCGCCATCGCTATCAACGACAGTGACGCAGGCGCCGAAAAAAACCTGATCGTTGTCGCCCTGACGCAAGGGGTCAACAACCTCGGCAAAATCGATACGCTTGCTCAAGAAACGAATGCGGCGATCAATCTCGCGCAAGCGACGCTTGCCGTAGATGTAGTCACCGTTTTCCGAACGATCACCATTCGAGGCGGCCCAAGAAACTACGTCAACGAGGCGCGGGCGTTCGCGTTTGACCAGCGCTTCCCGCTCGTCCTTCAGCCGGGCGTAGCCCGCCGGGGTGATGTAATTGCGCGTGCCAGCGGGAAGTTGCAACGACGGTGAGAGCGCCTCGTCATCATCATCGCCGTCGCTCTCCCGAACAAAGGCCTTGTTCATCAATAACCGATACTGTAATTCGCGACATCGACGTTGATCAGCTCGCGACCCAGAATAGCCACGGTCGAGCGGGCAAAATGCTGCATCCATTCGTAATCATCACGAAAACGCGCTACGCCAGCGTATTTGGCGACGCTCAGGATACGATCCACTGCAAGAATTTTTCCGGTGGGCGTTGCGACGTCGCACTCCAGGGCTTCGTACTCGCGGCCAAACCAGCGGCGCGCTTCTTCGGCAGCACTGCCACCGACTTCAACATTGCCCAGCTTGATGTCAAATTCCTGATCCCTGCCGAAGGACACGATCACTTGATGTTGCATTCGTCTCTCCTCTTGTTCCTCGTTCGAGCTATTCTAACAAAACCAAGCCTTTCCTTCGGAGCCAATATGGCCATCACACCCCTCGACGACAGCGAAATTTCGAATCTACGGGAACAGCTCAACGAGTTGCTGGCCGAGCATCGGGATATCGATCAGGTCATCGCCCACTTGACCGAATCGCCGCCCCCCGACGATCTCCTGGTACGCCGGCTGAAAAAACGCAAGCTGGCGCTCAAAGATCGCATCATGCTGATTGAAGAAATGCTGGTACCCGACATTCCGGCTTGAGCATCAAGTCAAAGTATTTGCCGGCCGATATACCAAGCCAGCGCCGCCATCGCAGCACTGCAGGGAATCGTCAATACCCATGCCCAGACAATGCCACCGGCCACACCCCAGCGCACGCGCCGGGCTCCCCGGGTTGAACCGACCCCGGCAATCGCTCCGGTAATGGTGTGCGTCGTAGATACCGGAATACCCAGTGCCGTCGCCATGAACAAGGTGATCGCGCCGCCGCTGTTGGCGCTGAAGCCACGCGCCTGATTCAGTTTGGTAATCCGGTTACCCATGGTTTTGACAATACGCCAGCCGCCAAACATGGTGCCAATACCCATCGCCGTATAGCAGGACAACACCACCCAACTCGGCGGCGCGTTGTCGGCGGCCTGCGAAATCCCGGCGGCGATCAGCAACATCCAGATGATTCCGACCGTTTTTTGTGCATCATTACCGCCATGCCCAAGACTGTAAGCCGCCGCAGAAAGTAGCTGCAGCCGGCGAAAATACTTGTCAACCTTGCGCTGGGGCATGTTTCGGCAAAGCCACGAGACGATCACCATCAGCGTTCCGCCGATGACAAAACCGAGAAAAGGGGCGATAAAGATGAAGGCTATGATTTTCAGCACCCCGCTCATGATCAGTCCGCTGAAACCCACCTTGGCCAGCGCCGCGCCCACCAGCCCGCCGATCAGCGCGTGCGACGACGACGAGGGGATGCCGAAATACCAAGTAATGACGTTCCAGAGAATCGCCCCGACCAGCGCACCGAAAATGATGTAGTGATCGACAATCGCCGGCTCGATGGTGCCCTTGCCGATCGTCTTGGCGACCGTCAGGTGAAACAGGAAATACGCGAGAAAATTGAAACTGGCCGCCCAGACAACGGCCTGAAAGGGCTTTAGTACCCGCGTCGAGACTACGGTGGCAATCGAGTTGGCCGCATCATGAAAGCCGTTCATGAAATCGAACAGCAGGGCGACGGCAACCAGGGTAATGATCACCCCGAGGCTCATGGTGAGGTTTTCCATGGCTGAATCTGCTTCAGGAGTTTTCGAGAACGATGGCTTCGATCGTCCCGGCCACATCCTTGCAACGGTCGGTCACCGACTCCAGCAGTTCGTACATTTCCTTGAGCTTGACCACCTGACGCACATCCGCTTCCTCGCGGAAGACCTTGGACATAGCGGCACGCAACATGCGATCGGCTTCCGATTCGAGATCATCAATCGCGTGGCAATGCCTGAGAATTTCCGGCGCGTTATCCATGCTGTGCAGCAGATTGACGACGCTCCCGACGAGTACGCAACTCTTTTCCGTCACCGTCGCCAAACCCATCGTATCAGCCGGAACCCGTTGAATATCGTAAAGCGCCATCGATTCGGCCACATCCTGAATGATGTCGAGGATGTCATCCATGCCATTGATCAGCTGATGAATTTCATCGCGATCAAAGGGCGTAATAAACGACTTGTGCAACTGGGCGAGCGTATCGTGCGTAATGGCATCGGCAGCACGCTCGATGTCGTCAATTCGCTCGGCCTGGACAACCGCTTTTTCAGGATCATTGATCAATGCGTCGATCAGCGCGGTGAGTGCGGCTCCTCCTTGAACAATCAGCGCCGCGTGGGAATTGAACAACTCAAAATACTTGCCCTCTTTAGGCATCAACCGGTCAAACATGACAGTTCCGTGTATTTACTGTGACAAACATCATTCTACCCCCTGCCTGCCCGCCTTCATCGCGCGACGCTAAAATGCGGGAATGAGCAAACTCCTGTTTCCTGACGATGCCTTCGGCGACCGTTTCGACCTCAATACACTGCCCCTACCGCGCAAGGCCAGCGGGTATGCCGTTCAGCGCCTCGGTACCGACACCCTGCTCGATCGCAGCGGTGGCGGCTTCTTATCGGTTCGCGCACATCAGCTCCAGGCGCTTTTCGCCACCTTCGACGCCGCCCATGCCGCCGCCAGTGAGTGGCTGATCGGCCACTCAGGCACTGCACAAGAACATGATCTGGCGATTGTTCCAGCCAATTTTGATCAGCGCCTGCAGCGCCACGTGCTGATTTATGGCGTACTGTGCGCTCACCCCTGAATCAACACCGATTTTTTGGAGCGTCTGATGTCATCCCGCCCCCTTGGCAAAAGCCACTTGAACGTTCCCGACCTCTGCCTCGGGACAATGACTTTCGGCGAACAGACGACGGTGGCCGACGCCCATGCCCAACTCGATTACGCACTTGCCGAGGGCATCAACTTCATCGACACCGCCGAAATGTACGCCGTCCCGCCGCGCCCGGAGACCTTTGGCGCCAGCGAGACGATCATCGGTCAGTGGCTGGCGCGCCAACCGCGCGACCAGATCATCATCGCCACCAAAGTCGCTGGCCCGGCGCGCAATCTCGACTGGATTCGCAATGGCCCGGCGGCGCTTGACCGGGCCAATATCCGCGCCGCCGTTGACGGCTCGCTCCGGCGTTTGCAAACCGACACCATCGACCTTTACCAGATTCACTGGCCGGAGCGTAATCAACCGATGTTCGGGCAATGGCAATTCAACCCCGAAAACGAACGGCAGGTCACATCGATCCGTGCGCAACTCGAAGCTCTCGCCGAACTGGTGCGAGAAGGCAAAATTCGCCAGATCGCCGTCTCCAACGAGCACCCGTGGGGCATCATGCAATTTACCCGGCTCGCCGAAGAACACGGGTTGCCGCGCATCGTCTCAACGCAAAATGCCTACAACCTGCTCAACCGCGGCTTTGAAGGCGGCCTCGCCGAAGTCTGTTACCGTGAAGAAATCGGCCTGCTTGCCTACTCGACACTGGCCTTTGGTCACCTCACCGGCAAATACCTCAAACAGCCCGACGCCCCTGGGCGCCTCACCCGATGGCCGGCATTTGGCCAGCGATACAGCAAGCCCAACGTCGCCCCCGCCGTTGCCGCCTATGCCGCACTGGCAGAAAAACACGGCCTGACGCCGACCCAACTGGCGCTCGGCTTCGTCCATTCACGCAGCTTCGTCAGCAGCATGCTGATCGGCGCCTCGTCGCTGACGCAACTCAAGGAAACCCTGGCGGCAGCGCGCACCCCAATCAGCGCCGAGCTGTTGGCGGAAATCGACGCAATCCACCTGAAATACACCAATCCGGCACCATGAAAAAATCATTGTTCGCGGCTCTGAGCGCTGCCCTGGCCACCCCGGAAATTGAGAAAAAAAGGCTGTTGACCGTCGCCATCGCCACCGACTGGAAAGCCGGAGAATACCTCGTCGACATCCCGCAGCAGCCGCAGCTGTATTGCGGGCGACCCGCCCAACCTGAACTCGTCGCCCCCGGCAAAGTGCCGCAGCGCAACCCGCAAAGTCCTGAAGGTCGCGCCCGCCTGCTGCACGCCATCGCACACATTGAATTTTCGGCGATCAACCTGGCGCTTGATCACGCCGCCCGCTTTGCCAACATGCCGCATCAGTATTACGCCGACTGGATCGGCGTTGCCGCCGAAGAGGCCGGGCACTTCGATATCCTGCGCCAACGCCTGCAAAGTCTCGGCCATGATTACGGCGATTTCCCGGCGCACGCCGGGCTCTGGGAAATGGCCGAAAAAACCGCTGGCGACGTGCTGGCGCGCATGGCGCTGGTACCGCGCCTGCTCGAAGCACGCGGCCTCGACGCGACACCCCCCATTCAGCGCAAACTGGAAGAAGCGGGCGACCACGAATCGGCGCGCCTCCTCGATCTCATTTTGCGTGATGAAGTCGCCCACGTCGGACTCGGCGACGCCTGGTTTCGCCGCCTGTGCAGCGAGCGCGGCCAGCATCCCGAAAACACTTTCCGCCAACTACTTATCGACTTCAAAGCCCCCTGGCCGAGTACACCGATGAATGAAAGCGCCCGCCTCGCCGCCGGCTTTACCGCCGAAGAACTAGCCAGCCTGCGACTTGGCAGACCAAGAAAATAGGGTACAGATCGCGATCAATCATTCGTTCGCGATACACCAACCCTGCCAAACACTGCGTCCAATGCAGCGACTACCGAGCAATGCGCTGTCCGCCGGTATCCAGCCGCCGGCAAATCGAGTAAACTAATAATATCAATGCGTTGATAAAGCGCCCGCAGGTCTTTCGAAGCAGCCCCCGTCGTTCTTGTTTGCAGGTTCACCACATTGATTCGCCCCCGGCATGGCTGCATCGGGGAACTCAGGTCGCCCGACCTTCGGGCCAATCCGTCGCCGGCCATGACAAAGTCCAATAGCGGCGACGATGAAAGGAACAGCATGTCATCCACTGAGGCCACCACCGCTCAGAGCTTTGCCGATCTCGGCTTAAGCGCTTCACTTCTCAAAACACTCACTGATATCGGCTACGAAACTCCGTCGCCGATTCAAGCCGAGTGCATCCCCATCCTGCTGCAAGGTCGTGACCTGATCGGTCAGGCGCAAACCGGAACCGGCAAAACGGCAGCCTTTGCCTTGCCCCTGATGGAACAGATCGACGTCAAGGTGACCCGGCCGCAAGCGCTCGTCCTGACGCCGACGCGCGAACTGGCGATTCAGGTCGCCGAGGCGCTGCAAAGCTACGCCAAGAACCTGCCGGGTTTTCACGTGCTGCCGATCTACGGCGGCCAAAGCTACACCATCCAGCTCAAGCAACTGGCACGCGGCGCCCATATCGTGGTCGGCACGCCGGGGCGGGTGATGGATCACATCGAACGTAAAACGCTCAATCTCGATCACCTGAAAACCATGGTGCTCGACGAAGCTGATGAAATGTTGCGCATGGGTTTCATCGACGATGTCGAATGGATTCTTGAGCGGACGCCGGCTCAACACCAAACCGCCCTGTTCTCGGCCACCATGCCGGAGCAGATTCGCCGTGTCGCGCAAAAATATCTGGTCGAGCCGCGCGAGATCAAGATCAAGTCAGCGACCACCACGGTTGCCGCGATCCGTCAGGTTTATTGGCAGGTTTCCGGGATGCACAAGCTGGACGCGCTGACCCGCATTCTCGAAGTCGAGGACAATTTCGACGCGGCGATCATCTTCGTGCGCACCAAAAATGCCACGGTTGAACTGGCCGACAAACTTTCTGCCCGGGGTTATGCCGCCGCCGCACTCAATGGCGACCTCAACCAGCAAATGCGCGAGCGGGTCATCGAGCAGTTGAAATCCGGCGCACTCGACATTGTCGTGGCCACGGATGTTGCCGCCCGCGGCATCGACGTCCCGCGTGTCAGCCATGTCGTCAATTACGACATCCCTTACGATACCGAAGCCTACGTGCACCGCATTGGCCGCACCGGCCGTGCCGGACGCACCGGCAACGCCATTTTGTTCGTTGCCCCGCGCGAGGTCAGCATGTTGCGCAGCATCGAACGCGCCACCCGTTCGCCGATTGCGCCGCTGACCTTGCCGAGCCGCGCCGATGTGACCAACAAGCGGGTCACCGACTTCAAAGCCAGCGTCGCGGAAGTCTTGAACGCTGAAGGGCTCGACTTCTTCTCCAACATCGTCTCGCAAATTGCCGAGGAGCAGAACGTCAGCGCCGAGGAAGTAGCGGCCGCCCTGGCGATGATGTTGCAAAAAGGCAAGCCCTTGCAGATACCCGGCGAAGACCCCGCCCCGCCGCGCCCGATGCCCGCCGGTGACGGCCGGCGTCCGGGCGGTTTCGGCGAGCGTGAGCGCAAGCCGCGCACTGAAGAGCGCGGCGACAATCGCCCGCGTTTCGATGATCGCGCCGGCAAGCCACGTTTTGAAGGCGGCGGTGACAGTCGCCCACGGTTCGAAGACAAGCCGCGCCGCGCCGTGACTGCATCAAGCGAGATGATCCGTTATCGCATTGATGTCGGCCGCGATCATGGCGTTCAGGTCAAGGACATCGTCGGTGCGATTGCCAACGAAGCCGGTATCGAAAGCCGTTTCATCGGCCGCATCGGCCTTTACGACGAATCGAGCACCGTCGAACTGCCGGCCGGTATGCCGGCCGAAGCAGCCAATGCCTTGAAGCGTACCCGCGTGCGCGGCGTGCCGATCAACATGCGTCCGGATGAAGGTCGTCCGGACGATGGGGGTGAGCGCAAGTTTGACGGCGAACGCAAGTTCAAGAAAAAGCCGGCCACCCACTGATCGAGCGCGCCACACCAGACCAGGAGCCACGAGATTTCGTGGCTCTTGTGCACTGAAACAGCAGGCTCCATCCCTAGCGAGAAACTCACCTTGACGACCACCCCGAACGCCATTCTTCTCGTTGGTCATCCCAACGTCGGCAAGTCGGTTCTTTTTCACCGGCTTACGGGGTCTTATGTCAATGTTTCCAACTATCCGGGAACCACCGTCGAAGTCACCCGCGCCAGCGCCCGCTTCGATCCCGAGGTAATTTTGCTCGATACCCCCGGCGTTCTCTCTCTGCCCTCGCGCAGCGACGACGAACGCGCCACCATGCGCGCCCTGCTCGGCGAAAGCACGCGCTGCCTGGTGCAGGTGGGCGACGCCAAAAATTTGCGCCGCACGTTAACCTTGACCGCACTGCTCGCCGAACTCGGGGTGCCGATGGTATTGGCGCTCAACATGCACGACGAAGCCGCCGCACGCGGCGTCATTGTCGACATTCCCGCACTCTCCAAGGAACTCGGCATCCCGGTAGTTGCGACGGTTGCCACCGGCGGCGAGGGGATCAGCGAATTGACCGGCCAACTGAACCGCCCACAAGCGCCGCAAGTGCTGCTGCGCTACGACGCCGAATGCGAACAAGCCATCACCCATACCGCCGCTGCCATCAGCCGCCTTGCTCCGCACCCGCAATTGGCAGCGCGCGGTCTGGCGATCCTGTTTCTGGGTGGCGATAGCGAAGTTACCGGTTGGCTGTCCACGCAAGCCGGCGAACAATTCGCCGAACTGAAGGCGCTGCGCGAAGCGGCGGAAGCGCGTGGCAATCACAAGCTCGGTGCCCTCCTCGCCCGCGAACGTACCGAGGCAGCAGATGTTTTGGCAAGCAGCACGATCCGCCGCGCCGCCCGCAGCAGTCCACTGCTCTCGCAGCGGGTCGGTCAATATGTGGTTGATCCACTGTGGGGAATGCCGATTTTGCTCGGCATGTTGTATCTCGTTTATCAGTTTGTCGGCGTCTTTGGCGCCACGACACTGGTCGGACTACTGGAAAAAAACCTCTTTGAGGGCATCCTCAACCCGGCCGTCACTGATGTTGTGAACGCAATGATCCCTATCCCCTGGCTGCAGGAAATGCTGGTCGGCCCCTATGGTTTATGGACAATGGGCATGACCTACGCGCTGGCACTGATCCTGCCCATCGTCAGCACCTTCTTTCTTGCCTTCGGCATTCTTGAGGACTCCGGCTACCTGCCGCGCCTGACCGTCATTGCCAACCGCCTGTTTGCCCAGATCGGTCTCAATGGCCGCGCTGTTCTGCCGATGGTGCTCGGTCTCGGCTGCGTGACGATGGCCACCCTCACCACCCGCATCCTGCATAGTCCGCGCGAGCGAATGATCACTATCTTCCTCCTGGCACTGGCGATTCCCTGCTCGGCTCAACTGGGCGTCGTACTCGGTATGCTCGGCGGCGTTTCCTTTACTGCCGTCCTCATCTGGGCCTTGGCGATGCTCGGCATCCTCATGCTGGCCGGCTTCCTCGCCGCCAAACTGATTCCCGGCCGGCGCATTCCGCTGGTTACCGAATTGCCGCCGATGCGCCTGCCGGTGCTCGGCAACGTGCTGAAAAAAACGGCAGGGCGGCTGCAATGGTATTTGATCGAAGTGATCCCGCTTTTCCTGCTCGGCACCTTCATCATGTTCGCCCTCGATCAGTCCGGCTCCCTGCCGTGGATCATCGAAACCGGTGAGCCGCTGGTTTCCGGCTGGCTCGGCTTGCCGAAAGAAGCGTCAGCCGCCTTCGTCATGGGGTTCCTGCGCCGCGATTTTGGCGCTACCGGCCTCTTTGCCATGGCGCACACGCTCGATCCGATTCAGGCGGTGGTCGGCATGATCACCATCACCCTGTTCGTTCCCTGTTTTGCCAGCCTGATGATGATGGTCAAGGAACAGGGAGCGAAAGTTGCGCTCTCCATGGTCGCCGTGATTGTTCCTTTCGCCTTCTTGATCGGCGGCCTGTTCAACATGGTGCTGCACGCCCTGTGGTAAGCCTTTGATGCCAAGCAAACCCGAAGCACGCCTGCCGCTTGCTTTCATTCCTCCCGGATCAATCGTTCGCCTGGTCGCTTTTGGCGACGAAATTGATCCGCTGCAACGCGAGCAACTGACAGCCTACGGTCTCGCCGAGCGCCGACCGATCAAGGTGCTGCAACAACGCCCGATGACCGTTATCCTCGCCGACGAGGTTGAACTCGCGCTTGAGCACGCCGTTGCCCGTTACATCTGGGTAGAAAAAACCAGGGCGGTGGCCGCCCCTTGAGCAGTTTTTACCCGCTCGCATGAAATCCTCAAATAACGTCGACGCCGGCCTCACCGGCGCTCAGTTCGCCAATGACCGAAACCTGGCTGAATCCCTGTTGAAGAAAAATGGAGAGCACCTCGGTCACGCTCTCGGGTGAGCAGGAGACCAATAAACCACCGGAAGTTTGTGGATCGGTGAGCAACGCCTGTTCAACATCGGCAAGCCCGGCCGCCAGCCTGACATGCTCCTTCAGGCTTCTCCAGTTGCGCCCGGAAGCGCCGGTCACATAGCCCGCCTCGGCAAGTTCGCGGGCTCGCGGCAACATCGGCAAATGGGAAAAATCAACCCGCGCCCGCAAGCCGCTGCCCTGGCAAACTTCCATCAAGTGACCGAGCAGACCAAACCCGGTGACATCGGTGAGCGCATGGACGCCGTCGAGGCATCCGAGTAGCGGGCCCGGCGTATTCAAGCGGGTCGTGCTGGCGATCATCGCCGCGTAATCCGACTCGTGCAGCTTGTCCTTTTTCAGCGCCGCGCTATAAACGCCGACCCCCAGCGGCTTGCCGAGTATCAGCTTGTCGCCCGCCCTGGCTGATGAATTGCGCCGCACATGCCGGGGATTGACGAGACCAATCGCCACCAGACCGTAAATCGGCTCTACCGAATCAATGGTATGGCCGCCGGCAATCGGAATCCCGGCCGCCCGGCATACCGACTCCCCGCCAGCGAGAATTTGGGCAATCGTATCCACCGGCAAGACGCTCACCGGCATTCCCACCAGGGCGAGGGCAAAAAGCGGCGTGCCGCCCATCGCATAAACGTCGGAAATGGCATTGGTCGCCGCAATGCGACCGAAATCAAAGGGGTCATCGACAATCGGCATGAAAAAATCGGTCGTCGCGACAATCGCCTGCTGCGGGTTGATTTCATAAACCGCCGCATCGTCGCTACTCTCGGTGCCGACCAGCAACTGCGGCGGAACGAGGTCGCCGGCCGCGCCAGCCAATATTTTTTGCAGGATGTCGGGTGCAATCTTGCAACCGCAGCCGCCGCCATGCGAGAGCTGCGTCAATCTGATTTTTTCATCGCCCACGGGCTTCTTCTCCAAATTATTCAGCGTCAAATCCGGCCGCTTCAATCGCTCCCAGCAATGCGCTGCGCGCTATCCGTTGCGGGTCAAAAACAACGTGCGCCTCGCCGCTATCCAGCGACACCTCGGCACTGGCAACGCCGTCGAGGGCGCTCAAGACGCCGACAATATTGTTAACACACCCCTGGCAACTCATGCCAGCGACCTTGATCAGCGTATTTTCCATCACCTACTCCCTCTGCATGAACGGACGCCAGCGCTTCAACAATAACGAGTTTGAGACCACCGACAGCGAACTCATGGCCATCGCCGCCCCGGCAAAAACCGGGTTGAGCATACCGAAAGCCGCCAGCGGAATTCCCGCCACATTGTAGATAAAGGCAAAAAACAGATTCTGGCGAATTTTGTTCAGGGTGACATGCGACAGATCAATCGCATCGACAACGCCATTCAAATCACTGCCGATCAGCGTCAGATCAGCCGCCTCGATCGCCGCATCGGAACCGGCACCGAGCGCAAAACTGACATCCGCAGCGGCGAGCGCCGGCGCATCGTTGATGCCATCGCCAACCATCGCCACCAGACCGTCGGCTGTGCGCAATTCGGCGACGGCCAGCGCCTTGTCGCCGGGGAGAACGCCGGCACGAAATTCGTCAATCCCGGCCTCGGCGGCAATCGCTGCCGCCGTAGCCGCGTTGTCACCGGTCAGCATGACGACGCGGATTCCACGCGCCCGCAAACGCTGAACAGCCTGCTGCGAAGTCGGGCGCAGCGCGTCGGCAATACCGATAATCGCCAAAAGTTGCTCCTCGTCGCTCAGCACCACCACCGTCTTTCCGGCTGCCTGCAAGGCCAGAAT
Source organism: uncultured Pseudomonadota bacterium (assembly GCA_903951825.1). Classification (GTDB taxonomy): domain Bacteria; phylum Pseudomonadota; class Gammaproteobacteria; order Burkholderiales; family Rhodocyclaceae; genus Azonexus. The sequence continues at coordinate 15,207 of CAJBDJ010000005.1, forward strand.
CCGCTCATCGGCGGCCGCCCCCAGCCAATCGGCCGCGCCCAGACGCAACTTGCGCCCAGCTATTTCGCCGGACACGCCACGTCCGGCAAGCGCGACAAAATCAATGACTTTTTGATCATGGAGCGCCGCCCGCGAAAGCCCCTCACGCGCCGCAGCCGCCGCCAGAATTGCCCGCCCCAGCGGGTGTTCCGAGCCCTGCTCAAGCGCCGCGGCGAGGCTCAGTGCGGCCTCCTCGGCGATTCCCGGCGCCATCAGGTCGGTGACCTGCGGCTGCCCTTCCGTCAACGTCCCCGTCTTGTCAACAGCGACGACGCGGATTCGCTCGGCTCGCTCAAGCGCTTCGGCATTACGCACCAGAATACCGGCGCGGGCGCCCTGCCCGGTACCGACCATGATGGCCGTGGGTGTCGCCAAACCGAGTGCACAGGGGCAGGCGATGACCAGCACCGCCACCGCATTGATTACGGCTTCCGCCAGTTGTCCGGAATAAAACCACCAGCCGGCAAAAGTCAGCAAGGCAATGGCGCAAACAACCGGCACGAAGACGGCAGAAATGCGATCAGCCAGACGCTGCACCGGCGCCTTCGAGCCCTGTGCCGCGCCAACCAGGCGAATAATCCCGGCCAGCAGGGTTTGCTCGCCAACCCCCGTCGCCCGGCAACGCAGGGCGCCGTGGCCGTTGCGGGTTGCCGCAAAAACCTTGTCGCCGGCACGTTTGCCGACCGGCATACTCTCGCCGGTCAACATCGCCTCATTAACCGACGAGTCGCCATCGAACACCTCGCCATCAACCGGCACGCTCTCGCCGGCGCGAACCATGAAAACATCGCCCGGCATCAAGACATCAACCGGCACCTCCAGCCACTGCCCGTCGCGCTCGACACGAGCGGTTTTTGGCTGCAAACGGATCAGCGCCTCAATCGCTTCCGAGGTTTTGGCGCGGGCGCCGGCTTCCAGCAATTTGCCCATGAGAACCAGGGTGATGACAGCTGCCGCGCCCTCAAAATAGACGTGCTGATCGAGGCCAAAAACCGTCACGACGGCGGAAAACCCCCAGGCCATGCTGGTTCCCAGAGCGACCAGCAGGTCCATGTTGGCGCCGCCGCCGCGCAAGGATTTCCAGCCACCATCGTAAAAACGCCAGCCGATCCAGAACTGCACCGGCGTCGCCAGAAGCAGCTGCAACCAGCGTGGCAGCTCACGGTGAGCGCCCGCCTCGCCGAACATGAACAGCATCTGCCCAAGCAAAGGCAAGGTCAGCGCCGCAGCAATCCAGAAGCGCCTCAAGTCGCGGCGGTAAACGCGCAATTTTTCGGCCTTTTCACGGGTTCGCGTCTGGCCATCAACCCGCGTTGCGCCAAAGCCGGCTTTGGCGACGGCGGCAATCACCATCGCTTCGTCAGCACTACCTGAAAGACGTACCCGCGCCCGTTCTGCCGCCAGATTGACATTTGCCTGCATACCCGGATGGCGATTAAGCACTTTTTCCAAACGCGCCGAACAGGCGGCGCAGGTCATGCCGCCTATCGCAAACTCAACAACGCGACCCGCCGCAACCTCGCTCACTTGACCAACAGCACCGGACACGTCGCCAAATGAAGTACGCGCGTCGCCACCGAGCCCATCACCATGCTCACCAGGGCGCCGCGCCCGTGGGCGCCGATGACGATCAGGTCACTTTGCAAATCGCTCGCCAGCCTGGCGATCACTTCGGCCGGCTGGCCGACATGAATATGCGTGGTGTAACCACAGCCGGCCGCGTCGAGCCGCGCCTGCACCGGCGTCAATTGCACCTGGCTTTCCTCGCGGTAATAGTCGTGCAAGGTCTCTTTGCCGATGTGCGCCTGCACCCGACCGATAGGCACCGGCGGCTGAACATGCAGGAGGTGAAGCGCGGGAACGTCGCGCAACCAGGCAAGGTAAGCGAGGAGACTATCCGCGGCACGCAGCGAACATTCCGAACCATCAACTGCCAATAGAATTTTCATGCTCATTGGTATTCCTCCTAGACCCAGCCCATCAAACGCACGACACCGAGCAGCCCGACAAGCCCGAACCCGAGAACCAGCAAGCCGGAAAAAATGCGCACCGCAGGCAAGCGGACAAATTCATTCATTCTCGCCAGGAGAATGCCGGCAAGCAATAAATTAGGCAAGGTACCGAGGCCAAAACTCAGCATCATCAAGGCGCCACGCTCAGCCGAGCCGGCCGTCAGGGCGGTCGCCAGTGCACCGTAAACCAGTCCGCAAGGCAACCAGCCCCACAAGAGCCCGAGCGGAAAGGCTTGCGCCAGGGTACGTGCCGGCAAAAAACGTCGGGTCAGCGGTTGCACGTGGCGCCAGAGCTTTTGTCCCGCGCGCTCGCTGAATGCCAGAGCCCGTGTGACACCGAGCAGGTAGAGGCCGAGCGCCACCAGCATCAGGTTAGCCAGCAGATAGAGCAACAGGCGTACCGGCGCCTGGCCTTCGAGAGCCAGGCTGGCGGCACCGAGCAGGCCGGCCAGCGCACCGGCGACGGCATAGGAGATGATGCGCCCCGAATTGTAGGCAAGGTGCATCGACCAACGCGCCGGCGCGCCCATCGAGAGGGCGCCGACGATGCCGCCGCACATCCCGACACAATGCGTTCCGCCAAGCAGACCAACAAGGAAAAGGGCGAGAAAAGCGGAGTCGGAAACCATGGGCAATCAACCGGCAAACGCGCAGTTTAACCCGCACGCCCGTCTGATCCGCAGCTCAGATGACTTTGGAGTAGCGCGTGCGCTCGCGCGCCGCCCGCAAATAACGGTCGAAGACCATGGAAATGACACGCACCAGCATCCGTCCCGGCGGCAAGACAGTGATCCATTCATCGTCGACCTTGAGCAGGCCGGCTGCTTGCATTTCTTTCATGTCGGCCAGCTCGGCCGAAAAATACGATTTGAAGTTGATCAAATGAGCCGTCTCGATACTCTCGATCGACAGCTCAAAATGACACATTAGTGCCTGGATGATCGAACGTCGCAAAACATCATCGGCATTGAGTTCGATACCCCTGAAAACCGGCAATAGCTGCGCATCAAGGCGGTCGTAATACTCATCCAGCGTCTTGACGTTCTGGTTGTAAGTCGGCCCGACTTTGCTGATCGACGAAATACCGAACGACAGCATGTCGCAATCGGCATAGGTCGAATACCCCTGAAAATTGCGATGCAGGCGCCCCTGCCGCTGGGCAATCGCCATTTCGTCGTCGGGCTTGGCAAAGTGATCCATGCCGATAAAGACGTAACCAGCCTCCGTCAATTTCCTGATCGCCAGCGCGAGGATTTGCAGTTTGCTGTCGGCGGACGGCAGATCATTCTCGGCGATTCGCCGCTGTGGCTTGAACAGGCTCGGCAAGTGCGCGTAGTTGTAGATCGAAAGACGGTCGGGATCCATCGCCAGAACCCGTTCCAGCGTGCGATTGAAAGCCAGCACCGACTGATGCGGCAAGCCGTAGATCAGATCGACGGAAACCGACTTGAAGCCGTTGGCGCGCGCGGCCTTGATGACATCAAAAGTCTCTTTCTCGGTTTGTACGCGATTGATCGCCACCTGAACGCGTTCGTCGAAATCCTGAACGCCGACGCTCATCCGGTTGAAACCCAGTTCACCGAGCAAGGCCACCGTTTCGTCGTCAACCTTGCGCGGATCAACCTCGATCGAGTACTCGCCCCCCTCAAGCAATTTGAAGTGTCTGCGTGTCTCGGCCATCAACTGGCGCATTTCCTCATGCGACAGGAAGGTCGGCGTACCGCCACCCCAGTGCAACTGGATGACTTCGTGCTCGCCGTCTTTGCCTTCCAGGCTGGCGCTTTGCAACTCCATCTCGCGCGCCAGATATTTGAGATATTTGGCGCTGCGTCCGTGATCCTTGGTAATGATTTTGTTACAGGCGCAGTAGTAGCAAATGGTGCTGCAAAAAGGGATGTGGAAGTACAATGAAAGCGGATTGGTGAATCCGCCAATATTTCGCTTCCCAAGCCACAATTTTGCTGCATCCGAATCAAAAGCCTCAACAAAACGGTCAGCAGTCGGGTAAGACGTATAGCGTGGGCCGTTAACATCGAAGCGACGAATAATCGCCGGATCGAAAATCAAGTTATCTTTAGCGTAATTCATTGAACTCACTGAAAATCATGGGCATCAGGAACGGTGATCAATGGCAAGTAATCGAGTTGCGGAAATGGAATAACCCGATCTTCGTCAATCACACCAAGGATGCTGACCATTATGTGCAAACCCCTGTCATTACAGGTTGACCTGGATCAAACCAGACAAAATTGATGATCTCAACTCAAATTGCCACCCATCCAATTTCCATGAACTCGGTCAAGCGGGCTTGCGGCAACTGCAATCTGCGCGAGCTTTGCCTGCCTTTTGGCCTCAGCAACGACGAACTCGAGCGTGTGGACGAAATGGTCACAACGCGACGCAAGATCAAACAGGGGGAATACCTCTATCGCGCCGGGTCTGCCTTTGAATCAATTTACGCGATCCGCAGCGGTTTCTTCAAAACCGACGTGCTTCTTGAAGACGGCCGCGATCAGGTGACCGGTTTTCAGATGGGTGGCGAACTGCTCGGCCTGGACGGAATCAGCACCGAACTTCACACCTGCAACTCTGTTGCCCTTGAAAACAGTGAAGTTTGCATCATCCCTTTCTCGCGACTGGAAACGCTTTCGCGCGAAATTCGCACCTTGCAGAATCATTTCCACAAAGTCATGAGTCGTGAAATTGTCCGCGACCACGGCGTCATGATGTTACTCGGGACGATGCGCGCCGAAGAACGCCTGGCAGCCTTCCTGCTCAATCTATCACAGCGCTTCACTGCACGCGGCTATTCACACGCTGACTTTTACATGCGTATGACACGGGAAGAAATTGGCAGCTACCTGGGACTCAAACTTGAGACAGTGTCGCGCGCTTTTTCACGCCTTCAAGAAGCCGGGCACATCGCGGTTCAGCAAAAACATGTCCGCATCCTCAACATCGCCGGACTGAAAGCCTTGATGAACCGCCAGCCCGCTTGAGGCTGCGCGGCCGGGCATCGACTCGAATCAGCGAATCAATACCCGGTACGGTGAAATCAGTTTTTTGCTATGCCAATCTGTAAATCATCAAACCAGCTGATAAAACGCTGCACGTCGCCCCCCCGGTAAATCGCGCCGTGTTGCGGACAAAGCATGTCGATGTCCAATTGTGAAACCCGCTCGCACCAACGCCGCTTGGCTTCGGTTGAACCCATGTAGCGGCGGTGAAAGCCTTCAGCAAAACGAATGTGTTTGTCGAAATCTTCGACAAACAGCCCATCTTGACCTGGCGGCAGCAGAGCGGCGCCGATATCTCCGGAAAAGAAAATTTTGGCCAGCTTGTCGTACACATTGAAATTGCCAGAGGAGTGCAAATAGTGGGCTGGAACCGCGCGCAAAGCGAGGCCGGCCAACGGAATATCCATTCCCTCGTCAGGAATCGAAACAAAGGTTTCGGCGGTGCCGCCAAAATGCGGCAAAAAGCTGTTCCATAAGGCACTCACGTAACAGCGCATTTTTGGGTTGAATTCAAGCCACAGCGCCAGCGAGGAACAGATATCGGGATCCTGATGCGAGGCGAAGACGGCGCCGAGCTTGGAGGGATCGAACTCCGAGGACAGCGCCGAAAATACCGCCGGAAATATCTCCGCTCCGCCCGGATCAAGGAGTATCCCTTCGCCACCGTGCGTCACCAGATATTCATTGGTATCAACCAAAAAATTGGGTTTCTCCGGATCGCGAATGATGGCGACCCATTTGTGGTTGCCGTCCTGAAAAATAGTTTCTGTGATTTTCATCTTTTCTCCTCAATGTCCGGTAAAGAACGGAGAGCGCCTGAGCGACTCCAGCGAACCACGTATTTCTTCGACGATCCCGTCAAACTCTCCTGAAACCTGAGCCAGCGGCAGTGCAAAGGATTGCCCGTAGGCCGCCTCAATTTTCGCCGACTTGGCTAAAACACCACCCAACTCAACCATCTGAAAGGCATCTTCGAGGGCTCGCTTAAGCTGACTGCGAAGCAGTGACAGCTTGCCGGCATGCATCTCGTTGCGGGCATCATGCTGCGCGAGAATTTCCGGCGCGGCAGATTGCGGGACAATTCTTGCGGCTTCGGCAAGCAGGCGGGTTAGGCGAATGTCTTGCAAAATAATGGAAACTTCGCCGACACAGGCATGAATCAGCTCGGTCAGAGACTCCATGCAGGTTCGCAAATCCTGGGAAAAAACGCGCAATTCGTTCGACAGGACGCCAAAACCCAGTGCCGCTGTTCCGGCACGCTTGGCGAGAAAAATGGCATTAAGCGCCATGATGTTGATCTTGAAAGAGACGGTGACTACCCGCTTGATCTCCTCATTGATTCGCACAATTTGCAGAAGATCAACGCCAGCGCGCGGCGCCTTGCGCTTTACGGAGGTCATTGCGCTCGTTGTCATGTTAGCCCCTTGTTATGCGGATAGTCTCTAATGTACCAATTCGCCGAGATGACCGGAAGGTCTATTTCTCATGCACATAGGTTCCCGGGGCGTCGGCAAGCGCCGGGAACTGGCGGTTGGCCGCCGGATAGGCACTGACCAGTTCGCCGCAATTCCCGCTCAGCCAAGCAGTCCAGTCGTCCCACCAGGTTCCGGTATGTTGTTCGGCGCGTCCCAACCAGTGTTCCCAATGTTCGTTATGCTCGGGAACGGCGACCCGATAGGAACGCTTGGGCGGCTTCGCCGGTGGATTGACGATGCCGAGGATATGCCCGGAGGATGACAAGACAAAACGTACCGGTGTCTTGACATTGACGTATTTATGAATGCGATAGCACTGGCGCCAGGGGGCAATATGATCATCTTCGGCGGTCACCGCGTAAAGCGGCTGGACGATGCGATCGAGATCGATCGGCTCGCCGGCAATCGTCAACTTGTCGTGCTTGATCAGATTGTTCTGCAAATACATCTGATGCAAGTAATAGGAATGCATGGCGCGCGGCATCCGCGTGGCGTCGACATTCCAGAACAGCACATCAAATGGCGGCAGTTCCTCGCCCATCAAATAGCTGCGCACGTAGTAATGCCAGACCAGACTGTTGGCGCGCAGCAGACGAAACGAGGTAGCCATTTCACTACCGTCGAGATAGCCCTTTTTGGCCATGGTTTCGTCAAGCGCATTGACACAATCTTCATCGAGAAAGACGTCGATATCCCCCGGCTCGGAAAAATCGGTCAGGGTGGTGAAGAGCGTCCAGTGCGCGACCGGTACCTTGTCGGCGGCAAAATGCCGGTTGGCCCAGGCCATGTAGGTTGAAACCAGCGTGCCGCCGATGCAGTAACCGACGAGATGCACCTTGGGTACTTTGCAAAACTCGCTGACGACGTTGATCACGGCATTGACGCCTTCGAGCAGGTAATCGTCGAAACGGATCTCGGCAAGTTCCGGACCAGGGTTTTTCCAGCTGGTGATGAACACCGAAAAACCCTGATCAGTCAGATGCTTGACCATGCTTTTGCGCGCTGTCAGATCGAGAATGTAAAACTTGTTGATCCAGGGCGTGATGATGACTATCGGCGTTGCACGCACTTTTTCAGTAATTGGCGTGTAATGAATCAACTCGACCAGACGATTGCGGAATACCACCTTGCCGGGCGTCGTGGCGAGATCCTTGCCAACGCTGAAGGCATCCGGCTCAACCATCTGAATGGTTTTGGCTTTCAGATCGCGCATGAAATTGCGCATACCTTGCGCGACGCTTTCGCCACGGGTCGCCACAAAACGCTCCATGGCCACGGGGTTAAGCCAGAAGAAATTATTCGGGGCGACCATGTTGAGCCATTCACGCGACCAGAACGCAGCCCGCCGGCGCTCCTTTTCAGACAAACCCGGCGTTTCGAAAGCCATGTCCTGCAAGCGGTGTGTCAGTGCCAGATACCACTCTTTGGTGATGTCCCAGCTCGCCGATTCGGTCCAGACCGGATCGGTAAAGCGGGCATCGTCGTGATTCGGCTGCACGATATCTTCTGACGGAATACCCATGGCACGCCGCATGACGTGCGACTGCAAGGCGATCAGGTCGCCGGAAAGCGCACTGGCGGCGCGCAACAGTTCCTGCGGATGGGACAGCCAGGCCATTTGTGCATTGAGCAGCGAAGTGGTCACGCCAAAAGGATCCAGCTTCTTGCTTAAGGCCGCGCCGACAGATTCCAGCGGGGTCAAGGCACCGATATCGATGCTTTTGTGGGCGATGGAAGAACTGTTCGGCATGGCATTTTGCTCCTGAAAATCAGAGCTTACTTATAACACATTCATTTCTCCCAACTTGAGGGGAAATTACCGGCTGACGGGCCATTCAGCGCTTTTCCCCAAGACCCAGTTGGCGTAGCATAAGGCAGTTGAAGGCCTAATTTTCGGCACGCACCCTTGAGGAGTAAAGCCATGTTCAAACATATTCTGGTACCTACCGACGGCTCCGAGTTATCGCGCGCCACGGCTAGCCGTGCCATTTCTTTCGCCAAGGAAGCCGGGGCTCGCATCACGATCTTTTTTGCCAAGCCGGAATACCCGATTTCCTACTTCGGCGAAGGCGCTCTGATCGACCCGACAACGCCCGAAAAGTTTGCCGAACTCGCCGATCAGCAAGCCGCCGAATATCTCGGCAAGATTGAGCAGCAGTGCATTGCAGCGGGAGTGGAGTGCAAATCATTGGCCGTCACCAGCGACATCCCGTATGAAGCAATTGTCGAAGCCGCCGAGCAATCAGGCTGCGATCTGATTTTTATGGCATCGCACGGCCGACGAGGTTTTAGCGGCTTTTTGTTAGGTAGCGAGACAAACAAGGTTCTCACGCACTCCAAAGTGCCGGTGCTGGTTTATCGGTGACCGTGATCGACGCCACCTCTTTTGACCACTTTTTGCTATTGACCTCAAACTTCAGGCAGTCACTACTGCGGTTCGTCAACCCATGAAAACACCATCGACGGAGCGAGGCCAGGTCATTCAGCGGCAAATACTGGTGCCGGTTTTTATTGCGCTGACGGTGCTGGTTGTGGTGATTGCCCTGCTTTTTCGCAGCCATCTGGTCGCCCGCGAAATGGCGCAGACCGAATCGCGAGTCAATCAGGCGCAAGCCATCTGGGATGCTTTGGCGCATGACAGCCTGACCCATCTGCAGTGGTTCACGCACGAAGCGGCCAGCGATCCGCAGCTGATTGCGGCGATGAAAAACGGCCGGCGCGACGTGCTTCTGGCGCAAACGCAAAAACGCCTGGTTGAACTGCGCCAGACGTTCGGCATCAGTCACTGGTATTTCATCGATCCCGACCAGCGCGTGCGACTGCGCGTGCATGACCCGATCGCCAGCGGCGACCGCATCGAGCGGGAAACGCTGAAACGCGCCGGACTCAGCGGCCAGCCGACGAGCGGCCTGGAATTGGGCAAGACGGCAACCTATACCCTGCGCTATGTCCTGCCATGGCGACACGATGGGCAACTGATTGGTTACATGGAAATGGGGCTCGAAGTTGGCTGGTTCTCCAGCAACATCAGCAAGTTGCTCGGCGCGCAAGTCATCACGGCAATTGACAAGCAGCAAATTACGCGAGACAGCTTCGAAAATGGCAAACGCACCTTGGGATTGTCCGGCACGTGGAACCGCTTTGCCGAATTTGCCATCCTCGATCAAGGCCTGCCCTTCATCCCAAACGACTTGGCTCGCGTCTGGCAGCAATCCTTTACGGCCAGCGGGCCGTTGCCATTTGTCATTGAAGAAGAGGGCAGGCACTGGTCGACCGGGTTGATTCCGCTCAAAGACATTCTCGGACGTCCGGTGGTCTCCATGGCCGTATTGAACGACACCACCCAGGAACACACGGCGGCGACACGCTACCTGTGGTTCATCTCCGGCCTCGCCGCGTTCCTCGCGCTGATCCTGCTCGGCGCCCTCAGCAGGCGTTTGCACAAGATTGAATTGCGCCTGAAAACCGCGCACGACTCTGCCGCCGCCAATGAGCAACGTTTTCTGGATATTTTTTCGACCAGTTCGGACTGGTGGTTTTGGGAAATGGACGCCGATTTGCGCTTCTCGTTTTTTTCCGAAAATGCCAGCCAGATGCTGCAACGCGACACCAAAGAAATCATCGGCCTGCGCCGCCAGGACTTGCTGGCATCGATTGATCCCAAAGACCTGGCGGCAATGAATCGGCACATCGCCGATATCGAGGCACATCGTCCGTTTCACCAATTTGAGTATCGCACCCAGCCACCGGGAAAGCAGACGATCTGGCTCAGCATCAGCGGCACGCCGGTCACTGACCGGGACGGAAATTTTCTGGGGTATCGCGGCGCCGGCATCGATATCACCTCGCACAAAGAACGTGAGGCGCGCGCTGCCGATGAAAACGAAGGCGCCGAAGCCAAGTTTGCCGTAGCGCGTCTGCTGCAAGACGGCGAGCGCCCCTTGCCAGATCGCTTCAACGATGCCTTGCAAGTGGTATTCAATTTGCGCGATCTCGCCGTCAGGCGGCGCGGCGCCGTCTTCCAGCGTCTGCCCGACGACGCCTGCCTGGCGATGTGCAACGCCTGCGGCGATGTCGATCAACAGTTGCCGACCGAAACCAGGCCTTCAACGGCCAAGTTTTGCCCTTGTAAAAAAGCAGCCGAATCGGGTGAGCTGATTGTTTCCGATGAATGCCTTATCGACCACCGGAATGAGACCCCGTCGCCGGACACGGTGCGCCATGGTCACTACGTCATTCCACTAAAAATCGGCAGCGAACATCTCGGCGTGATTTTCCTTGAGACCGATCCGCAACCTTCAAAATCGCCGGAGCGCCTGTCGGCCTTGCGCCAGATCGGCGATCTTTTTGCCCTGGCGATTGCCAACAACCGCGCCCACCTTGCCGATCAGGACGCAGTGCAGCGAGCCGCGGCAGCCAACCAGGCCAAGAGTGAGTTCCTCGGGAACATGAGTCACGAAATTCGCACGCCGATGAATGCCATCATCGGCATGAGCGAGTTTTTGCTCGGTACCGATCTCAACGAGGAGCAGCGCGATTTCGCCGGGATCATCCAGGAAAACTCGCGGTCGTTGATGAAAATCATCGACAACATTCTCGACTATTCAAAAATCGAAGCCGGCAAACTGGCGCTCGAACAGATTGATTTCAGCCTGTTCTCCCTTATCGACCAGACGACGGAACAGTTTTCGCGGCAGATTGCCGAGCAGGAAATTAACTTCACCCGCTCGATCGCCAGCCACATCAGCGATCTGCAGCACGGCGACCCGTTCAGGATTCGTGATGTCCTGAACAACCTGTTGAGCAACGCCTTCAAATTTACTCACCGCGGCGAGGTCAGTTTGCAAATCGAGGAAATCGCTCGCTCGACCGCGACGCACGTGCTGCGCTTCACGGTACGCGACAGCGGTATCGGCATTGCCCCGGAAAATATCCCCACCTTGTTCTTGCCCTTCACTCAGGCCGACGCCTCGATTACCCGCCAGTACGGCGGCACCGGGCTCGGACTGCCAATCGCGCGCCGTCTGGTTGAGCTGATGGGTGGCGAAATCGGCGTCGAGAGCGTTCCCGGAAGCGGCTCAAATTTCTGGTTCACGGTGCCACTGCGAGACAGCACCACGCCTTTGCCGGCTTAATTCACCGAGCGACGCACCCACTCATCGAGCGCCGGCAGCAAGCACAACTGCTGCAGCAAATCAAAAGCCGCTTCGAGATGACGTTCTGCGCGGGCGGTCAAGGGTTCGCCGAGGTCAAATGCTTCCCCGCTGACCGCCAGCACAAAAGCGGGGGGCGGTTCGCGTCCTTCGGTTTGGCGATAGACCTGCAAAACGGCTTCCGGGGCCAATGCGTGCGTCGTATGAGCTACAGCGGTTGACGCGGCAATGCGCTGAAAGACATAGGGCGGCGGCGTGTTTTCAGCGGCGTCGACGAAAAGCACAAGCTGGCGACCAGACAAATCGAGAGCATGCTCGATCTGCAATTGAAAATCCTCGATCAGCTCGAACTGCTCGGCAATATCTTGATTTTCAAGCCATTGAAGCAGTCGACCGTAAAGCTGCGGGCCGATTGCATCATCTCCCCGACTGGGATTGCCGACGGCAAAAATAACGACCGGCGGGATCAAGCACGCCTCAGTGCATCAATCTGCCGACCTTCGGGATCGACCAGTTCAACCTCCAGCGGCATCTTGCCGAGGGCATGCGTGGCACAAGACAGACAGGGATCGAAGGCGCGAATCGCCACTTCAATGTGATTGAGCAGCCCGTCGGTGACTTCGCGGCCATGCAGATAGCGGTGGGCGACATTGCGCACCGCCTCGTTCATTGCCTGATTGTTGTTGGTGGTTGAGACGATCAGGTTGGCCATCGTCACCATGTCGTTTTCATCGACGCGATAATGGTGAAAGAGGGTGCCACGCGGCGCCTCAATGACGCCGACGCCCTCCCACTGGCGCTCACCCGGCGTCGCCATGAGGTCATTGCCGAGCAGATCGTCGTCATGCAGCAGGTTCTTGATTTCCTCGGCGGCATGCAGCATTTCGATCATGCGCGTCCAGTGATAGGCAAGCGGCGCATGCATCGGCGCACCGCCGGCGTAATCGACGAACTCCTTGCGTTCGTGTTCGGCAAAAGGCGTCGATATCTGGTTGCAGTTTTGCACCCGCGCCAGCGGACCGACCTTGTACCACCCCTGCTCCTTGCCGAGTGCCGAGATGAAAGGAAACTTCATGTACGTCCATGACTTGACCTCCTCCTCCAGATAACGGTCGTAGTGCTGGTAATCGACGCCATCGAAGATGATCTGGCCATTATCATCACGCGCCCGCAGCTTGCCGTGATAGAAGTCAAGATCGCCGTTGTGACCCACAATCGACATGTAGTTTGAGCGAAAGGTGCCAAAGCTGTTGTAAAGGCCGGGATCCTGAATATGAACTTTTTTGATCAACTGAACCGCATCGCGCGACCAGGCGACAATTTGGTAAATATCCTTGAGTAGTTCGTCGCGCTCGGCAATGCTCAATGATTTGTTCATTCCGCCCGGTACCGCGCTGGTGCCGTGGATGCGCTTGCCGGAAGTAATACGGATCACTTCCTGCCCGAACTTGCGCAGGAGAACGCCCTGGCGGGCGATTTCCGGGTGCGCCATGGCGACACCGACAATATTGCGGCGCGTTACATCGCTGTCGAAACCAAACAGCAGATCGGGCGATGAGAGGTGAAAAAAGTGCAAGGCGTGTGATTGCAGCATTTGGCCGTAGTGCATCAGGCGGCGCAATTTTTCGGCGGTCGGCGTCAGCTTTTTGACGCCGACGATGATATCCATCGCCTTCGAGGCTGCCAGATGGTGCGAGACCGGGCAAATCCCGCAGAGGCGCTGAACCATGACCGGGACTTCCCAATAGGGGCGTCCCTGAATGAATTTTTCAAAACCGCGAAACTCGACGATATGCAGGCGTACCTGGTGAACCTTGTTGTGCTCATCGAGCAAAATCGTCACCTTGCCGTGCCCCTCGACCCGCGATACCGGATCAATGGCGACGCGCCGCAGACGCTCGGGGTGTTGTGCTGTTTCCAGTTGCGAAGTCATGGCTTACCTCAATCGTAATGCATCAAATCGTGATCCAGCGTTGGCTCACGGCCGGCCAGCAGATCGGTCAACACTTTCCAGATGGCGTCGCCGGAAGGCGGGCAACCAGGAATCGAATAGTCAATCTTGACCACTTCGTGAATCGGATGCACCTGATTCAGCGGCAACGGCAACTCCGGATCGTTGGGAATCATGCCGTTGGCAAGGCCGGGGCTGGTGTGATAGACCTCTTCGAGAATCGTCGTCAGCGGTAAGTGGTTCCTTTGTGCCGGCAATCCCCCGTTGACCGCACAGGCACCGAGGGCAATGAGGATTTTGCAGTGCTTGCGAAATTCGCGCAGAACGTGAACATTCTCGGCATTGCACAAGCCGCCTTCGATGATGCCGATGTCGCAATCCGGGCTGACTTCCTTGATGTCGGTCAGCGGCGAGCGGTCAAACTCGATATGTTCCAGTAAAGTAAAAAGACGCTCGTCGATATCCAGAAGCGACATGTGGCAGCCGAAACAACCGGCCAACGAGGTGGTCGCCACCTTCAGTTTTTTCTTGACCGGTGAATTCATTTCAGTGCCTCTTCGGCGATGGGCTCATGCTGGGCAGAAATCGCCGCCTTGTCGTAAGTTCGTTCGCCGATCGGCACCGCGAAACCCTGTCGCTTATGCAAAATGACCCCGACCGGGCAAACCTGCGCCGCCTTGTCGGCCAGCGAAAAGTCGGTATCGGCCAGTCTGCCGGAGGCAGCATTGACGATCAGATGCGTTTTAATGCCGCGCCCGGACAAGGCAAAGATGTTTTTCTTGTCAACATCGCGACTTGCCCGAACGCACAGGGAGCACAGGATGCAGCGGTTGAAATCAATGAAAAAATCGGCGTGCGAGGCGTCGACCGGACGGCTCGGAAAGAAATGATCGTAGTGCGGCGACATCATGCCGAGATGGTAGGCAGTCGCTTGCAACTGGCAGTTACCGCTCTTTTCGCAGGACGGGCAGAAATGGTTGCCCTCGACAAACAACATCTGCGTCAACGCCCGCCGTTCGGCGTTCAACTCTTCCGTGTTGTTCTCGACCACCATCCCGGATGAGACATGCAGGGTACACGCGGCAGCCTGACGGCCATTGACCTTGACGGTGCACAATTTGCACGAGCCATGCGGCTTGAACTCCGGGTGATAACAAAGGTGCGGAATGAACTTTCCGGCGCGTGTTGCCGCTTGCATGACGGTTTCGCCGTCTTCAAAGGGGATCAGGACGCCGTCGAGCGTAAATTTCTGAGTCATGCCGATTCTCCCATGTCAGTTGCAAGTGCCGGAATATGCGCCCCGGCATCGTCGCGGCCGGTCATCTGTCGCGCCTGCGACAAGGCTCGGTCAAGATCGAAAGCCGGTTCAAACTGATCATGCGCCATGCGCTTTTCGTAAGCCGGGCGGAACTTGGCGATGGTGTCGAGCACCGGGTTGCAGGCGGTATGCCCCAAGCCGCAATGACTGGTCGCCTGGAGCAGCAGATTGAGTTTTTCGATTTCATTGAAGTCGTAACGTGAACCTTGGCCGTTATGCAGCTTGTCCATCATATTGACCAGCAGCGACGTACCGACCCGGCACGGGGTGCAGAATCCACAGCTTTCATGCTGGAAGAAATGGACGAAATTGCGCGCCACCTCGAACATGTCGCGCCCTTGGTCGAAGATCATGAAGGCACCGGCCGTCGGAATATCTTCGAAACAAATCCGCCGCTCAAACTCATCGACCCCCACGCACACCCCCGACGGCCCGCTGACCTGCACGGCCTGCGTTGCGCTTGCCCCGCAATCTTCCAGCACCTGGCGAATTGAGACACCGAAGGGATATTCGTAAATGCCCGGCCGCTGGCAATCGCCGGAAACCGACAAAATCTTGGTGCCGGCCGAGTGCGCGGTGCCGATGGCGGCATACCATTCGCCGCCATTGAGGGCGATCAAGGCCGCAGCAGCAAAAGTTTCGACGTTATTGACGATGGTTGGCTGATCGAGGTAGCCATTGGTCACCGGGAAGGGCGGACGATTTCGCGGCGTTCCGCGCTTGCCTTCGAGCGACTCGATCAGGGCGGACTCTTCACCACAGACGTAGGCGCCGGCACCCAGATGGATCGTGATATCGAAATCAGCGCCGGGAATCCCGAGAATGTTTGCGCCAAGCAGATTGTCCCGACGGCGCCGTTCAAGTACGGCATTGAGCGAGTCGAGCAGGTAGCGATACTCGCCGCGCAAATAGATAAACCCTTGCTCGGCACCGATCACGTAAGCCGCAACCGTCATTCCCTCGATGACCAGATCGGCCTGGGCAGTCAGCAGCACGCGATCCTTGAAGGTACCCGGCTCGCCTTCGTCAGCATTGCAAACGACAAAACGCTGCTGGCCGGCCTTGAGTGGCGCGTTGCGGCAGGCTTCCCATTTCAGTCCGGTGGTAAATCCGGCGCCACCGCGTCCGCGCAGGTTGGCACGCTTGATTTCGTCGAGCATCGCCGACGGCCCGCTCATTCCCGAGGGCAACCCCTCCCGCCACGAGCGCGTATTCGATGCCTTGACCCCATCGCTCGGCGTGCGGCTCCGGGCAGCACGCAAGGCGTCTCCCGGCGGCATGGTGGAGGCGAGCAAAATATCAGCCCGGCGAATATTGTTGTCGACTGCAAAATAATCAGCCGGCCACTCGGCCAGCGGCGTCTTGTTGCGGATCAACTCGGCGATTTCGCCGATGCGCGTGGCGCTCAAGCGTGGAATGGCCCGATTATTGACGAGCAAGGCCGGCCCCTGATCGCACATGCCCGTGCAAGAAGTGCTCTCAACGCTGACCAGCCCATCTTCGGAGGTTTTGCCCGGCTCGATCCACAAGTTTTCGCAGAATTGCCTGATCAGCGCCTGATTGCCCTGCATCCGGTCGGTAATGTTGTCGGAAAACAAAATCCGGTAGCGGCCGCGGGGCTGCGTGTAAAAAAAAGAATAAAACCCGGCAACGCCTTCAATCTTGGTACGCGGCACATCCAGCAGATGTTGCAGCTGGTCGATGGCGGCGGGCGGCAACCAGTCGCAGGCCTCCTGGATTTCGCGCAATATCTGCAACAAGTTGACCGGGTCGCGCCGATAGCGCGTGGCGACTCCCTCGACGATTTCAGCGAGCGCTGGCGCGCTCATTTCTTCTACTCCCACAGCACTCTCCCCCGAACAGCGAATGACGGCGGGAAGCCTAGCATAGAACAGCCCTGGGCTATTGCGCTGCGTCAAGCATCGCGCGGGCTAGAGTTCATCCCGGTCTTTTGATGGATTGCTGGCATGGCGAACCGCGGCTTCGTCGAGACCGGGTGAGCAAAGTTCGATAAAGCGGTAAGCGTAGCCGCGCAGGTAGTGCCCCTTGCGAATACCGATATTCGTCACATTTTCGGGAAATAGATGCCGGCTATCGATCAACTGCAGGTGGGTGTCGCGCTGCGGATTGAAGGCAACGGAAGCCATGATGCCGACCCCCAATCCCAGCTCAACATAGGTTTTGATCACGTCGGCATCGAGCGCCGACATGACAATATCGGCGGCTACGCCAGCCTCGGCAAACGCCTTGTCAATCCGCGTGCGCCCGGTGAATCCTTCGTGATAGGTGATGATCGGGTAGTCAGAAATCGCTTCCAGTGTCAGCGGATATTGCTCAAGCAGCGCGTGGCCGCTCGGCACGACGAGGCCGTGGTGCCAGTGATAGAAAGGAAACGAGGCGATTTCGCCGACATCGGCGATGGCTTCGGTAGCAATCCCAATATCCGCCTCGCCTTCGAGCAGCATCTGGACGATCTCCTGCGGACTTCCCTGATGCAATTTGAGGTGCACCTTGGGAAATATTTTCTTGAATTCGGCAATCACCGCTGGCAGCGCGTAACGCGCCTGGGTGTGCGTCGTGACCACGGTCAGATGGCCGACATCGCGCTGACTGTACTGTTCGGCCAGTGTCTTGATATTGCGTGCATCGTGCAGCATCCGTTCGACCAGGATCAAAAGCTCCTTGCCGGGATCGGTGAGCCCGAGCAGGCGTTTTCCCTTGCGCACGAAAACCTCGATGCCGAGTTCATCCTCGAGATCCTTGATGTGTTTAGAAACTCCCGATTGCGAGGTGAACAGGGCGTTGCCGACCTCGGTCAAGTTGAAGTTCCGGCGCGCCGTCTCGCGGATGATGCGGAGTTGCTGGAAATTCATGCGGAAACCTCGTTGCGTTCAAAGACCTTCAAGCGCGACGGCACCAGCCTGACGAGCTGACCGTCGGCCAAACCCAGCTCGGCTACCCGCTGGCGCGTCATTTCCACCTCAAAATGCTGCTCACTGAAGCCATTGATGCCATCAAGCTCGACACGGGCAGTGACACCGAATGAAAGCACCCGGTTGATCCGCGCGGCAACCCCTGCCCTCGAGTGCGGATCGGTGTCGATGTCAAGTTCGTGCGGACGCGCAAAAGCGATCACTTCAGCACCGTATTCGAATTCATCTGCCTGGTGCGCCAGGGTGTCCTCGCCGACGCGCACCGCCTCGCCCTCCGCCCGCCCATGAAAGAAATTGACGGCACCGAGAAAACCATAAACGAAAGGCGTTGCCGGATGACGGTAAACCTCCTCCGGCGTGCCGATCTGCTCGACCTTGCCGTGATCCATCAGCACCACGCGATCGGCGACTTCCAGCGCCTCCTCCTGGTCGTGCGTCACGAAAATCGAGGTGATATGCAACTCGTCGTGCAACTTGCGCAGCCAGCGGCGCAATTCCTTGCGCACTTTGGCGTCGAGGGCGCCGAACGGCTCGTCGAGCAAGAGCACGCGCGGCTCGACCGCCAATGCCCGAGCCAGTGCGATACGCTGGCGCTGCCCGCCGGAAAGCTGCGACGGAAAGCGATCCGCCAGCCAGTCGAGCTGAACCAGATTCAACAATTCATGAACCTTGGCGCGGATTTTCGCTTCCGGCTGACGTTGGCCGCGCGGCTTCATGCGCATCCCGAAGGCCACGTTGTCGAACACCGTCATGTGCCGGAACAGCGCGTAGTGCTGAAAGACAAAGCCAACCTGGCGTTCGCGCACGTGCGTCCCGGAGGCATCCTCACCGTCGAGCAATACCTGCCCGGAATCAGCCGCTTCGAGTCCGGCGATGATGCGCAGCAGCGTCGTCTTGCCGCAACCGGAGGGTCCGAGCAGGGCAACCAGTTCGCCGCTCGGGAAATCGAGAGAAATATCGTTCAGCGCGGTAAAGCTGCCAAATTCCTTGTGAATATTTTTGACTTGAATGCTCATGATGCGGATTCCCGGGTTTCCCGATAAGCGCGAGCCGCCTGATGCTCGACCCAATTTTTGATGACCAACGTGACCAGCGCCAGCAAGGCAAGCAGCGAGGCGACGGCAAAAGCTGCCGAAAACAAGTATTCGTTATAGAGAATTTCGACATGTAGCGGCAACGTGTTGGTTTGCCCGCGAATATGGCCTGAAACGACGCTGACCGCGCCGAACTCGCCCATCGCCCGGGCATTGGTGAGAATCACGCCATACATCAGACCCCACTTGATATTCGGCAGGGTGACATGCCAGAACACCTGCCAACCCCTGGCACCGAGGACAACCGCCGCCTCCTCTTCATCCTTGCCCTGCGCCTGCATCAGCGGAATCAATTCGCGGGCAACGAAGGGAAAGGTGACAAAAACGGTCGCCAGGACAATGCCCGGCACAGCGAAAATCACGCGGATATCGTGCGTCGACAGCCACGAACCGAACCAGCCTTGGGCGCCAAAAACCAGCACGAAGACGAGGCCGGCAATGACCGGCGAAACAGAAAACGGCAAGTCGATCAAGGTGATCAGGATTTGTTTGCCGCGAAACTCAAACTTGGCAATCGCCCAGGCGGCGGCAATGCCAAAGACAAGATTGAGCGGCACGGCAATCGCCGCCGCCAGCAAAGTCAATTGGATCGCCGACCAGGCATCCGGATCAGTCAGCGCCGTCAAGTAAGTTTCCCAGCCCTTGCGCAAGGCTTCGACAAATACCGCAACCAAAGGCAGCAGCAAGAAGAGGGTAAAGAATCCGAGAGCGAGCGCGAGGATCGTCCATTTGACCAACGGCGTCTCGCTGGTCGCTGCCCGCCCCTCGAAACGGGCGGCATGATCGGCTCCCAGGTGCATTGAGGTTGCGCCGGCCATTAGCGATCCCGCCCGGTACGACGTGCCGTCAAGGCCTGCAGGCTGTTGATCAGCAAAAGCAGGGCAAAGGAAAACAGGAGCATCACCGAGGCAATCGCCGTTGCGCCGCGATAGTCGTACTGCTCAAGTTTGGTAATGATCATCAGCGGTGTGATTTCCGAGACAAAAGGCAGATTGCCGGCGATGAAGATCACCGAACCGTATTCGCCGACCGCCCGGGCAAATGCCAGGGCAAAGCCGGTCAGCAATGCCGGCAGCAAGATCGGCAGGATGACGTAGCGGAAAATTTGCCAGCGCCGCGCACCAAGGCTGCTCGCCGCTTCTTCCAGCTCAGTGTCGAGATCTTCGAGGATCGGCTGGACGGTGCGCACGACAAAGGGCAAACCAATGAAAACCAGTGCCACCAGCACCCCGAGCGGCGTAAAGGCCACCTTGATGCCGAGCGGTTCAAGATACTGGCCGAGCCAGCCATTCCCGGCATAGAGCGCCGTCAACGCAATGCCGGCGACAGCGGTTGGCAGGGCAAAAGGAAG
Organism: uncultured Pseudomonadota bacterium; assembly: GCA_903951825.1. Classification (GTDB taxonomy): domain Bacteria; phylum Pseudomonadota; class Gammaproteobacteria; order Burkholderiales; family Rhodocyclaceae; genus Azonexus. Next base: position 35,550 of record CAJBDJ010000005.1, read on the forward strand.
GTCGACCAAGGCGTCAACCAGTTTTTTGCCAGGAAACGAATAGCGCACCAAAGCCCAGGCCAGCAGCAGGCCGAATACCGTGTTGATTGCCGCCGCCAGCAGCGATGCACCGAAGGAAAGCCGATAGGTCGCCACCACCTGCGGGGCGCTGACGACACCGATGAACTGCTCCCAACTCATCTCGAAAGTCTTGAGGAAAACCGCCGACAGCGGGATCAGGATCAGCAACGACAGATAGCCGAGGGTATAACCGAGCGTCAGATTAAAACCCGGCAGGACGCGAAAAGCTTTTCTGGTCGACTTCGTTTTCTCAAGGCAATCCGGACAGGCCGCGGCGCCAGGGGTGAAATAGGGCATGACTTTCCAAACAGTTCGAAAGGAGCGAAGTCTAAGGAGAGCCCTTAAGCAATCAAACGAATAAAAATCGATTTTGATATTCCAGATTCAGCTAAACAACCCGGAGTGGACGACTCAGCCCGGAGATGCAGCGAGCAAATATCGCGCACGCCTTTCCGCTCAACAAGGCTCCCGACAACTGAGCGGAGAGGCTTGATAGCAGGGGAATATTTTTGCAACATAATCGAGAGACTGGCACAATCTGGCAAATTGATTAAGTCGTCAGACCGAGACGACGGCCACCGGAGACCACAACAAATGCCGCGCCTTGCCGATATGAAGATTTGGGTTCGTCTCACCGCAGCCATCTGGCTGATACTCGCCATCATCTGGACCGGCATGATTTTCTGGACCACCCATGCCAGTCGAGAAACCGCCGTTCGCCAAGCGCAGGATTTCGCGCAAAGCATTCACGAAATGACCATGGCCGGCCTCACCGGCATGATGATCACCGGCACCGTCGGGCAACGTGAAGTTTTTCTCGATCAGATCAAACAACTCGCCATCATCAAGGACTTGCATGTGGCGCGCAGCGAGGCCGTCATCAAACTTTATGGCTCCGACAGCAAAAACAATCGCCAGCTTGACGCCCTCGAACAACAGGTGATGAAAACCGGCATTCCCTACTTTTCAACCGAATCAACGGGTGACGGCTCATTCCTGCGCGTCATCAATCCGACGAAAGCCTCAAAAAACTATCTCGGCAAGGATTGCATCCTCTGCCATCAGGTGCCCGAAGGAACCGTTCTCGGCGTCGTCAGCATGAAAGTATCGCTCGATTCCGTTGAAGCCGAAGTGGCCGATTTCCGCCTCAAGATTGCCGGTTTCGCACTGGTCGCGATTCTTGCCTTGCTGGTCATCATTTATCTGCTGACGCACCACTTCGTCACCTCACCGCTTGAAGCCTTGCGCACGGGGTTGCGCGACATCGCCAGCGGTGAAGGCGATCTGACCCGTCGATTGCCGGTTAATGGCAAAGATGAAGTCGGGCAGTCTGCCGCCGTGTTCAATGAAATGATGGACAACTTCAATCAACTGGTGCGTCAGGTTCGTGATTCCGCCAGCCAGGTTTCGGAGCGCGTGGTGGCCTTGTCCGACAGCACAGACCGCGTGGCTCACAGTTCGCACCTGCAAAACGAGAAATCAATTCAGGGAGCAGCGGCCGTTGAGCAACTGGTCGCCAGCATCTCCTCAATAGCGCACAGCGCGGAGCACGTCCAACATCAGTCACAGGAAAGTCTGGCGCGCGCCAACGAAGGCACCCGCAACCTGAATGTTCTGCTCGGTGAAATGAATGTCGTCGAAACAGCAGTCAAAGGAATGGCCGGATCAGTCAGTGACTTCGTTCGCAGCACTGAAGCCATCACCAGCATGACGCGCGAAGTCAAGGATATTGCCGAACAAACCAACCTCTTGGCGCTCAATGCTGCCATTGAGGCGGCCAGAGCCGGAGAACAGGGTCGTGGGTTTGCAGTGGTTGCCGATGAGGTACGCAAACTAGCCGAAAAATCATCGCGTTCTGCCAGCGAAATTGATGCCATCACCGCCATCCTCAGCGCCCAATCGGTCTCCGTACGCAAGGCAATCGAACAAGGACTGGATCACCTGGAAAGCAGCCAGGCAGCGGTGGCCAACGTATCGAGCGTGTTGCAGGCAACCAATGGTTCGGTCGCCGAGGTGGGTCACGGCCTCGACAAGATTGCCGAAGCCACCGATCAGCAGCGGCGCTTCTCCAGCGATGTTGAAGCGAGCATCGAATCGATCGCCGGCATGGCGCGCGAAAATACCGGAACCGTCGAGCAGACGGCAAATGCAGCGCATGACCTGAAGGGGCTGGCGGAACGACTGGCAGCCATTGTCGGGCGTTTCAAAGTCTGACGCTCAACACGGTTTTGCGCCTGAAAACCGCCTCCTTGCGAGGCGGTTTTTACGTCGACGTGAGTTCGAGGTCGGCTCCGCCAGGGCGCGCCAGACGCCCGCTCGACAACGACCCGTCTTCCGCCACAACGGCCGGCAAGCCTTGCGCCGCAACCAGGGAATTGACCTCGCGCAGGCGCTTGACCAGGCGCCCGAGCAAGGCGTTACGCATCCGCTCCATCAATTCCTCTGACGACAACGACAAAGCCGAGGCATTGATTTCAGCAAAAAGCACAGGCTCCAGACTGGTCACGGTAGCGTGCCGCAAATCGCTCGCCGGATCCAGATAAGCCACTTCGCCGACCACCTCGCCCGGCCCCAGACGGCAAAGCACCTTGCCATCGATTGATACTTCGACATGGCCGGCGACAATGATCCCGAACATCTTGTTGCGCTGCCCCTCACGGATAATCGCCACCTTCGGGGCGATATCACGCCAAACGGTGACACGCAGCACCTCCCACAACTCGATATTTTCAAACTCCGTGAAGAACTCGAGTTTGCGCAAGATTTCAAAATGCTTGTTATCAAGCGCGCTGTCGTCTTCGGCAAGAATCTGAAAGCGGACAGTAGAGAGATCCTTGGCAAACTCCGCGCCATTTCTGTAACGGCTGTAGAGATCCTTTTCCAGCGCCTTGCGAATAATCGGCTCCAGCGCCTCCGGCAAATTAGGATTGAGCGCCGTAATTTTGGGTGCGTCGGTATTGATGATGCGATAGATCAGTGTCGCCTGATTGTTGGCGCGAAACGGCAAGCGACCGGTCAATAATTGAAATAGCACGACACCCAGTGAGTAGAGGTCGGTTTTCTGGTTGAGCTGATATCCCTTGATCTGCTCGGGCGACATGTAAGCCGGTGAACCGACCCCCATGATGAAAGTGGAATCGTGGTCAATATCCTTGCTCAGATTCAGCGCCAGCCCGAAATCGGCAATTTTGGGCTCATCATTCTCGTCGACCAAAATATTCGCCGGCTTGATATCGCGATGCACGATGCCATGTCGGAAGGCATTATCGAGCGCCATGCAGCATTTGAAGATGATCCCGATGACCCGATGCATCGGTAGCAGCTTGTCGATGCGAATACAGTCTTCGAGAGAATAGCCCTTGATGTACTCCATCGCCAGATAGGCGCGGTCGTCTTCGACGACGGCATCGTACACGCGAACGATATTCGGGTGATTCATCCGCCGCGAAACCATGCCCTCGTTCTGGAACAATTTGCGCATACGCCGCGACATGGCGCTGCCGTCGATGCCGAAATCAATCAGCTTGACGGCCACCTCGCGGTTTTCATCCGGGTCGCGGCAGAGGTAGACCGTCGCCGTCGCCCCCTTGCCCAACACCTTGATGACCTGATATTTGCCGATCGAATCCATGAAAAGCCGCTGCCCTCGTCTATTTTTTGAATCGTAGCATGCCACCAACCGGCTACCGCCGCACACCCGGCAAAGAATATTGCCTTGCCTCTTGAAAACCCGCTTACTCCCCCCCAAATAATCGACTGATTTTTTGGAGAACCACTCATGTCCAAACCCGAAAACAAAACCGAAACCCCGCTCGGCAGCGAGTCCACTCCCGACCCGGTAACGCCGGCCATGACTGAAACGCACACCGATACGCTTCCCGGCATCGAAGAACAGTTCCGTACCCTCGAATTGAAGGCTGCCGAACATTACGATGCCTGGCTGCGCGCCAAAGCCGAGGGCGAGAACATCCGCCGCCGTGCGCAAGAAGACATTTCCAAGGCGCACAAATTTGCCGTCGAGCGCTTTGCCAGTGAACTGCTGGCGGTCAAGGACAGCCTGGAAGCCGCTCTTGCCGTGCAAGAGCAGACTGTTGACAGCTTCAAATCCGGGGTTGAATTGACACTCAAACAGCTGGTTGCAGCCTTCGATAAAAATGCTTTAGTCGAAGTCAATCCGGCAGGTGAAAAATTCGATCCGCACAAGCATCAGGCAATCGGCATGGTCGACTCGGAGCAGGAAGCCAACACGGTCGTCAGCGTTCTGCAAAAGGGCTACCTGATCGCCGATCGCACTTTGCGTCCGGCATTGGTCATGGTCGCCAAGGGCAAGTAGAAAATGAGCGATTTTCGCGTCCGACCGTGAAAATCGCTTGAAATCGACAACCCAGTCCCCATTTCACGAACATCAGTTATTCATCTTAAGGAACACATCATGGGCAAGATCATTGGTATTGACCTCGGTACAACTAACAGTTGCGTCGCCATCATGGAAGGCGGCACGCCGAAAGTTATTGAAAACTCGGAAGGTGCGCGCACCACGCCATCCGTCATCGGTTATGCGGAAGATGGTGAAATCCTCTCCGGCGCGCCAGCCAAGCGCCAGGCCGTGACCAATCCGATGAATACGCTGTATGCCGTCAAACGTCTGATCGGTCGTCGCTTTGAAGAAAAAGAAGTGCAAAAAGACATCTCCCTGATGCCTTACAAGATCGTCAAGGCCGACAACGGCGATGCCTGGGTGCAAGTGCGCGATAAAAAAATCGCCCCGCCGCAGGTGTCCGCCGAAGTGCTGCGCAAGATGAAAAAAACTGCCGAAGATTACCTCGGCGAGGAAGTCACCGAAGCGGTCATCACCGTGCCGGCCTACTTCAACGACAGCCAGCGCCAAGCGACCAAGGACGCCGGCCGCATTGCCGGGCTCGAAGTCAAGCGCATCATCAACGAACCGACCGCCGCCGCCCTCGCCTTCGGCATGGACAAGGCGCCGGGCAAGGATCGCAAGATCGCTGTCTATGACCTCGGCGGCGGCACCTTCGACATCTCGATCATTGAAATCGCCGACGTCGATGGCGAAAAGCAGTTCGAGGTGCTGGCCACCAACGGCGACACTTTCCTCGGTGGCGAAGACTTCGACCAGCGCCTGATCGACTACATCATCGACGAATTCAAAAAGGAATCCGGCGTCAATCTTAAGGCCGACGTCCTCGCCCTGCAGCGCCTCAAGGAGGCTGCCGAAAAGGCCAAGATCGAGCTCTCCTCAAGCCAGCAAACAGAAATCAACCTACCCTACATCACTGCTGACGCCTCCGGACCGAAGCACCTGGCGCTAAAAATTACCCGCGCCAAGTTTGAGTCGCTGGTTGATGAGCTGATCGAACGCACCATGGCACCCTGTGTCACGGCGCTCAAGGACGCCGGGTGCAAAATCGGTGACATCGACGACATCATTCTGGTCGGCGGTCAGTCGCGGATGCCCAAGGTGCAAGACAAGGTCAAGGAAATCTTCGGCAAGGAACCGCGCAAGGACGTCAATCCGGACGAAGCCGTAGCCGTCGGTGCCGCCATCCAGGGCGGCGTCCTGCAAGGTGAAGTCAAGGACGTGCTGTTGCTCGACGTGACCCCGCTCTCGCTCGGCATCGAAACCCTGGGCGGCATCATGACCAAACTGATCAAGAAAAACACGACGATCCCGACCAAGGCTTCACAGACTTTCTCGACGGCTGACGACAATCAGGCGGCAGTAACCATTCACGTCCTGCAGGGCGAGCGCGAAGTGGCGTCTGGCAACAAGAGTCTCGGCCAATTCAACCTTGAAGGCATTCCACCGGCGCCGCGCGGCACCCCGCAGATTGAGGTCATCTTCGACATCGACGCCAACGGGATCATGCACGTCACCGCCAAGGACAAAGCCACCGGCAAGGAAAACAAGATCACCATCAAGGCCAACTCCGGCTTGAGCGAAGCCGAAATTCAGGCGATGGTGAAGGATGCCGAGTTGCACGCCGAAGACGACAAAAAAGTGCATGAACTCGCCGATGCCCGCAATTCGGCAGACGGCATGGTGCACATGGTCAAGAAATCGCTGGTCGAATATGGCGACAAGCTTGATGCGGCCGAAAAAGAAGTGATCGAAGCAGCCATCAAGGGCGTCGAAGACGTGCTCCGTGACGGCGACAAGGACACCATCGTGGCCAAGACCGAAGCCTTGTCACAAGCGGCTCAAAAGCTCGGTGAGAAAATGTACGCCCAACAGCAGGCAGCAGGTACAGCAGGCGCTGCGGCCAGCGCACAAGCGGCTGATGGCGGCGAGAAAACGGTTGATGGCGATGTTGTCGATGCCGAATTCACCGAAGTAAACAAGGACAAGAAGTAACTCCTGCTTCAACAGCCCGGCGCCGAGCCTTCCGGAATCTCCGGCGGCGCTCGGCGCTTTTGTCACGTGACGGGTAGAAACAATGTCAAAACGCGATTTTTACGAAATTCTCGGCGTCAATCGCGACGCCAGTGAAGACGAGATCAAAAAAGCCTACCGCAAGCTGGCGATGAAGCATCACCCCGACCGCAACCCGGACAATCCGGCGGCCGAGGAGAAATTCAAGGAAGCCAAGGAAGCTTACGAAATATTGTCGGACGGGCAAAAACGCGCCGCCTATGACCAATATGGACACGCCGGTGTCGACCCGCAGGCAGGCATGGGGGGTGGCTTCTCGGGTGGGGGTGGCGGCTTTGCCGATGCGTTCGGCGGCATTTTCGACGAAATTTTTGGCGGCCGCGGCGGTGGCGGCGGTGGCGGCGGTGGCGGCGGGCGCTCCAACATCTATCGTGGTGCCGACCTGCGTTACAACCTTGAAATCACGCTGGAGCAGGCAGCCCACGGCACGGAAACCAAAATCCGCATTCCGACCATGGAAGTCTGCGAACCGTGCCACGGCTCCGGCGCCAAGGCCGGAACGCAACCCAAGACCTGCCCGACCTGCAACGGCTCCGGCCAGGTACGTCTGCAGCAAGGATTTTTCTCGATTCAGCAAACCTGCCCAAAATGTCACGGCACCGGGCGCTTCATCGCCGACCCTTGCAAAAGCTGTAGCGGCGCAGGGCGAATCAAGCAACACAAGACGCTGGCTGTCAAAATTCCGGCAGGGGTTGATGAGGGCGACCGCATACGTCTCGCCGGCGAAGGCGAGCATGGGGTCAATGGCGGCCCTCCCGGCGATCTCTACGTACAGATACATCTCAAGGCGCACGCCGTATTCACCCGCGATCACAATGACCTGCATTGCGAAATGCCGATTTCGTTCACCACTGCAGCGCTCGGAGGCGAAATCGAAATTCCGACGCTGGATGGTGCGGCGGCGATCAAAATCCCCCCCGAAACCCAGTCCGGTCGTGTTTTCCGCCTGCGTGGCAAGGGTATCAAAGGGGTACGCAGCCACACCCACGGCGATCTCATGTGCCATGTCGTGGTTGAAACGCCAATCAACTTGACCGATCGTCAAAAGGATTTGCTCAAGGAACTCGAGGAATCGAGTCGCGACAGTGGCTCGAAGCACAATCCACGCGCCAAGTCGTGGATGGACAAGGTCAAGGAATTTTTCGAAGACTGATCAGCCTTGCGCGGGATGCAAATCACTATCAAAACGGCCTGATATTTCAGGCCGTTTTCACATCACTCAGATCAGGAGCGACGCCAGCTGGTGCCTTGCGGACTATCATCGAGAACAATCCCTTGCGTCTTCAATACCTCACGAAGACGATCCGCCTCGGCAAAGTTTCTCGCTTTTTTGGCCGCAGCACGCTCGGCAATCATGCGCTCAATCGCCGCATCATCGACACCACCAGCGACGGCGACACCACGCAAATAAACCTGCGGCGAGCGTTGCAACAAACCAAGCACCTCGCCCAGCGCCTTCAGCAAGCCGGAAAGTTCAGCGCTGCGCTGCCGATTGACCTCTCCGGCCAGCTCAAACAAGACTGAAATTGCCCCGTGCGAATCGAAATCCTCATCCAGAGCGGCGGCAAAACGCGCCGCGAAACCATGACCCCAATCAATATCAACCGCCTGCGGCGGAACATCGCGCAAGGCGAAATAGAGTCCATCCAGACTGCGCCTGGCATCATCGAGATGCGCATCTGAATAATTCAGCGCACTGCGATAGTGCGCACGCAGAATGAAAAAACGTACCACTTCGGGATCGAACTGCTTGAGCACTTCACGAATCGTGAAAAAATTACCGAGGGATTTCGACATCTTCTCGTTGTCGACCCTGACAAAACCGTTGTGCATCCAGTAATTGACAAAGGCACATTGATGCGCCCCCTCGGACTGGGCAATTTCGTTCTCGTGATGCGGAAACTGAAGATCCTGCCCCCCACCATGAATATCGAAATGCTGACCGAGCAATTGCGAACTCATCGCCGAACACTCAATATGCCACCCCGGACGCCCCGCACCCCAGGGAGATTGCCACGCTGGCTCTCCGGGTTTGGCGCGCTTCCAGAGCACGAAATCGAGCGGATCCTGTTTCGCCGTATCGACCTCAACCCGTTCTCCGGCGCGCAAATCGTCGAGCGACTTACCTGACAAACTGCCATACCCCGCAAATTTGCGCACTGCGTAGTTGACATCGCCATCGGCAGCCCGATAAGCCAGTCCCCGCTGCTCAAGCTGGGCGATCATGGCGAGCATTTCCGGCACGAAATCAGTTGCCCGTGGTTCGTGGTCTGGCCGCAAGACCCCCAGTGCGTCAGCATCTTCGTGCATGGCAGCGATAAAACGGTTGGTCAACTGCAAAATGGTTTCGTTGTTTTCAGCGGCGCGCCGGATGATTTTGTCATCGATATCGGTGATATTCCGAACATAAGTCACGTCGTAACCGGATGCTCTAAGCCAGCGAAAAACCAGGTCAAAGACGACCATCACACGGGCATGGCCGAGGTGACAAAAATCATAAACCGTCATCCCGCAAACATACATGCGAACCCGGTTTGCCTCGATCGGCGTAAATACCTGTTTTTCCCGCTTCAGGGAGTTATAAATTTTGAGCATGGCAGCAGGAAATCATGGGGAAGAGACGTCCGGTTCTTTGGAAAGCATCAGCTTCTTGTTAGAATGGAAGTCTAATTAACTCGGTAAAGTTTAACATAGTCATGACTCCGAATCCCCTGCTCCCGCATCGCTTTCCGCTGCTCAAGACCTGGCGCGCCGTGGCTCTCGGCCTGGCGATCAGTGTTTCCACCCCGCTTCTTGCCGACAACTTGCCTGAAGTGCAGCGACTGATCAAACAGGGTCAATATCCACAGGCTCTTGAAAAAGTCGACGCTTACCTCGTCGACAAACCAAAGGACGCCCAGGGTCGCTTTCTCAAGGGCTTGATCTACACCGAGATGAACAAGCCGACCGAAGCGATTGCCACCTTTACTAAGCTGACCGAGGATTACCCGGAACTGCCGGAACCCTACAACAATCTGGCCGTACTCTTCGCTCAACAAAAGCAGTACGACAAGGCGCGCACCTCGCTTGAAATGGCCATCAGAACACACCCGTCTTATGCCATTGCCTACGAAAACCTCGGCGATGTTTATGCCAAACTGGCCAGCCAAGCTTATGACAAGGCGCTGCAGCTCGATTCGGCCAATTCGGCAACGCAAAACAAAATGGCGCTGATTCGCGATTTGATCAGCACCTCCGGCAAAGGCAACGTCAAACCGACCGCCCCGATTCCGGCGACGGTTGCTTCGGCGCCTGCCGCCGCGACCAAGCCAGCGACAGTGCCTACGCCGAGCGCCAGCGTTGTAGCCAGCAGCCAGGGGGCAGCTTCGACATTACCGGTTGCCAAGCCACCGGAAGCCCGGGCAGCAGCGCCGAGCGATACGGCCGCTGACGATGTTGCCAAAGCGATCGCCAACTGGGCCAACGCCTGGTCGCGCAAGGACGTGAAGGCTTATCTGGCGCAGTACGCATCCGATTTCAAAACCCCCAAAGGCACCTCGCGAAAAAACTGGGAAGACCAGCGTGAAGAGCGCATCGCCGGTAAGCCGGGGAAAATATCGGTCACCTACGATGCTCCAGAAATCAGCATCAACGGCGATCGCGCCACGGCAAAATTCCGTCAGCACTACAAATCAGCCGGACTCAGCGGCTCGACAAGCAAGACACTGGTTTTCGTGCGCAGTGGTAATCGCTGGTTGATTCAGGAAGAAAACGCACGTTGATCACGCTCTTGAAGTTTGTTGCACTCTGCCTGGCCGTCAGCGGTTGGGCAGCCACAGGAGTCGCCGCCCAGGGAATAGCAGCAACCACCTCGCCAGTCACTGTTTCCGACTCCGGTCCTGAACCCCTGCTGGTCAAGGTTTTCACGGAAATCGAGTCGATGCGGCTCGATAACGCAATGCGTTTGACAGACGCCTTGCTCAAGCAGTACCCCAACTTCCGACTTGGCCATCTGATCAAGGGTGACTTGTTGCTTGCCAGAACCTCGCAGATCAAGTCTTTCGGCGCCCTCAGCGGGGCACCGGCGGATCGGGTCGACGACCTGCGCGCCGAGGCGATCACGCGCCTCAAGGGTTATCGTGAAAAACCGGAGGCTCAGTTTGTCCCCCGCTATCTACTGCAAATGCAGCGCGATCAGCGCTATGCGATTGTTGTAGACACCAAGCGCTCACGGCTCTATGTGTATGAAAATGACCTCCAAAATGGCGGCCGTCCGCGTTTTGTCGCTGATTACTACATGACGCAAGGCAAATTGGGCGCCAACAAACTCTCCGAAGGCGACAAAAAAACGCCGACCGGGGTTTATCACGTGACCGCCAACTTGCCACGCCAAAAACTGGCCGACCTCTATGGCAACGGCGCCTTTCCTATCAATTACCCCAACGAATGGGACAAGCGTCAAGGGCGCAAGGGCAGCGGCATCTGGTTGCACGGCACTCCATCAAACACTTTTTCGCGTCCGCCACTGGCCTCCGATGGTTGCGTCGTTCTTGCCAACCAGGATCTTGACGCCGTCGCCAAGAACCTTCAGGTCGGGCTGACCCCGGTGATTATCAGCAACTCGGTTGAATGGTTGTCGCTCGACGACTGGGACAAGGAACGCCGGGAGTTGAACAAAACCATTGACGCCTGGCGCGCCGATTGGGAAAGCCGAGATATCGACAACTACCTCAAACATTACTCAAAGCGCTTCAAATCAGCCGATCAGGACTATGACGATTTTGCCGCCCAGAAAAGACAAGTCAACGCCAGCAAAGACTGGATCAAGATCAAAATCGAAAACCTGTCGGTGTTCCGTAATCCGGGCAAGGAAGAAGTCATTGTCGTCACTTTCGATCAGGATTACCGCAGCAACAACATGAATAACCAGATGAAAAAGCGGCAGTACTGGCTGCGTGAAGACGGCCAATGGAAAATCATTTACGAAGGAAGTGCCTGATGGTAAAAAAATTATCGACCCTGATTGCCGGCCTGATCGTTTCAGTATCGCTATGGGCGATGCCGATAGTAGAAATGGAGACCTCCCTGGGCAAAATCACGATTGAACTCAACAGTGAAAAAGCCCCCAAGAGCGTTGCCAACTTCATGCAATACGCCAGGGATGGCTTTTATGACGGCACCGTTTTTCATCGCGTCATTCCGGGCTTCATGATTCAGGGCGGCGGATTCGATGAAAAAATGGTGCAGAAACCTACCCGCAACGCGATCATGAATGAAGCCAAAAATGGCCTGAAGAACGTTCGCGGGACACTGGCCATGGCGCGCAAACCGGATCCACACTCAGCCACCGCGCAATTTTTCATCAACCATGCTGACAATGGCGCGCTCGATTACCCGAGCCAGGACGGCTGGGGTTACGCCGTTTTCGGCAAAGTCACCCAGGGCATGGATGTCGTGGACAAAATTGCCCGGGTACCGAGTGGCGACAGCGGGATGCACCAGAACGTGCCGCGCACCCCGGTGATTATTAAAACCGTGAAAATAATTTCTGAAAAATAAGGACGCCTCATGATCCAGCTCACCACCAACCACGGTGTCATTACCCTCAATCTCGACGCCGAGAAGGCGCCGAAAACCGTTGCCAACTTCATCGCTTATGTCGAAGCCGGTCATTACGACAACACCATTTTCCATCGCGTCATCAAGAACTTCATGACCCAGGGCGGCGGCATGGAACCGGGCATGAAACAAAAAGCCTGCCAGGAAGCAATCGAAAACGAGGCTGCCAACGGCCTCAAGAACAAGCGTGGCAGCGTCGCCATGGCGCGTACCAACGACCCGCATTCGGCCACTGCGCAGTTTTTCATCAATCTCGTCGATAACGATTTTCTCGACCACACGGCGCCGTCCGGCCACGGCTGGGGCTACTGCGTCTTTGGCGAGGTGGTTGACGGGCTTGAGACTGTCGACAAGATTGCCGCCGTCAAAACCGGCAACAAGGGCTTTCATCAGGACGTACCGGCTGAAGACGTCATCATCGAAAAGGCAGAAATCATCTGATGCGGCGGAATCGGTAATTCAGCCCGCGGCAGCAAGCCAAAACGCCGCTGACCGCCTCCCCAGCCACCCATTCCCTCCGCCATCACCGACTCCCGATACGCGTGCTCTTCTTCATCTCTGATCTTCATCTGTCGCCCCGCTCGCCCGGGGCGACTCGTTTGTTTCTCCAGTTTCTTGCCGGGCGTGCCCGTCAGGGCGATGCCCTGTACATTCTCGGCGACCTCTTTGAAGCCTGGGTCGGCGATGACGATATCAGCGACCCTTTTCACGCACACGTGATTGCCGGCTTGCGCGCCGCCAGCGACAGCGGATTAAAGATATTTGCGCAACACGGCAACCGCGACTTTTTGCTCGCTCAGGGGTTCTCGGCAGCCAGCGGCGTCACCTTGCTCAACGATCCCTACGTTTTATCGACAGCGGAATGGCAGTTTGTTCTCTCGCACGGTGACGCCCTGTGCCTTGATGACATCGACTACATGGCCTTCCGTGCTCAGGTTCGCGATACGCACTGGCAAGCCAGCCTGCTCGCCAGGCCACTTGCCGAACGCCGTGCCATCGCCGCCCACATGCGCGACGTCAGCGAATCCAGTCAACGCGCCAAAACCAATCCCCATAGCGACCTGCAAGCCGCCGCCACCGATGATTTTTTGCGCGCGCATGGTTATGCCACCTTTATCCATGGCCACACCCATCAGCCAGCGCGGCATGATCATCTGGTCGATGGCATTCACGTCGAACGCTGGGTTCTCGCAGACTGGCATGAGGAGCGTGGCGAGTGTCTGGTCTGGGACGGCAAGGCGCTCAGTCGCGAGGCGATCAGCGAAGAAAATCGGCCTTGAGGCAGTGGCGAACGTCATGAATGCGCTCGCTGTTCTCCGAGACATCTTCGGTTATCCTGCCTTTCGCGGCGCCCAGGCCGAGATCATCGAGCATATTCACCAGGGCGGTGACGCCCTCGTCCTGATGCCGACCGGTGGCGGCAAAAGCCTCTGCTACCAGATTCCTGCCCTGCTCCGCCCAGGCTGCGCCGTCGTCGTTTCGCCGCTGATTGCGCTGATGCAGGATCAGGTGGATGCGTTGATCCAACTTGGCGTCCGTGCTGCCTGCCTGAATTCGACACTCGACTGGCGGGAAGCGCAGGCGATCGAGCAACAGCTCTTCAACGGCACCCTCGATCTCGTTTATATCGCCCCCGAGCGTCTGCTGATCGAGCGCACGCTGGCCATGCTTGATGCCCTGTACGACGCCGGCAAACTGGCGCTTTTTGCGATTGATGAAGCGCATTGTGTCTCGCAATGGGGGCATGATTTTCGTCCGGAATATCTCCAGTTGTGCGCGCTGCACGAACGTTATCCGCAGGTACCGCGCATCGCCCTGACGGCAACCGCCGATACGGCAACGCGCAATGAGATACTTGCCCGCCTCGGCCTCGGCGAGGCACGTGTTTTTCTCTCCAGTTTCGACCGCCCGAACATTCGCTATACCGTGGTCGAAAAAGACAACGCCAAAAAACAGTTGCTCGGCTTTCTCGCCGGCCGCAAAGGACAGGCCGGCATTGTCTATTGCCTGTCGCGAAAAAAGGTCGAAGAAACGGCTACCTGGCTATCTGCCCAGGACTATCCGGCACTGCCCTACCATGCCGGCCTGCCGGCACCGACGCGCGCCGCCAATCAGCGCCGCTTCCTGCGCGAAGAAGGGCTGATCATGTGTGCCACCATCGCCTTCGGCATGGGCATCGACAAGCCGGATGTCCGCTTTGTCGCCCACCTTGACCTGCCCAAGAGCATCGAAGCCTATTACCAGGAAACCGGCCGCGCCGGGCGGGACAGCGAACCGGCTGAAGCATGGATGAGTTACGGGATGCAGGATGTCGCCCTGCAGCACGCCCGAATCTCCGAATCGGGGGCCGACGACGGGCAAAAAATACTCGAATCCCAACGCTTGACCGCCCTGCTTGCCTACTGCGAAGCACCGCGCTGCCGGCGTCAGGTTCTCCTTGATTACTTCGGCGAGACTCACCCGCCCTGCGGCAACTGCGACCTTTGCCTCGATCCGCCGGAACTCTGGGATGGCACGCAAGCGGCGCAAAAGGCGCTCTCGGCCATCTTCCGCACCGGTATGCGTTTTGGCGTCGCGCACTTGACTGATATCCTGCGCGGCAAGTCCACGGACAAGGTTGCCCAGTGGCAACATGACCGACTCCCAACTTTTGGCGTTGGCCGCGATCTCGATGAGCACGCCTGGAAGAGCGTCTTCCGTCAACTGGCGGCAGCCGGCCTCGTGCATGTCGACATGACCGAGCATGGGGCGCTGCAACTAACTGACGCCGCCCGCCAGGTACTCAAGGGTGAACAACGCGTCGAACTGCGCCGTCCGCTCAAACGTCCGACAGATCAAGCCCGGACGACGGTGGTTTATAGCGATCTCAGCACCGCCGACAATGAACTTTTCCAGCGACTGCGCCGCTGGCGCAGCGATACCGCCAGGGAGCAGGGCGTCCCAGCCTACGTCATCCTGCACGACAAAACCCTGCGCGAACTGGCCGAAGCGCGTCCGGTAAGTCATGGCCTGCTGGCCGGCATAACCGGCATGGGCAGCGCCAAGATCGAACACTATGGTGAGGAATTGCTCAATCTGATTCGCAGCGAGGGCTGAAATGGAACACTACGACAAACTGAACCGCCTGCTGATGGCACTCGTCATCATTTCGTTGATCGCCTCGGCCATCGCCCCTTACGACCGCACCACCTGGCTGATGGAGGTGTTGCCCGTCCTGATTGCGTTGCCCGTCCTGTTCGTTACCCGTCACGATTTCCGGCTGACGGCGCTGCTTTATTTTCTGATCAGCCTGCACGCCCTGGTGCTGATTGTCGGCGGCGCCTATACCTACGCCCGCGTGCCGCTCGGTTTCTGGTTACAAGACTGGCTGCAGCTTGCCCGCAATCCCTACGACAAGATCGGTCACATCATGCAGGGTTTCGTGCCGGCGCTGCTGGCGCGTGAAATCCTGCTGCGCGGCGCCTATGTGCGAGGCAGAAAAATGACTGCCTTCCTGTGCCTATGCATCGCCCTGGCGATCAGCGCCGCTTACGAATTGATCGAATGGGGCGCCGCACTCGCCCTTGGCCAGGGTGCCGACGAGTTTCTAGGAACCCAGGGCGATATCTGGGATACCCAGTCCGACATGGGCATGGCCTTGCTCGGCGCAGCTTGCGCCTTGCTTCTGCTGTCCGGCGTGCATAACCGCCAGCTCAGCAGAATTCAACGCCTCTAGCCGACCAACCTTCAACGATGACGTTGGCCGCTGCGATGCTGCACCGGCTCGCCGCGCCGGTCGCCACGTTTGACCTCCACCTTGCCCGGCACGGTCGGCTTGCGCCCCCCCCTCGCTGGCGGCGGCGGTCGCACGGCGGCAATCGCCGAGGGCTCGAAGCCAACGATCACTTCACGCTCCAGGGTGCGCTTGATCAGCTTTTCAATATCCTTCAAAAAAGGACGTTCGTCGTGGCTGACCAGCGAAATCGCCTCGCCTTCCATACCGGCGCGGCCGGTGCGGCCGATGCGGTGCACATAGTCCTCAGGAACATTCGGCAATTCAAAGTTGATCACGTAAGGCAACGAATCAATATCGATGCCACGCGCCGCAATATCGGTGGCGACGAGAGCAACCAGTTTGCCCTCCTTGAAATCATTCAGCGCGCGGGTACGGGCGCCCTGCGACTTGTTGCCGTGCAGCGCGGCCGATTTGATGCCGGACTTCTCCAAGGTCCGCGCCAGGGCGTCGGCACCATGCTTGGTACGGGCAAAGACCAGCACCTGATGCCAGCCACGGGTGGCGAAGAGATGGCAAAGGAGGTCTTTTTTCTGTTCACGATTGGTTTCAATGACGCGCTGCGTCACCGTTTCAGCCGCCGTATTGCGGGCGGCGACGTCAACCGAAACCGGGTTATGCAGCAGGCCGCTGGCCAACTCGCGAATTTCAGGTGAAAAAGTTGCCGAGAACATCAGGTTCTGACGCTGTTTGGGCAGCAAGGCAACAATCTTGCGAATATCGCGGATGAAACCCATGTCGAGCATCCGGTCGGCCTCATCAAGAACGAGAATTTCGATGGCCGAGAGATCCACCGTGCGTTGCTGAATATGATCGAGCAGGCGCCCCGGCGTGGCGACGACGATATCGACTCCGCGACGCAAGCTGGCGATCTGCGGATTGATGCCGACACCGCCAAAAACGGCAAGCGAGGCAATCGGCAAATGCTTGCCGTAGGTGCGTACGCTTTCTTCGACCTGGATGGCCAGTTCGCGGGTTGGCACGAGAACCAGCACGCGTGGCTTTCGGGTCACGCGCGCCAGATGGCTGGGCGCGGCGGCGGCCAGGCGGTGCAGGATGGGCAGCGTAAAACCGGCGGTTTTACCAGTGCCGGTTTGCGCCGACGCCATCAAGTCGCGACCGGTCATGACGGCTGGAATCGCCTTCTGCTGGATCGGTGTCGGCGTGCTGTAGCCCTGCTCGCTGATGGCGCGCAGGAGTTCGGCCTGAAGGCCGAGTTCGGTAAATTGCATGGGGAACTCCGTGTGGCGGATCCGACGTGATTGTCGAACCCGGCCGGTAAATCAGATAAGTGCCAGACCGCGTTCGAGGTCGGCTTGAAGATCCACCACCGCTTCAAGGCCGACTGCAATGCGCAGCAAGCCTTCGCTGATGCCGGCTGCGGCCCGTGCTTCCGGGGAAATGCGGCCATGCGTGGTGGAGGCGGGATGGGTAATCGTGGTTTTGGTGTCACCAAGATTGGCGGTAATTGACAATAAGCGGCAGTGATCGACCACCTGCCAGGCCGCCTCGCGTGCCCCTTTGACTTCAAAGGCAACAATCGCCCCGCCGCTTTTCTGCTGGCGGCAAGCCAATTCATACTGGGGATGCGATGGTCGGCCGGGGTAATAAACACGCGCGATTTTCGGATGCGCTTCGAGCCAGCCGGCCAGTTGCGCCGCATTGGCCGATTGTGCTTCGACACGCAACTTGAGTGTTTCAAGCCCCTTCAAAAGTACCCAGGCATTGAAGGCAGAAAGCGTCGGACCGGCGGTGCGCAAGTACTTGAAAACTTCTTCCGTCAATCGCTTCGAGCCGCATACGGCGCCGCCGAGAACACGCCCCTGACCGTCGAGAAACTTGGTCGCCGAATGAACCACCAGATCGGCACCCAGTTCGAGCGGGCGCTGCAGGACAGGCGTGCAAAAGCAGTTGTCGACGACGACCAAAATCCCCCGCGCGTGGGCGATTGCGGCCAATGCCGGAATATCGGCAATTTCCGTCAGTGGGTTGGAGGGAGTTTCAAGAAAAAACAGGCGGGTTTCCGGGCGGATCGCCGCTGCCCAGGCAGCCGGTTCCGTTTGCGCAACGAAAGTCGTGCTGATCCCGGTGCGTGCCAGGATGTTGGAAAACAACTGTACCGTCGCACCGAACAATCCGTTTGAGGCAACGATGTGATCGCCCTGTTTGAGATGCGCAAGCACCGTCGCCATGATCGCCGACATGCCGCTGGCCGTTGCCACGCAATCCTCAGCCCCTTCGAGGGCGGCCAGACGCGCCTCGAACATGCTGACTGTCGGATTGGAGAAGCGGGCATAGACGTTGCCCTCTTCCTCGCCGGAAAAACGCCTGGCAGCCTGCGCCGCACTGTTGAAAACGAAACTGGAACTGAGGTAGAGCGCCTCCGAATGTTCGCCAAACTGGCTGCGCTCCTGACCGGCGCGCACGGCCAGGGTTTCCGGGCGATAGTCATGCGCGGCAATATCGAAGCGGCTCATCGTTCCTGCGCCTCGGTGGCCAGTTGCAGAACGAGTTGCTGCGAGGCGCGGCCATCGTCATCGTCGTCGCCGGCCTTGGATTTTGCCCCCCGGTGTCCCTCGACCGCGTCGAGATAATAATCGTCGATGTCACCCGTAATGTAGCAACCGTCGAAACACGAAGCATCAAATTCGACGAGGTCGGCACGAATCGAACTGACTGATTTCTTCAAGGCATCGAGATCCTGGTAAACCAGCGCATCGGCGCCAATTTCGGCGGCAATTCCCGCATCATCGCGCCCAGTGGCGATCAGCTCGGAGCGAGTCGGCATATCGATCCCATAGACATTGGGGAAACGAACCGGCGGCGCCGCCGAAGCAAAATAGACCTTGATGGCTCCCGCCGCCCGCGCCATTTCGACGATTTCACGGCTGGTCGTGCCACGAACGATGGAGTCGTCAACCAGCAGAACGCGTTTGCCCTTGAATTCCTGCCCCACCGTATTGAGCTTCTGGCGCACCGATTTCTTGCGCATCGCCTGACCGGGCATGATGAAGGTGCGGCCGACATAGCGGTTCTTGACGAACCCCTCACGGAAAGGAATCCCCAGCACCTGCGCCAACTGCATGGCTGACGGTCGACTTGAATCAGGAATCGGAATCACGACGTCGATCTCTTCAATCGGAATGTGCTTTTTGACCTTTTCGGAGAGCAGCTCCCCCATCGCCAGGCGAGCCTCGTAAACAGAAACGCCGTCGATCACCGAATCCGGGCGGGCAAGGTAGACATACTCGAAAATACACGGCGAGTAAGTCGGCTGCTGCGCACATTGCAAGCTATGCAAATTGTGTTCAAGATCAATGAAAATTGCTTCCCCCGGCTCGATATCGCGCACGATCTCGAAACCGAGGGTATCAAGCGCCACCGACTCGGAAGCGACGAGATATTCGGTTCCTTCCGGCGTTTCGTTCTTGCCGAACACCAGCGGACGGATGCCAAAAGGATCGCGAAAAGCCAGCAGACCATAGCCGGCAATCAGGGCAACCACCGCATAGGCACCGCGGCAACGGCGATGTACGCCGGCCACCGCCTGAAAAATACTCTGCACATCGAGTTCGTAGCCGTGCGAGGAGGACTGCAATTCATGCGCCAGGACATTGAGCAACACTTCGGAATCCGAATTGGTGTTGATGTGGCGGCGATCAAGACGGAACATTTCTCCCTTGAGCTGCTCGGCATTGGTCAGATTGCCGTTGTGGCCAAGCACGATGCCGAACGGCGAATTGACGTAAAACGGCTGCGACTCGGCAAAACTGTAGGCCGAACCGGCGGTCGGGTAACGCACGTGGCCGATCCCCCAATTACCCGGCAGCGCCCGCATGTTGCGTGTGCGGAACACATCTCGCACAAGACCCGGCCCCTTGTGCAAGTGAAAGGTATTCCCCTCCGCCGTGGCAATACCCGCCGCGTCCTGACCGCGATGCTGAAGCACCATCAAGCCGTCGTAAAGCAACTGATTAACCGGCGACGTCGCCATCACACCGAGAATCCCGCACATAGTATTTCCCTGCTTAACTAAAACGAATTCGTTTGGCCAAATCTGCAGGCAACCAGGGTCTGGCTGCCATCATGACCGTTTCAAGGGGTGCCGCCAAAACCGCACCCTTCCACCAAGGTTGCTGGGGAATGCCGGTCATGCCAGCCAGACCCACCAGCACCAACACCATCAACAGACCGCGCAAAAGACCGAAGGCGCCGCCAAGCAAGCGATCCGAAAGCGACAAACCCAACGCCTTGACCATGCTGCGAACGACCATCCCCAATAAGGCCATCGCCAGCAGGATTGCGAAAAACACCGTCGCACATCCCGCCAGAGTTTGCACCAGCGGATCCGCAAAGCCGCTGTAAATTGCTTGCCCGACCATCTTCCCGTAATCGACAGCGGCAAAGATGCCAATCCCCCAAGCGGCCAGCGCCACCACTTCGGTCACCACGCCCCGCCACAATCCGAGCAGCATCGAGATGGCGACGATGCCAATCACACCATAATCAAGCGCTGTCATTACTTCGCGGCAACCACGCCCGTCACCCCGATCGTCTTCATCTTCGCCAGTGCTTTTTCGGCTGCCTCCGGCGTTGCAAAAGGCCCGGCGCGCACACGCATCTTTTTGCCCTGCGGTGTCTCAAGCGGTTCGCTGAAACTCTTGATCCCCAGCTGAGTCAGTTTTTCCTTGAGATTCCTGACATTGGCCTCATTGGAAAAGGCGCCGATCAGCACCAGATATTCCTGCGCTTTACCTGGCGGCAGATCCGCCTTGCCGGCCAGAATTGCCGCCGCACGCTGCGCCTCGTTGTCTTTGGCGACCGGCTTTTCTGGCGGCTTTTCCGCTTTGACAGGCTTCTCCGGGGGCTTTGCCTGGGCTTTTTCGGCTGCTTGCACCGGCGGCATGCCGTCCACCTTGGCGGACGGCATCTCGGCCGCTTTGCTGCCCGCCGCCACCGACACGGGGGTAACTGCGGTCGCTACCGGCGGCAGCGCCGGCGCCGGGACGAGCGGCTTGTCGTCGATTGCCGGCTGCGGCCTGGCAGCGGGTGGCGTCGCAAACTTGGGGGCAAAAGGCTTTTCGTCCTGGCCGGGAATGCGTATTTCGACATCCTGAACCACTTGCCGCGGCTGATTGTCCATGACCATCGGCAAGACGACAGCGACGACCGAAACAAAGGCGACGGCACCGACCAGACGACGCCTGGCGCGTTTTTTGAGGTGCAACTGAGCGTCTGTTTCGTCCATGACCTAAAGGCTTTTCCGTAGCACTTCGAGCGCCCCAGCTACCGTGTGGAACGATCCAAAGGCGACGATTCTATCACCTTCCCCGGCGCACGCTTTGGCCGCTGCCGCTGCCTTTTGCGGCGAATCGTAAGCCCGCAGTTCGCCTCCCAATTGCTGTTCGGCGATGATCTGCAGCAGCGTTTCCGCCGTCGTGCCGCGTACTCCGCCGAGGGTCGCCGTATGCCAAATATCGACTTTTCCCTTGAGCGGCAGCAAGGCACCGGCAATATCCTTGTCGTTGAGCATTCCGACCACGGCATGGGTGCGATCAAAAAAACCCATTCCCGACAAATTATCGGCAAGCACCTTGATCGCCTGCGGATTATGGCCGACGTCGAGAACAATCGCCGGCTTGCCCGGCAATACCTGAAAACGCCCCGACAACTCGGTTTCGATCAAACCCGGGCGAATTGCCTGCATGGTCACCGGCAACTTGTCGGTCAACGCTTCGAGAGCAGCCATCGCCACACTGGCGTTGTATAGCTGCGTCGACCCGCGCAATCCCGGATAAGCCAGCGTCCGCCTCAGTATTTTCCCGGCGCTTCGGCACCACCAGCGCCATTGCAGGCGACTTTCGCGATCCTCTGCCGGCGGCCGTTCAAAACCGAAATCGCGACCGATCAGGCGCAAATCCGCGCCAATTGCTGCGGCGTGATCAAGCAAACGCTGCGGCGGATGGGGATCGCTGCAAAATGCCGGTTTGCCGGCGCGATAGATACCTGCTTTTTCAAAACCGATGCTTTCGCGATCATTTCCCAGCCATTCGGTGTGATCGAGCGCCACCGTCGTGACAATCGACACATCCGGCTCGTAAGCATTGACCGCATCAAGCCGCCCGCCAAGTCCGACTTCGAGAATGGCGGCTTCGACACCGGCGGCGGCAAATACTTCCCAGGCGGCCAGCGTGCCAAACTCGAAATAAGTCAGCGCGACATTGCCGGCCGCCTGTCGTGCCGCCTCAACCCGCGCAAAGCCAGCGCACAGCTGGCTGTCGCTCGCCGGACACCCGTTCAGCCGCACCCGCTCGTTGTAGGCGAGCAAATGCGGCGACGTGTAGCAACCAACTTGATAGCCGGCGCGGGCAATGATGTTTTCCAGATAGGCGCAGGTTGAGCCTTTGCCGTTGGTGCCGCCGACGATGATCAGCGGGCAATGCGCTTGTTGTCCGAGCACTTGCCTGACCTGTTGCAGGCGCTCAAGTCCGAGGACTATTCCGGCTTGCCCCTTGGGGTGCAAGCCCTCGAGATGGGTCAGCCAGTCGGCGAGCGTCTTCAAGCGGCAGCCGGCAACTTCAGCAACAGTGCTAGTTGCCGGGCGACCATGTCACGCAATTCGCGGCGGTCGACGATCATGTCGACCGCTCCTTTGTCGAGGAGAAATTCGGAGCGCTGAAAACCTTCCGGCAAAACTTCGCGCACCGTTTGCTCGATAACGCGCGGCCCGGCAAAACCGATCAAGGCTTTCGGTTCGGCAATCACCAGGTCGCCGACAAAGGCAAACGAGGCAGAAACACCGCCCATCGTCGGATCGGTCAGGATCGAGATAAAGGGCTGACCGATCTCCGAGAGGCGGGTCAAGGCGGCTGTCGTCTTGGCCATTTGCATCAAGGAAAAGAGCCCTTCCTGCATCCGCGCACCGCCGGAAGCGGCAATACAAATAAATGGCAGTTTTTGTGCGACAGCCGTCTGGACGCCGCGCACGAAACGTTCGCCGAGAACGGAACCCATCGAGCCGCCCATGAAACCGAACTCAAATGCCGAAGCAACTACCGGAATCGACTTGATCGCGCCTTGCAGACATACCAGCGAGTCACTCTCGGCAGTGATTGCGGCCGCTTCCTGAAGACGAGTCGGGTAGGATTTGCTGTCCTTGAATTTCAAGGTATCGATAGCCACCACCTCGGCGCCGATCTCGAAACGCCCCTCGGGGTCGAGCAATAAATCCAGGCGCTGGCGCGCCCCGAGGCGGTTGTGGTGGCCGCACTTGGGGCAGACCTGCATGTTGTTGTCGAGATCGGTTGCATAAAGCACCGCCTCGCAGGACGGACATTTGCTCCACAGGCCTTCGGGCAACACGGTGCGGCGCGCGGCTCCCGCCTCACGCTTGATTTTGGGGGGCAGGGTTTTGTTCAGCCAGCTCATTTCTTTACCTCATCGACACCACGACGAATTTCCGCCACCAGCATCCCGACATTGGCGCAGGCAGTTTCAGTCGTTGATTTTTCAATTGTTTCTATGATCCGGCTGCCAACCACCACGGCATCGGCAATCCCGGCAATCCGCGCGGCCGTTGCGGCATCACGAATGCCGAAACCGACGCCGACCGGCAAGCCGGTTTGCTCGCGAATCAGCGGCAAACGCTCGGCAACAGCCTCGATGTTCAGCGCCCCTGAGCCGGTAACGCCAGCCAGCGAAACGTAATAGACATAACCACTGGCAACGGCGGCAACCTGGGCAATACGGGCGGCAGTCGAGGTCGGCGCCAACAAAAAGATCGGATCGATACCCTGGGCTTTCATCGCCGCACCAAAGGCGGCTGCTTCTTCCGGCGGGTAATCGACGACGAGAACGCCATCGACTCCGGCTTCGGCGGCGGCAGACGCAAACCGGTCGAGCCCCATCGCCTCGATCGGGTTGGCGTAACCCATCAGAACGATCGGCGTCTGGCGATTATCGGCGCGAAAGGCAACGACGATGTCGAGCACTTTGCGCAAGGTCATGCCTTTGGCCAAAGCACGCTCGGAGGCACGCTGAATGGTCGGGCCGTCGGCCATCGGATCGGAGAAAGGCACCCCCAATTCAATGACATCGGCGCCGGCCTCGACCAGCGTGTGCAGCAAGGCCAACGTCAGGTCGGCATCGGGATCGCCGGCGGTGATGAAGGGAATCAGGGCTTTGCGACCATCAGCGGCAAGGCGCTCAAAGGTGGATTGAATGCGTGACATCAGAAGCTAATCCCTGATTTTTCAGCAACCGTGTGCATATCCTTGTCGCCACGGCCGGAGAGATTGACCAGAAGTATCTGCCCCTTGTCCATGGTCGGCGCAATTTTCGCCGCATGCGCCAGGGCATGACTGGATTCCAGCGCCGGAATGATGCCTTCGATGCGGCACAGCGTATGAAAGGCAGTCAGCGCTTCGCTGTCGGTTACCGTGGCATATTCAGCACGACCGATATCCTTCAACCAGGCATGTTCGGGGCCGACACCGGGGTAATCGAGGCCGGCGGAAATCGAATGGGTCTCGATAATCTGGCCGTCTTCGTCTTGCAGCAGATAGGTTCGGTTGCCGTGCAGGACACCAGGCACACCGGCGGTCAGCGATGCCGAGTGTCGACCCGTTTCCATGCCGTCGCCCGCCGCCTCGACACCAATCAGGCGAACACCTTCAATATTGATATACGGATAAAAAATCCCCATGGCATTGGAACCGCCACCGACACAGGCAAGCACCGCATCCGGCTGGCGTCCGGTCATTTCCGGCATCTGAAGCAGACACTCCTCGCCAATGATTTTCTGGAAATCGCGTACCAGCATCGGGTAAGGATGCGGGCCGGCGACCGTGCCGATGATGTAAAAGGTGTTGTGGATGTTGGTCACCCAGTCGCGCATTGCCTCGTTGAGCGCATCCTTGAGCGTTTTCGAGCCGGATTCGACGGGGACGACGGTGGCGCCAAGCAGCTTCATGCGATAGACGTTGGCGGCCTGGCGCTTGACGTCCTCACTGCCCATATAAACCACGCACTCCATGCCATAACGGGCGGCGACGGTCGCCGTCGCGACACCGTGCTGACCGGCACCGGTTTCGGCAATCACGCGCGGCTTGCCCATGCGCCGGGCGAGCATCGCCTGGCCGATGCAGTTATTGACCTTGTGGGCGCCGGTGTGATTCAGGTCTTCACGCTTCAGATAAATCTGCGCGCCGCCGAGCATTTCCGACCAGCGCCGGGCGTGATAGATCGGCGACGGGCGACCGACAAAATGCTTGAGTTCGTACTCGTATTCGGCGCGAAACGCCGCGTCTTGCTGCGCCAGGATATAAGCCGACTTGAGCTCTTCGAGTGCGGCAAAGAGGGTTTCGGCGACAAAAACACCACCGTAAGGACCGAAATGGCCTCGGGCGTCGGGGAAGTTATAGTGATCCATGCGCTTTCCGTACAGCCGCCATAAAGGCAGCGATTTTTGAGTGATCCTTGATGCCTTTGCTCATTTCGACACCGGAAGAGACATCGACCGCAACCGGCCGCACACGTTCGATGGCGATTCCGACATTGGCTGCGGTCAACCCGCCGGAAAGCACTAAAAATCCGGGCAAATCGGGCGGGATCAAGCGCCAGTCAAAGAGATGCCCGCCGCCGCCGTATCCGTCAACAAAGGCATCGAGCAACAAACCCCGGGCATCGGGAAACGAGCGGGCGAATTCTAGCAGATCAAGCTCCGGCCTGACCCGCGCAGCACGCAGATACGGGCGCTCAAACTGCCGGCAATAGCCGGCATCTTCATCGCCATGAAACTGCAGGAGATTGATCGGCAAAGCCGCGCAAACAGCGCGCACGGTGGCCGCCTCCTCATTGACAAAAAGCCCGACAACATCGACGAAAGGGGGAATCCGCCTGACCAATTCGGCAGCTCGCTGCGGACTCACATAGCGCGGACTCGGCGGGTAGAAAACAAAACCGATGGCATCAGCGCCGGCAGCCACCGCAGCGTCAACGTCGGCTTCGCGGGTAAGGCCACATATCTTGACTCTCACGGCAGCACCCGATCGAGAAAATCATCATCCGTTTCCGGAAAATTCCACTGCGATTCGTAAATCGGCCCGCGAAAATAGAGACCATCCGGGGAAAACGTCGGCGCCGCCAGTTGACGATTCCGGGTCTGCAGCAGTTCATCCATCCACTCTGGCGAATGCCTGCCCTTGCCGATATAAACCAGCGTTCCGACCAGGTTACGAACCATGTGGTGAAGAAAGGCCGTCGCTTCAAAATCAAAGACAAGCAAGGAGCCGGAGGCTCTGACAGTCGCCTGCCGCATCGTTTTTACGGGCGTTCGCGCCTGGCAATCGGCCGCCCGGAAAGCTGAAAAATCATGCTCGCCGATCAAGCTTGCAGCGGCACGTTGCATCAGCGACAAATCGAGTGGCAAGTGAAACCAGCCTACCCGACCGCCCCACAAGCCGGGACGTTGCGCCCGGTTGATCAGCAGGTAGCGATAACGACGGCCGCGTGCGCTATAGCGCGCATGAAATTCCTCGCTCACCGGATGCACCCAACGTACCGCAACACTCTCAGGCAAATGGGCGTTAACACCGCGCACCCAGGCGCTCAACGGACGTTCGGCAGTCGTCTCGAAATGCACCACCTGCTGCGTGGCATGAACGCCGGCATCGGTTCTGCCGGCGCAAACAACAGCGATTGGCTCAGCCGCGATTTCTGCCAAGGCAGCCTCCAGTGCATCTTGAACGGTCACGCCGCCGGGCTGGCTTTGCCAGCCATGAAAGCCGCGTCCACAATATTCGAGGGCCAGCGCAAATCTCACAAAACCACCCACGCCAGAAGGCCAGCCATCAGCAATCCGAGCGCCAGACGATCAAAAGAACGCCAGGCGGGAAGCGTGATCACCATCGTCTGCGGCTCGTCGGAAAAGCTCTGGTCACATAGCATCTGGCGCCACTCGCCTTTTTTCATTGGATTTTTCAAATGATCGAGAACCAGCGAAAGACGAACCACCAGACGGTCAACATCACCCCACCAACGCCTGAGTGGCCACAACAGACCGAGGAGAGCGACCATCAGTCCATCACGGCCAAGCCATCTGAAGAGCCATGCCAGACAACCCAGCATGAGGATCAAGCGCAATGCCTGCAAGTTGGCCGCATCGATGCCGGCCCAGGTGGGCAACCAATCCCGATCAAACAGCGCGTCGCCCGGTGCGCCGTAGGCCAGCACCAGCCACAGCGCCAATAACAGCCAGCGCGCGCGATACACATATCGCCCCCAGGCGGGCACCACTTTCCAGCCGCCAACAGCCATCAGCGCGGCCAGCGCCAACAGCCACGAGAAGCTGAAAAACTGGATGGCCAAGAGGGCACAGAGCCAGACAATCAATAGTGCAGCGGGATGCATTCTGCCTTCTGGAAAAACACATGGCTCCACGCGGGAGCCATGTGGCGTGTGCAAAACCGGATTCTACCCGCCTAAGCGGCCAAGTATTTCGCGCGCCTGGTCGACGAGATCGGCCGGGCCTTCCTGGGTTACTTCCTGGAGTAATTCGCGTGCACCTTCAAGATCCCCCATTTCTTCATACGCCTTCGCCAAATCAAGCTTGGTGCTTACCTCTTCGCGCTGCGTCGCGGAGAATTCGGGAGGCGTTGGCAGCACCGGTTCAAGCGGCGACACGTTCATCTCGCTGGCGGCCATCACCTCCTGAACAGCGGCCTGCGGCAACGAATCGCTTTGGTGCTCAACCGGCAAATCGGCCGACAGATCAAGATTGATCGAACCAATGTCGTAGCCCGGGGGTAGCATGGCTTGCCCAAGAACGACCGATTCGCTCAACTTGACATCGAAATCCAGCGATTCGTCATCGCCTGCCATCGGCAAGATGCCCTTGTTCTGTTCATCGTCAAACGGCGTCTCGTGACCGACCAAGGTATCGGTCATCGACTCCGTCGTCACAGCGTCGAGGTTGGCAGACGCCGAATCTGCCGGAGAATCCGGCAACCCGGCATGAGCAGCCGGGGCGAGGTCGAAATCAAGGCTTTCTTCCGCAGGCTGGTCTTTACCAAGCGGCTCCGGCACCGTGACCGGCGTCGTGGCAGCGGCGCCGTCGAGATCAAAGTCGAGGGCGCCAGAGTCTGCCTGGACAACGGTGGTGACGAAATCGGATTCGGCCACCTGCTCAAGAGCGGTAAGACGTTCCGGCTGAATATCGGTCGCCTGAAAATCGAAATCCAGACTCTTGACCTTGTCGACAACAACAGGCGCATCATCGGCACGAGCCAACGCCGGCGCCTCCGGCTTGACCGGTGCGATGTCGGCGCCGCTTTCGAATTCCGGCTCTGGCCTCGGTGCGTCAATCAGAGAATCATCGGCGGCAGCTGGCAGATCGGTGGCGTCCACGGCGTCCGCTGTTGCCTCGGATTTTTGCGCGTCAGCGGGCAATGCCGCATCACCGTCGAAATCCTCGCGCAAGGTGGTATGTGCCCCCGAGTACAAGGGATTGTGCGGATCGAGGGTGATTCCCAGGGCAGCCACCTTGGCCCACTCAACCCCCACCCCGCTGGTTTGTGCGTACAACTCGCTGGCCAATGTTTCAAATTGCTTCAAGCTCTTGCGATTTGCGTAGATTTCGAGCAATTTGGCGTGAATTGCCGTACGCTGCGGATCCTTCTGCAATGCCTCGATGAGAATTTCTTCGGCCTGCGCATCACGCCCATAGGCCATATACACATCGGCTTCGGCCACCGGATCGACCTCGTCCGTATCAATGGTTCCCGGCCCGGTCTGACTGAAATCGCCAGTCTGCGGCGGCACATTGCCCGTATCGACACTTTGGCCGCCGGTCATGCGGAATACCGAGTTCGGCCCGAGACTGGAGGGGCCGGGTGCCGCATTGGTATCCGGCGGATACGATGGGCGCCGACGTTTGTACAGCAAATAGCCTCCCAGCAGGGCAAGCAGGCCAGCCCCGCCGGCGAGTGGCAAGGGATCAGCCAGCAATTCATCAAGATAGCCCGGTGCCGGCGACTGAGGAAGCGGCGTTGCTGCCACCGGCGGCGCCGGCGGTTGTACTGGCTTGACCACCTCAAGCGGTTTGTCTGCCGGAGCCGGCTCAACCACCTTTGACGCCTCGGGTTCCGGCTTGAGCGCCTCGGCAGCGCGGGGCACCGTTGCCGAATCTGCCTGCTCCGGAACTTTCGTCAACGGCGCCGCTGGTTCCAGCGGCTTGACCTCGTCCTTGCTCGACGTATTTTGTCTCTGAAGCTCGGCGAGCTGCTCATTTTTTGCTTCAAGCAACTTTTGCAGGTCGGTCACGTTCTTTTCGAGCAAGGCCAGACGTATCTGCGCCTCCTTCAGCGCGTTGTCGCGTGCTACGTCGTTCTCACTGGCGCTTGCCGATGTTGCCGCCCGGGCGGCCAACTCGGTTTTAGACAAACGTACCTGATCCTTGGACGACTCCGCCGGGGTGGCGCGATCCTCAACCTTGGCAGCGATCCGGCCGGCGGACGCCTGACCGTCGCCACGATCTCCAGGCATCGCCTGCGCCGCCGCGCCGGCAAGTTTTTGACGGTAAGCGTTCCAGTCATTGGCCTGGGCAAGGTACATCCGGCGCGCCGCCGACGGAGAAACCGCCTCGACCGCAGCGCGATCCGGCAGATTAAGGATGGCGCCAGCTTTCAAACGATTGACATTGCTGCCGACAAAAGCATCCGGATTCTTTTTGTACAAACCGATCAACATTTGCTCAAGCGTGACACCGTCGAGCAGGTACTCGCTGGCAATCTTGCGCAGGGTTTCCCCGCGCTGGACGAGATGGCTGCTACCCGTCTCGGCCTCGGCTGAGACGGGCGCTTTGGGTGCCGCAGCCGGCAGAGTCTCGGCAACCCGCCTGGTCGCCGGCGCTGGCGCTGCTTCAACCGGTAGCGCGGGCGTTATCTCGATGACCTTGGCGTTGACCACCGAAACGGCACGTCCATTTGCTTTGGCGGCGACTTCAGGCGGATCGAGAAGAAATGTATATTGGCGCACCAATCGGCCCGCCGGCCAGTTGATCTCGACCAGAAAATCAAGAAAAGGCTCATTGATCGGCTTCGAAGAGGTGATTTTTACAACCGGCTTGCCATTGGGGCGACTTTCAACCGCAAAGCGCAAATCGAGAAGTGCTGATGAATAATCAACCCCGGCCTGCTGGAACAATGCCTGCGGCGCAAGACGCGCCGTCATGCCGGGCATTTCGCTGCGCACTGCCTGAATCTCGAGTTCCGCGCGAAATGGCTGACCGAGCCCCGAAAGCACGGAAATCTTGCCAAGGCCGGCGGCAACGGAAACTAGCGGTGTGCCAGCGAAGCAAAATGCCGCTGCCATCCATACCGTATGTTTTTTTAAATTTGAACTGATCATGTTTTTCACGGCGCCACCCGAGCGTCGACTTTGGGACTTCGAAGTTAACATCATGGACTTGCCAAAGCAAGCTAAACCTGATTCCAGGTTAGCCGTAAGCGGCTGTTTTCCGGCCAACAAAAACGGGGCCGCAGCCCCGCTCCCGCAGGCTCAACCCGGATCAATCCGCAAGCAGAATGCGCAACATGCGGCGCAGCGGTTCAGCGGCGCCCCAGAGCAACTGGTCGCCGCAGGTAAAGGCCGCCAGATACTCGGAGCCCATCGCCATTTTGTGCAAACGCCCGACCGGAACGGTCAAGGTACCGGTTACCGCCGCCGGCGTCAGTTCGCGCTCGGAGATTTCGCGCTCATTCGGCACCACCCTGGCCCACGGATTGGCCTGGGCGAGCATGTCGGAAATCTCGTCGAGCGGCACGTCTTTCTTCAGCTTGATAGTCAGCGCCTGACTATGGCAGCGCATCGCGCCGATGCGCACGCACAGGCCGTCAATCGGAATCGAGCCGGCGCTGCGGAAGGCTGGCTTGCCGAGAATCTTGTTGCACTCGGCGCCCCCCTTCCACTCTTCTTTTGACTGCCCGTTCTCGACGGGCACATCAATCCACGGAATCAGCGAGCCGGCAAGCGGCGTGTTACGGAAGTTTTTCTTCGGAAAGGCATCCGAACGGAGGGTGGCCGCGACCTGGCGGTCGATATCAAGAATTGCCGACGCCGGATCAGCCAGCAGGTCGGCAACGGAAGCATGGATGGCGCCCATCTGCGCAATCAATTCGCGCATGTTCTGCGCCCCGGCGCCGGAGGCAGCCTGATAGGTCATCGAGCTCGCCCACTCGACCAAATCATTCTGGAAGAGTCCGCCCAACCCCATCAGCATGAGGGAAACCGTGCAGTTGCCGCCGATCCAGTTTTTGCCACCCTTGACCAAGGCATCCTTGATCACAGGGAGGTTGACCGGATCAAGGACGATCACCGCGTCGTCAGCCATGCGCAGCGAGGACGCGGCATCAATCCAGTGACCGTTCCAGCCACTGGCGCGCAATTTGCCGAAAACTTCCTTGGTGTAATCACCCCCCTGGCAGGTCATGATGATTTCGCACGCCTTGAGGGCGTCGATATTGGACGCATCCTGAAGCGGCAACGCCGCTTCCTTGCCGCCGAACAACGGTGCCTTGCCGCCCGCCGCCGAGGTCGAAAAATAAACCGGGTCGATGAGGGCAAAATCGCCCTCCTCCACCATCCGCTGCATCAGCACCGAACCGACCATACCTCGCCAACCGACCAAACCCACCTTCTTCATGACGCTTTCTCCATATCAGTATTCATCGCCACCGAACCCGCGGTTCGGCTAAGCCAGAGCCGCCAGCACGGCGTCGCCCATTTCCTTCGTGCCAACCTTGAGCATTCCCCGCTCGTAAATATCACCCGTGCGATAGCCGCCGGCAAGTACTTTTTTGACCGCATTTTCAACGCGCAGCGCCTGCTCTTCGAGTCCGAAGGTGTAACGCAGCATCATCGCCACCGAGAGAATCGTCGCCAACGGATTGGCAATACCGCGCCCGGCAATATCCGGCGCCGAACCATGCGACGGCTCGTAGAGTCCCTTGTTTTTTTCGTCCAGTGAAGCCGAAGGCAACATGCCGATCGAGCCGGTCAGCATCGACGCCTCGTCAGACAAAATGTCACCGAACATATTGCCGGTGACCATCACGTCGAACTGCTTCGGCGCCTTGACCAGTTGCATGGCG
The DNA here is from genome assembly GCA_903951825.1 of uncultured Pseudomonadota bacterium. Classification (GTDB taxonomy): domain Bacteria; phylum Pseudomonadota; class Gammaproteobacteria; order Burkholderiales; family Rhodocyclaceae; genus Azonexus. Next base: position 67,579 of record CAJBDJ010000005.1, read on the forward strand.
GCGTTATCAACCAGCATATGAGTGAGTTCGACATCGGGGTACGCCTTGCTCACCTCGATCATCACGTCACGCCAGAGCTGCGTGCATTCGAGCACGTTCATCTTGTCGACCGAACACAGCTTGCGGCCGCGCTTTTGCGCGGCCTGAAACGCCACATGGCCGATGCGGCGGATTTCCGACTCGCTGTACACCATGGTATTGAAGCCGACACGCTCGCCGTTTTCTTCACGCAGCCCACGCGGCTGGCCGAAGTAAATATCGCCGGTCAATTCGCGGATGATCAGAATATCGAGTCCGGCGACCACTTCCGGTTTCAAGGTCGAGGCATTGGCCAACTCCGGGTACAAAATCGCCGGACGCAGATTGGCAAACAGGTTGAGATCCTTGCGAATACCGAGCAGGCCGCGCTCCGGGCGCTTTTCGCGGGGCAGGCCATCCCACTGCTGGCCGCCGACGGCGCCGAGCAGAATCGCGTCGGCAGCACGCGCCAGGTTCCGCGTTGCTTCAGGATAAGGCGTATCGCAAGCGTCCACCGCACAACCGCCGAGCAAGCCCTCCTCCATCTCGAACCGGAGATCGAGCGCCTGCAACACACGCACCGCTTCAGCAGTGATTTCGGGGCCGATGCCATCCCCGGGCAATACACAAATTTTCATGATTTTCCTCCCTGGGCAAACAGCCACGGCTGGCTGAAGCGACGTTTTTCTTCAAACTCACGAATCTTCTCGGCGTGACGCAAGGTGAGCCCGATATCGTCCCAACCGTTGATCAAACACTCCTTGCGAAAGCCGTCAATGGCAAACCCGCAGCCGCTGCCATCCGGGCGAATCACCGCCTGCGCCGGCAAATCGACGATCAGCGTATAACCGGGCGTCGCTTCAACCTGCCTGAACAGCGTCTCCACCTCGGCCGCCGGCAGAACAATCGGAACAATGCCGTTTTTGTAGCAGTTATTGAAGAAAATGTCGGCAAACGATTCGGCAATAATCGCCTTGAAGCCGAAATCGAGCAGCGCCCACGGCGCGTGTTCGCGCGAGCTGCCGCAGCCGAAATTGGCACGCGTCAACAATATTTCGGCGCCCTGGTAACGCGGCAGATTCAGGACAAAATTCGGGTTTTTCGGCCGCCCGGAGCAATCCGCCCCCGGCTCGCCGATATCCAGATAGCGCCATTCATCGAAGGCATTCGGGCCAAACCCCGAGCGCTTGATCGACTTGAGAAACTGCTTGGGAATAATCGCATCGGTATCGACGTTATTGCGGTCGAGCGGCGCCACCAAGCCTTCGAGGCGGACGAATTTATCCATTTATTTCGCCGCCTTCTCGATGGCTTCGCCACCCTTTTTAATATCCTTCCCCACCCCGGCCACGGTGTTGCACGCCGCAAGCACCAAGACGCACAGGATCAACGCCGCCATTTTCTTCATCGCCTATCTCTCCCTACAACACATCACGCACATCGGCAAAACGGCCGGCAATCGCCGCCGCCGCCGCCATCGCCGGACTCAGCAGATGCGTTCGCCCGCCCGGCCCCTGCCGACCTTCAAAATTGCGATTCGAGGTCGACGCGCAACGCTCGCCCGGCTCCAGACGATCGGCGTTCATCGCCAGACACATCGAGCAACCCGGCTCGCGCCACTCAAAACCGGCAGCGACAAAAACCTGGTCGAGTCCTTCCGCCTCAGCCTGACGCTTGACCAGGCCGGAACCCGGCACCACCAGCGCCAGCTTGACGTTCGCCGCCACATGCCGCCCCTTGAGCACGGCAGCAGCTTCGCGCAGGTCTTCGATACGCGAATTGGTACATGACCCGATAAACACCTTGTCGATACTGATCTGCTTGATCGGCGTATTCGGGGTTAGCCCCATATAGTGAAGGGCGCGCTCCATGCCCTCGCGCTTGACCGGGTCGCTCTGCTTGGCCGGGTCCGGCACCGTAGCGTCGATGGCCACCACCATTTCCGGCGACGTCCCCCAGGTCACCTGCGGACGAATTTCCTCCGCCCGCAGCGTGACGACGCGGTCAAAAGGCGCCCCGGGATCGGAATGCAGGGTTCGCCAATGCGCCACCGCCCGCTCCCACAACTCACCCGTCGGCGAGAACGGACGCCCTTTCAGATACTCAATGGTTTTGTCATCGACCGCCACAAAGCCCATGCGCGCCCCGCCCTCGATCGCCATATTGCAGAGGGTCATGCGCCCTTCCATGCTCAGGCTGCGAATCGCGCTACCGCCAAACTCGATGGCGTAACCGTTGCCGCCGGCCGTGCCAATGGCGCCGATAACCGCCAGCGCCACATCCTTGCCGGTAATCCCCTTGCCCAGCCGGCCTTCGACGGCGACCAGCATGGTTTTCGATTTCTTTTGCAGCAGGCACTGGGTAGCCAGCACATGCTCGACCTCCGAGGTACCGATCCCGTGCGCCAGGCAAGCAAAAGCGCCGTGTGTCGAGGTATGCGAATCGCCGCAAACCACCGTCATACCGGGCAAAGTGGCGCCGTTCTCGGGGCCGACGACGTGCAGAATGCCCATCCGGCGATCCTTGAACGGAAAATAGGCCAGGGCGCCCACCTCGCGGATATTGGCATCAAGCGTTTCGACCTGCTGCCGCGACACCGCATCCTTGATTCCCTCGTCCCAATGATCGGTCGGCGTATTGTGATCCGGCGTCGCGACAATCGACGACACCCGCCACGGCTTGCGCCCCGCCAGCTTGAGCCCCTCAAAGGCCTGCGGGCTGGTCACTTCGTGAATCAGGTGACGATCGATATAGAGCAGCGCCGTACCGTCCGCTTCCTCGTGGACGACGTGGTTTTCCCAAAGTTTGTCGTAAAGGGTCTTCAACATGGAAGGCTCAAATCAGGCTGTAGAGCCACCGATTATGTCACAGGATCAGCGCTTTTTGCCCTGAAAACCGAGCCCGGCACTGAACCGCAGCGCCAACATTTCTGCATGGTCGGCAACAAAACCGGGGTCACCACTCGCCGCCGACAACGCGCCCGCCGAGGCGACAGCAATCTGCGCTTGATCTCCGCTTGAGCGGAAATTACAGCGCCTCGCCACCCGCCGAAAAAACGCTCAAAAACCCCGAAATGCAGGTGCCGCAAGCAAAGAGAGCGGGTCGCCGGGGGAGCGGAAAAAGGGGTGAAAATTATTTTTCGTGACAGGGGTTGACAAACTGTTGCGGCGGATTTTGAATACGAACGAATCCGCATTTATATCTAAAGCAATACCCTCAAAGTCATACCCTACCGCCCCCACGCCAACCGTCGTCACCGCCTTTTTGAAGGAGACTCCCATGTCACTCCCGATCAACCCCACTTCTGCCCAAGTGGCGGCGCTGACGGCAGCACAAGTCGCTGCATTGACGCTCGGTGAATTGCGCTGCACCGTTGCTGAAACGGGCGAGGCAGTTATGTCGGCGCTCTCCCCCAAACAGGTCGGGGCATTCCGCCGGAAGGCACTGGGCAGTCTGACGCTGCCGGAATTGCGCTCCCTGGATGGCGCCGGGCTCACCGCGAAACAACTGGAGTGGGAACTCAAGACCCAAGGCATGGGGGTGACCCTGCTGCAGCTTTTGGCCGCCA
>CAJBDJ010000006.1 GCA_903951825.1 uncultured Pseudomonadota bacterium
CAAGCTACTCTTCTCAACCAGATTGACCGCTTCCGCCCGAAATTCCGGCGAGTACAAACCCTTGGGTGTTCGTTCCATCTTCATCCTCCAGACCGTAAATTACACGATTCGTTGGACTCCACTATTTCCAGCCTACCTCACGGCGTGTTAAGTATGCCGCTTAAGACTTCATCGGGCCGGAGCAATAATGGACAATCTGGGCTTATATAAGATTCATGCGATTGCCCTGGCAGCCAACCATTGTTGAAACTTTCCGGTCGGCGGCTAGTCTGATGCATTGTCGTAATCACAGAGAGAAACATCATGCAAAATAATCTGAGAGTCGCCGATCAAGGCATTCAGCAACAAGTTCAGCAACAGAATCGCGTGTTGCGCAACACCTATTTGTTACTTGCCCTGTCGATGGTTCCCACGGTTCTAGGTGCAATAGTTGGCGTGCAATTGAATTTCAGTTTCATGTCCAGCAGCCCATTCGTCGGCTTTATATTGTTTTTAGGTATTGCCTGGGGCTTCATGTGGGGTATCGAAAAGAACAAGGATAGCGGGTTAGGCGTTGCGCTTTTGCTTGGTTTCACCTTCTTTATGGGTCTGATGCTGTCGCGCATCCTTCAGATTGCCCTTGGCTTCTCCAACGGGGGGGCGATGATAGCGATGGCGGGTGCCGGTACAAGTGCCATATTTTTCACAATGGCAACTGTTGCCACAGTCAGCAAGCGCGACTTCAGCAATATGGGCAAGTTCCTGTTTGTTGGTATGGTTGTCATTTTGCTGGCTGCGTTAGCCAATATTTTTTTCCAGATTCCAGCTCTTTCGTTGGCTATTTCTGCAGCCGCGGTGATGATTTTTTCTGCGTACATCCTGTACGACATCAGCCGCATTGTGCAGGGTGGAGAAACCAACTATGTCTCGGCAACTTTGTCGGTTTATCTGAGTATTTACAACGTTTTCGTCAGTCTGCTACAACTAATCATGGCTTTCACTGGAAGTCGGGACTGACATCCGCTGTCGGTTTTCAAGGGCGGCAAGTGCCGCCCTTTTTCATGGTTCTCCGGATTTGATGCGCTCACTTGAATATTCGGGTCAAACTTTGTTTTCCGTCTAATCTTTTTCAAATAGTGAAATCGACTCGACGTGGGCGGTCTGCGGGAACATATTGACCGCGCATAGGGCTAGCAGGCGGTAACCCTGGTCATTGACCAAACAGGCCGCATCGCGGGCAAGCGAGGCGGGATTGCAAGAAACATAAACAATCCGACGCGGGGCGTCAGCGCCGATGGCCTTGATCAACTCAATGGCGCCTTCGCGCGGCGGGTCGATCAGCATCTTGTCGAAATGCCCGAGTCGCCCCATTGACGCCGATGTGCATTGAAAAAGATTGGCTACTGAAAACTCTATTTGTCCGCCTAAACCGTTGGCTTGTGCGCTTTCCCGGGCTCGTCGTAGCATGGCAGGATTACCTTCAATCCCCATTACACGAGCCCCTAAGCGTGCGATAGGCAAAGTGAAGTTTCCTAAACCGCAGAATAAATCGGCGATCCGTTCCCCTGGCTGGGGATCAAGCAGGTGTAGAGCGCGCCGAACCAAAACACGGTTAACTTCGTGATTGACTTGGGTGAAGTCTGCCGGGTCAAAGGTGATTTCGACACCAAACTCCGGCAAGGCATAACTTAGGGCGGGGGCATTTTTCGGGTAGAAAAGATGAACACTATCTGGCCCCTTGGGTTGTAGATAGAAAACTATTCCATGCGCATCGGAAAAGTTGCGCAACTGTATTTCATCGCGCACGCTAAGTGGTGCAAGAACACGCAGTAGCAGAGTCGTGCAGCGTTCACCAACGGCGATGTCGACCTGCTGTAGGTTGTCAATAACTGACAAAGAGGAGAATAGCTGCCGTAAAGGCATCAGAAGTTGTGATGCTGCGGGTGGCAAAACTTCACATGAACGAATATCGGCAATAAAGCTGCTTCTCCGTTCGTGAAAGCCAATCAAAACTTCAGTTGGCGAAACTTTGCGTACTGCCAGACGGGCACGATGTCGGTAAGCCCAAGGCTGACCATGGATAGGCGGCAATATTTCGTTGGCGCGAACCCGGCCGATGTGCCAGAGCGTATCTTCGAGTACTCGTTGCTTGACAGCAAGTTGTGATCCGGGCTCGAGATGCTGCATCGCGCAACCGCCGCAAACGCCAAAATGTGGGCATTGCGGGGTTACCCGACTTGCTGAAGGCGACAGGACATTAACCAAATGCGCGAGTTCGTAAGTCGATTTCTTGCGAAAACTTGCATACTCCACATGTTCATGTGGCAGAGCACCTTCAACAAAAATGGTCTTCCCATCCTGGCGAGTGATGCCTCGCGCCTCATAATCCAGCGACTCGATTACCCCGATTGGCACGGCCAACTCCCCAAAAGGCAAGAATTCTAACGATTAACAGGCCGTTGAAAACCCCCGTAAATTTCATGCATATGAAATTTACCTTTCGAATTCAACGGGATATCGATTTCATGCGTAGCGCCGACGTGACCCAATCGGTGATTTTTAGCTACAGGAAACTGGAGCAACGGATTCCGTCGTCCCATCCATTGCGCAAACTCGAAACGCGCTTTCGCAGATGCCGAGAAAAGGCCAGTCAGAGACTGGCTAGAACCCCCTCAACGCAAAAAACCAGGTCAATCATAATTACTTGATTGGCCTGGTTTTTTGCATCGGATACATAATTACGTGGTAAAAAACCCGCCAGAAGGCGGGTTTGTCGGGTGCGGAAAGCTATTGCCTTACTTCAGTTTGACTTCTTTGTAAGCAACGTGTTTGCGGACTTTTGGGTCGTATTTCATCATTTCCAGTTTTTCAGGCGTCGTGCGCTTGTTTTTGGAAGTGGTGTAGAAGTGACCGGTGCCAGCTGTGGATTCGAGCTTGATTTTTTCGCGACCGCCTTTAGCCATTTTATCTATCCTTCTTTATCAGACTTCGCCGCGGGCGCGCAAATCGGCGAGAACGACGTCAATGCCGTTTTTGTCGATGAGGCGAAGACCTGCGTTGGAAACACGCAGACGCAGGAAGCGGTTTTCAGACTCGACCCAAAAACGACGGTACTGCAAGTTCGGCAGAAAGCGGCGTTTGGTTCTATTGTTGGCATGGGAAACCTTGTTCCCAACCATCGGGGCTTTTCCCGTTACTTGGCAGACACGCGCCATGATTGGTGCTCCAGAATTTGCTAGAAGAAAGCCAATGATTATAAACAAAAGTCCCCTGTGGTTTCAAGGAATTTTCTGATTTTTATAGTAATCCGCGTTCAGCGAAAGACAGCGGCTGTGTGTTTCCGGCAACAATAAAGTGGTCAAGCACTTTGACATCGACCATCGCCAAGGCGTCTTTCAGCATGCGTGTCAGCATTTCGTCGGCACGCGACTGTTCTGAAACTCCCGAGGGGTGGTTGTGCGCCAGAATGACGGCAGCGGCGTTGTTGGACAAGGCAGCTTTGACTACTTCGCGCGGATAGACCGAGGTGCTGGTCAAGGTTCCACTGAATAATTCGTCAGCCTTGATCAGGCGATTCTGTGCGTCCAGCCATAAAGCCATGAAAATTTCATGTTGGCGGGTGGCCAGTTTCAGGCGTAGCCAGTCACGCACCGTGTCGGGGCTGGCGAAGGTGTCCCGAGAGGTCATTTGCTGAGCGAGTGCGCGACGCGTCAGTTCGAAACTGGCCTTCAGCTGGGCGCCTTTAGCCATGCCGATTCCCGAGACTTCTGCCATTTCGGCCAGCGTGCCATCGGCCAGCCGGCTCAGGCTCCCGTCAAAGCGCTGCAACAGTTCGCGCGCAAGATCGACAGCACTTTTGCCACGGACGCCGACGCGTAAATAAATCGCCAGCAATTCGGCATCCGAAAGCACTTCGGGACCATGGGCGAGCAGACGTTCACGCGGTCTTTCGCCTTCGGGCCAGTCGGTGATCGCCATGCTGTTTCCAGTAGAATGTTGAGGTGTTTACTTTAGCATTACGACAATGGAATTAAAGGGAAGAAGCGTCATTCTCGGCGTCACCGGTGGCATTGCGGCTTATAAGGCGGCGCAGCTGTTACGTTTGTTGCGCAAGCGTGGTGCCGAGGTGCAGGTGGCGATGACCGAGGGCGCGACCCACTTTGTGACGACGACCACGTTTCAGGCGCTCTCGGGCAAGCCGGTTTTCAGCGATCAATGGGATGCGCGGATGCCAAACGGAATGGCGCATATTGATTTGTCGCGCCAGGCTGACTTGATTTTGATTGCCCCTGCCTCCGCTGATTTTTTGGCTCGGGTTGCCTGCGGGATGGCTGATGATCTGCTGGCAACGATGGTTCTGGCGCGCGATTGTCCGCTCTTGGTGGCGCCGGCAATGAACCGCCAGATGTGGGAAAACCCGGCGACCCGGCGTAACGTGGCGCAATTGGCGGCCGATGGTGTTCGCGTTCTTGGCCCGGCCAGTGGTGAGCAGGCGTGTGGCGAGTTCGGTGCTGGTCGCATGTGGGAGCCCGAAGAAATTATCGAAGAGGTCATTGCCTTTCTGGCGCCGAAGTTGCTGGATGGAAAAAGGGTGCTGATGACCGCCGGTCCGACTTTTGAGGCGATTGATCCGGTTCGCGGCATCACCAATCTTTCCTCGGGGCGCATGGGGTATGCCTTGGCGCGCGCGGCGCGTCATGCCGGCGCGCAGGTGACGCTGGTTTCCGGGCCGGTCGGCTTTTCAGCGCCACAAGGAGTTGACTGCGTGAACGTTGTCAGCGCACTGGAGATGCACGAGGCGGTCATGGCGCACGCTGCTGCGGCCGATATTTTTATCGGCGTTGCCGCCGTCGCCGATTATCGCGTGGCGAACGTTGCCGCACACAAGTTGAAAAAAGATGTCTCCGGCGTGCCGGTGATTGAACTAGTCGAAAACCCCGACATTCTGGCGACCGTGGCGGCGCTGAAGGATGGGCCGTTCTGCGTCGGTTTTGCTGCCGAAAGCAGCAATCTGGAGGAGTATGCGCAAGCCAAGCGGCGCCGGAAGAAGATTCCCTTGATCGCTGCCAATTTAATTCAGGATGGCCTCGGTGGAGAGAACAACCGGCTGATTTTGTTCGATGACGAAGGCGTTCATCCGCTGATGCTGGCACCCAAGTCAGTGCTGGCAAGTCAGCTTGTCGAGCATATTGCTTATTTGACCGGGAAAATGTGATGCACTAATGGACATTCAAAACGAACGCCTAGCCGCACTCATCGAGTTTGCGAAACAAACTGCGCTGCTGAAAAAGACGCCGCTGCAGAATTTCTCGCAACACAAGGACTTCACTCGCACCGAAGAGCGTATTAAGGGCTGGCCTGGTGTGATATTCAACTGCCAGGAAACGGAGTTTGATGAGGTATGGCTTCGCTTGGAGCGCCTGCACGAGACTCGGCCACCAGTCCCGGATAGCAAGCTTCTCAACCTCTGGATTGACGACCTTCCTAGGGAGCCGAATAAAGAGCCTAGCCTCAAAACTCACGCAGTACGCCAATCGCTTATCGACATCGGGGCGCTGATTGTTACGCCAGTCGAGCCTGTCGCAGAAGGTGAAGGGGTCAAGGAGAAGGTTGAGTCCATCGTTGTTTCCTTGGAAGACTTCCCGGACAGTGAGTTGCTCAAGGGGCAGCTTAAGTCTTATGTTGAGGTTTTATGGCGGCCGTGGGCTGAGCGCGAAAAGGAGGTTCGGAAGAGCATTGCGCTGTACTCCGAGCTGTTCATGCTCTCCCAGAAAATGCAGGGCAACCTCGTCGACTCCCAGCTCGAACTGGTTTGGGGTGTCGGCGTGGCTCTATGGACCATGCACTCTGGCTCTCTCGCTTATCCGTTGCTGACTCAGCTCGTCGAGATTTCGCTCAACGAAACGACTATGGCGCTGGAGATTCGGCCTCGCTTGTCAGAGCCGCGTTTAGAGGTCGACATCTATGCGTCTATGGATAATCCAGGGGTGGCAAAGCTGGTCGAGACAAGTAAGAAGTTCTTCGAGTCTACTGGCGGTGTGCTTAATCCCTTCGAGCCCAGCACCTTCGAACCGCTGCTGCAGTCGGCTGCCACGTTTCTGGATGCCTCCGGCACCTACTGGCCACCTCAAACGACTGCAGACGACCGAAGCCTTCCCAAGTCCACAGAGAACCTGGTGGTCACGGATACCTGGGTGTTGATGGCACGTCCGCGTACTAGCAACCTGCTGGTTCAAGACTTGGAGCGCTTTGAGGCCAAGCTTGCTGCCGAAAATCTTGGCCCCTTGCCTGGTGCCGTCTTGTCACTTGTAACGGAGCCATCATCCGAGAACGAAGAGGTGAGCCTCCCACCGTTCCGTGGGCTATCAGTGGTTAGCGGCAGCGGTGGTGGCGCTGGATCCGGGACTGGGCACGTTTCGGAACTGTATTTCCCGATGGCCTACAACGATGAGCAAGTCCAGATTATTCAGATGCTGGAAGCGCATGATGGCGTGGTAGTTCAGGGGCCACCAGGAACTGGTAAGACGCACACCATCGCGAACGTAATCTGCCACTACCTTGCTTTGGGAAAGCGAGTGCTGGTTACCTCGATGAAGGATCCGGCACTCACTGTCTTGCAGGAGAAGCTACCTGAGTCCATTCGGCCGCTAGCTATAAGCCTGCTGACCAGCGAAGCTGAGGGCATGAAGCAATTCGAGTTCGCCATCAACAAGATTGCGGCGGAGGTCACCCGAATAGACCGCTCAGTCTATCGTCGTGAAATCGAGCAAATCGACGGGCAAATTGACGCGCTGCATGGGCGCATTGCCAAGACGGACAAGGAAATCGCAAACTGGGCGAGTTTGAACCTGGACAAAGTCCAGATTGACGATGAGTCCCTGACGCCTGTCGAGGTTGCTGAAGATGTTGCAGTAAACAGCAATGAGGTTTCGTGGTTTCCGGATGTCCTGACCATCGAAGCCCGCCACAAGCCGCAGTTTGGGAATGCTGAAATTTCCGTGTTGCGTGAAGCACGACTCGCCGTCGGGCCCGGCTTGGCGTACCTTGGCAAACGGGTTCCCCAAATTGGTGATTTTCCTGAAACGGGAAAGCTGTTGCAGGTTCATCAAGACCTGTCTCGCTTGAGTGAGTTGAAGGCTCAAGAGTCTGACGGCGTGGTTCCAAGCCTTGTCAGCACTACCCCGGAGACTGTTCAGGCTGCAATCACGGCCACCTCTAAGGTGTCGAATCTCAGGCTGTTGCTCCAGGAAATCGATAATGCGCAGCAGACCTGGACTGCAGGATTGCAGCAATACCTACGTCGTAGCTCAAAGAACGAAATCCTGGATTTGTTCCTGACTCTTAAGGATGAAATCCTTGCCGCGCTGGATACTCGGAAACAGTTTTTGGCTAAGCCGGTGACTTTGTCTGACGGCTTCGAAGCCAACAACGAGTTGGTCGAGGCTGTCGCCAATTTGTCCCAGGGCAAAAAGCCATTCGGGCTGGCAGGAATATTCGGGAAGACCGAGCAGAAGCGAATCTTGGACGCGGTCGTAGTAGTCAGTGCAAAGCCAGCCTCCACGGCGGAGTGGGAGCACGTCCTGCAGTTCATCAAGTTCCAGCAGTTGAGCAAGGCACTCCTTGTTCGTTGGAACACCTTGGCGGATGAAATCTCGCTTCCACGATTCGAACCTAAGCCAGAGCGCCTGGTTGCTGCGTGCATGGCAATAGACCTCTACAACAAGGTTGCCGCCAGTATCTCCGATGAACTGGCGGTGGTTACGGCCGCGCAGCCATTGCTTCCAACCTGGCCGAAGGCCGTTCAAACCCCCTACACCAAGGAATTGCTTGGTGAGGTTGAAGGTGTTTTCCAACACCACCTGACGCGTCATCGCCTTGCCGAGACCTGGGTGGTCAAGGAGTCCTTCCTGAAAGCGCTTTTTGGTTGCGAGGGTGCGATTACTGAGCAGCTGAGAGAGTTTCTGAACAAGCGCTTGGGCAGTCCGGAATGTACTGACAGTGATATTCAGGCTGAGTGGTCGAAGTTGATGGAGGAACTCCGTCGGGTTAACTCTTTGGCCGGAAGCCTTAAGACGATTTCTGACGTTACCCAATTGATTGAGTCCTCGGGCGCCAAGCGATGGGCGCTGAAGCTTCGCAGTGAGGCCTACCCCGGGGCTCATGATGCATTGCTGCCGGACAACTGGCGCGAGGTCTGGCGCCTTTGCAGGTTGGTCAGCTTTGTCGACAAGATTGATGGCCGTCACGAACTGAAGCGACTGTCAAAGCTTCGCATGGACCTCGAGCATGACTTGGCCAAGCTCTACCAGGATGCAGTGAACAAGCGCACTTGGTTGAAGCTTGCGGAGAATGCTACGCACGATGTTCGCGCAGCTTTGGAGGCCTACCGGTCGGCCATCAAGACGATTGGAAAGGGTACTGGCATTCGTGCCAGCCGCTACCGCCAGGATGCCCGCTTTGCTGCTGAACGGGCCAATGGTGCGATTCCTTGCTGGATTATGCCGCACTACCGTATTTGCGAGTCGCTGCCGGCAAACTTTGGGTGTTTCGACCTGGTGATTATCGATGAGGCCTCCCAGTCTGACCTGACCGCATTGCCTGCCATCTTGCGTGCAAAGAAGGTGTTGATTGTTGGTGACGACAAGCAGGTCTCGCCGGAAGGCGTTGGTCTTGAGGAAAAGAAAATCAGGAACCTGATGACGCGCTTCCTTGCCAACCAAGTCGACATTTACCGGCCTCAGATGACCCCCGAACGCTCCATCTACGATTTGTTCAAGGTGGTTTTCGCCAAGAGCGCTGTGATGCTACGGGAGCATTTTCGTTGCGTGGCACCCATCATCGAGTATTCCAAGCGTGAGTTCTATAACCATGAGCTAAAGCCTTTGCGGATGCCTAAGGCTTCAGAGCGCTTGGACCCGCCACTCGTCGATATTTATGTCACAGACGGCTATCGCAACAAAGACATCAACCTACCCGAGGCTCGGTTCATCGTTGATGAAATCCGGACCATCGTTGAGAACCACGCCTTTGATGGGCGAACCATTGGTGTCGTATCCCTTTTGGGCAACGAGCAGGCCCTCAAAGTCATGCAGATGCTTAACGATGAGTTGGGTGAGCTGGTAGTCACGCAATACAAAATCACCTGTGGTGATGCCCGTACCTTCCAAGGTAAGGAGCGGGACATCATGTTCTTGTCCATGGTCGCTTCACCTGGCCATGCTCATGCTCAGACGCAGGATATGGTGGCGCAACGCTTTAACGTCGCAGCTTCTCGAGCTCGAGACCGGATGTACCTTGTTCGCAGTATTCAAGCCGAAGAGTTGAGCCATGCAGATCAATTGCGCTCAAGGCTCATCCAGCATTTCCAAGCACCATTCTTTCAGGATGAGGAGCAGTTGGATAATCTTCGTGAACTCTGCGAGTCACCGTTTGAGCGGGAGGTCTTCGACATCCTGGTTGCGCGCGGTTACCGTGTGATTCCACAAGTGCCTGTCGGCTCATACCGAATCGATATGGTTGTAGAAGGGGATGCTGACAGCCGCCTAGCAATCGAGTGCGATGGCGACCGGTATCACGGCCCTGACCAGTGGGATAGGGATATGCGCCGGCAGCGAATTTTGGAGCGAGCAGGGTGGAGATTCTGGCGCTGTTTTGCATCAACCTTCTTGCTCCACAAGAATGATGTAGTTCGAGAGCTAATCGACACGCTTGCCGCACATGGCATTAAGCCTAGCAGTGCGGATGCTCCTGTTACCAGCATCCATGTTGAGTCCAGAAGGGTGGTAGCTTTCCCGCCTGAGGCGGAGCAGGGAGTAGATAAGGGCTCAGACCAAAGTCAGGAAGATGAGGCATTGGAGTCGCTGCCTGTTTAGCTTGTCTGAGGTGGCACAACAGAACCTTGAGAGGTGTTGTGTCGCCCTGTATTGTCGGATTCAACTGGCTTTGGGGGGGCATTGCTTCGGCGCTATACAGAGTTCCAGTTAATTTTTTTGAGGAACAAACATGTTCAAACGTCGTATTGAAGCCAAAATCGTCAACCCACTGCTGGGCACCAGCATCCCTGCGCCGACTTACGCCACTGACGGCTCTGCGGCCATGGATCTGCGCGCCTGCGTTGAGGGCGTCGTTACGATTCAGCCTGGCCACCGCCTGCTGGTCGAAACGGGCATCGCTCTCAACATGATGGACCCCGGTCTTGTTGCCATCGTGGCTTCCCGTTCGGGCCTGTCGCTGAAGCATGGTGTTCGCGTTGCTCAGGGTATCGGCGTCATCGATTCCGACTACCATGGCGAAATCTGCGTCATCCTGGCCAACGACAGCGACAAGCCGTTTCACATCGAGCCGGGTGACCGCATTGCTCAGCTGATGTTCCAGCCGGTGGTGCAGGTTGCCTTGCACTTTACGGAAGAGTTCTCGACTGAGACGGAACGCGGCACGGGCGGCTTCGGAAGCACAGGCAAGTCTTGAGGCAACAGGGGAAACAGTTGCATTGCCCTCCGATGAAAATTACCATTTGATGATATTCAAAAGTTCTGGAGGAAACATGAAGTTCAAGAGATCAGGTCTGGCTGCGCTGTTGCTGTGCTCCCTATCGGTCGCCTTTGCCGCGGATGATGCCAAAACCGAGGAGCTGGTCGCCGGACGTTGTGCGCTATGCCACGGGTTGCAGGGTGAGGCAGCGAGCCCGGTTTTTCCGCGACTGGCGGGGCAGCATTCGGAATACATCGCCAAGCAGTTGTCCGAATTCAAGTCCGGCAAGCGTAAAAGCGACACCATGAAGCCGCAAACCGAAGAATTGACACCGGCCGAGATGAAATTGCTAGGCGCCTATTTTGAGTCCAAACAGGTGAGTGGGCGTGTATCCAAGGATCCTGAACTGGTGAGCGTCGGCAAGTTCGTCTTCAATCGCGGCAACCAGTTTTCCGGACTCCCGGCCTGCGCCAGTTGTCATGGCCCGAAAGGCCTGGGGACGGCACAATTGCCGCGTCTTGCCGGTCAACACCCGCGTTATACCGAAGAGCAGCTAAAGCAGTTCAATACCCGCGAGCGTACCAACGACAATGCCATCATGCATACCGTGGCATCGAAATTGAGCGAGCTTGAGCGCAACGCCGTCGCTGAATATATCGCCACCCTCGACTGATTTGAACGCCGTCTCTGCGGTCGCCCCGCTTAGAACAACTCGATTTCGCTAGAGCTTGCGGCCTGACTGGTTTTGGTCGGGCCGCCGGCCTTGATGGCGTCGGTTCGGATGTGCGAATTGACAAGCAGTTCGATCAGCGCGCGACTGCGACCATGGAAGCGCTCAAGACCATTTTTTTCTTTTTGATCGAGATGCAAGCCGAGGAAGGCGTGGAGATATTGGCCGACGCTGTTGGTACGCTGACTGATGCGGCCAATCATTTGTGTGACGATATCTTCGAACTGAATGGCGAGGACACCTTCCTGCGTCAGCCGGTGCATTTGTTCGGTCACGGCGGTAATCTGCGCAGAGTGCTGGCGCGCTCTCTCGGTGACTTCCAGCAATTCACCCGCCAGTTCGGCGAGCGTTGTTTGTGAGCGCTCGGCAATGCTCAGGTCAACCGAGCCGGCATCGGCAACGCGCACGCCAACGGCTTGCAGCGAGGTCAGGATGTCGCCGAGAGCGTCGCGGATTTCGATGTTGAAACCGCTGGTGCGTGAGGCCAATTTGCGCACTTCGTCGGCAACCACGGCAAACCCTCGTCCTGCCTCACCGGCACGCGCGGCTTCGATGGCGGCATTGAGCGCCAGCAAATCGGTTTGCTTGGTGATGCCAGCGACGTCGTTGAGCGTGGTTGTGATGCGCGCTACCTGCTCCTGCATTTGCTCGAAACTTGCGGCAATGCCCTGGCAGGTAGTTTGCAACTGATTCATTTTGCTGACGAATTCGGCAATCAGCGTGTGCGTTTCATCGAAAAAGCGTTGTAAACCTGCCTGACCGGCAGCCTGGGTGTCGTCCGAGCCGGTCATGTGCAACATTTCATCAATCAGCGAACGCAACACCTGGCGTTGGTTCGACGACTGCGATTCAAGCCCGGTCAGGCTGCCCGAGAGTTTGGTCACTGAATCACGAATCAGCTTTTGGGCTTCGATCATCTCGTGCTCAAGCGATGAGAACTGCAGCTCCGCGTGTTCCATCGCTTCTGTCGACAAGGTGCTGTACTCGGACATTGCGTCATTCAACTCGGCAATGTAGCGCTGTTGCTCATCCTTCAATTGCTGTTTTTTGAAGGTACTGGCAATGACGCTGACTCCCAGCAGCGCGGCAATCAGCAAAAAGAAATGCGGTGATACCGGGGCGCTGCCCAAGGTCCATAGCCACAGGGCAAGCGCCAGCGCCAGTGAAATCCAGATCAAAAAACCGTCAAGTCGCTTCATGTCATCCCATTGTTTTCAAATGCTGAATAATTTCGCCGGCCATCGGCTGGGCATCGCCGTAGAGCATACGGCAATTATCCGTGTAGAACAGCGCATTCTCGACACCCGAGTAGCCGGTTCCCTTGCCGCGCTTGATGACGATCACGTTTTGCGCCAAATCGGCATTGAGGATGGGCATCCCGTAGATCGGGCTCGATTTGTCGGTGCGCGCACTCGGGTTGACCACGTCATTGGCGCCGATGATCAGCGCCACATCCGCCTGCGCGAACTCGCCGTTGATTTCCTCAAGATCGAATATCTTGTCGTAAGGCACCCCTGCCTCGGCCAGTAGTACGTTCATGTGTCCCGGCATCCGTCCGGCCACCGGATGAATCGCAAATTTCACCGTGACCCCGGCCTCTTCGAGTATGGAGGTCATTTCCCACACCTTGTGCTGGGCGTGCGCCACGGCCATGCCGTAACCGGGGACGATGATGACCTTGCCGGCATAGCGCATCATCGCCGCCGCGTCGAGCGCCGAGAGCTCCTTCATTGAACCGCTGATCGCCGCGCCGGGCTCGCTGGCTACCAGCGGCGTAAACAAGATGTTGGAAATCGGCCGGTTCATCGCCCTGGCCATCAACTGGGTCAGCAGCGTCCCGGCGGCGCCGACGACAATACCGGCGATGATCAGCGCCGGGTTGCCGAGGACATAGCCCTCGAAGCCGACGGCCAGTCCAGTGAAGGCATTGAACAGCGAAATCACCACCGGCATGTCGGCGCCGCCAATCGGCAAGGTGACGACGAAGCCCAGAAGCAGGGCAACGACAAAAAAAGCGACAATCAATTCCGCTGGCGCCGGTGCCATGCTGATCATCGTCACGCCCAGCGCCAGGGCAATCCCTGCCAGCGCGACATTGACGACGTTCTGCGCCGGCAGGCGCCGGGTCTTCTTCAATACGCCCTGCAACTTGGCCCAGGCAACGCAGGAGCCGGTGAACGAAACCGCCCCGATCACCGCTCCCATCACTGCGAGAACGATCGTTGCCGTGCTGTGGCTTTGACCCTTGGCGAATTCGATGGCGGCAATTGCCGCCGCCGCGCCGCCGCCCATGCCGTTATAAATTGCCACCATCTGCGGCATGTCGGTCATTTTGACCCGTTTGCCGGAAATCCAGGCAGCAGCGCCCCCGAGGGCAAGGGCAAGAGCCATCAGGGCGAGATTCTGCAGGCCGGGGATCAGGAAGGTGGCGGCAATGGCCAGCAGCATTCCGTAGCCGGCAACGACGATTCCCTTGCGTGCCGTGGCCGGGGAGCTCATTCCCTTGAGGCCGAAGATGAAGAGCGCTGCCGCGAGGAACCAGGCGCCTTGAACGTAAAGTGGCATCGTCATCTTCAGCCCTCTTTTTTCTTGAACATGGCGAGCATCCGTTCTGTGACCACGTAGCCGCCCGCCGCATTGGCCGCCCCGAGGGCGACGGCAAAGAAGCCGATGGCTTGCTGAAGTGGCGTATCGGCCTGGCCGAGCATGATCATCGCGCCGACGACAACGACGCCGTGAATGAAATTGGAGCCCGACATCAGCGGCGTGTGCAGAATGACCGGTACTTTGGCGATGATCTCGTAGCCGGTGAATGCAGCCAGCATGAAGATGTATAAAGCAAGCAAGCCGTCCATTACGTATTTCCTCCGTGACCGTCACCCATTACTTTTTTGACCCCCGGATGAACGCTGGCGCCGTCCCGGCAGAGCAAGGTGCCGGCGACAACTTCATCATCCCAGTCAAAGCGCAGCTGGCCATCCTGAATCCACGGTGAAAGAAAGTTGTAGAGATTTTTGGCAAAAAGCTCGGAGGCATGCGTCGGCATTCGGGAGGGCAGATTGAGCGGGCCGTGGATATTCACATCATTGGCAACGACGTGCTCGCCAGCCTGGGTCAAGGCGCAATTACCGCCGGATTCGGCCGCCATATCGACAATCAGGGCGCCATACTTCATGCGTTTGATCATGTCGACCGTCACAATCACCGGCGCTTTTTTTCCGGGCACTGCGGCGGTGGTGATCACCACATCGGCGAGTTCGACGGCCTTGGCGAGTTTTTCTGCCTGGGCGGCTTTCTCCTCAGCAGTGAGTTCGCGGGCGTAGCCGCCCACGCCGTCCGCCGAGACGCCGGTATCGACAAATTTGGCGCCGAGGGATTCGATTTGTTCGCGCGCCGCCGCTCGCACGTCATAGGCCTCGACCATCGCGCCGAGGCGTTTGCAGGTGGCAATCGCCTGCAAACCGGCGACCCCGGCGCCGATCACCAAAACGCGAGCAGGGCGGATAGTGCCGGCGGCGGTGGTCAGCATCGGAAAGAATTTGGTGCAGCGGGCAGCGGCGATCAGGCCGCATTGGTAGCCGGCGCACGAGCTCTGGCTGGACAAGGCGTCCATGCTCTGGGCGCGCGAGATGCGCGGCAGGAGTTCGAGAGCAAAGGCGGTAATTTTTCTGGCGTTGAGGGCGGCGAGACGCTCCTTGCTCTCGAATGGCTTGAGCAGCCCGATCAGCACCGCGCCGATCGGCATGGCGGCGATTTCTTCGGGGCTTGGCGCGGCGACCCGCAAAATCAGGTCAGCGTTACGGTAGGCATCAACAATGCCATCGACCATGGTGACACCGGTGTAGTCCGTGTCGAGCCAATGGCTCTGGATGCCGGCACTTTGCTCCATACGCAATTGAGCGCCAAGGGCGATAAATTTCTTGGCCGTTTCGGGCACCAGCGCGACGCGGCTCTCGCCTGCTGCGCGCTCTCGCGAAACCGCAATTGTCAGCGGCATGGTTGCTTTCTCCGTGAAAAAAAGGGTCGAAACCCTATTTTAGTAGATGCTAATTATCAGATTATGAATCGTTTTTTCGCATCTGTGAAAAACGAATTTCCTGCGGATAGGGGAAAAAATCCTCGACATGTCCGGCTCGGATTTTTTCTTGCGCCGCCTGCCAGAATTTGGGCGACAGAAGATCAGCGTGATGCTTGCGGAAAATTTTTCGCAAGACCGGCGAGGCGAGCAGAAAAGTGCTGAACTCCTCGGGGAAAACATCGTTCCTGGCGACGGCGTACCACACCTCGCCGGACATTTCGGTCTCGAAATCGGGCGCCGGCGGAATTTTGCGAAAATTGCAATCGGTCATGTACTCGATTTCGTCGTAATCATAAAAGACGACGCGGCCATAGCGAGTGACGCCGAAGTTTTTCCACAGCATGTCGCCGGGGAAAATATTGGCTTGCGCCATTTCACGGATGGCGCTGCCGTACTCGACAATCGCCTGCTCCAGTCCGGCCAGGTTGTTGCTGCGCTCCATGCGCTCGAGGTGCATATTGAGCGGCTCCATCCGTCGCTCGATGTAAATGTGCTTGACGATCAGCGTGTCGCCGCGAATTTCAAAACAGTTGGGCGCCAGCGTGCGGAGCTCTTCCATCACCTCATCATCAAAGCGGTGCAGCGGAAAGGCGGCATTGGAGAACTCCAGCGTGTCGGCCATGCGACCGACGCGGTCAACCTGCTTGACGATCATGAATTTCTTTTTGACCGTCGCTCTATCCATGTTTTTGGAGGTGCCGAAAACATCCTTGATGATCTTGAAGACATAAGGGTAGGAAGGCAGCGTAAAGACCAGCATGACCAGCCCGCGGATTCCCGGCGCCATGATGAATTTGTCGGCTGAATGATGCAGGTGATAAATGAAATCGCGGAAAAACATGGTCTTGCCCTGTTTGCCCAGGCCGAGCATGACGTAAAGCTCGGAGCGCGGCTTGTTGGGCAGGATTGAGCGGAGAAACTGCACGTAACCGGAAGGAACCTCCATGTCGACCATGAAGTAGGCGCGCGACAGTGAAAAAAGCAGGCCTATCCGCCAGGCATCGAGGAGGATGGTGTCGAGATAAAGACGGCCGCTGGCGTCGTGCAGGACGGGAACGGTAAAGGGGTATTCGGTCGCGCCGTTGATCGCCTTGCCGATGATGTAGGCGGCCTTGTTGCGATAAAACGGCGAGCCGAGCACCTGAATCTGAAAATTGACTTCGCGGTGCGGAAGCTCACGGATATGACGCAGAATGCCTTGAAAAACATCGTCGATATCGCGTTCGAGATCGGCGAACGGGCGTTCCCAGGCGAAGTCGTCGACAATGCTGCGAATCACGCGACGGATGCCATCCTCCTGGGCGTAATAGCTGCGATAGGTGGGCGTTGTGTCGGGCTCGATATTTTCGGTCGAGACGGTCGGGCGGACAAAAATGAAGTCGTTGCGGAAATAGTCGCGGTGGAGAATTTTGGTCGTGACCGAATTGAAAAATGTTTCGGCAAGTTCCGGTTGTTTGTGATTGAGCAAGAGACCGATATACAGCAGTTTGATCTGCTGCCAGGTCGTCTGGTCGATATTGCCGGCATCGAACTGGCTGTTGAGTCGCTCGACGCACTCGTCGACGCGGTCATCGTAAAAGCGGATGCGCTCCTTGACCGCCTTGTGGACGCCGAGCCAGTCGGCGTTTTCAAAACGCATTTTGGCTTCCTTGCCGGTTTCGCGGAACAGCGAGTAATGCTTGTTGAAGCCCTGGATCAGCGCGAGGGCGATCTGATGAGCTTGATTGCCGTAAAGGCCGACCGAAATTTTCATTGTCAGGACGCGCGTTGAGGTGGTCGATTTTAGCACTCGCCGGGTCTAGAAAAGGCCAAACCAGACAAGCAATTAGCCTCGTTTGCCGCGCTGCAGCATTGACGCCGGATGCGCGGGAAACCATACTCTCGCGGTTGTCCCGGTTTGCGCAAGACAAAAGGGTTGGAGCAAGGCCGACCACGATCAATCAATCCAAAAAAAGGAAACACCATGACTGGAGTGAAGTCGAAAATTATTTACACATTGACGGACGAGGCGCCGTTGTTGGCGACCTGTGCGTTTTTGCCAATCATCCGCACCTTCACCGGTCCGGCCGGTATTGAGATCGAAAAGGCGGACATTTCAGTTTCCGCTCGCGTTCTTTCGGAATTCTCCGAGTTTCTAACCGACGCCCAGAAGGTGCCCAACACGCTGGCTGAATTGGGCAAGAAATGCCTCTTGCCGGAAACCAACATCGTCAAGTTGCCGAACATCAGCGCCTCGGTCGCGCAGCTCGTCGCCTGCGTCAAGGAATTGCAGGCCAAGGGCTACGCGATTCCCGATTATCCCGAGGTGGCCAATACCGACGAAGAAAAGGCGCTCCGAGTACGCTTCGGCAAATGCCTGGGTTCGGCAGTAAACCCGGTGCTGCGCGAAGGCAACTCCGACCGCCGCGCACCCGCCGCCGTCAAAAACTATGCACGCAAGAATCCGCATTCGATGGGCAAATGGAGCCAGGCGTCGCGCACCCATGTCTCACACATGCACAGTGGCGATTTCTACCATGGCGAGAAATCGATGACCCTCGACAAGGCGCGCGACGTGCGCATGGAACTGATCGCCAAAGGGGGCAAGACGACGGTTCTGAAGCCGAAGCTGTCTCTGCTCGAGGGCGAGATCATTGACTCGATGTTCATGAGCAAGAAGGCGCTGTGCGCTTTTTATGAAGAGCAACTGGAAGATGCCCGTGAATCCGGCGTGCTTTTCTCGCTGCACGTCAAGGCAACAATGATGAAGGTTTCGCACCCCATCGTTTTCGGCCACTGCGTCAGGATTTACTACAAGGAAGCCTTCGAGAAGCACGCCAAGCTGTTTGACGAACTGGGCGTCAACGTCAATAACGGCATGGTTAACCTGTACGACAAGATCAAAACCCTGCCGGAATCCTTGCACGACGAAATCATCCGCGATCTTCATGCCTGCCAGGAACACCGTCCACGTCTGGCGATGGTCGATTCGGCGAAGGGGATTACCAATTTCCACTCGCCGAACGACATCATTGTCGACGCCTCGATGCCGGCCATGATCCGCACCGGCGGCAAGATGTGGGGAGCCGATGGCAAGCAGTACGACACCAAGGCAGTCATGCCCGAATCGACCTTTGCGCGGATCTACCAGGAGATGATCAACTTCTGCAAAACCAACGGCAATTTCGATCCGAAAACCATGGGAACCGTGCCGAACGTCGGCCTCATGGCTCAACAGGCCGAAGAATACGGCTCACACGACAAAACCTTCGAAATCGCTGAAGACGGCATCGCCAACATCGTCGACATCAACACCGGCGAAGTGCTGTTAACACAGAATGTCGAGCAAGGCGACATCTGGCGCATGTGCCAGTGCAAGGATGCGCCGATCCGCGACTGGGTCAAGCTGGCTGTCACGCGCGCCCGCCAGTCCGGTATGCCGGCAATTTTCTGGCTCGATCCGTATCGCCCGCACGAGAACGAACTGATCAAGAAGGTGGAAAAATACCTCAAGGATCACGACACCAGCGGCCTCGAGATTCAGCACATGTCGCAGGTTCGCGCCATGCGCTACACGCTGGAGCGCGTCATTCGCGGCCTCGACACGATCTCGGTGACCGGCAACATCCTGCGCGATTACCTGACTGACCTGTTCCCGATCATGGAGCTTGGCACCTCGGCCAAGATGCTCTCCATCGTCCCGCTGATGAACGGCGGCGGCATGTACGAAACCGGCGCCGGCGGCTCGGCACCGAAGCATGTGCAGCAACTGACCCAGGAAAACCATCTGCGCTGGGATTCGCTCGGCGAGTTTCTGGCGCTGGCGGTGTCTCTTGAAGAGCAGGGGATCAAGGACGGCAACCAGCGTGCCGTTTTGCTCGCCAAGACACTCGACGCGGCGACCGGCAAGTTACTCGACAACAACAAGTCGCCGTCGCCGAAAACCGGCGAACTGGATAACCGCGGTTCGCAGTTTTATCTCGCTATGTTCTGGGCGCAGGAGCTGGCCAATCAGACCGAAGACAAGGAACTGGCGGCGCACTTCACCCGCCTGGCCAAGACACTCACTGACAATGAAGCGCAGATCGTCGCCGAAATGAAGTCGGTGCAGGGCAAGCCCGTTGATATCGGCGGTTATTACAAGGCCGATGCCGAAAAATGCAAGGCGGTGATGCGCCCCAGCCCGACCTTCAATGCCGCTCTGAAAGCCGCTCGCATCTGATTCAGGCATCCGTAACGGCGCTTGAGCAAGGGGGAAATGGTGACATTTCCCCTTTTTTTTGCCTCATAATCGGCCTGTCCGTTTGCCGTTTGGCAGGCCATCGAATAACCACCAAAGGAGTGAAAATGACATCTCACATCACGGTTCCGCAAGGGGGCTCGAAAATCATTCCCGGGCAGGCAACCCCCAATAATCCGATCATTCCCTTCATCGAAGGTGACGGCATCGGCGTCGACATCACGCCGGTCATGATCAAAGTCGTCGACGCAGCGGTGGCCAAAGCTTACGGCGGCAGCAAGAAAATTTACTGGATGGAGGTCTTCGCCGGCGAAAAGTCGACGCGCATTTACGGCCCCGACCAGTGGTTTCCGAAGGAAACTTTCGACGCCCTCAAGGAATATTCGGTCTCGATCAAAGGGCCGATGACGACGCCCGTCGGCGGCGGCATTCGCTCGCTGAATGTGGCGCTGCGCCAGGAGCTCGATTTGTACCAGTGCGTCCGCCCGGTGCAATATTTCAAAGGGGTGCCGTCGCCGCTGAAAAACCCCGAGTTGACCAACATGGTGATTTTCCGCGAAAACACTGAAGACATTTACGCCGGGGTCGAATGGGCCGCCGATAGCGAAGCCTGCAAAAAAGTGATCGATTTCCTGCAGCAGGAAATGGGGGTCAAGAAAATTCGCTTCCCGGCTACGTCCGGCATCGGGATCAAGCCGATTTCGGTGGAAGGCACCAGTCGCCTGGTGCGCGCCGCGCTCAAGTACGTTATTGCCAACGACCGCAAGTCGCTGACCATCGTGCACAAAGGCAACATCATGAAATTCACCGAAGGTCTGTTCCGCGACATCGCCTACAAGGTGGCGCTTGAGGAATTCGGTGCCGAACTGATTGACGGCGGCCCCTGGTGCAAGTTCAGGAACCCGAATTCGGGGCGTGAAGTCATCGTCAAGGACGCCATCGCCGACGCCTTCCTGCAGCAGATTTTGTTGCGGCCGGCCGAGTACGATGTGATTGCCACGACCAATCTCAACGGCGACTACATTTCCGACGCCCTGGCCGCGCAAGTGGGCGGTATCGGCATTGCGCCGGGTGCCAACATTTCCGACCAGTACGCCTGTTTCGAGGCAACGCACGGCACGGCTCCCAAATACGCCGGGCTCGACAAGGTCAACCCCGGTTCGCTGATTCTTTCAGCGGAGATGATGCTGCGCCATCTCGGCTGGCTGGGGGCCGCCGATCTGGTCATCAAGGCGATGGAGGCCGCCATTGGCGACAAACAGGTCACCTACGATTTCGCCCGGTTGATGGCCGATGCCGAGGAGTTGTCGTGTTCGGAATTTGGCGATGCAATGATCGCCCGTATGTAGTTGCAGCTGCCTTGCGCACGGCTCGGAGCCCCCGCCAGGGGGCTTCTGTTTTTCAAGTAAAATTTATGTAATTTCTTCAGCTTCCCTCCAGCCAAGCCAAGTCATGAGTTCAGATCAAATGCCCTCTCCATTAACGCCAGAGGAAATCCGCCAGCGAAAAAAACAGGTACAAAAATGGGTACTCTTGCGGGCGTTTCTGCTGGGTGCACTGGTGGCCGCCTGGTGGATACTTTTTGTTCCTGAGTCGGTCGTCACGGACGATCTGAAATACCCGCTCGGTATTCTCGCCGGCTTCATCGCCTGTGCGTTTTACCTCTTCAATTTGCGCGAAACCTTTACCGGGGCGGCAGCTAAAGAGTGAAGGCGCAACCGATTGCGGTTTTCGATTCCGGGTTGGGCGGCCTGACGGTTTTGCAGGCTTTGCGTGGTCGCTTGCCCAATGAGGACTTTTTTTACTTTGCCGACACCCGCTTCCTCCCTTACGGCGACCGACCGGAGGTTTTTCTCAAGGAACGCGGTGTTCTCATCGCCCAGGCGCTCGTCCGGCGTGGCGTCAAAGCACTGGTCATTGCCTGCAATACGGCCACTGCCGCCGCCGCTGAGGCGATTCGCGCCGCCATTGATGTGCCGATTGTTGCGCTTGAGCCCGGCGTCAAGCCGGCTGTTGCGCTGACGAAAAGTGGCGTCATCGGTGTGCTGGCGACGACGCGCACCTTGCACAGCGAGCGCTTTCAGCGCCTCGTTGGCAATCATGCCGAGCAGCAAACAGTGATTGCCCAGGCCTGCCCCGGACTGGCCGAAGCGATCGAGTCATGGGGGCCAGAAAGTCCTGAAGTCGGTGCTCTGCTTGATGCCTTTGTTCCACCCCTGGCCGCCGCCGGTGCCGACGTGGTCGTGCTCGGCTGCACGCATTACCCATGGGTGAGCGAAGCGATTCTGGCGCGTATGCCGGCCGGCACCCTGCTCCTTGATACGGGCGCAGCAGTCGCCCGCCAGCTCGAACGCTTGCTGCTGGCGCAAGGTCTGCTCGGCGGTGGCAACGGCAGAATGACGATGGCAACGAGCGGTGCGCCGGCATCGGTTGGTCTAACGGTCAACCGCTTGTGGCGGGAAAAAATTCATGTCGACCATTGGGAGCCGCAAATGAACGGGATGCAACTTGGGCATAAGGTGGAGAGATCAGCCGGATGATCTGCGAAGCGCGGCATGATGTTTGGCGACTTAATCGGCTATGAACAGCATTGATCCAGTCATCCTGTTTTTTTTGTTCGGGCTGCTTGCCGGACTGTTGCGCTCGGAGCTGAAATTGCCGAGCACGCTCTACGATTCCCTGTCCATCTTCCTGCTTCTGGCGATTGGCCTGAAAGGCGGCCAGGGGCTGGCGACCGAGCCGCTGGGGCCGTTGTTGCCGCAATTGCTGGCCGTCATCATGCTGGGGGTTGTCCAGACATTGATCGCTTTTGGGCTGCTGCGCCTGGGGTTCGGCTTTGATCGCCCGAATGCTGCGGCGACCGCAGCACATTACGGTTCCGTCAGCGTCGCCACGTTTGCCGTGGCGACGGCCTGGCTGGCCTCCCGCAGCGTCGAGGTCGAGCCGCAAATGGCGATTTTGCTGGCGGTGATGGAAATCCCTGCCATTTTGGTCGGCATTGTTCTGGCACGCGGCGTCAGCAAGGATACGGACTGGAAATCACTGGGCCACGAAGCCTTTCTCGGCAAGGGCGTGACACTTTTGCTGGGCGGCATGGCCATCGGCTGGGCCGCCGGCCCGGAAGGCTTGCAGCCGATCAAGGGGGTGTATTTTGACCTGTTCAAGGGCTTGTTGGCGCTGTTCCTGCTAGAAATGGGGTTGATCGTCAGCCGGCAGGTCAATGAGCTCAAGCGCCGTGGCGTATCCTTGATCGTTTTCGGTCTCGCCATGCCCTTGCTGTCGGCCTGTCTGGGGTTGCTTGCCGGCCTATTGCTTGGTTTGTCGATGGGCGGCATGACTATGCTTGCTACCCTGGCCGCGTCGGCCTCCTATATCGCCGTTCCCGCCGCTATGCGAATCGCCGTTCCCGAGGCCAATCCGGCGCTTTCCCTCGCCGCCTCGCTGGGTGTCACCTTTCCGTTCAACATTCTGGCGGGTATTCCCCTCTATTATTGGATGGCCAACCAACTGACAGGAGTCATGCCATGAGCGCAATGCAAACCGAGAAACGCACGCTGTTGACCGTGTTCACCGAAGCGAGCATCGAACATGTGCTGGTCAAGGATATGGACAGACTGGGAATTCGCGGGTACACCATCTCCGATGCCCGAGGCAAAGGCAGCCGCGGTGTCCGCAATGCCGACTGGGAAGAGTCGCGCAACATCCGCATCGAGATCATCTGCGCCCGTCCGCAGGCGGAGGCGCTACTGGCGCATCTGCAAGCGGGCTATTACGCCAACTACGCGATGGTGGCCTGTGTTTCCGAGGTCGAAGTATTGCGGCCGGGAAAGTTCTGAAGCCGTAAAACCACACACTAAATTCGGCTTGGCGCTGCTGCCGTGATTTTTAGTGCAGTTTGAAGCTGACCGGCAGCAAGGTTTCACGCGGGGCGTCGGCAGGCAGCGAGTGCAGGGCGCGGACAGCACGTAGCGCGGCGTTGTCGAGCAGTGCATAACCGCTGCTTTCTTCGACTCTGGCGGCGCTGATGTGGCCACTTTCATCAATCATCAGCAGGATCAGTACTTCTCCCTGGAGACCCTGGGCAATCGCCTCAGGCGGATAAAAAAGACCGCGTTCATCCATTTTTTTCAGTTGTCGCTTTACTTCAGCTTGCCAGTTAGTCGGCTTGCTGAGACCGGGGCGGATGCTTTTCGGTGCCGGGGGCGAGACGTTGCTGGCGACTTGAACGGGGATTTTGGCGGCGTCGAGCATTAACGGCACGGGGTTTGCCGACAGCGTCGTAGTGCGCAACTCGGCGGCGATCATCGGCGGCTTCGGCGGGAGCAAGGGGCGGGACGACGGCCAGTTGATCAATGGCAGCAAATGCAGGCCGAGTGACACGGCCAACGCCACTAATAGCCGGTAATTAATCCGGGGCATGAGAAAATATACACTGGCCTGGAGATGGAAAATTGAGTGAAACAATGAAGCCCGTAGTGATCAGGCAGTTGCTCGCCATAATAATCGCGATCGTTGTAGCGATGCCGGTTTCCGCGCAGTGGTTCGCCAGCGACCCGGCGGCATTGCCGACGCCGACCGCATTCGTCACGCGACTGGAAGTGGGTGACATCAAGCAGGCCGAAGCCTGGCTGGATGCCGGCTTGCCGCCCGATTTCATGGGCAGCCGGATCGGTTCGGGACTGATGATTGGTGCCTGGGAGGGCAATATCGATTTGCTGCGCCTGTTTGTCGAGCGCGGTGCTGACATCAACTTGATGAACGCCAGCGGCGAGACGCCGATCATCCTTGCCGCCTGGCGGGGAAATCTGCCGGCGGTGCAATGGCTGCTTGAGCGGGGGGCACGAATCAACGCGCCGCCTCGCCAGTGGTCGGCCTTGCACTACGCCGTTTTTGCCGGCCATGCCGAGCTTGCCGATTACCTGATGACGCGAGGTGGCGATATCAATGCCTTGACCACCAACGGCTCAAGCGTGCTGATGATGGCGATTTACGAAGGTCGTGAAGAACTCGCGCGCAAACTGATCGAAAAAGGCGCCGATCCCCGGCCAAAGAACGATTGGGGAGACGCTGCCGTAGATTGGGCAATGCGCTTCAATCATCTGAACATCGCGCGCTTGTTGACTGATCCTGAACAATTCGCCGTTGCCGTGAGCCAACCCAAGGCGCATTGGGGCGAATCGCGACGTTCGCAACGCATGTCGCCGGAACTGGAAAATTTGCTGACCTTGCGCGAAACCCTGGTGCGCAAGCAATTCGACACCAAGGTGATCGACCGCCGGATTGCCGCCGAACGCGTGCGGATTGTGCGCAGCGAAATCGACAAACGCACCCCACCCGTCCGCGCGCAGACGCTGGAGGTTTCGGCCAGCCGCAAGGCGCCGGGCAAACAATCGGTCAATATCATTGACGACGCCGGCGGTCAGGCGTCAGGTTACAAAGTACCGCCGGCCAGCTATTCCGGCCGACCCAAAATGCCGCCCAAGGCGAATCACTGAAGGTTACTGGTCGAGTGGCCGGTTGCGCACTTCCGGTAGAAAGAACACGCCGACGAGTGCGGCAAGAATCAGGAATCCGGTCGGATACCAGAGTCCCACCAGCGGATCGTTGAAGCGTGCGCCGAGCCAGGTGACCATCAACGGCGACAGGCCGCCGATCCAGCCGGCTGACAGGTTGTGCGGCAAAGCAACGGCCGTGTAGCGTGTGCGTGCGGGAAACAATTCCGGCAAAGTGGCGGTTTGCGGACCGGTAATGCAGGCTAGGGGAATGACGAGAATCAGCAACAGGACAACGATCATCGTCGTATCCGGCGTTGCCAGGGTGCCGTAGTGCAGGAGCCCGGCAAAGACCGGGAGCAGGCAGAGGGCGCCGCTGATCAGTCCGGCCAGCAAAACCGGGCGCCGGCCGACGCGATCCGACAGCCAGCCGCAAAAAAGGGTAGCCGGGAAAAGCGCGAGGGTGGTCAGCAAAACCAGCGAGCCGGCTTGCGCGGCGGGTAACTTGACGACGGTTTTGAGAAAAACGGTGGTGTAGACCTGCGTTGAGAAAAAAAGCAGCGAGCCGCCGGCGGAGATGCAGAAAAAAAGCAAAAACATGCGGGCACGGGTTTGCGGGTCGCGCAGGCATTCGCGCAGCGGTGTTTTCGACAACTGATTTTTCTCGCGCAAACGGCTGAAGACCGGCGATTCGTGAAGATTCAGGCGACTTTTGATCGAGATGGCGAGCAGCACGCCGGAGAGCAGAAACGGAATCCGCCAGCCCCAGGCTTTGAAATCAGCATCGCTCAACCAATACTGCAGCAGGATGATTTGCAGCGTCGAAGCCATCATGCCGAGGGGGCCCATCAGTTGCAGAACGCTGGTGTACAACCCGCGTTTGCCCGCCGGGGCGTGTTCCGTGAGATAAACCGCGGCGCCGCCGATTTCGCCGCCGACCGACAGCCCTTGCAACATGCGCAGGATGAGCAACAGCGCAGGGGCGAGAAGGCCAACCTGCTCGTAGGTCGGCAGCAAGCCGACGAAAAGTGTCGAGATGCCCATCAGGGCGATGGTGGCGATGAAAATGGTGCGCCGGCCGTGACGGTCGCCCAGCGAGCCAAAAATCGCTGCGCCGAGCGGGCGCACGATCATGCCGGCACCAAAAGTGCCAAGACTGGCGAGCAGCGCGGCAAGCGGATCATCAGCGGGGAAGAAAAGGACACTGAAATAAATCGCCAGCGAGGCAAAAGTCAGAAAGTCATACCATTCCAGAAAAGTCCCGAAACAGGCCGAGATGACCACTTTTTTCTGAATGGCGTGCTGTGCTTCCGGTGAGTTCATGGCGACAGGGGGCAAAAGCGGGCATTATCGCCCGCTAGCGACTTTCAGCCAATTGCCAAGGAGGCATCAGTGATGCAGACTTCTCGCCAGGCAACGCTAAAGGAATAAAAATGCTCTACGTGTCACGGGATGCCGCAGGGAATATCAACGAAGTACACCCGCTGCCGATTGGCGCGGCAACGGAGGAACTGCCAGCAGACAACGCTGAGGTATTGCAGTTTATCCACCTGCGCTGGCGGGAAAATGAACTGTCCTCGCTCGATCGCGAGTTTGTGCGGGTGATCGAAGACACACTGGAATTGCTGATGACCAAGGAACTCATCATGTTCACCGACCTGCCGCCAGCAGTTCAGGAAAAAATGCTGCGCCGCCGTGAAGTTCGCTTGCGGAAAAACTACCTCGGCGGCTACGGCAACAACGATAGCGACATCATCCGGATTTAGAAAAACGGGCGTACCCCAAAAATAGGGAGCCGATTTGCCGTACCACTCAAGGCGGGATTTTCGGCGATGGCGGCTTAGGGAAACGCTGATCAATTGACCTTTTGAAAAGAGGTGATCTGTTTTTTTGACCTGGATTTCAAGAAATCGGGGGTTTTCAGAGCCTAGAAGGTCTTTTCATGGCGATTTCTCCCCTTCAAGACGCAACATTCCCGTCAGCCGCCATAACCATCGACGCGCAAGAACAAAATTAGCGAGGCCGAACAGCGTCAGCAACTGGGACGTATTCTTGGCCAGACCTTGGTAGCGAGTCTTTCGGTGCTTGAAGAGAGGAAATTTGATGCGATTGCCCTACTTAGAACACCCTGTTGAGCTTCCTGCGCTTTTTTCGCCTGCCAAATCAATATCGATTTTGTCGGGCAAGTTTTCCCGTCACGAATCGTTGTTAGCCTGGTGACTGGTCATGCTCAGCGCCACTTGTTCGGCGACCTTGATGCCATCGACCGCTGCCGAGAGTATGCCGCCGGCGTAACCGGCGCCTTCGCCGGCCGGGTAGAGGCCGCGCGTGTTGAGGCTTTGGCAGGCAGCGTTGCGCGTGATGCGGATCGGTGACGAGGTGCGCGTTTCAACGCCGGTGAGGATCGCATCGGCCATGGCGAAGCCCTTGATCTGCTTGTCGAAAGCCGGAATCGCTTCGCGCAGGGCGTCGCGCACATAGGGCGGGACGCAAGCGCTCAGGTCGGTCATGAGTACGCCGGGTTGGTAGGACGGGGCAACGTCGCCGAGGTCGGTTGATGGGCGTCCGGCAAGAAAATCACCGACGCGCTGAGCGGGGGCTCGGTAGGTGCTGCCAGCAGCCTGAAAGGCCAGCGCCTCCCACTGGCGCTGAAAATCGATACCGGCCAGCGGGTTGGTTTGGTAGTTGCCGGGGAAATCCTGCGGATTGACATTGACGACCAGTGCCGCGTTGGCGTTACGCTCGGCGCGCGAATACTGGCTCATGCCGTTGGTGACGACGCCGCCCGCTTCTGAGGCGGCGGCGACGACCTGGCCACCGGGGCACATGCAAAAACTGTAGGCGGAGCGACCGTTGGTGCAGTGGTGCACGAGCTTGTAGTCGGCGGCGCCCAGTTTTTCGTGCCCGGCAAAGGTGCCGAAGCGGGCGCGGTCGATCAGGGCTTGCGGGTGTTCGATGCGAAAGCCGATCGAGAAGGGTTTGGCTTCGATGAAAACGCCTTGTTCGTGCAGCATCCGGAAGGTGTCGCGGGCGCTGTGGCCGATCGCCAGCACGACATGGTTGGCGGCAATGACCTCGCCGTTGGCGAGTTCGACGCCGCGCACCTGTCCGTTGTCGATGCGGATGCGGTCAACCCGCGAATTGAAGCGAATTTCGCCGCCCAGCCCGCTGATTGTGGCACGCATGTTTTCGACCATCTTGACCAGCCGGAAGGTGCCGATGTGCGGTTTGCTGACGTAGAGAATTTCGGCCGGCGCGCCGGCTTTGACGAACTCTTCGAGCACCTTGCGGCCGTGAAATTGCGGATCCTTGATCTGGCTGTAAAGTTTGCCGTCCGAGAAGGTGCCGGCACCGCCTTCGCCGAACTGGACGTTCGATTCCGGATCGAGAACGCCGGCACGCCATAACTTCCAGGTGTCCTTGGTGCGCTCGCGGACGGCTTTGCCGCGTTCGAGAATGATCGGTTTGAAGCCCATTTGCGCCAGCACCAGGCCGGCCAGCAGGCCGCAGGGGCCGCTGCCGATGACTAGCGGTCGAGCGCTCAAACGGGACGGCGCGTGGGTGACGAAGCGGTAGGCAACATCAGGTGTCAGACTGACGTCGCCGCTCCTGCCGCTGGCTTGCAGTCGCTTGAGGACGGCGGCGGCATCCGGTAGATCGACGTCGACGGTAAAAATGAAAAAGATGTTCGAGCGTTTGCGCGCATCGTAGCCGCGGCGAAAAATCGTCATGCCGCGCAGTTCGTCGTCGGCGATTCCCAGACGTTCGACAATCGCCGCCCTCAGACTGGCGTCGGTGTAATCGAGGGGGAGCTTGATCTGAGTCAGGCGCAGCATGGTGTCTATCCGTGGGGGCGCTTAGGGGATGCGGATTTTACCCTGAACGAAAGCCGTCGCCGGCGATGAAAAATGGCCTGCCGGAGGGCGTTTGCCGTGTCCGAACAGAGCGCCGATGCCGGCATGGAAGCGGCGGGGTGGCCGGTGGGATAATCGGCGACATCGTTGACGGGCAACGAAATGTTCCCAGGAGAATCGGTGTTCTACATTGTTGAAAGCAGTAAATCATTTTATGAAGCATGTGTTGACCTCGAACCGGTGGTGCAGCGTCTTGGTTTTGTGGTTCTCAAAGTCGATGAAATTGGTGCCGGTGGGCGCCACCGTGGGCTTGAGTTTGACGATGAATGCAAGGTCTTCGAGATCGCCAACGACCGTCTGAGCGAAAAGCTGCTGGCGGCAGGAATGTGCTTCAGCCTCGCCGCGCCCTGGCGGATATCGGTATTTACCGACAACGGTACGACGCGCATCGGCGTCCTGCGCCCGACCGGGATCATCGCTCGGCTGGGCGCGCAGGCCGGGTTGGCGGGCCTGGCGCGGGAGATCGAGGACAAGTTGCTGCAAATTGTTGATGAATCGCGTTAGGCGGCGTTTTCCGGCTTTCTTGTCAAGCGACTGGCTGATCGACAGCAAGCGGTGTGGCCGCTATCCTTTGCCTTCGATGATCAGGAATTAATCAGGGGATTTAATGGGACAGGCAAAATTACGCGGTAGCCAGGCCGAACGCGTGGCGCAGGCAGAGGCAAAAATCGCCGCCAAACGACCGGAAATACTACGATGCAACGGCTGCGCGGCGGAAGTCACGCAAATCAACCCGGTCAGCACGCGTGGCTTGCGGGGTATTGAAGCGATCTGGGTGGGGCAGTGTACCTGCGGTCAAACCACCTTTGCCGCATCGGGCGATCCCAAGGCTGTCGAGGCCTTTTTCTTCGCGCTCAGCGAGAACAGCGAACTGACGCTGGGCAGCCAGCAGCAGGACGGCGGCCAGCACACCCGGCTGAAAACCGATATTTAACGTGGCGCCGACGATTCCGGCGCAGAAAAAAGTGCATTGCTGCCCCGTTTGGCGGGAGTAACCAGCGGCTGGGAGATACGCTCTGGCGAGCTTCCCGGCGTTACTTGTGGCAGGATAGGTGGCGGGCTGACGACGGGTCTTGGCGGCAACGGCCGGGCATTCAAGGGGGCGTTGTAATTGGGCGTTGGTATTGAGGCCGGCTCACCACTCAGGCCGCGCAAGCGGCAGCCGCTTTCGAGTTCGGCGCGGCGCGCTGGATCGACGGCCATCCGTTCAAGATTCCGCAGACAGGATTGCACCACGTCGTCCCTGGGTGGCGTGGCAGGTGGTACTCCCTGCGATGTTGTTTCGTCGCGTCTTGCCGGTTGCTCGGCGAGGCGGGCAGCCTCCAGCCTTTCGGCGTCCTTGCGCATTTGCTCAACCAGGCGCTCGGCATCGCGGCGGCTTTGTTCGGAGATGTTTTCGGTTGCTATGACTTTGAGCGTGCTGCTGCCCTTGGCGCAGGGTGTGCTCGATATTTCGGTTGCGCCACCAGGGAGTTGGCACTTGTAGGCTTCGGCAAAAGTTGGCAGGGCGATCAGGCAGCCAATGATGGCGACAATCGGTTTTTGGCGACGGTTCATTCACTCGGTCAAAATGGCCTCGGATATCGCAACTTTAGCCGCGCCGGCGCCAAGTTGCAAACGTCGCTCAAAGGCCATGATCCATGGCTTTGTGGTACATTCAGCCCCTGTTTTCCATCCAAAAATCGACATGGGCGAAGGCCCAGGGACATTCCAGAATATGAGCTATTTCCGACCTGGGAAACTGCGAAAGGTGTTGCTGCTTGCTCTCGGCCTGTTGCTGGCCAATCCGTTATTGGCGGCAGACGCTGAGGATATTGCCGATTTATCCCTTGACCAGTTGATGCATCGCGATGTTGTGCGCGCTTCAACCATCGCCCAGCAGATCAGTGATTCGCCTTCGGCGGTGGCGATTGTGACGGCAGCCGACATTCGTGCTTATGGCTACCGGACGCTGGCCGATGTAATCAACAGTATGCGTGGTCTATATACGACTTATGACCGCCGTTATCAGTACATGGGTGGGCGGGCTTTTGGCGCTGCCGACGATTACGCCGGCCGTATCATGCTGCTGATCGATGGCTATGCGACTCAGGACAATCTCTTCAATGCGGCCTACATTGAAGACTCGGGTCTGGTTGATCTCGAGCTGGTCGAGCGTGTCGAATATGTCCCGGGCACCGGGTCAGTCACTTATGGCAACAACGCGCTACTCGGCATTATCAACATTGTCACCAAGCGCGGCGGCGACTTCAATTCGACTCAGTTGTCCACCGAAGTGGGCAGCCACGGTATGCGAAAGCAGCGCATTACCTTCGGCAAGCGCCTTGAAAACGGTGCCGATTTACTGCTTTCCGCTTCGCTCCTTGATGTTGCCGGGCAAGATATTTATTTCCCGGCCTACGACAATCCCGCCACCAACAATGGCTGGGCAAGAAATATCGACGACGAGAGCAGCAAGCGGGTTTTCGCCAAACTGTCGTTTGAGGGGCTGACGCTGGAAGGGGCTTACGTTGACCGCGGCAAAACCTTGCCGACCAATCCTTCCAATGCGACGGTTTTTAATGCGCCGTTTGAGATTGCCGACCGTAACGCATTTCTCAATGCTCGCTACGAAACCGATCTCGGATTGAAGCTGAGCTCGGCATCGCGGATTTATTTCGGTAATTACGCCTACCGAAGTTCCCGTGAATTCACGCCAGATGAAAACGGCATCTACGACGCTTACGGGAGATATGGGCAGCGCAATTTTGATGGGAGCTGGTGGGGGCTTGAGCAGAAATTTGTCGGTCACTGGATTGCCGATCACACCCTGGTGTTTGGTTTTGAGTACCGCAGCGATTTCAGCCAGAATTTCGAGTGGCGTTATTCTCAGGGAGCGGCGCAAAACGCTTCCGAAAGCCGTAATCGCAGAACCAGCAGTTTTTTTCTGACCGACGAATATCGCATCAACGACGAATGGTCATTGAACATCGGGGCGCGCTATGACAACGCCAGCGATCTGGCGGCCAACTGGAGCCCGCGTCTGGCAGCGATTTACCGACCCGGTTTGACGACAACGATCAAGGCTTCCTACAGCGAAGCCTTTCGTATGCCACACGCTTACGAAAGGATTGATTACGTGGCGCCCGCTCCCGAGTACGTCGATGCTTTCGAGCTGGCTGTGCAACATGACTTTTCGCCACGCACCCGTCTCACCAGTTCGCTCTATCGCTATAACCGCAGTGGTCAGATGGTTTGCGGTGTGGGTGCTCCGTGCGCCCCGACCGGCAGCAGCCACTCAAGCGGCCTCGAATTCGAGCTGGAAAACTCCTGGCAGAGCGGGGTTCGCGCCCGTGGCAGTGTCGCCTTCCAGAACTCCATCGGTCTCGATGGTCAGGATGCAATCAATTCGCCTGATCTCCTCGGCAAGTTCAACCTGACGTTCCCGATCCTGGCCGATACGGTGCGCACCGGTTTTGAGCTGCAATACCTCGGCCCGCGCCTGACCTTCGAGCGACGCCAGGTCAGCGGCACGACACTGGCCAACCTGACCTTTTCCAGCGAACGCAAGTGGCACGGCTTGTCGGCTTCATTGAGTATTCGCAATTTGTTCGACAACCCATACGACGCCGTATCCCCGTTTGGCTGGCGTCCTGCCAGCGGGATATCGCAAGACACCCTGCAAATGGATGGCCGGACATTCTGGCTGCAGCTTAATTACGATATTTGATCGAGTGATTGTGCATTACTTCATTACCCTTCTTAGCCTCGCTTTCAGCCTGACAGCGTTTGCTGACCCGGTGGCTGAATACCAGCTGAAGGCAGGGTATGCCTACAATTTTGCCGTGAATTCCGAATGGCCGGAGTCGGGGCGGGTCAATTTCAATTTCTGTACGCTCAATGAAGACAACGTTGGCCTCGCACTCCGGCGTTTTGAGGGCAAGCCCCTGCAGGGGCGGCGCCTGGTGGTTGCACGTCTGACCTCGCTGGTCGCCATCAATCAATGTCAGGTGCTTTACATTGGTGCTGGCGAGGCCGTTAACTTGTCGCGCATCCTGCGTCAATTGGGCGATGAAGCGGTATTGACCATCAGCGATTCACCGGCGCTTTCGGCGGTTTGCGTCAAGCTCGAACTGGAAGGCGAGCGACTGGTTTTTGACTTGAATCTTGAGCGTTGTCGCCAGGCCAGGGTCAAGCCGAGTGCCAATATGCTGCGACTGGCACGCGAAGTGCTCAAGCCCTGAGCGGCAGGGCTTGAGCCCGCCGACTTACAAAATCATCCCGGCGCCGACGGTGTTGTTGTTGCTTTCGTCGATGATGATAAAAGCGCCGGTGCCGCGATTTTCCAGGTAGCTGTCGGCGAACAGCGGTTGCGCCAGCTTGAAGGTGACTTGCGCGATGTCGTTCATCGCCAGTTGGTCGGCTGGGACTTTCTCCAGCGTATTGACATCGAGGCGGTGATCAATAGCAACAAGTTTTGCCTTGGCGTCGCGCGTCGTGTGGCGGATCAGGTAGGTTCGGGCGCGCTCCATCGGCGTCTCGGAGAGCCAGCAGACGGTCGCCTCGACCTGTTTGATGGCCAGCGGCTCCTCACCTGATTTGACGATCATGTCACCGCGCGAGATGTCGATTTCGTCGGCCAGCAGCAGCGTGACCGATTGCTCGGTGACGGCCGTATTGAGATTGGTGCCGCCGAGTTGTATGGCCTTGACGGTCGAGCTCAAACCGCTCGGCAAGACGGTGATGGCGTCGCCGACCTTGATCGACCCGGCCTCGACGCGCCCCATGAAACCGCGATAGTCGTGCAGATCGGGGTTGGCCGAGTCCTGCGGGCGACAGACAAATTGCACCGGAAAACGAAATTTCTCGCTGCGTTCGGTGTGCGCGGCCGGCGCCTGTTCGAGGATGTCGAGCAGTGTCGGGCCGTCGTACCAGTTCAGTGCGTCACCGCGGTCGACGATCATGTCGCCATTGAGCGCCGAAAGCGGCAGAAAGCGAACGTCGCTAATACCGACCTTGGCGGCGAAGGCCAGATAATCCGCCTTGATCTTCTCGTAGGTTGACTGTGAGTAAGCGACCAGGTCCATCTTGTTGATGGCCACGACCAGGTGCGGAATGCCGACCAGCGCGGCCAGCTGGGAGTGGCGGCGGGTTTGCGTCAGGACGCCCTTGCGCGCATCGATCAGGATGATCGCGAGATTGGCGGTCGATGCCGCCGTCACCATGTTGCGGGTGTACTGTTCGTGGCCGGGCGCGTCGGCGATGATGTACTTGCGCGTCCCGGTGCTGAAATAACGGTAAGCGACGTCGATGGTGATGCCTTGTTCGCGCTCGGCTTGCAGGCCGTCGGTGAGTAGCGAGAGATCGACGGCGCCGAGTCCGCGCTTCTCCGAGGTCTTGGCGATGGCCTGCAGGGTGTCGGCGAGAATCGTTTTGGTGTCGAAAAGCAGACGCCCGATCAGCGTGCTCTTGCCGTCATCGACGCTGCCGCAGGTGAGAAAGCGCAGCAGGCCACGATCAAGAATCGCTTGTTCAATGTTGTCGCGTGCAGACATCAGAAATACCCTTCCTTTTTACGTTGTTCCATCGAGGCATCGCTGGTTTGGTCGTCCAGACGCGTGGCGCCGCGCTCGGTGATGGTGGTGGTCGCCGTTTCGGCGATGATCATGTCGACATTGACGGCATCGGAGCGAACCGGCGCGGTGCAGGTAATGTCGCCAACCGTGCGGAAGCGCACTTGCAGATTGATGATTTCGTCATCGACCCGCGCCGGCGTCACTGGCGTTACCGGGACAATCGCCCCCTGGCGAATGACGACCGGACGATGGTGGGCGAAGTAGATGCTCGGCAGTTCGAGCTTTTCGCGGGCGATGTATTGCCAGACATCCAACTCGGTCCAGTTCGAGATGGGAAAGGCGCGGATGTTTTCACCCTTGTGGCTGCGGGCGTTGAACAGGTTCCACAGTTCCGGGCGCTGGTTTTTCGGATCCCACTGGCCGAACTCGTCGCGGAAACTCATGATCCGCTCCTTGGCGCGCGCCTTTTCCTCGTCGCGCCGGGCGCCACCGATACAGGCATCAAAGCCGAATTCCTCGATCGCTTCGAGCAGCGTCACCGACTGGTGCTTGTTGCGCGACTCGCCGGCATGTTTGAGGACAACGCTGCCGCGTTTCATCGAATCCTCGACTTGGCGCACAATCAGCCGCTCGCCCAGCTCAGCGGCGCGCCGGTCGCGAAAATCGGTGACTTCGCTGTAATTGTGGCCGGTGTCGATGTGCAGCAGTGGAAAAGGGAATTTGCCGGGGCGAAACGCCTTTTCGGCAAGGCGCAAGAGGCAGATCGAATCCTTGCCGCCGGAGAAAAGCAGCACCGGATTGGCACACTGGCCGGCGACTTCGCGCAGGATGTGAATGGCCTCGGCTTCAAGCCAGTCGAGGTGGGTGAGCGTGGTACGTTGGTTCATGGCCAGAATGTCCGGATCAGTTAAAGTCGAATCCGGGCATTTTAGGGGTGTCTTAATATTCAATTAAGACTGAATATTCATTCTTATATTCACTAAACGAATAAAGAAATCGGGCGCGCCTTGATTGTTGGCCGTAACCCCGGTTGGCCGCGTAAGCCCTCAGTTGTCAGAGAAGCGCCGGCGGAGATAGCTGACGATTTCTCCCGATTCGTACATCCATTGGTGCTTGCCGGCGGCGTCGGTGATCCGCAGGCAGGGCACCTTGGCGCGGCCGCCGGCGCTGATCAGCATGGCGCGAGCGGGGCCTTCCGCCTGAGCGTCGATGGTTGCGATGGGCAGCGAGAGGCGGCGCATTTCCTGCCGTACCTTGACGCAGAACGGGCAGGTTTTGTACTGATAGAGCGCCAGTTGGGCGCACTGTTGATCGATCTCGGCTTGCGCTGCCGGCGGCCGGACGATGCCTTTCGGGCGCATGATCATTTCCTGAAGCAGAACCAGAGGACCGAGAATGATGCGTAGGGTTTTGAAGAAAATTTTCATGGCAGGAGACTTTAAAGAAGGCGTTTCAGTGCTTGAGCGCAAGCCCGTGCACTTTGAGGTCAGTTGTAAACGGTGGAGTCCAACGGTTTAAGTGGCTATCTGTTTTTCATAATGTTGCTGCATAAACGCGGCAGGCGACAGATAGCCAAGGCGGGCCTGCTTGCGAATTCTGTTGTAGAAGATTTCGATGTAC
>CAJBDJ010000007.1 GCA_903951825.1 uncultured Pseudomonadota bacterium
AGTATCAACATCCCAGCATCGTGCCGTGAACGATCTGGAATAACAATACTCAAAGAAAGCATTGCATTCAGGAGACGCCGATGGCGCGTTACAAACTCATCGATACCAGCCCGCGCTTTCTTGCTCTCGATCTGGAGAAACGGCTCCTGCCCGGCAGTTTCGAGTACGCAGTCCATTACCCGCATGTCCATCTCGCCATGCCGGCGGCCACCCTTGATGCCCGCACGCGGCGATGGCGGAAAATGCAAATTACAAACGGCTGAATCGCGAACATGGCTACCCGATATTCATAGGCGCTGAAAATTTCTATGCCGATTTTTGTACTGAACTGCTTAACTCATTTGTCGACGCAGAGGCAGATGTGGCAGGAGTACTCGAATCAACCGTTAACAACCTGTCGAAAACTGCCGAGGTCAAAGCACTGGCAACGCTTGCACAAAAATTAATAAACTAGTGCCACGAAAGTTAACAAAAAACGGGAACCGAAGTCCCCGTTTCTCGATTCAAAACATGACAATCATTACGGCTTCTGGGCATCCAGGCGGAATTTGACATAGCTGCCCGGCGCCGGCTCAAGCACTTTCAGCGGGCCATCTTCCGGCTTGCGCGCCTTGACCTTGGCATCGCCCCCCGGCAGGCTGGTGACCCAGTCCTGCCAGTGCGTCCACCATGAACCGGCCTGTTGCGTGGCGCCGGCGAGGAAATCTTCCGGGCTTTCCGGCAGGTTGCCGTCGGTTGCATCGTTGATCCAGAAACCGTATTTGTTGGCCGCCGGTGGATTGACGATGCCGGCGATGTGACCCGATCCGCCGAGGACAAACTTGGTTTTGCCGGTCGGCAGGCGCGCCCCCATGTAGGTACTCTTCCACGGAGCAATGTGGTCTTCGATGGTCGAGATGAAATAGCACGGGATCTTGACCTTGCTGATATCAATCTTGACGCCGCCCAGCTCGATGCCGCCTGGCTCCTTCAGCTTGTTGGCCAGGTACATGTTGCGCAGGTAAAAGCTGTGCATCGCGGCCGGCATACGGGTCGAATCGGAGTTCCAGTAGAGCAGGTCGAAGGGGAAGGGGTCTTTACCCATCAGGTAATTATTGACGACAAACGACCAGATCAGGTCGTTGGCGCGCAGCATGTTGAAGGTGCCGGCCATTTCCGAACCTTCGAGGAAGCCACGCTTACTCATTTTCTTTTCCAGGCCTTCAATCGTTCCTTCGTCGAGGAAAACCGACATTTCGCCCGGCTCGGAGAAATCAAGCATGGTGGTGAAGAAGGTGGCGGAAGCGACGCGCTTGTCTTTTTTGGCCGCCATGTAAGCCAGCGTCGTCATCGACAGTGTGCCGCCGATGCAGTAAGCGGCGGTATTGATCGAATCGCAACCGGTTTGCGCGCAAACCTGCGTCACTGCCTCAAGCGTGCCCTTGAGCAGGTAGTCTTCAAAAGCTGTCTTGGCCATCCGCTCATCCGGATTCACCCAGGAGATGATGAAGGTGGTATGCCCCTGATCGGTTGCCCACTTGATCATCGAATTCTTGTCACGCAGATCGAGCACATAGTATTTGTTGATCCACGGCGGAATGATCAGCAGCGGCTTCTTGAACTGCTCGGGTGTCGCCGGATCGTACTGGATCAACTGGAACAATTCGTTCTGGAAAACCACCTTGCCCGGCGTCGTGGCGACGTTCTTGCCCAGCTCGAAGGCAGAGGTGTCGGTCATCCTGATGCGCAGCTGACCATCTTCGCTGATATCGTGCAACAGGTTATTGAGGCCCTTGATCAGGTTCTGACCATGGCTCTTGACGGTTTCCCGGAAGACTTCCGGATTGGTCAGCGCAAAGTTGGACGGTGACAGCGCGTCGATGTATTGCCGGGTAAAGAAGTTGACCTTCTGCTGCGTCGAATTGTCGAGACCCTCGGCACTGCTGACGGTGTCATGAATATGGCGGGCAGCAATCAGATAAGACTGCTTGACATAATCAAAGAGAAAATTCTGCTCCCACTCCTCGTCCTTGAAGCGCTTGTCGCCCTTGGCTGGCGCGGCGACTGGTGATGGCGTATGAACGCCCATCATCTTCATCATCGACCCTTGCCACAGCGAAAAGTAGTCGCGCATCATTTCCATCTGGGTTTGCGCCAGCTTGTAGGGATTGGCCATCAGCCGCGCCGAAAGATCCATAAAGGCTTTGGCGATACCCATTTCATCGGTCGGCGCGTCCATCCCGCCCTTGGCGTTTTTTTCCATGAACTGGTTGATGATGCGCGAGGCGTGCTGGGCGACTTCGGCATACGTTTTGGCCATGTCGGCCGGATTGGGCATGGTGCTACCCTGAGCTTCAGTTTGTTTCGACATCTACAACTCCTCTGTCTTTGCGTGGCGGCTCAATGCTGCGGCCGCATGTAACGAATCACCCCGTCGGCATCCATGCTGCGCGACAACCGACCCGCTTGCTCCAGATAGTTCAGATGGGCAATTGCTTCGCCCATCGCAAACATCGTTTGATGCGTATCGAGCACCCGACCAAACAACACATCGAGTAACCCGGCTGCGCTCTCTGGCGCATTTTGACAACTTGTCTCCAAGGCCTGCAAGCGCTCCTGATGGTGCGCCTGCAAGGCCTCCACTCTGGATTGCACACCGGTGAAGGGCAATCCGTGCGATGGCAAAACCAAGGTATCCGGCGGCATTTCGGTCGCCATGACAGTCAATGAATCGAGAAACCAAGCGAGAGCGTTGGCCTCCGGAGTTGCTGCAAAAACACTGATATTGGTTGAAATCTTCGGCAAAAGCATATCGCCTGAAATTAACACGCCAAGTTCGGCGCAGTAAAGCGCCATATGTTC
Organism: uncultured Pseudomonadota bacterium; assembly: GCA_903951825.1. GTDB lineage: Bacteria > Pseudomonadota > Gammaproteobacteria > Burkholderiales > Rhodocyclaceae > Azonexus. Next base: position 2,842 of record CAJBDJ010000007.1, read on the forward strand.
GGGCGAATGCCCGTGTCCGATAATGATTTGCCAGTGCCGGCCGTCTATCGTCAGCCGGTCGCCAGCCATAAGCCGCGTGTAATGGTTGGGCAGGGCGGGAATCGCCAGACGATAGCCGGAACCCCGCCGGGCGAATTTCTCAAGAAGTTCATTTCCCAAACCATGCTGGCGAAACTGCTTGACCATGAACGCCGCGCCATGTCCGCCGACTTCATTCCACACCGCATGAGCCGTCAGAAACTCGCCGCTGGTCATCGACAGCGGCGCGCCGTTTTTTTCCATCAGCCAGGTCGCCAGTCCGAGATGATCGGGATGAAAATGCGTGACGATGATCCGTGTCAGCGGGCCGTCGAGCTGCGCCAGCACTTCATCCCAGATTACCCGCACGGCATCGTTGGCAAAGCCGGTATCGACCAGCACCCAGCCACAACCATCCCGCAGCAGCCAGAGATTGATGTGGTCGAGCTGAAAAGGGAGCGGCATCCGCAACCAGAAAACGCCGGGCGCCAGCTCGATTTTTTCGCCGGCAGCGGGCACGTCGGGAAAGGGAAAATGCAGAGCCATGGGCAAACCTGAGCGGGGAGGGATGCAAGTTACCATACTGTAGCGAATTGAAAAATATCTGCTGATCTGATTAACTGTTGCGCCTTGACAGGAGACCCCCTTGAGCCAACCGGCCGCCGCCCCCTTCACGATTTCCGACCTCGCCCGCGAGTTCGGCATCACGCCGCGCACGATCCGCTTTTGGGAAGACCAGGGCATCCTCGCCCCTGAGCGCGAGGGCAGCAAGCGGGTATTCACCCGCGGCGACCGCGCCCGTCTGAAAATGGCGCTGCGCGGCAAGCGCCTGGGTCTGTCGCTGGCCGAAATCAAGGACTTGATCGGCATGTACTCAAGCACCGCCGACGAAACGCCGCAATTGCAGGAATGCCTACGTGTCATCTCCAAACGGCGCCAGGCGCTGGAGCAGCAGCGCGAGGACATTGAAGCGATGCTCAGCGAAATCGCCCAGTTTGAGATCCTCTGCCAAGAAGAAATCAGCCGCCGCGAGCAAGATTAAAGCGCCAGCCGACCCTGTTCGGCCAGATTCGCTTGGGGACGTAAACGGGCGAACGCCAGCAATTCACCCAACCTGGCCCCCTTGCTGTGCCACTCGGCAAACAGGCGCTCACCGAGCAAGACATAGTGCCAGGTCAGCCCATCCTCACTGACGGCGTTGATCCGCTGACACCAGTGCTGCGCCGCCTTCAATTTGCGCTGCACATTGGGGGTCGATAATTGCCCCTCAGCCTTGGTTTCGACCAGAAAAACCGAGTCGGCCGTGCGCACCAGAAAATCCGGCGAATAAAACGCCGGCAGGCCATCTTCCTTGACGTAGCGCAGCCGGACAAAGTCATGCCGGGTTTCGCTGATCTTGCAAAAGGCCGTAACGCTGGCATCGACGTGCGCCCATTCGATAAACGCTTTTTCCAGCCCGCCATTGCGCGCCGGGAAGGGCAGGCGTTGGTAAATGCACTTGCTGACCGGCAGTGAGTTCGCCTCCCGCATCGGCAGTTTTTCAATCTCGGAAAGCCGGCGATAACGCAACTCGGATTGGCCGCTGAGCGGCTTTTCCTCGTTTTCGATCAAGGCATGGGCGAAAACCTTGATGATGTGATCGAGCACCGGTTGCAATAACAAAAGCCGCCAGTTTTCATCAGCCAGCGGCTCGAAATCCGCCCCAAACAGCGTGTCACGAATGTAATCCTCCAGCCAGCCGGCCAGTTCGGCGGTATTGACCTGCAAATACGGGTTCGCCAGATGCGTTGCCACCCTGTTTCCCAAGGGGAGCGGCTGCGACAGCGCCTGGCCGATGCGCCGCGTCAGGCGCGTCAGAAAATCGTTATAGCCACTGACGTTCATCACCGCACCATCGACCCGATAATCGCCAAACAGCGTGCCGGCCTGCAAATCCTGCGAGACAAACACATCGCCCTTACCGAGCATGGCCTTGAGTTCGTCGCGGCTCATGGCGCTGAACGGCAGCAGTTGATCGCTGGCTGGCGCCTGGTGCTGCAAACCTTCCTCGGCCTCGCGCAGAATGAAGGGAATGGCGAAATCGAAGGCTTCGTAGCCCTCGCGCAAACCGACGGAAATCAGGTCACCCGTGCTGCTTGTATGATCTCCCTCCTCGCCGGTGGTGCCGACCAGCCCTTCAGCCATCAACTCATCGTAAAACGATTGAAACGCCGGGTGTTCAACGATGGACAGCACATCGATCAGGCTTTTCGGCTCCTCGCCGTTTTTGATCCGCTGACGATTTTCGCGCTTCAGATCGTCGAATTCAGCGTCCCGCCACATCAAGCGCAGGCCGCGGCCGATGGTTTGTTCGAGCAGAATTTGCGCCTGCGATGAACGCAACGGCACGATCACGCAGATGTTATTGACGTCGAAGCCCTCGCGCAGCATCAATACGCTGACGATGACGTGCGGCTTGGCGTGCTTGTCCATGTCAAACAGGCGTTCTCGCAGCGGCGCCCACTCCTTTTCGCCCAATTCCGCCTTCTTTCCGGAGTCGACTGCCATGATTTCCTCATCGCTCAAGCCAAACTCATCGGCAAAAAAGCGGACAACCAGCGGCGAAACTGTCGTGTCTTCGCAAACCACCAACATTTTTGGGTGTTTTTCGGCGTCGACCGTAGCAAAGTCGATTTCCAGCTTTTTCAACTTGGCCAACCCGGCGCGCAGCATCACGCGCTGCCCTTCCGAGAGCGTCGGGTTGCCGTCCTCATCGCGCGCGGCCTTGAACTCCAGGGGCAGCGCGCCGATTTCCTTGCGCCGGTCGAGCACCAGCGATTTGACCAGCCCGGCACGCATCGCCGCCGGCAAGTCAAAATCGACAATGATGTGCGGGAAAAATACCTTGCGCTTGTGCTTGCTGGTGCCCAGGTCGTTATACGGCGTCGCCGAAAAGTCCACCTGAACAAAGCGCCGCCCCTTGCTTTCGGCGATGCGCGAGAGGCTTTTCTGCCATTCCACCTCGCTCGTCTCGCCCTCTTTCTTCAACTCGTGGATGTGGTGCGCCTCGTCGTTGAAGACGAGCAGATCATCGAGCCCGGACAGGTAATCCAGCACGCCGCCGCGCGCATAACGGCGGTCGAGCACATCGAGGCTGTTGCCCGTCGCCCTGCCCGGCGTCAGCGGCAGCAAGCCGGCAATCACCTGTTGTGCCGCCAGCGGCAAACCGGGCGTCGCGATTTCAGCCTCATCCGGCAGTTCATCCGCTGCCGACAGCACATGCCAGTTGGTGATCGCCAGCAAGCCGTTGCCCGTGGCTTTCAGGCCGATTTCTTCCTTGGCGCAAACATTGCCACGGACAAAGCCGAAGACCGTTTCGCGCAAACCCTCCGGCACAAAAATCTCGGCGTAACGCGCCACGTCGGAGGTGGAAAAATCGCGCTGCCCGGCCTGCAACTTGCCGCAAAACGCATCGAGCAGCCGGTCATAAACAATCAAACCCGGTGCAACAATCAAAAAATTCCGGGTAAAACGCGGATCGATCGTAGCACTTGCCCGTGCCGCGTTGGCGTTGAGCAATTGCCAGACCAGCAAGGCTTGCAGCACCCAGGTTTTGCCGGTGCCGGTGGCCATCTTCAAACAATATTTGGGGTGCGCGTGTTTGTCCTGCGCCACCTCGGCGAGTAATTTGCCTTCCAGCAAGGCATCGGGCGCTGCGGCACGGTACAGGTTCTGCAAGTTGCCGGCGGCCAGCACCTCATGGGCAACGATGGCATTGAGAATCGCCTGGCGCTGCCCGGGGTGAAAATTGAAGCGCCGGGTCAGGCAAATATCTTCGAGAAACCACCAGCGCAACAACTCGGCGGTGGTTGGCGTGACCAGGTCGTAAAGATCGGCGCTGCCGTCTTCGAGGCCCAGGCAAAGCGCCTGGGTTTTGGCGGTGAGGCCGGCAGCGAGAGGCAGTAATTCCGGCGCTTTACTCACCATGCCGCCTCCACCATCGCGCTGGCTTCCGCTTCAAAGCCGAAGACATCGACCACTCGCACGCACACCCGGCGCGGACCGCTTTGGGCGGCGGTGGTGAAATGGGCTTCGCTGATGACGCGCAACGGGTCGCCGTCGTTGTCGGTATTGCCTCGGTAATCCTGCCAGACGGAACGGAATACCTTGCCGTCGTAATCGGGATCAACCGCCCAGTATTCGATCAGCGCCAGCGGTTCGGCATTGGCGATGGCTTGCAGCTTGCTGCGGTTGGCTTCGTCGAGATTGATCGCTTCCGGCGAGAGCAGCACGTAGTTTTTGAGGCGGATTTTCAGCGCTTCCTGGCCGTCGGCCACAACACTGCGCTCAACCGGGTAAATGGTCAGATATTGCAGGCTGGAAAAGCGTACCGTGCCGCGTAATTTCTCCAGGCTGCCTTTCTTTTTCAGCCTGTCCATCAAATCGGGCGGAATGACCAGCACTTCCATCCGGCTATCGTTCAAGGCGGCAATCGTTTCGCCGATAGATGGCTCGAAATTCCAGCCGAGGACGACAACACGATCCCAACCGCCGAGCAGGTTGTCGCGCAGGGCGATGGCTTTTTTCAGGGTGGCTGCACCGGTCAGCTTGTTCGGCGAATCGGCCAGCACCAGCGTCTTGCTGGCGCCGCCGCTGACCTGCCCGAGATTGCGCGTCGGGTTTTCCTCGGCGGGCAAAGGCAGCGCGCCATAGAGTGACAGGACGATCTGCGACAAATCGCCAATACGAAAATCGCGGCCCAGTGAGGCTTTGGCTGCTTCCACCTGATAATCGCCGATGGCTTGGTAAAGGAATGGTTTGGCGTTCTGGTCGATCAAGCGCTTGCGCATGATCATGCAGGCTGGTTTGCCGAGATCGGTGGTGATCCAGCGGCGACCCAGTTTTTCGGCAACGGCGGCGGTGGTGCCGGAGCCGCCGTTGAAGTCGGCGACTAGGCCGTTTTCGGGGCAGGAGGCGCGGATGATGCGGTCGAGGAGTTTTTCGGGTTTTTGGGTGGCGTATTCAACTCGTTCATCTGCCATCGAATTAACCTCTGGGATATCAACCCACATATCACCTACAGCCTCGCCCTTTTCTTCGTCTAAGTACCTAATCAAGCGTTTATTTCCATTGCTGGTTATGTAGATACGGCCTTGTTTCTCGAAGTTTGCAATCGACTCTTCTGAATAATCCCCAAGGTCAGAATCTCTGAACAGCCTGCCGTTCGCATCGGGTCTGAACTTAGCTTTTACAAATGCTGGGTCATAAGACTTGTATGCATTGGTCCAACTTGCATCATCTCGCTTGGTATAAAAATAGATGATGTCCGAGTTCCGTGCATACTGCGCACCCGTGGCTTTTGCGCCTCTTACTGGCTGGCGTTTCCAACGCAAATCATTTCTAAAAAACTGCTTACCGAAAACCTCATCCATAACGATCTTTACGTAGTGACCAACTCGCCAATCCAGATGCACGTATATCGACCCGGTGTTAGTGCAACATCCCTTCTGTAAATTCTTTGGCTGTTTGTTTTGCGCGTCTGTGCTGGCCGGAGCGATGAGGGCGCGTAGCGCCCGAAGCGCGGAGGACAGCACAGACGCGCGGCG
>CAJBDJ010000008.1 GCA_903951825.1 uncultured Pseudomonadota bacterium
GGAAAGCTGGTTCAACAGCTTCAAGAACGAGCGGGTGCATGGCGTTCGCTACGCCACACACGCCGAGATCAAGGCGACCGCCTTTGAATACATCGAAGCGTTTTACAACAGAAAACGCCAACATTCGACACTCGGTTACAGGTCGCCTGTTCAGTTCTTGGAGACCTGGATCAGAGAGCAGCATCAGGCAAAACTGGTAGCATGAACCCCACCCTTTGGCAGACGAAAAACCGAGGGAACCTCAGTTTTCGCCATCTCCCTGATCCTTGAATTATTCAACTTCACCCAGGCATCGGCCGCGGCATTGAGGCAAAATCCCGCCATGCCTGTTTTTGGATTACTGCCTGCCGACGATTTTGAAACTTCCCACGGACAATGCGGGGCGTGCGCGACGATCCCGCAGGCGCAATGGTTTTTTCAAAACGAGACAATCGCGGTTCCAAAAAGCGGCCGCCCGCTGGCTGGTTTTGAGCGGAATCTGCCCGTCCTCGACGATCTCGCCCAATGGGCGAAAGCAACACCCCCCGGCAGCGTTCGCGCTTATCCACCACTGATCTGGGTAAGCGCCCCGATCGTTGAGCAAGACGTCGAATTACTCGCTGGAAGTGCAACGATCAGAACCGGCAAAGGTCTGGCAGCGCTGCAACTGGTTCCGCGACACCCGCTAAATAGTGCCTGGTTTGATCAGCACAGCGAGGCGTTCTTTCGCGGCCAAGCGCTGAAAATGCGCGGCAACTGGAGCGCTTCGAGCTTTGTCGCACGCACCCTCTGGCCGCAAAATTTCCGTTTACCGGAAGCGCCGCCAAGCCAGCCGCTCGCCGCCACGCCTGAGGCCATTCGTTCATGGGTGCGCGCCTTGCCGCAAGGGGGGGCGCAAAGCCCTTTTGTTGTTGAATCGCTCTGGCGGCGTGCCGGAAGCAGCGGGCCGCGTGCCGGCCAGGCGGTTCTCGGTTTGCTGCTCAACGGCGCCCAGGGGGACGACGACGAGGCGCATGGCGGCCATTTCGCCTCAATCACCGGGCAAATCGGCGAAAAGGGGGCAATTGACGATTGGCTGGTTTACAACTTCTACTCGCTCGATGCCGAGAGCGAAAAGGGAATCATCGCCGCGCCGGTGCCACTCGACAATTACCTCGGCGACCTCAACAGCGGCCAGGGCTGGTATCGGCCTTCCTATTTATTGGTGGCGACGCTCAAGGAGGCACGCACCGCCGTTCATCTCGACGCCGCGATGGGGCGCGTTTTCAACCAGTTTTATCGCCATCAGTTCGTTTACCAGCACGCCCGCGCCAATTGTTCGGGAATCACCGTTGCGACCTTGCGTACGCTCGGCTGGCAGGTGCCGGAGCGTGGCCCGGAAGGCTGGCTGAAGGGAATTTTTGGCCTGCCGCTGGTAGCGCTTCAGGAAGCCAGTTTGAACAAAGGCAAGGCGATTTTTGATTACATGACCGAAGATCAAACCCGCCTCTACCCGGCAGCGGCCTTCGAGGAAATGGGCGCCGATTTGTTGAAGCTGGTCAGCGGAAAAACGTCTCGGCAGCTGACCGAATACGAGCGCCTGCTGGCAGCAGACATTGAAGAACTCCTTCTGGTTCGCATCCCGCAGTTTCCCTCCAGCCGTGCCTGGGGGGATTTCCCGATTACTTCCAGTGCCGAGTATCGCGCCCGGGTACCGCAAGACCCGGCCTTGCAAAAAATCATTCCGGTGCCGCCACGCCCTTTCCCGGCTTCGTTGCGTGATCCGCAGTCGCCTCCCGAGCCGCTTTTGCGCTCGGATTACGCAGTCGCCGCCTGGATTTTTTTCTTCGTCGTCGCCACCGTCGCGATTTTGCGCCGACTCTTGGCATAATCCGCCGATGCTTGCCTACATCGTCCGTCGTTTGCTTTATGCCTTGCCGATCCTGATCGGCGTCAATCTGCTGACCTTTGCCCTGTTTTTTGTCGTCAACACACCGGATGACATGGCGCGTATGCAGCTTGGGGTCAAACGGGTAACACCGGAAGCGATTGAAAAATGGAAGCGTGAACGCGGTTACGACAAGCCGCTTTTGATCAATTCCTCGTCAAGCGGGCTGGCCACCCTCAGCGAAACGATTTTCTTCGAGAAATCCGTCCGCATGTTCGTCGGCGACTTCGGGCGCGCTGAAGACGGTCGCGACGTGGCGCGTGAAATCGCCGCCCGCATGGGGCCGTCGCTGGCCATTGCGTTGCCGACCTTCATTCTCGGCCTCTTGGTGAGCATCACCCTGGCGCTGATACTGGCCTTTTTTCGCGCCAGTGCTTTCGATTTCTGGGGCGTCGTCCTGTGCGTTGCGGCAATGTCGATTTCCGGCCTTTTTTACATCATCGGCGGGCAATACCTGATCAGCAAAATCTGGCGGCTGGTGCCGATTTCCGGTTTTGGCGACGGCCTCGACGCCTGGCGTTTTTTGGTCTTGCCGGTGCTGATCGGCGTGATCTCCGGCATCGGCTCGTCGGCGCGCTGGTATCGCACCATTTTTCTGGAAGAAGTGAACAAGGATTACGTCCGCACTGCCCGCGCCAAAGGCTTGCCCGAGACGATCATCTTTTTCCGCCATATTTTGCGTAATGCGCTGATCCCGATTTTGACCGGCGTCGTCGTCGTCATTCCTCTCCTGTTCATGGGGTCGCTGCTCACCGAATCCTTTTTCGGCATCCCCGGTCTCGGCAGTTACACCATTGATGCGATCCATGCCCAGGATTTTGCCGTCGTCCGATCGATGGTGTTCATTGGCTCGCTGCTCTACATCGCCGGACTGATCCTGACCGACCTCTCCTACGCACTGGTTGATCCACGGATACGTTTCGAATGATGGGCTTTGAAATCGTCATTCTCTGGTCGGACATCCTGATCTGGCTGCTGGTCGCGGCGAGCGGCGGGCTGGCCATCTTGATTGCCAAAAATCCGCCCTTGCTGGCGGCCTGGCGGCGGGTCGGGGCAAACCGGGTCGGCATGGCGGCGGCAACGGTGCTGCTGGCGTTCATCGTCGTTGGCTTGCTCGATTCCGTGCATTACCGCCTGCAACTTGAGGGCAAACCGGGTACTCAGCCGAGCTATGCGATTGAGGTCTTGTCGGCGCTCGATGCCATGCTCACGCCACTGCGCACGCGCAACGAAAAAACCTACTCCGAACCTTTTGCCACCCGCCTGTTCGCCAAGGAGTCGATCGACCTGCCGGGACAGGGCAGCATACGCGATTACCCGCGCCTCAAACATGGCGGCAAGCATCTTGGCGAAAACGAGGCGGCCGTCGCCGGCGATGTCACCACCACCGCCTTGCGTGCCGCTGCCCTCGCCTTGGTCGCCTGGCTGGTGCTGGCCGCGCTGGCTGCACGACGGGTAGCGTCCGGCGGCTCCGGATGGCAAAAAATCTGGCGCGGTGAAACGGATTTTGCCTGGAATGCGGTGCTCATCAGCGTTGCCATCATGCTCCTGATACTCGTCCCGCTCTTCTCGCTCGCCGGCCAGTACCACGTCTTCGGCACCGACAAGGTCGGCCAGGACGTGCTCTATCAAATTCTCAAAAGCATTCGCACCGGGCTGATCATCGGGCTGGTAACAACGCTGGTCATGTTGCCGGTGGCGATTCTGCTCGGCATGACCGCCGGCTACTTCGGCGGCTGGGTCGATGATCTGATCCAGTATCTGTACACCGTCCTCAACTCCATCCCCGGCGTCCTGCTGATCGCCGCTGCCGTGCTCATGATGCAGGTCATCATCGACACCCATCCGCAATGGTTCTCGACCGTTGCCGAACGCGCCGACCTGCGCCTGCTGGCGCTCTGCTTCATCCTCGGCATCACCTCCTGGACAGGCCTCTGCCGGCTGCTACGCGGCGAAACGCTGAAATTGCGCGAACTCGAATACATCCAGGCGGCGCAGGCGTTCGGCGTCGCCAACGGACGCATCATCGTCCGCCACATCCTGCCCAATCTGATGCACATCGTGATTATCGCGCTGGTCATGGACTTCTCCGGGCTGGTGCTCGCCGAAGCGGTGCTTTCCTACGTCGGCATCGGTGTCGACCCGAGCATGACGAGCTTTGGCACGATGATCAACAACGCGCGCATGGAACTGGGGCGCGAGCCGGTCGTCTGGTGGTCGCTGGCGGCGGCTTTTTCGGCAATGTTCGTCCTTGTGCTGGCGGCCAATCTGTTCGCCGATGCGGTGCGCGACGCTTTTGACCCACGGGCGGCCTGATGCTGCAGATAAAAAATCTCCGCCTTGGATTCACCCGTGACAGCCAGTTGCTGGTGGCGGTCGACGGCATTTCATTCACGGTAGCCGCCGGCGAGACCTTTGCCTTGCTCGGCGAATCAGGCTGCGGCAAATCGGCGACGGCGCAAGGCATCATGCGCCTGTTGCCGACCAATGGCCGGATCAGCGCCGGCAGCAGCATTCAGTTTGACGGCCAGGAACTCCTCACTTTGTCCGAAGCCGAGATGCGGTCGGTACGCGGCAAGCGGCTGGCAATGATTTTTCAGGAGCCGGCAACCAGCCTCAATCCAGTGCTCAGCGTCGGCCGGCAGATTGGCGAAGTGCTGGTGCGCCATCTCGGCCTGACCGGCGCCGCAGCCCGCCAGCGGATGATCGCCCTGCTGCGTCAGGTCGGCATCGCCGATCCCGAGCGCCGTCTCGATGAGTACCCCTTCCAACTTTCCGGCGGCATGAAGCAGCGCGTGATGATCGCCATGGCGCTCGCCGGCGAGCCGGATTTGCTGATTGCCGATGAGCCGACAACGGCGCTCGATGTCACCGTGCAAGCGCAAATCCTCGACTTATTGGCGCAATTGCAGATCGACCGTGGCATGGCGATTCTGCTCATCACCCACGACCTCGGCGTGGTCGCTCGAATGGCGCAGCGGATTGGCGTCATGTACGCCGGCGAACTGGTTGAAGTGGCCAGTCGCGAGGATTTTTTCGAGCGTCCACGGCACCCTTATACGCAAGCGCTATTTGCTGCCTTGCCCGATATCAGGCGGCGCGGCCAGGCGTTGACAACCATTCCCGGACAAGTGCCGGCCCTGGACGCGATGCCGGCCGCTTGCCGGTTTGCCGGGCGCTGCAACCAGGTGATGACGGTATGCCAGCAAATTTCGCCGGAGTGGCGGATCGTCAGCGCCGGTCATCAACTACGCTGTCACTGGACAGGTGCCGCCGAGATACCAGCAGCCACCCCGCGCCTGGCGCTCAGCGAACAAGCCAGCGAGTCACCAGCCTTTCTGTCGGTCGACGCCCTGCAGGTTCACTTCCCGATCCGGCGCGGGCTGCTACAACGCACGGTCGGTCAGGTGCGCGCCGTCGACGGCGTTGCCCTGACGATTTCTGCCGGTCGGACGCTGGCGCTGGTGGGTGAATCAGGCTGCGGTAAAACAACCGTCGGCAAGGCGCTACTGCAACTGATCAAGCCGACAGGCGGCAGCGTCAAGCTCGGCGGCACAGAACTCGTCGGCCTCAAGGCCAAACGCCTGCGCGCCGCCCGCCGCCACATGCAGATGATTTTTCAGGATCCTTTCGCCTCGCTCAATCCACGCCTGCGGGTCGGCGAAATCATCGCCGAAGGCATGTCGGCGCTCGGCATCGAGCGTCACGGCGCAGCGCAGCGGACGGCGGTGGCGGCTCTGCTGCTGCAAGTCGGCTTGCCGGCCGGCGCGGCGGAACGCTATCCGCACGAGTTTTCCGGTGGCCAGCGTCAGCGGATCGCCATCGCCCGCGCCCTCGCCGTGCAACCCGAACTGCTGGTCTGCGACGAACCCACTTCGGCGCTCGATGTGTCGGTACAGGCGCAAATTCTCAATCTGCTCAAAAACCTGCAGGAAGAGCTCGGCGTCGCCTACCTGTTCATCACTCATAACTTTGCCGTTGTTGAATATCTCGCGCACGACGTGGCAGTCATGTACCTCGGCCGCATCGTCGAGCGCGGCAAGACAGAAGAAATCCTGCGTACGCCGCGTCACCCTTACACGCGGGCGCTGCTGTCAGCGGTACCGGCGCCGACCCTCGACACGCATCCGGCAGCCATCCGCCTGGCCGGCGAAGCCCCGTCGCCGGCGAATCCACCCAGCGGCTGCCATTTTCATCCCCGCTGCCCGCAGGCGCAGGACATTTGCCGCCAGAGCGACCCGCACACCACCCATCTTTCACAAACGCACGCGGTCAACTGCCATTTCGTGTCGTAAGCCCTGAGCCTGCTGTGCAGAGGCGTGGCGGTCAGGTGCTCAGTTCAGCGCGGCAGACATCTTGCGGCGAAATTCGCGAATCAGATCGTCGTATTGCTCGCTGCCGGCCAATGCCTCGAAAATTTGCAGAACGGCTTTGCGCCCGGCACCGTCGTCAAAGGCGCGATCGGCGATCACCACGTCGAGGGCGGCGGTGAGGGCTTCACGAAAACGGCTTTGGGCGGCGTAGGCGCGTGCCAGTTCGAGGCGGCTGGCATGGTCTTGCGGATTGGCGCTGAGCTTGGCTTCAAGCGCGCCGGTATCGGCAGCACCGGCAACCAGCGCAAGGCGGGCGCGCAGCGCGTTGGCACGCGCCGCTTCCTCGGGATATTCGCCACTGAGAAGTTGCCCGGCTTCATCGTGACGGCCGAGTTGCAGCAGGACATCGACGGCATCGAGCTGAATCGCCTGATCGTCCGGCTTGGCTTGGCTGGCGGCGATCAACGTCGCCAGCGCTTCCTCGCGTTTGCCTTCTGCCAGCAATGCGGCGGCCGCTTCGCGCGGGCTGCCGCCCGCTTCTGCGGGGGCAACGAAGCGGTCGAGAAATTCGCGGATTTGGCTTTCAGGCAGCGCGCCGGTGAATTCATCGAGCAATTCACCCTTGAACAGCACCTTGACGGCCGGAATGCTGCGCACGCCGAAGTGCTGGGCAAGCTCGGGATTCTCGTCGGAGTTCACCTTGGCCAGCAAGAAACGACCCGCATATTCATCGGCCAGCTTTTCCAGCATGGGCTTCAAGACCTTGCATGGGCCGCACCAGGGCGCCCAGAAATCAACAACGACCGGCGTGGTTTCCGAGGGGATCAGGACTTTGGCTTCAAATTCTTCAATGGAAACGTCAAAAGCAAATGGGGACATGGGGTTCTCGGTGAGGATTCAAATACGGATAAATTTCAATGTCTACGAGCCAGCGATGATTGCCGGATCAAGCTAACCGACCCAGCGCCGTGCGTTGCGGAACATGCGCATCCACGGTGAATCTTCGCCCCAGTTCTCGGGGTGCCAGGACATCTGGACGGTGCGGAAGACACGCTCCGGGTGCGGCATCATGATGGTGAAGCGGCCATCTTCGGTGGTCACCGCCGTCAAGCCGTCCGGTGAACCGTTCGGGTTGTAGGGATAGACTTCAGTCGCCTGACCCTTGTTATCGATAAAGCGCATGGCGGCGAGCACCCTGGAAGGCGCGGCAGGATCGTCAAAAAGCGCCCTGCCCTCGCCGTGCGAAACGACAATCGGGATGTGCGAGCCGGCCATGCCGGCAAAGAAGATCGACGGCGAATCGAGAATTTCGGTCATCACGAAACGCGCCTCGAACTGCTCGACGAGATTGCGGCGAAAGGCCGGCCAATGGTCGGCGCCGGGAATAATCGACTTCAACGCGCTCATCATCTGGCAGCCGTTGCAGACGCCGAGGGCAAAGGTGTCCTGGCGTCCGAAAAAGGCAGCGAATTCGTCGCGGCAGCCGTCATGCATGAGGATCGTCCGCGCCCAACCCAGGCCGGCACCGAGCACGTCACCGTAGGAAAAGCCGCCGCAGGCGACAAGTCCCTTGAACTGAGCGAGGCTAACGCGCCCGCTCAAAATGTCGCTCATATGGACATCGACTGCAGCAAAGCCGGCCTTGTCAAATGCGGCGGCCATTTCGTAATGGCTATTGACGCCCTGCTCGCGCAGGATGGCAACACGCGGACGGCCGCTGAGTTCCTGGTAAAGCGGGGTGAAATCGTCTTGCGGATCGAAGCTCAGTATCGGCGTCAGGCCGGGGTCGTCAAGATCGAGGATGCGGTCGAACTCTTGTTGCGCGCAGAGGGGATTGTCGCGCATGGCCTGCATCCGGTAGCTGGTTTCTGACCAGGCGCGCTGCAGGTCGACGCGCTTCTCACGCAGCACCCGTTTGGCGTTGCGGGTCACGCGGATTTCGTCCCATTCATTGAGATGGCCGACGAAATGGTAAGGCACGCCGCAAGCGCGCAGGAGGGGCGTGACTCGCGCACGGTCAGCGCGACGAATCTGGATCAAGGCGCCGAGTTCTTCATTGAAGAGGGCACGAACGATATGCTCGAAATCGCGTCCGGCGAGCAAGTCGGGACGCTTCTCGGAACCATCGACATCGCCAGCGCCGGCATCGTAGCAAAGACCGTCGAGATCCAGCGAGACGCCGCGCCGGCTGGCAAAAGCCATTTCACAGGCGGCGACGAACAAGCCGCCGTCGGAGCGATCGTGATAAGCGAGCAGCAGACCTTCGCGATTCAATTGCTGAACGGCATCGAACAAGCCCTTGAGCTTGGCCGGTTCGTCGACGTCCGGCATATCGCTGCCGGTAGCGTTGTAGACCTGCGCGAGCGCCGAGCCGCCGAGACGATTTTTGCCGAGGTCGAGCAGCAATAATTCGGTTTCGCCCTGATCGAGTACCAGCTGCGGGGTTTTCGTGCGGCGCACGTCGGTCACCGCGGCAAACGAGGTAATAACCAGCGAAAGCGGCGAAACAACCTGCTTTTTGACCCCCTGATCCTCCCAGGCGGTGCGCATCGACAGCGAATCCTTGCCGACCGGAATCGAGATACCCAGCGCCTGACAGAGATCGGAGACGGCTTTGACGGTGTCGAACAGGCGTGCATCCTCACCCGGCACACCGCACGGCGCCATCCAGTTAGCCGAGAGCTTGACCTTGCCAAGATCACCAATAGCGGCGGCGGCCAGGTTGGTCAATGCCTCGCCGATCGCCATGCGACCGGAGGCTGGGGCGTCGACTACGGCGAGCGGCGAGCGCTCGCCAATGGCAAAGGCTTCGCCAAGATAGCCCTGATAAGCCATGCTGGTCACGGCGACATCAGCGACCGGCACTTGCCACGGGCCGACCATCTGGTCGCGGGCGGTCATGCCGCCCACCGAACGGTCGCCAATCGAAATCAAAAAGGTTTTGTCAGCAATGCTCGGCAGACGCATCAGGCGATAGGCGGCTTCCTTGAGCTCAATGGCGGTCGCATCGAAGGAAACGCAAGCGGACGCCTGGCGCGTGACGTCGCGCGTCATGCGCGGCGGCTTGCCGAGTAGCGCCTCCATTTCCATGTCGACCGGATTGACCCCAAAGTGCGCGTCGGTGACGGTCAAGTGGCCATCGCCGGTGGCTTCGCCGACGACGGCAAACGGACAGCGCTCGCGCTCGCACAGCGCCTGGAATTCGCCGATGCGTGCCGGCGGAATGGCCAGAACGTAACGCTCCTGCGATTCGTTGGACCAGATTTCCGCCGGTGACATGCCGGGCTCTTCGGTCGGCACCTTGCGCAAATCAAAGACGGCACCTACCCCGCCCGAGTGAGCCAGTTCCGGCAGGGCGTTGGAGACACCGCCGGCGCCGACATCATGAATCGACAAAATCGGATTGCTCTCGCCCATTTGCCAGCAACGGTCGATCACCTCCTGCGCACGCCGCTGGATTTCCGGATTGCCGCGCTGCACCGAGGCAAAATCGAGATCTTCGGCATTGGCTCCCGCCGTCATCGACGAGGCCGCACCGCCGCCCAGCCCGATCAGCATCCCGGGCCCGCCGAGCTGAACAAACAGCGTTCCGACCGGAAAAGTCGCCGCCTTGAACGACTGCGCTGCCTGGATGCTGCCGAGACCACCGGCGATCATGATCGGCTTGTGGTAGCCGCGAACGAATCGCTCACCATTGACCGGCACATCCTGCTCGTAGGTACGAAAATAGCCGCTCAGGTTCGGGCGCCCGAATTCGTTGTTGAAGGCGGCAGCACCGATCGGCCCTTCGAGCATGATGTCGAGCGCCGAGGCGATGCGCGACGGACGACCGTAGGCTTGCTCCCACGGCTGCGGGGCATCCGGCAGATTGAGGTTGGAAACCGAGAAACCACAGAGGCCGGCCTTCGGCTTGGAGCCCTTGCCGGTGGCGCCCTCGTCGCGGATTTCGCCGCCGGAGCCGGTGGCGGCACCGGGAAAAGGCGATATCGCCGTTGGGTGGTTGTGCGTCTCAACTTTGGTCAGAATATGCGTCAGTTCATCCTGATAGCGATAACTGTGGTCGGCATCAGGATAAAAACGCGGAATACGGGCACCTTCGATGATTGACGAATTATCGGCATACGCCATCACCGTCCCTTGGGGATGGGCGGCGTGGGTCTCGCGAATCATCCCGAACAGGGTCTTGTCCTGCAGCTCGCCGTCGATCACCCAGGAGGCGTTGAAAATCTTGTGGCGACAGTGTTCCGAATTGGCCTGGGCGAACATCATCAATTCGACATCGGTCGGATTGCGGCCGGCAGTCGTAAAAATATCGAGCAAATAATCGATTTCGTCGTCCGAGAGCGCCAACCCAAGACTGCCGTTGGCATCCACCAAAGCCGCTTTACCCCCCGTGAGCACGTCCACCGTCGCCAGCGGCTTCGGCGCGAAATGACGAAACAATTCACGGGCAGCCGCCAGGTCAGGCAGCACCGATTCAGTCATGCGGTCGTGTAACAGGGAGCCGACTGTCTTTTTTTCGGCGGCAGACAGCGCCCGCTCCCCCTTGACCACGACAGCGAAGGCAATCACGCGCTCGATGCGCTCGATGGCCTGAAGATCGCAGTTGAGCGCTATCTCGGTGGCCTTCGATGACCACGGAGAAATCGTGCCAAGACGTGGCGCAACGAGGAACAACTCGCCTTTTTCCGCCCCCCCGGACTTTTCTTCGAGCAACAAGGCCAGTTTGGCGCGTTCTTCGACGCTCAACGCACGTTTCAGTGCGGCAATATGCCAGTAATCCGCAACCACCGTTTCAATATCGGCAACCGCCGCCGTCAGACGATTGATCAGATGTTGCAAGCGGAAGGCAGAAAAGGCGGGAGCGCCCTTGAGGCAAAGAATATCGGCCATGGAAGCGTGATTTCGTGTTGTGCAAAGAGGCGCCGATTATAACTGAGGCTCGCCAGGCGGCCGGGAATCAGGGTGCTGCGAAGAAGGCAAAATTCGGGCTGTTTTTCCGGTCAACCGGCGTCGCCTGAAAACCTCGTCAAGTGCCGATTGCGCCGGGATTTCCGGGATCAGCGTCGGCCAAACCCTGCAGGTAACGACGAAGTTTGGGGACATCGAGAAAGTAGTGGCAAATCTCGTGTTCACCGTGCAGCAACACCGGCACCAGTTCGTCGTAGCGCGCCAGCAAATGCGGGTCAGCATCGGCGTCGAGCACCCTCACCCGGGCACCAAACTCGCCCAGCACGGGCGCCAGAGCCACCTCCATCTCATGACAGAGGTGGCAGTAACTGCGGCTGATCAGGTGCAGCTCAATCGCCATTCAAGCCCTTGATCGTCACAAAGGTCTGCATCTCGCCACGGCGAATCAACAGAGTGACGCTGCTGCCTTTGGCAAACTGGGCGAGAATTTTGTTGAACTGGTCAACACTCTTGAGCTCGGTGGTTGCCCCTTTGCTGATCACGGCAATGACAATATCGCCGGCTCGCAAATCCGAGCGCGCCGCCGTCCCGCGAACCTCGTCGATCAAGAGGCCGGAATTCATCTTGAGTTCCTTGCGCTGTTCTGCACCCAATTCACTCAACACCAGGCCGAGGCGATTGACGACCTGCTCGACCGGCTTTTTGCCCTGGCTTTGCGCCAGGGAAGCCGGGCGTTCCTCAATAATTTCACCGACCGTCACCGAAATGTCTCTCGTCACACCACGCCGCCAGACTTGTACCAGCGCGCGCGTTCCGGGCTTGGTCATGCCGACAATGCGCGGCAGATCAGCCGAGTTGTTGATCGCCTTGCCGTCAAACTTCAGGATCACGTCTCCCGGTTCAAGCCCCGATTTTTCTGCCGGCCCGCCTTTTTCAACCGCATTGACGACCGCCCCCATGGGCTTGGAGAGCCCGAGAGAATCGGCCAGTTCTTTGTTGACTTCCTGAATGACGACTCCCAGACGGCCGCGACTTACCTTGCCACTGGCTCGCAGCTGGCTCTGTATCTCCATGGCGACATCAATCGGGATCGCAAAAGAGACTCCCATGTAACCGCCGCTGCGGCTGTAAATCTGCGAGTTGATACCGACCACTTCACCGCGCATATTGAACAGCGGCCCGCCCGAGTTGCCCGGATTGATCGCCACATCGGTCTGGATGAAAGGAACGTAATTCTCCTGCGGCAAAGCGCGCCCCTTGGCCGAAACAATGCCGGCGGTCACCGAATTATCAAAACCGAACGGCGAGCCAATGGCAACTACCCATTCGCCGACCTTGAGGTTGGCCATGTTGGCCAGTTTGACGACCGGCAGGCTGCCGGCTTCAATTTTGATCAATGCAACATCGGTGCGCTTGTCGGCACCAATCACCTTGGCCTTGAATTCGCGCTTGTCAACGAGGCGTACGGTGACCTGGTCGGCACCATCAATCACGTGAGCGTTGGTCATGATGTAGCCATCGTTACTGATGATGAAGCCGGAACCCAGCGATTTGTTCTCGAATTCTCGCGGCTTGCCTCCCCCCGGCATCTTCGGAATAAAACGTTTGAAAAACTCGAACTCCGGATCGTTTTCATCAAACGGGAAAGGCATCATCTGACTGCCCCCCTTGACGACGTGCGTGGTGCTGATATTGACCACTGCCTGCCCCTGCTTTTCAGCAAGCTCGGTGAAATCGGGCAAGCCCTGAACCTGCGCGTGGGTCAACGAAACCGAGACGAAAAAAGACAATAAAACCAGCAGGCGTTTCATTGTTGGCAAACCTCCAGGACAACTAGGAATGATTGACTATGTAGGGTCGTGATGCAGGATTTCCAGCCGTCAATCGGCTGCGACGGCGAATATAAATCAGCGCTCCGGAGATTCCGAGCAAGGCACCGAGCATGGCGCCAGGATCGCCGTTGATCCAGGTACCAATCGCCGCCCCGGCAATACTTGCGGCTAACGGCAAGCCGTAGGCCAGATTTGCCGTCTGACGAATGCTGCCGGCAGCAATCGCCACCGTCACCTGATCACCAACCTGCGCGCCATGAGGATTGGCAACACGATAACTTTTCTGGCCGGCACAAAACATCTGGGTGAGATTCTGTCCGCCGCAACCGCCTTCTTCATGACAGCGCCCGCAACCACCCTGCTCGACAACGACCAAGGCATCGTTGTCCACAAGTGCACTCACCGTGCCGCGTATCGTTGTTTCATCAGCCATCCGGCTACCAGCGTCGCTCAGGCGAAATATCGAGCAAGGGTGCGAGCCGCGCGGCAACGGCATCACGCGCCCGGAAAATACGTGAGCGCACCGTACCGATCGGGCAATTCATCATGCTGGCGATTTCGTCGTAGGACATGCCTTCAATTTCACGCAACATGATCGCCGTCCGCAACTCCTCAGGCAAGGCATCCATCGCCGCATTGACCGTTTCACCGATCTGCTTGCTCAAGAGCAGGCTTTCCGGCGTATTGATATCGCGAAGCTGGCTGGCATCCTCGAATCCTTCAGCTTCTTCGGCATCAAAATTGGTCGAAGTCGGCGCACGCCGTCCTTGAGCAACCAGATAATTCTTGGCGGTATTGATGCCAATGCGATATAGCCAGGTATAAAACGCACTATCCCCGCGAAAATTGGGCAATGCACGATAGGCCTTGATAAAAGCCTCCTGAGCGACATCTTCAACCTCGCCCGAATCGCGAATGAAGCGCGACAGCAAACGCCCCAGCTTGCGCTGATATTTGCTGACCAGCTGGTCAAAGGCGCGTTGATCACCCGCCTGCGCGCGCTCGACCAGTGCCTGATCGATTTCCCGCTCACTCATCGTTTCTGTTTCCCTGACAGTCAATATTGCACTTTGGAAAGCGAGTATAGCTCAGCGAAAATCTCGCCATGCACAGGTTTCATCGCTATTTGTGACACCCTGTAACCACACCAGCAATATCTTGCATGGTATATTTAGTAAGAATTATTCTGAATGGGAGCAGCCTTGAAAAATTTTGATGTACTTATCATTGGCAGTGGCTTGGCCGGCCAATCAGCAGCCCTTCGCTTGGCACCACACTGCCGCGTCGGAATTATCAGCAAACGCCAGCTGGAAGATTCCGCCTCAGGTTGGGCGCAAGGCGGAATTGCTGCCGTTCTCGACAGTCGCGACTCGATTGAGGCGCACATTAATGACACTCTGATTGCCGGCGCTTGGTTAAATGATGCAGCAGCAACGCGGCATGTCGTTGAAAACGGCAAACATTCAATTGACTGGCTGATCGCGCAAGGCGTTCACTTCACCGAGGATGAATCAGGCTACCACCTGACCCGCGAGGGGGGTCACAGCGCCCGTCGCGTAATTCACGTCGCCGACGCCACTGGTTCCGCCGTTCAGGAAACGCTCACGCGCCTAGTGCGCAAGAACCCAAATATCACCATTCTCGAAAACCATATCGCCATCGACTTGATCACCGGAAAAAACCTTGGGACTAACGAGAAACGCTGTTTCGGTGCCTATGTTCTGAACAGCGACACCGGTGAAGTCCTCACCATAGGTGCCCCCAATACCCTGATCGCCACGGGCGGTGCTGGCAAGGTCTATCTGTACACGACCAATCCCGACACCTCGACCGGCGACGGGATTGCGATGGCCTATCGTGCTGGCTGCCGTGTCTCGAACATGGAGTTCATTCAGTTTCACCCCACCTGCCTGTATCACCCGCAAGCCAAATCGTTCCTGATTTCCGAGGCGGTGCGTGGCGAAGGTGGCCTCTTGCGCCTGCCTGATGGCACTCGCTTCATGCCCGAACACGACGAGCGCGCCGAATTGGCGCCACGTGATGTGGTTGCTCGGGCAATCGACTTCGAAATGAAAAAACGCGGTCTGGACTGCGTTTTTCTTGACATCTCGCACAAGGGCGAGGACTTCATTCGAAGCCACTTCCCCAATATCCATGCGCGCTGTCTCGAACTCGGCATTGACATTGCTAGCCAACCCATCCCTGTCGTTCCGGCAGCGCACTACACCTGCGGCGGCATCGTCAGCGACCTCAAGGGACGCACCGATGTCGCCCATCTTTATGTCGCCGGCGAAGCCTCCTGCACCGGCCTGCACGGCGCTAACCGACTGGCTTCAAATTCCCTGCTGGAGTGCCTAGTTTTTGCCGAGGCAGCTGTCAACGACATACTGAGCAATAAAAAAATTGCTCAACCAATGCTGCCGGAATGGGATGAAAGCCGGGTCACGGATGCCGATGAAGAAGTTGTTATCTCGCATAACTGGGATGAACTGCGACGCTTCATGTGGGACTATGTCGGCATTGTTCGCACGAACAAACGCCTGAAACGAGCAAAAAATCGTATCAATTTGCTGATGCGGGAAATTGACGAATTTTATGCAAATTTTCGGGTCAGCCACAATCTGATTGAGCTACGCAATCTCGTCACCACGGCCGATTTGATTGTTCGCTGCGCCTTACTGCGCAAGGAGAGTCGGGGACTTCACTATTCTCGTGACTACCCGAAAATGCTCAAAAAAACGAAAAACTCAGTGATCAGAAGGCGCCGTCACGTCGCTTGAAGTGCCTCGCCAGCGCAGGAACAGTCTCAGACGCCGGAAATCCTCGGCATCCATGCTGTCGACCGTAACCGTCAGCGTAATCAGCGCTTGATCGTCTGTTCTCAGACGAAACACCGTCAACCACGGATAAACGCTTGCTCCGGACAAAATTTCTGCTGGCGAAAAATCTTCGCTCAGGGCGCGTTTTACGGATAACTCCCCGCTTCGCTCAAGACGGAGCACGCAAACTTTTGGCTTCATCTGTTGCCAGGCCAGACTCGCCAACCCTATGCCCAGTATCTGAATTATCGCGGAGACAGCCTGATCACCTGGAAACGCCCAAGCCACAAGGCTGACCAACACCAGGATCAGTCCAACCTGGATATCCAGAATACGAGAACGGCGCACACCGATGAGGATCGGAAAGTGCACCGTTCGGTTCCGTCCCGGAGTGGATCAGATGCGCTTGAAAACCAGTGAGCCGTTAGTCCCGCCAAAGCCAAAATTGTTTTTCAGCGCCACATCGATCTTCATCGGGCGTGCCACATTGGCGCAGTAATCGAGATCACACTCCGGATCCTGATTGAAGATGTTGATCGTCGGCGGCGATATCTGATGATGCAGCGCCAGCACCGTAAACAAGGACTCGATACCACCCGCACCACCCAGCAAATGGCCGGTCATTGACTTGGTCGAATTGACCACCAGTTTGCTGGCATCCGCACCGAAAGCTGCTTTGACGGCATCCGATTCGTTTTTGTCGCCCAATGGCGTCGAAGTGCCGTGGGCGTTCAGATACTGCACATCGGACGGTCCAAGGCCGGCATTTTTCAGGGCATTGACCATCGAACGCCGCGGGCCGTCCATGTTCGGCGCCGTGATGTGATGGGCATCGGCACTCATGCCGTAACCAATCAATTCGGCATAAATTTTGGCACCACGCGCTTTGGCGTGCTCATATTCTTCAAGCACCATGACGCCCGCTCCCTCGCCGAGGACAAAACCATCGCGGTCTTTGTCCCATGGACGACTGGCCGTCAGCGGATCATCGTTACGCGTCGACAGGGCGCGAGCCGCACAGAAGCCGCCCATACCGAGCGGAGAAACGGTTGATTCGGCTCCCCCCGCAACCATCACGTCAGCATCACCATATTCGATGATCCGTGCCGCGTCGCCAATCGAGTGAGTACCGGTCGTACAGGCCGAAACAAGCGCGATATTCGGTCCTTTGAAACCAAATTCGATCGACAGATTGCCCGACACCATATTGATGATCGAACCCGGCACGAAGAAAGGCGAAACCTTGCGCACACCGCCCACAATGTATTCGTCCTTGGTTCTCTCGATCAACGGCAAACCGCCGATACCGGAACCGATAGCGACGCCGACGCGCTCCGGGTCGGCAGCACCTTCCTTGTCGAGGCCGGCATCACGCACTGCCTGAATTCCGGCAGCCAGGCCGAAATGGATAAACTCATCCATCCGGCGCGCATCCTTGGACTGAATATAGTGGGTGATATCGAAGTTCTTTACCTCACCCGCAAACTTCACTGGGAACGTGGTGGTATCGAATTTGGTGATGGCGGCAATGCCGGAGCGACCGGCAAGAATGTTTTGCCAGGCTTCTTCGACGGTATTTCCAACCGGGCAAACAATGCCCAAGCCGGTGACTACAACTCTGCGACGTGCCAAGGTGTACTCCGCAAGCATATGTAGCAAGGCCGGCCAAAGGGGCCGGCCTTGCCTGAATCAACGAGAATTGGATTACTTCTTGTTGGCGAGGATGAAATCAACGGCTTGTTGCACCGTGGTGATCTTTTCAGCCTGATCGTCAGGAATTTCCGTCTCGAACTCTTCTTCGAGAGCCATGACCAACTCAACGGTATCCAGGGAATCGGCGCCCAGATCGTCCACAAAAGAGGACTCGTTCTTGATGTCCGCTTCGTTCACGCCCAGTTGTTCGGCGACAATCTTTTTGACGCGTTCTACGATGTTATCCATTAGAAAAACTCCTTCCCCTCAGGGGTACGAAATAAAAAAACAAACGAAGTTTACCAAAAGCCGGGGCTTGAGGAAATCAATCCATGAACATGCCGCCATTCACATGCACAGTTGTGCCGGTGACATAGGCGGCAGCCGGGGATACCAAAAAGCTGACAGCACCGGCAACGTCTTCCGGTGAACCAGCGCGACCAAGTGGAATTGAAGCCAACATGGCCTGTTTCTGTTCTTCAGTCAGTGCCTGCGTCATGTCGGTCGCAATAAACCCGGGAGAGACGCAGTTGACCGTAATGTTTCTGCTGCCAAGCTCGCGCGCCAGTGAGCGGGTCAGCCCGGCAACACCCGCCTTGGCTGCACAATAATTGGCCTGGCCGGCATTGCCGGAATGTCCGACGACCGAGGTGATATTAACGATGCGGCCAAAACGCGCCTTCATCATGCCACGCATGACCGCCCGAGAGAGGCGGAAAACCGCTTTCAGGTTGGTATCGATCACCGCATCCCATTCATCGTCGCCCATGCGCATGGCCAAATTGTCGCGGGTGATACCGGCGTTATTGACGAGAACGGTGATCGCCCCCAATTCCTTGGCAATGGACGCCAAGACCGCATCTGCCTGAGCCAAATCGGTAACATCCAGCGCGATGCCTTTGCCTTTGAAACCGGCAGCAGCAAGATAATCTGAAATCTTGGCGGCGCCCTCTTCACTGGTTGCAGTACCGATTACCGTGGCGCCCTGTTTACCCAGCTCAAGGGCAATGGCGCGGCCGATACCGCGGGTGGCGCCACTAATCAACGCAACTTTATTTCTCAGCATCGCTTAGCTCAGACCCAGATTGGCTTCGATCGAGGCCGCGTCGGCCAGCGCAACACCGACAAGACCCTCTGCACAGCGCTTGGTCAAGCCGGCGAGCACCTTGCCCGGCCCGCACTCCGCCACGGTCGACACACCCATGACGGCCATTTTTTGGATTGTCTCAACCCAGCGCACCGGGTTATAAGCCTGACGGATCAAGGCATCCTTGATGCGATCAGGATCATTCTCAATCGCCACATCAACATTGTTGATCACTGGCAGCGACGGTGTGTTGAGCGTCAGTTCAGCCAAGCGCACCGCCAGTTTTTCGGCAGCCGGACGAATCAACGAAGAATGAAAAGGCGCTGAAACCGGCAATCCTTTGGTCATCTTGGCACCACGGGCTTTGCAGGCATTCATGGCGCGCTCGACCGCCGCCTTGTGACCGGCAATGACGGTTTGCCCATTAGCATTGAAATTAACCGGCTCAACCACCTCACCTTGTGCAGCTTCGGCACATGCGGCAACGATAGCCGCTGTGTCGAGCCCAAGAATAGCCGCCATTGCGCCCGTACCAACCGGCACAGCCTCCTGCATGGCAGCGGCACGCAAACGAACCAGCGGCGCCGCATCTTTGAGGGAAATCACGCCGGCGGCGACCAATGCTGAGTATTCACCCAGGCTATGGCCGGCCAGCACAGCCGGATTCCTGCCACCTCGCTCCTGCCACAGGCGCCAGGCGGCGATCCCTGCCGTTAACATCACTGGTTGGGTATTGACGGTTTGTGTCAATATTTCGGCCGGCCCCTCGGCGACCATCGCCCACAGATCATCGCCAAGCGCTGCAGACGCTTCGTCAAAGGTAGCGCGAACGACGTCAGCCTCACCATAGGCAGCCATCATCCCGACGCTCTGCGAGCCTTGACCGGGAAATACAAAAGCGAAGGACATTGTCGTCGTCTCCTGATCAGAATTCAAACAGGGCAGCGCCCCAGGTAAAGCCACCACCAACGCCTTCGACCAGCACTTTGTGGCCACGCTGGATGCGCCCGTCGCGAACCGCCTCGTCAAGCGCCAGAGGCACGGAAGCGGCCGATGTATTGCCATGGCGATCAACCGTCACAATCACTTTGCTGCGGTCAACACCCAGTTTCTTGCCGGTGGCTTCGATGATGCGAATATTGGCTTGATGCGGAACCAGCCAATCGATTTCCGACGGCTGCAAACCTGCGGCCTGGCAAACCTCCTGAGCGACATCGGCCAGTACCCGTACGGCAAATTTGAACACCGCCTGTCCATCCATGCGCAAGAAGGGATCACCCGTTATCTGTCCGCCGCAAATTTGCCCCGGCACATTGAGAATGCCATTCTGACTGCCATCAGCGTGCATTGCGCTGGCCAGAATACCGGGCTTGTCGGAGGCTGCGAGTACCACGGCGCCGGCGCCATCACCAAACAAAACGCAGGTACCGCGGTCGCGCCAATCAAGAATGCGCGAAAACACCTCGGCACCAATCACCAAAGCTTTTTTGTGGCCGCCGGAGCGAATGAATTTCTCGGCGATACCCAGCGCGTAGGTAAACCCCGCACAAACCGCCTGGACATCGAAGGCAGCCGCTCCTTTGTTGCCCAATTTGCCCTGAATCAAACAGGCGGTGCTAGGAAAAATAAAATCAGGCGTCGATGTTGCCACGATGATCAGATCAAGCTCGGACGCCGCTATTCCGGCCATTTCCAGCGCCCGCTGAGCAGCGATCAGCCCCATTTCGCTAGACGTGGTACCCGATTCCGCCAGATGGCGGCTGCGAATTCCCGTGCGCGTAACGATCCATTCGTCGTTGGTATCAATACCCCGTGCGGCGAGATCTTCATTGCCCACGGGATGACCAGGCAAATAGCTACCGGTACCGATCAAAGCTGCAAACATTCAGACACTCTCCACGCTGGTTAATGCTTGAGGCGCCGAAACCATTTCAGCAATGCGTCCAGCGATTCGTTCGACGACATGATTCTCGGCAGCATCATAGGCACGACCAATGGCGCTGCCAAAAGCCAGTTCATCAGCCGAACCATGACTCTTCACTGAAATACCTTTCAAGCCCAGCAGCACAGCGCCGTTGTAACGACGATGGTCGAAGCGCCGCTTGAAGCGGTTCAGTACCGACATCGCGGCCAGCGCAGCCAGCTGGGTCAACCAGTTGCGCCCAAATTCGCTACGCAGCGATGAAGCGAGCATTTGCGCCAGACCCTCGGTGGTTTTGAGTGACACGTTGCCGACAAAGCCATCACATACGATGACATCCGCTGCCCCCTTGAAAATCTGATCGCCCTCGACATTGCCGATGAAATTCAGCCCCGAGTTGCGCAGCAGCTCTCCTGCCGCCTTGACTACCTCGTTTCCCTTGATTTCTTCTTCGCCGATGTTGAGCAACCCCACCGTCGGACGATCTTTGTGCTCCATCGCGGCAATCAGCATCGCCCCCATGATGCCAAACTGCAGCAAATGTTCTGCCGTGCAATCGACATTGGCTCCGAGATCAAGCATGTGGGTATGACCGTTGATCGTCGGTACCGGCGCACAAATCGCTGGCCGCTCGATCCCCGGCAACATTTTCAGCACAAAACGCGAAATTGCCATCAGCGCACCGGTATTGCCTGCGGAGACGCAGGCATCGGCCTCACCGTTCTTGACGAGATTAATCGCAACACGCATCGACGAATCTTTTTTGTTGCGCAAGGCAAGCGCCGGCGATTCATCCATGCCCACCAGTTCGGAAGCATGAACAACGCGCAAGCGAGGATTTTGGGAATGCGACCCGAGCAACGGGCGTAACACAGCCTCCTGACCGACAAGGATCAGATGGGCTGCCGAGTGCTGCATAAGAAAACGAAGTGCCGCCGGAACCGTCACTGACGATCCGTGGTCTCCCCCCATGCAATCAATAGCGATGCGGGTTGTCATGGCAAAAGAAAAGGCAGGCGACCCACGAAGAATCGCCTGCCTCTAATTCAACGATTACTCGCCTTTGACCTTGAGCACCTTCTTGCCACGGTAAAAACCGCTGGGAGAAATGTGGTGACGCAGGTGCGTCTCACCCGTTGTTGGCTCAACTGCCAGCGGGGCAACGACAAGAAAATCATGCGCGCGATGCATGCCACGCTTGGACGGGGATTTTTTATTCTGCTGTACGGCCATGTTGTTACTCCAAAAAAATCAGTTCGGTTTACCTTTTAGCCCGGACAGCTTGGCGAACGGATTCACTCGCTCACCGGCATCAGCTGCACCGGGAAAACCACATTTTTCATGCCGGGGTGCAATCGGCAGCGCTAGGAGAACTTCGTCCTCCACTAATTCAGCTACCAACAATTCACCCGCCACCGGCAGAAAATCCCGCGTATCGTCCTCCAGCTCGTCTTGCGACATATCAGCACCCTCCGGAATCAGCTCCAGCAGGTTGTCAATATCCAGATCGAATGGAATTGCTCCCAGACAACGCTGACACGCCAGATTGACCTTCCCGGCAACCTGCAGCCGCAACGTGTATCTCCCACGTTTATCTTTGGCTCCACAAAGCTTGAATAGCAGAACACCTGAGACATCAGTCAACAAATCGTGCAGGCGTTGAAGCTCCACAACCGCAAGCGTTCCTTCAAGAACACGGCCTTCACGAGCAAAAACGAACGCGTCAGTAATTCTTTTCAATCTTGAGCTGTTACGACATAAACGCGAGATGATATTATTTTTGGCTTTCCAAGTCAAAGCAAAGTGCTGCTTATGAGGATTCGTGCAGCACTTCAAGGTAACGAGTTTTTCATGTATCCAAAAATCATTCTCGCCTCCAGTTCGCCTTACCGACGTGAATTACTGCATCGCCTCGGTTTGCCATTCGACGTCAGCCACCCCGATGCCGACGAAAGCAGGCTGCCGGGCGAAGCTCCGGAAACAATGGCTTTACGCCTCGCTGAAGAAAAGGCGCGAGCGATAGCCAATACCTGTCCCGGCGCCCTGATCATCGGCAGCGATCAGGTTGCTACGGTCGACGGTGAGATTTACGGAAAACCGGGCAACCATCAACGCGCGGTCGCGCAACTCCGTGCCTTGTCTGGCAAAACCGTAAATTTCTTTACGGCACTTTGTCTGCTTGATAGCACTTCTGGCGAAGCGGAGGTTCGCGGCGTACCGACCCTGGTCAAATTCCGCCCGCTGTCCGAACGCGAAATCGAGAACTACCTGCATCGCGAACCGGCTTATCACTGCGCTGGCTCGGCCAAATCCGAAGGCCTCGGAATTGCCCTGTTGTCCAGTGTGCAAGGCGACGATCCAACAGCGCTGGTCGGCTTGCCGCTGATTGCGCTATGCGACATGCTGCGCAAGCGCGGCGTCGAGGTTTTGTGAAAACCGGTACGCTTTACCTGATTCCCGTGCCGCTGGGCGCAACACCACCGGCCGACTCGCTACCCGCCAATGTGTTGGCCATCGTTTATCCACTCAAGCATTTCGTCGTCGAACAAGCGAAAACGGCGCGCGCCTTCCTGAAAAGCGTCGGTACCGCAACAGTGCTGCAGGAACTTGAGCTTGAAGAACTCAATGAACACACCACGGCAGACGAACTGGATCGCCTGCTCGCTCCGTTGCGCGCCGGCCACGATGTAGGGCTTCTCTCGGAGGCCGGTTGCCCGGCAATTGCTGACCCCGGCGCTGATCTGGTTGCCCTGGCGCAGCAGGAGCAAATCAGGGTCGTGCCGCTGATCGGCCCTTCTTCCTTGCTGTTGGCGCTGATGGCCTCCGGACTCAACGGCCAGTGTTTTGCTTTTCATGGCTACCTACCGGCCAAAGAGATCGAGCGGAACAAGGCATTGCGGAACCTTGAGGCCGAATCAAGAAAACGACAGCAAACGCAAATTTTTATTGAAACGCCTTATCGCAACAAGGCGCTTTTTGAGTCGGTTCTGCAAAACTGTCTTCCAACCACGCGAGTCACCATCGCCACTGATCTGACCTTACCGGGCGAGAGTATTCAGACATTCAGCGTGCAGGCCTGGAAAAAGAAAACGCCGCCCGAAATCGAGCGGCGCCCTACAGTTTTTCTGCTTCTGGCCTGATTCAGCGCAGCGTAGCAGCCATTTGGGTTTCAAAAAATCCGCTCCAGAATCCACTGACCGCACCGGCACCCAGTCGTTTGGCAAAGCGCTCGGCAATATTGTCCTTGAGCGAATAATCCAGCACTTTTTCTGCCTGAATCACATCACGGGCGACTGAGTCAATGCTGCCAAATTCATCAGCAAGACCCAACTGTATGCTTTGCGCGCCGGTCCACATCAGGCCCGAGAACATCTCCGGTGTCTCCTTGAGCCGCTGCCCGCGCCCGCTTTTGACGACCGTGATGAATTGTTGATGAATATCAGACAACATGGATTGTGCGTGAGCTTTTTGTGTCTCGGCGAGTGGTGAAAACGGGTCAAGAAATCCCTTGTTGGCACCAGCCGTCAGCAAGCGCCGCTCAACCCCGGCCTTTTCCATGGTTCCCGTGAAACCGAAGCCATCCATCAAGACACCAATCGAGCCGACGATACTGGACTTATTGACGTAAATCTTGTCGGCAGCTACCGCCACGTAGTAGCCCCCCGAGGCGCAGATATCCTCAACTACGGCGTAGAGGGGCTTTTCAGGGTATTTGACACGTAATCGGCGAATTTCATCGTTGATCATCCCGGCCTGAACCGGACTGCCACCGGGGCTGTTAATACGCAACACGACACCGACACTGTTTTTTTCCTCGAAGGCTCGTTGCAGCGCAGCCATCAGTTTTTCGGCATTGGCGTCGCCTTTCGCCTGAATCACCCCGTCCAGCGCCACCATTGCCGTATGTCGACCTTGATGCTGCGAGTCCGCACCCCAATCAACGAGAGCAAAGAGAACGACGAGCAGGTAAATAAAACCGATGGATTTGAAAAAAATCCCCCAGCGGCGGCTCGTTTTTTGCTCATTCAACGCCGCAAAGGCAAGTTTTTCAAGGGTGCGACGTTCCCATTCGGGCGTTTTTTCGGGAGGCTGAGTGCTTTCCATCGTGATTTTATTGATCCAAAAATATATTGCCGTCGATTTCAATTACCGCGATGGCTTTCAGGCCAACCCCTTGGCAACGACCACCAAGGCAGCGTCCCGATTCGGGCGAATAAAGCGCTCCATGAATCGAGCAAATCAAGTATATCTTGGAATCATCGAAGAACTGGCCGGACTGCCAGTCAAGTTCGGCCGGCACATGACCACACTGATTGAGATAGCCATAAACCCTGCCCCGAAAACGAATCACAAACGCCTCCACCTCCGCGTCCAAGTGAATCATCTTGAAGCGAAAACCCAACCCTGCTTCTTCAACCTCGCTGCTGCAGCAAATCAGGCGTTGCACTTGAGCCATGAATCCAATTCCGCCACAGTGTCCAAACAGGCGAGCGGATGATGTTCCAGCAGATGTTCCTGCGGGTGCGCGCCGTAAGTCACCGCGAGACTGGCAACGCCGGCGTTGGTCGCCATCAGCAGGTCGTGCGAGGTATCGCCAATCATCAAGGTGCGCGCCGGTGGCACGCCGAAAGCCGCCATGAGTTCCTCCAGCATTTGCGGATGCGGCTTGGAGTGGCACTCGTCAGCACAGCGTGAGGCTTGGAATAATGCCGCCAGTCCCGAATGTCCGAATGCCCGATTGAGTCCAAGGCGGCTCTTGCCGGTGGCGACAGCAAGAATGTGCCCGGCGCTCTTGAGATCATCAAGCAGCGCGGGAATGCCATCAAAAAGTGCCAACTCGTGATCGCCTGAAAGATAATGAAAGCGGTAGCGCTCAACCATCTCTGGAGTACGCTCAAGCGGCAAATCCGGAGCCGCGTAGCGCAACGCGGCTTCGAGACCAAGACCAATGACATGGCGCGCCCGGGTATCGCTTGGAACGGCCAGTCCAAGATCACGGCATGAGGCCTGTATGGCACGAGCAATTGCCCCTGCTGAATCGAGCAAGGTACCGTCCCAGTCAAAAACAATTAGGTCATAATTCATGGCGGTGAGAGTGAATATCCGAGAATATGTTCAACACCGTCAGCCTGATATTCCGCAGCATTTTCACCATTCACCGCAAACAGATAGTTGCCGATGCTCGCCGGGAGCGGCGCCACGTAGTCGAGTGGCAGCGCCGTCAACGGGTGCCTGAACGCCATGCGCCAGGCATGCAGAGCCATACGTTTCAGACCGCCGCGCTGAAGGTTTTTGTTGAGCGCGAAATCCCCATATTTCTCGTCGCCCAGAATCGGAAAACCAAGATGTGCGAGATGAACACGAATCTGGTGCGTGCGCCCGCTCTTCAACTGAGCTTCGAGCAGGCTCATTTGCGGCCACCGTGCCAGCAAGCGGAAAATCGTATGCGCGGCCTTGCCTTCCGAATTGACTGAAACGCGCCGTTCGCCGCTCTCGGTCAGATATTTATGCAAGGGCAATTTGACGTGCTGCAGGTTATTCATCCAGCGCCCCTTGACCAACACCAGATAGCGCTTGTCGGCGCCATCGCCATGCTCGCGAAACATGTCGTGCAACGCCGTCAGTGCCGAGCGCTTTTTGCCAATCAGCAAAATACCGGAGGTCTCACGATCAAGACGATGCGCAAGCTCGAGAAACCTGGCTTGCGGACGCTGCCGGCGCAGCGCTTCGATAACCCCAAAACTGACCCCGCTACCACCGTGCACCGCAATCCCATCCGGCTTGTCGACAACCAACATCGCCTCGTCTTCGTAAATAATCGGCAGATCGACGCGCTGCTTGGCTGCCTCATCGACCTCATTTTGTGGTCGCTGGGCGACCCGGATCGGCGGAATACGTATTTTGTCGTCAATCCGCAAGCGATATGAAGCGTCCACGCGCCCGCCATTCACCCGTACCTCGCCACTGCGCAGAATCCGGTAGATATGGCTCTTGGGAACACCTTTGCAGCACTTAATCAGAAAATTGTCGAGGCGCTGCCCCTGCTCCTCGTCC
Organism: uncultured Pseudomonadota bacterium; assembly: GCA_903951825.1. GTDB lineage: Bacteria > Pseudomonadota > Gammaproteobacteria > Burkholderiales > Rhodocyclaceae > Azonexus. Next base: position 26,536 of record CAJBDJ010000008.1, read on the forward strand.
GAGATAAGCACATAAGTGACCGAATTATTACCAGTGCTAATCATTTTCAAATATACTAATCACGTTTTGCGTCTCGGTTTGCAAGAGATTCGGAACCGTCAGACCGCTCGCCCTCGCGCAAAAGCGCGACCGTCAAACGGCAGGCTTCGATGTCTCACTTGTGCGACTTGCTCAAGCCAGATCAACGTAAAACGACCGGTTAAGCTCACTCACCAAAAGTAGTGATGTTAATGGATTAACCCGCCGTAAGCACGCACGGATTGCCCGCTGCAGGAATTTTCAGGTTGCGCATTTCAATAAAAAGCTCGCAACCGTTGTTGATCAGCACGTTCATCATCGCCTTCGCCATTTACCTATGACGCAACCCGATAACTGAAATTGTCGCTGCCCTGTACGGGTCTTTCGACGCATCTGCTTTGGCGCAACGGAGCCCCAACACAATGAAACGCATGTTATTTAATGCGACACAGGCTGAAGAGTTACGTGTCGCGATTGTTGACGGTCAAAAGCTTATAGACCTCGACATTGAATCAGCCACCAAAGAGCAACGCAAAAGCAACATTTACAAGGGTGTCATTACCCGAATTGAGCCTAGCCTTGAAGCTTGCTTCATCGATTACGGTTCCGAGCGGCACGGCTTTTTGCCGTTCAAGGAAATTTCCCGCTCCTACTTCAAGCCCGGCGTCGATGTTGGCCGCGCGAAAATCAGCGAAGCGCTCAAGGAAGGCCAGGAATTGATCGTCCAGGTCGACAAGGACGAGCGAGGCAACAAGGGTGCCGCCCTGACAACCTATATTTCCCTGGCCGGGCGTTACCTGGTTTTGATGCCGAACAATCCGCGCGGCGGCGGCGTTTCCCGCCGCGTGGATGGTGACGAGCGCACCGAACTGCGCGAAACCATGGATCAACTGGAAGTACCCGGTGGCATGAGCCTGATTGCCCGCACTGCAGCCATCGGCCGCCAGGCGGAGGAGTTGCAGTGGGATCTGAATTACCTGATGCAATTGTGGAGCGCCATCGAGGGCGCTGCCCAACAACAAAGCGGCGCTTTCCTGATTTACCTTGAAGGCAGCCTCGTCATTCGCGCCATCCGTGATTATTTTCATTCTGAAATCGGTGAAATCCTCATCGACACCGACGAAGTTTATGAGCAAGCGCGTGCCTTCATGGGCACCGTCATGCCGGCCAATGTCAATCGCGTCAAGCGTTACCGCGACGATGTGCCGCTTTTCTCGCGCTTCCAGATTGAGCACCAAATCGAGACAGCCTTTGTAAGACAGGTCAATTTGCCCTCCGGTGGTGCCATTGTGATCGATCACACCGAAGCGTTGGTGGCGGTTGACGTCAATTCTGGCCGCTCAACCAAAGGAGCCGATATTGAAGAGACCGCGCTGAAGACAAATCTTGAAGCGGCCGACGAACTGGCTCGCCAACTTCGTTTACGCGACCTCGGCGGCCTTATCGTCATCGACTTTATTGACATGGAAGCCCAGCGCAACCAGCGTGAAGTCGAAAACCGCCTGCGGGATGGTTTACGTTTTGACCGCGCCCGTGTCCAGATGGGAAAAATCAGCCGCTTCGGCCTGATGGAACTCTCCCGCCAGCGCCTGCGCCCTGCGCTTGCCGAAACTAGCTATATTTCCTGTCCGCGCTGCACCGGCACCGGGCATATTCGCTCTTGCGAATCCGCCGCCCTGCATATTCTGCGCATTCTCGAAGAAGAAGCAATGAAGGAAAACACCGGCGCCGTGCATGTTCAGGTTCCGGTTGATGTCGCCACCTTCCTGCTCAATGAAAAACGCCCGGACATACAGGCCATTGAGTTGCGTCACAAAGTCACCATTCTGCTGATTCCGAACGTGCACCTTGAAACACCGGCACACACCATTACCCGCCTCAAACACGATGATCTCAACAGTGAAGATGTGCGCGAGCCTTCCTACAAAATGGTCGACGTACCGGCTGAGGAAAGCAGCAAAGTTGGCAACGGCAAGGATGACGCGGCCAAGCCGCGCCAGGAAGCAGTCATCAAAGGCATTTCACCGGAGCAACCGGCACCGAATTTGCCGGAAAAAGCACCCGAAGCGGTCATTTCCGCTCCCGCAGCTGAAGCCGGTGTCATTTCCAGAATTCTTTCCTGGTTCCGGACTTCCACCAAGCCGGTCGCCGCTCCGGTGCTTGCCGAACCGGTCAAAAAGCCGCGAGAGGGTCGCAATGACGGACGTCGCGACCGCAACGACAGCCGCCGGGGTAGTCGCAACAACAAACGCAACGAGGAGGAACGTAGTGAGCGCCCGGAACGTTCTGGCCGCAACGAACGTACCACCGAAAAAGCACCACGTGACGAACCAAGCGCAATCAGCGGCGAGCGCCAGGAGCGTCGCCCGCGTGGCGAACGCAAAGAGCGCGGCGAGCGCAAGGAACGCCCGCAGCCCGAAAACATTGAAAGCAAACTGACGACGGATGTACCTGCCAAAAATATCGGCGACATTCCAAGCATTGCCGAATCCGCTGAAACTTCGAGCGATGAACAAGGAGCACGTCGTCGCGGTCGCCGTGGCGGTCGTGGTCGCGGCGAACGTCGCCCGGACGTTGAAAATACGGTTCAGAATCCAGAGGCAACAGCCACTGAATCATCGACCCTACTTGGTTTAGCGACAGAGGCCACTCAGATGCCGGCACCCAGCCATGAAACCCTCAACGCAGAAGCTGAAACACCGGTCATCGTTACGATCCCGGCAACAGTGTTCACTGCAGCCGAGCCCGCGATTCAAGCGACTCCGATCATGGAAGCCGCCCCGCTAGCCGAAGCCCGTACAGTAGCTGAACTTTCTGCAACAGAAGCGACCATCGAATCGGCACCGCTCACAATCGAAATGCCGCCAGCGATGGAGCCAGCCCAAGCACTTGATCTCGAGAAAACACTCTCGGCGAGCGGCCTGGTCATGGTTCAAACCACGGGTGCGGTATCTATTGCCGAAGCTGCGCCGCCACCGAAGCTTGGTCGCCCGCGTAAAGAAAGGCCGTCGCTTGAAGCGGATCAAGCGGAGCCTCTGCAGATGGTTGAAACCCAGAAATAGCCGGCAACGCCGATGACAAAAAGAGCCCCACCCAAACGGCGGGGCTCCTTTCAGCATTCATTTTCACCGAAACTTCCGAGATATTTTGAACTTCGCCTTCCTTCGCCATGAGATAGGCTGGAAATAGGGGGTTTCAACAGATCGTGTAAATTACGCTTTGGAGGATGAAGATGAAGATGGAACCTCTGCCAATTGTCATTTCTTGGCAGATCCTAGCCAGTTGCCAAGGCTGCTCCTCGGTATCGACAACTGTTTCGCCGCTCGATCAACAGACAGGCTACTCTTCTCAACCAGATTGACCGCTTCCGCCCGAAATTCCGGCGAGTACAAACCCTTGGGTGTTCGTTCCATCTTCATCCTCCAGACCGTAAATTACACGATCCGTTGGACTCCACTATTTCCAGCCTACCTCACTTCTCAATCCAATCGGTGTTGTACCCAGCTTCATGTAACAAGGTGCTGGCCGTCCTACGCAAGTCGTGCGGCCCGAACTTCGCCAGGGCCTTGCCCTCCTTCTGCGCTAGCCTGTAGGTCAGCGTCAGCACCTGGTTGAGCGTGGCACTGCTCATTGGCAAGTCCGAGTCATAACGTGACGGCAGCACGTATTCAGACCCACCGGCAAACGTCTTGAGCGCGATGAATATGTCCAGTGCCTGCCGAGATAGGTACACGTGGTGCGGGTTGCGCCGCTTCATCCGCTCCTTGGGAACGGTCCAAAGCGCCTCGCTGAAATTGACCTCGCTCCATGTCGCGTTCGTCAATTCACTCTTGCGCACCATCGTCAACAGCAGCAACTTGGCCGCAGCCCGAATCGAGGGCGTGGTGCCGATACGCTCCATGTACTGGTACATCAGCCCGATCTCGTCGGGTGTCAGCGCCCGGTCGCGGGGTTCAAACTTGGCAATGGTGGTTGGCCTGACCATATCCGCCGGATTCTCAACATTCTGGCCGCGCTCAATCGCCCACCGGAACACCTGCATAACCACCTCGCGCACGTGCACTGCCGTGGCCGGTGCGCCGCGTTCCACAATGGTATCGGTCAGGGTGCGCAAGTCCTCGTGCGTGATCTCGACCAGCTTCTGGTTGCCGAACTTGGGCTTCAACTCCCGTTCATAGACCGCACGGCGCATGTCGCGGGTCGAGTCGGCCATCTGGTAACCGCGTAACCACTTTTCCGCCCAGGCACCGAATGTCTCGGCATCTTTCACGCGGGCTTTGTCACGCGCCTTCTCCCTGGCCGGTGACTTCCCGGCGGAGATCATCTTCTTGGCCTCGCCCAACTGCTCGCGGGCTTCCGACAGGGTGATGCCTCCGGTGCCATAGCGCCCGAAGGTGATGGTCTCCTGTCTGCCGTTGATCGAGTAGTTGTATCGGAACGAGATCGCCCCGGCGGGCGTGACGGCCACATAGAGGCCGTCACGGTCGTTCACTTTGTAGAGCTTGTCCTGCGGCTTGAGGTTGCGCAGCTTGGTATCGGTCAGCATGGTATCCGTCCTATCTCGACTCAAAATACCATGTTCAAAACAAGCGCAAAATATTCAATTTTCTTTTTATAAATCAATTACTAAGAAAATTTCAATACCATGCGACATTGAAAAATCATGGCATGGTATCGAGCGCTGTTCATGGCATCAGCGAAGATAGTACCATCCGCCATGCCATAAAAAAACAGTGCTTGGCGGCGCTGTGTGTTGCCAGTCGATGCCAGACAAAGAAGCAAAAAAGCCCGCAGTGACGCGGGCTTACAAGATTTTTGTGCTTCTCAATGCCTGCCGTTGCCAGACATCAAATCATTCCCACTCAATAGTCGCTGGCGGTTTTCCAGAGACGTCGTATACCACCCGGTTAAGACCACGCACTTCGTTGATAATGCGATTGGAGACTCGGCCAAGTAGCTCATAGGGTAATTGCGCCCAGTGCGCGGTCATGAAGTCGCTGGTGACGACGGCGCGCAGAGCGACGACGTTTTCGTAGGTGCGACCGTCACCCATGACGCCGACGCTCTTGACCGGCAGGAAAACGGCAAAAGCCTGACTGGTCAGGTCATACCAGCTCTTGCCAATATCCGCTGCCGAACAGAGGTCGGCAGCGGCATGGGCGGCGCTGGCGACGGTCGAGCGCAATTCGCTGATAAAAATATCGTCGGCTCGTTGCAGCAAGCTGACCGATTCGCGTTTGACCTCGCCCAGGATGCGCACGCCCAGACCCGGCCCGGGGAACGGGTGGCGATAAACCATTTCACGCGGCAACCCGAGGGCGATACCGAGTTCGCGAACTTCATCCTTGAACAATTCGCGCAGTGGCTCAAGCAACTTGAGGTGCATGTCCTCCGGGAGGCCGCCGACGTTGTGGTGACTCTTGATGGTATGGGCGCCTTTTTTGCCTTTGCCGGCTGATTCGATTACGTCCGGGTAGATCGTGCCCTGCGCCAGCCATTTGGCGGATGCCAGCTTCTTCGATTCGGCCTGGAAAACCTCAACGAATTCCTTGCCGATAATCTTGCGCTTTTGTTCCGGGTCGGAGACGCCGGAAAGCTGTCTCATAAAAACATCGACCGCATCAACACGAATGACTTTGACGCCGAGATTGCGCGCAAACATGTCCATCACCATATCACCCTCGCTGAGGCGCAACAGGCCATGATCGACGAAAACGCAAGTCAGTTGGTCACCAATCGCGCGGTGAATCAGGGCTCCGGCAACGCTCGAATCAACACCGCCAGAAAGGCCGAGAATCACATCGTCGCTGCCCACTTGGGCGCGGATCGAGGCGACGGCTTCGGCGATGTAGTCACCCATCACCCAGTCAGTTCCACAGCCGCAAATGCCATGCACAAAACGTTCAAGTATCGCGCGCCCCTGCAGGGTATGCGTTACTTCTGGATGAAACTGCAGCGCGTAAAACTTGCGCACTTCGTCAGCCATTCCGGCAATCGGGCAGGATGGGGTCGAGGCCATGAGTTTGAAACCGGCCGGCAGCTCCATCACCGAGTCGCCATGGCTCATCCAGACTTTGAACATGCCGTGGCTTTCGGCTGTCGTGAAGTCGGCCAGCCCCTTGAGCAAGGCGCTGTGCCCATGGGCGCGAACTTCGGAGTATCCGAATTCGCGCGCTTTTCCGGCAGCTTCCGCCGTCATTACCTGGCCTCCCAGTTGCTGCGCCATGGTCTGCATTCCGTAGCAGATGCCAAGCACTGGGATCCCCAGGGTGAACACGATTTCCGGTGCCCGCGGCGTATCCCCCTCGGTAACCGAACTGGGCCCTCCGGAAAGAATGATGCCCTGCGCACCGTAGTTGCGAATAAATTCCTCAGAAACATCGTAGGGATGGATTTCGCAGAACACTTTGGCCTCACGCACGCGGCGGGCGATCAACTGTGTTAACTGGGAGCCAAAATCGAGGATAAGGATTTTCTGGTGGGTCATTTTCAAAGCCTTGAATGAAGAAAGGCGGCTCTTGCACGAAACCGCAGAGCCGCCTTCAATATCGTCAGGTCGATTACTCGACGTGGTAGTTGGGCGCTTCCTTGGTGATTTGCACATCATGAACGTGTGATTCACGAATGCCGGCTGAGGTGATTTCAACAAAGCAGGCACGCTCATGCATTTCGGCAATGCTGGCGCAGCCGAGATAGCCCATGGATGAGCGCAAACCACCCATCAACTGATGAATCACCGCCAACACAGGGCCTTTGTAAGGCACTCGACCCTCGATACCCTCAGGGACAAATTTCTCGACATTGGATGTGTTGTCCTGAAAATAACGATCAGAAGAGCCCGCCTGCATGGCGCCAAGCGAACCCATGCCGCGGTAGGACTTGTAAGAACGTCCCTGGAATAGCTCAACCTCACCCGGCGCTTCTTCCGTACCAGCAAAAAGACCGCCCAACATCACCGTGTCGGCACCTGCCGCAATCGCCTTGGCAATATCGCCGGAATAACGCACCCCGCCATCGGCAATCATCGGTACGCCACTGCCTTTAAGCGCTTCGGAGACATTTTGAATCGCCGTAATCTGCGGCACGCCGACCCCGGCGACGATACGCGTCGTACATATTGAACCAGGGCCGATGCCTACCTTGACAGCATCAGCACCGCTATCGAGCAGCGCGCGAGCGGCATCAGCGGTGGCAATATTGCCGCCGATCACTTCGATGTGCGGGAAGTTTCTTTTCGTCCAACAAACACGATCCAGCACGCCCTGCGAATGACCATGCGCCGTATCGACGACGATCACGTCAACGCCGGCTTCGGCAAGCAGGGCAATACGCTCTTCCGTACCGGCACCGACACCGACCGCAGCCCCGGCGCGCAAGTGACCCGAGGCATCCTTGTTGGCCAGCGGGTGTTCGTTGGATTTGAGAATATCCTTGACCGTAATCAGGCCGCGCATATGCCACTCATCATCGACCACCAGCACGCGCTCAAGGCGGTGCTTGCGAATCAACTCTTTGGCGTCTTCGACGCTGGCACTTTCGTTGACTGTCACGAGCCGCTTGCGTGGGGTCATGATTGCCTTGACGGGCTGGTCGAGATTGGTTTCGAAACGCAGATCGCGGTTAGTGACAATCCCGACAACCTTGCCCGCCTTGTCGATCACCGGCAAGCCAGAGATACGATATTGACGGGTAATCTCCAAAACCTCGCGAACCGTCATGGTCGGCGGTATGGTGATGGGGTCTTTCAGTATGCCGGATTCAAAACGTTTGACTTTGGCCACCTCAGCGGCCTGCGCCTGCGCCGTGAAGTTTTTGTGAATAATGCCAATGCCGCCTTCTTGCGCGAGTGCAATCGCCAAGCGTCCCTCGGTCACCGTGTCCATTGCTGCTGAAAGCAAGGGCAAATTCAATGTGATGTTGCGCGTCAATCGGGTCGACAAACCGACATCGCGTGGCAAAATTCGGGAGTGGGCGGGGACGAGTAAAACGTCGTCAAAAGTGAGGGCTTTTTGCAGCAGTCGCATAGCCTTTGATCCAAGGTTACAAAATCGTATTATACAGAAAACACTGAGAACTCCCGATGACCACAAAACAAGCTTTCATTTTTGCCCTTGCAACCGCCTCGACCGTAGCATTCTCAAACGCCGCTGCTCAAACCTATCAATGGAGAGACAGCAACGGTCGCACCATCATTTCCGACACCCCACCACCTGCCCTGAAAAAGGAAAACGTCCGCACCATGGGTGAGGCAAGTACGAGCCCCGCGGGTGCCGTTAAAAGCGCCCCAACCGAGGCACCGAAGTCGATGGCTGAAAAAGAACTCGAGTTCAAGAAACGTCAGCAAGAAAACGCCGAGAAAGCCGAGAAAGAGACCAAGGAAAAGGCCGCTGCCGCTGCTAAACGCGACAATTGCCAGCGCGCAAAGAAGCACCTTGCCATCCTTGAATCAGGCCAGCGCATTGCCAATATCGACGAAAAGGGTGAACGCCGTTTTATGGACGACAGCGAACGCGCCAAAGAACTGGACTACGCACGGCGCGGAATGAAAGATTCCTGTCAATAATTGGCATCAGCAGATTCAGGCCTCGGGGTCGGATTCCCCAGCGCCTTTTTTCATGACCTTGCCTTCAGCCGCGCGTTGTTTACGTACTTCTTTGGGATCGGCAATCAGTGGCCGATAAATTTCAACGCGGTCACGGTCACGCAAAACCGTATCCAGTTTCGACAACTTGGCGAAAACGCCACACTTGTTTTTTTTGAGGTCGATTTCCGGATGCCTGGCAAGAATTCCAGACGCATCCAGTGCCTGCTGCAAGGTTGAACCCTGCGGCAAACTCACCTTGACCAGCAACTGCTTGTCAGCAAGCGCATAACAAACTTCAACATTGAGCATTTCAGCCATGGTCAACGCCGTAGACCTGCGCCGCCCGGCGAACGAAGGCATCAACAAAAGTGCTGGCAATATGGTTAAAGACCGGCCCGATGACTTTCTCGAACAATTTGCTGGAAAACTCGTAATGTAACTGGAAGTCGATTTTGCAGGCATCCTCGGCGAGCGCCTTGAATACCCATGCCCCCTCGAGATGACGAAATGGTCCGTCAACCAAATGAATTTTCATGGAAAGCGGAAAAACCTTGTCATTTTGCGTCGTAAAGCTCGATTTAACGCTGTGGTAGTTGATATGCAATGTCGCCACTGTTTGGTGTTCATCGCGAAACTTGACCTTGGTTTGGCTGCACCAGGGCAAAAACTGCGGGTAATCCTCGCAGCGATCAACCAAGGCAAACATGCGCGCTGCAGATTGCTCAATCAAGACGGTTTTTTCGACCAAAGCCATGCGGGATCAGCGTTTCGATATCCTGTAAAATGGTGATTTTAATGGATCAACGGCAGCATGAGCATCACGGTCAACAAAAAAGCTTTTCACGACTATTTTGTCGAAGAAAGGTACGAAGCTGGTCTTGCCCTCCATGGTTGGGAGGTCAAGGCAATTCGTGCCGGCCGGATGAACATCAAGGAGTCTTACGTCATCATCAAAGGTGGGGAGATATTCTTGATCGGCATGCACATCACCCCACTGCCGACCGCCTCAACCCATGTCACTCCAGACCCTACGCGCACCCGCAAATTGTTGCTGCATGCCAGCGAAATCATGAAGCTAATCGGCAAGGTTGAGCGTGCCGGTTATGCGCTGATACCGCTTGATCTGCACTACAAGGGGGGGCGTATCAAGCTGGAAATCGGCCTGGCCAAAGGCAAGAAGCAGCATGACAAGCGCAACGACGAGCAAGAAAAAGACTGGCAGCGGGAAAAAGAGCAGATCATGAAAGAGCGGCAGCGCTAACAGTCCATCAACGCCTGGCGGTTTTTGCTGGTGGTTTCCAGCTATCCGGATTTCTGTTGAACCCGGATAACCAAAATGGACTCGCCGCTTATTGCAACTCTTCCAGACGAATTCGCTTGACCTTGCCTTTTTGTGCGCTGAGTCCCTCAATCCGGGCAATCGCCGCATCCGCGCAACTTTCCTGGCAGACATGGGTGAGGATGATGATATCGGTCTCGCCTTCGCCCTCTTCCGGTTCGCGCTGCAGCATGGCGTCTATCGAGATGCCTTGATCGGCCAGAATGCGGGTCACGTCGGCCAGCACCCCCGGCTTGTCTTCAACGCGCAGACGCAGGTAATAGCCCGTTTCGATTTCACTCATCGGCAGAATCGGCAAATTGGACATGGCATCCGGCTGAAATGCCAGGTGTGGTACGCGATGCGCAGCATCCGCGTTAGCCAGACGGGTAACGTCGACAATATCGGCTATCACCGCTGAAGCCGTCGGCTCGGCACCGGCTCCCTTGCCGTAATAAAGCGTCGTACCAACGGCGTCACCTTTGACGACAACCGCGTTCATTGCCCCTTCGACGTTGGCCAGCAAACGCTTGGCCGGGATCAGTGTTGGATGGACACGCAGTTCAATCCCCTTTTCACGGCGTTTGGTGATGCCGAGCAATTTGATGCGGTAACCGAGTTGCTCGGCATACTTGATGTCCGACGCTTCAAGCCGGGTAATGCCCTCGATGTAAGCCTTGTCAAACTGAACCGGGATACCGAAGGCAATCGAAGCGATCAGGGTTGCTTTGTGCGCGGCATCGACGCCTTCAATATCGAAAGTCGGATCGGCTTCAGCGTAACCCAGACGCTGAGCCTCTTTCAGCACGTCGTCAAAAGACAGCCCCTTGTCGCGCATTTCGGAAAGGATGAAGTTGGTCGTCCCGTTGATGATCCCGGCCGCCCATTCGATGCGGTTGGCACTCAAACCCTCGCGTAACGCCTTGATAACCGGGATGCCGCCGGCGACGGCCGCTTCAAAAGCAACCATGACGCCCCGCTCCTGAGCCGCACTGAAAATCTCGCTGCCATGCACCGCAAGCAAGGCTTTGTTGGCCGTTACCACGTGCTTGCCATTGGCGATGGCTTGCATCACAACCTCCCTGGCAACGCCGTAGCCACCGATCAGTTCGACAATGATGTCGATTTCCGGGTCGTTGACCAACGAAAAAGCATCATCGGTAACACGCGCAGCACCCTTGGTGATCTGCCTCGCCAACTCAAGATTTTTGTCGGCGACAGCCGTGATAACAATCGGACGACCGGCACGACGGGCGATTTCATCCGCATTGCGCTTGAGAACGGTCCACGTGCCACCGCCGACGGTGCCGATACCGATAAGGCCAACATTGATAGGTTTCATGGTCTGACTTTATGTGAATTAAACAGTTTGAGTGTGGTGACGCTTGCGATAATTTTCGAGAAAGCGGGCGATTCGACCGATTGCTTCGCGCAGATCATCTTCATGGGGCAAAAAAACCAGACGGAAGTGATCCGGGTGCGGCCAGTTAAAGCCCGTCCCCTGAACCAGCAAGACCTTTTCTTCCTGCAACAGCTCGGAAATGAATGCCTGATCGTTCTTGATTGGATAAATTTTCGGATCCAGCCTGGGAAACATGTAAAGCGCCGCCTTGGGCTTGACACAACTGACACCCGGAATGGCGGTGATCAGTTCATGCGCGATGTCGCGCTGACGCTTCAGACGTCCACCCTCATTCACCAGATCATCAATGCTTTGGTAGCCGCCGAGTGCTGTCTGGATGCCATGCTGCCCCGGCGCATTGGCGCAAAGACGCATGGAGGCAAGCATTTCCAGACCCTCGATGTAATCCTTGGCATGACGCTTGTCGCCGGAAACCACCAGCCAACCGGCACGATAACCGCAGGAACGATAATTTTTCGAGAGACCGTTGAAGGTGATCATCAGCACATCATCGGCGAGGGCGGCCAGCGAGGTGTGGGTTGCCCCATCGTAAAGCACCTTGTCGTACACCTCGTCGGCATAAATAATCAGGTGGTGCTGGCGGGCAATATCGATCAACTCATGCAACATGTCGTCCGGATAGAGGGCGCCGGTCGGGTTATTCGGGTTGATGATCACCAGCGCCCGCGTTTTTGCCGTGATTTTGCTGCGAATGTCCGCCAGATTAGGCAACCAGCCTTTTTCTTCGTCACACAAGTAATGCTTGGGCGTGCCGCTCGACAAACTGATCGCCGCTGTCCATAGCGGATAATCCGGTGCCGGCACCAGCACTTCATCACCGACATCAAGCAAGGCATTCATCGCCATGACAATCAGCTCGGAGACGCCATTGCCGACAAAAATGTCATCCAGCGTGACTCCCTTGATCCCTTTTTGCTGGGTGTAGTGCATGATCGCCTTGCGCGCTGAAAAAATCCCCTTGGAGTCGGTATAACCCGCTGCATTCGGCAAATTGCGAATGATGTCCTGCTGGATTTCTTCTGGCGAATCAAAGCCGAAGGCGGCCAGATTGCCGATGTTCAGCTTGATGATCTTGTGACCTTCCTCCTCCATCTGCTTGGCTTTCTGCAACACGGGGCCGCGAATGTCGTAGCAGACATTGGCCAGCTTGGCGGATTTTTTGATTAGTTTCATAACAGCATCCACATCCAAAGAGGCGGCCAAGCGAAGGGTTGGCCGAAGCGCCGTATGGCAAAAGGTATAATCCTACCTTTTCGAATGGTGCACCGCAATTTTGGCGGACTTTTGAGGACGTAATTTCGATGAAACTCCACCTCGCCAACACCGCCGGTATCAACATGTTTACCGCCTATGACGACGATTATGTTGCGGTCAACCACGAAAAACATCTAAAAAACCTGATCTTGTTACCAGAGCGGATCATTCACGAATGGTCGCCTGCAACCGTCGAAACTTTGACTGATGGCGACATGGAAACGCTGATTGCGCTCGCCACCGGCATTATCCTGCTCGGCACCGGCAAACGGCTGCGCTTTCCGCCGGCGGCGTTGATGCGCCCCTTTGCTGCGGCGGGCATCGGTCTTGAAATCATGGATATGCGCGCTGCCTGCCGAACCTACAACATTCTCGCCGCAGAAGGTCGCAAGGTCGCAGCAGCCCTTCTGTTCGACTGATTTCCCCCGGACGACTCAATTCGGCAATGCATAGCCTTTGAGTTTGCGGTACATGTCGACCGCGTAGGAGTCGGTCATTCCGGCAACGAAGTCGGCGACCTGCAACAGGCGGATGTAAGGGTCAGGATTTTGCTCACCGTCGTGACCCATGAATTGGGCGGGCAACAACTTCAGCAACATACGTTCACGGGTAGTCATGCGGGCATGTCCCGCCCCGGCTTCGACGGCATTGCTGAATAACTCAAGCAGTGCGCCTAACACCTCGAAACCGGCAGTTTCGATTTCCAATGCCGGGCGCGCGGTGTAAATGGTTTCCTTGGCCAGTTTCAGCACTGCCTGCAGCGGCACGGCAACCGGCGAATGGGCGAGAAGTTCATCATCGAATTGCCCGCCAAGAATGGCCGCTTCATTTTCCAGGAACACCGCTGCGGCGCTTTCAAGGAGGTGACCGATCGCCTTGGCGCGCAGATATTCGAGCCGTTCTTTCGGATCATGCAAACGCTCCAGACGCCCCCCGCTGACCCGGCTTCCGGCGAGCTCGGCCAACAGACACTCGGCATCGCGGTAAGGCACGAAACCGAGCTTTGCGGCATCTTCGAGATCGACAATCAGGTAACACGTATCGTCGGCAACCTCGACCAAAAAAGCCAACGGGTGGCGACGCCAGGCCGTTCCTGCAATTCGCTCGATCAAACCGGTTGACTCTGCAACCCGCTGAAACGACGCCCTATCCTGCTGAAAAAATCCGAATTTCTTCCCGCTTTTCCCGTCAATCTCATGATCGAGATACGACGGCCGCGGATATTTGGTAAATGTTGCCAGTACCGCACTGGTGAGCTGCAGCCCGGGATTCGCCGGATTTTGCAGGCGCGTGACGATGCGAAAACCCTGTGCATTGCCTTCGTAGCGCTCAAAATCCATCCGCTGAGCCGGTGTCAACGAATGACGATCCAGAATCCCAGATTGGCAAAACCACTCCCGTATGGCATCTTCACCGGCATGACCAAAGGGCGGGTTACCGATGTCGTGAGCGAGACAGGCAGCGGCGACAATCGCACCAAAATCACCGGATTCAACATTTTTCAAACCGTGACGAGCGATGATTTCTCGCCCGACAAGCGCGCCGAGCGAGCGGCCGACGCAACTTGCTTCGAGACTGTGCGTCAGGCGGGTGCGCACATAGTCGCTCTTCGACAACGGAAAAACCTGGGTTTTGTCTTTCATCCGCCGGAAGGCAGAGGTAAATACAATACGGTCATAATCCTGTTGAAACGCCGTTCTTTCAGGCGTCCCGGGCGCTCTTCCCGCACCATGACGTTCTGCGGAGAGCAGTTTTTCCCAGATTTTTTTTTGACTCATGGCCTCCACTTTACCTGAGCACTAATCCGCTTCAAGCACGGCGCGGACATGATCAGGCAAAGAAACCGATTTCCCGCTTTGTGTATCCATCCAGACCACCTTGGCGGCGCCTTCAGCGTAAATCCTGTCATCCCCCTCCAGCCGCATCTCGACATAGGTTTGCACGCTGGAGCGCCCCGCCGGCCCCGTATAAGTGCGTACCTCAACGCTTCCCGGGTAATTCATCGGGATCAGGAAAGTGCAGCTGGCATTGATGATGACCGGCCCGGAGCCTCCCGGACGAACCGGCACATTCATTGCCTCAATCCACTCGACCCGCGCTTGCTCCATGTAGCGAAAATAAACGGTGTTATTGACATGTCCGTAGGCATCCAGGTCGCCCCAGCGAATCGGCATTGTGCAGACGTGAATTAACTTGCGACGGGATTCCATACCATGATTTTCTGTAAGGGTTGATCTATTTTTTTCCATACTGTAGCGTATTGCTTGTAGTGCCACAATACAATAAAAGTCAGGAGACAAAATGGAACGCGAAGCGATGGAGTTCGCTGTCGTCATCGTTGGTGGCGGCCCTGCTGGTCTGGCTTCGGCAATTCGACTGAAGCAATTGGCCAATGAACATGGCAAAGATTTCTCGGTTTGCGTGATTGAAAAAGGTGCTGAAATCGGTGCCCATATTCTCTCCGGTGCGGTGATGGATCCGCGTGCACTCAGCGAATTACTGCCCAACTGGAAAGCCGATGGCGCACCGCTTAAGGCGCCGGTGACGGAAGATCGTTTTTTTATTTTCTCAGACAAGGCGGCGATCAAGGTTCCTAACAGTCTTTTGCCGAACTGTTTCCACAACGCAGGCAACTATGTCATTTCGCTCGGCAATCTCTGCCGCTGGCTTGGCGATCAGGCCGAAGCGCTGGGCGTCGAAATTTACCCCGGCTTTGCCGGCGCTGAAGTGCTGTTCAACGAGGATGGCTCGGTCAAAGGCGTTGCAACCGGCGACATGGGGCGCTTGCATGACGGCAGCGAGGGGCCGAATTTTCAGCCGGGAATGGATTTGCTTGGGCGATACACTTTTTTTGCTGAAGGTTGTCGCGGTCACCTGGGCAAACAGCTTGAAGAAAAATTCAACTTGCGTGCGGGAATTGATCCGCAAACCTACGGGATCGGCATCAAGGAACTCTGGGAGATTAATCCAGCGCATCATCAGCCCGGTCTGGTCATTCACAGCGGCGGCTGGCCGATGACCCCCGACACCTACGGCGGCGGCTTCCTTTACCATTTGGAGAACAATCAGGTGTCCGTCGGCTTTGTCGTCGGCCTCGGCTACAGCAACCCGCATCTGTCGCCTTATGAGGAGTTCCAGCGTTTCAAGACCCACCCTGAAATCAGCCGGTTTTTAGTCGCTGGCAGGCGTGTTGCCTACGGCGCGCGTGCACTGACCGCTGGCGGTTTGCAGTCGTTATCCAAGTTGACGTTCCCGGGCGGCGTACTGATCGGCGATGACGCCGGTTTTCTCAACGCGGCGCGCATTAAGGGTTCGCACAGTGCCATCAAGTCCGGCACCCTTGCTGCCGAAGCGTGTTTTGCGGCCTTGCTTGCCGAGCGCGGACACGATGAATTGGAGGACTATCCGGCGAGCTTCAGGCAAAGCTGGCTCTATGACGAACTCCATCAGGCACGCAATTTCAAACCGTGGATGAACAAGGGGCTGAAATTGGGCTCCCTGATGTTTGGAATCGATCAGCTTCTTTTCCGGGGCAAAGCCCCGTGGACACTGCACAACCGCAAGGCTGACCATACCAAGCTAAAGCCGGCGGCAGCATGTCAGCCGATCGCTTATCCCAAGCCGGATGGGGTACTCACCTTTGATCGCCTGTCGTCGGTTTTCCTCTCCGGCACCAACCACGAAGAGAACCAACCCTGCCATCTGCAATTAAAGGACGCCACGACGCCAATCTCGATCAATCTGGCGTTATACGACGCACCCGAGCAACGTTTTTGTCCCGCTGGAGTTTATGAAATTCTCCGCGACGAAAATGGCGATCATCCGCGCCTGCAAATCAACGCGCAAAATTGCGTGCACTGCAAAACCTGTGACATCAAGGATCCGCGTCAGAACATCACCTGGGTTGCGCCTCAAGGTGGCGAGGGGCCGACCTATCCGAACATGTGATGCTTTATAATCCGTCGGCTAAACCCCTCAGGGAGAACAACACATGGGCTTTCTCGCCGACAAAAAAATTCTGATCACCGGACTGCTCTCCAAGCACTCCATTGCCTACGGCATTGCCAAGGCCTGCCACCGCGAAGGTGCGAAACTTGCCTTTTCATACCAGAATGAGCGTTTTATTGACCGCATCAATAAATTTGCCACCGAATTTGACAGCACCCTGGTCTTTCCGCTCGACGTTGCAGATGATGAGCAGATCAACAAGCTCTTCGCCGACCTCGGAAATCACTGGGACGGCCTGGACGGTCTGGTTCACTCAATCGCTTTCGCCCCGACCTCCTCCATCGAAGGCGATTTTCTCGAAGGTATGACGCGCGATTCTTTTCGTATCGCCCACGAAATTTCGTCCTACAGTTACCCGGCGCTGGTCAAGGCGGCGCGGCCGATGATGCAGGGTCGCAAAAGTTCAGCCTTGGCACTCTCTTACCTCGGCGCTGAGCGCACCATGCCGAACTACAACACCATGGGTCTGGCCAAGGCCAGTCTGGAAGCGGCAACCCGTTACCTGGCGTTTTGTCTCGGGCCGGAAGGCATACGCGCCAACGCCATTTCGGCCGGGCCAATAAAAACCTTGGCGGCTTCGGGGATCGGCAATTTTGGCAAACTTCTCTCCTACAACTCACACCACGCCCCGCTGCGTCGCAACGTGACCATTGATGAGGTCGGCAATGCGGCGGCGTTCATGCTTTCCGATCTGGCCAGCGGCATCACTGGTGAAATCATGTACGTCGATGGCGGCATGAACACCGTTGCGCTCGGCAACTCGGAACCGCTGCCCGGTTGAGTTTTTCCGTAACGCTTGCGGTCAAACGCCAAAGCCACCTGAAAATCCCGACTACCATTGAGTCGGGATTTTTTTCCCGGCCAATCAGAGCATCGTGAACAGTTGCTCAACCGGCAAACGGGACTTCGGCAACTGGGCATTAAAATCAGCATCGCTGCGATAGCCCAGCGCCACCAGCACCACAGATCTCAGTCCGCGTTGGCGCAAGCCCAAGGTCTGATCGAGTACGACCTGATCAAACCCCTCCATCGGGCAAGCATCAATGCCGAGCGCTGCAGCCGCCTGCAACAGCGAACCCAGCGCCAAATAGACCTGCTTTTCCATCCAGATTCCGACATCTTTCAGTTCGTTGCGGTGCAAACCGACGTAAAAACTGCGCGAGCTGCCTTGTCCGGCCTTGGCCTCGGCTGAGACAAAACGGCCATCCGCATCCTCCTTGGCAAGAACTGCCGCCAGATGATCGTCGTCCATATCGGTTCGCGCACACAGAACGAAGACATGTGAGGCTGCCCGCACTTTCGGTTCGTTATAGACGTAGTCACCTTGTGTCGCGCTTGCCAGCTGCGCCCTACCCACCTCAGTGCCGGCAATCACAAAATGCCAGGGCTGGGAATTGATCGATGACGGAGCGCATTGCAACACCGTGCGCAGGGCGGCAATTTTTTCGGGATCAATCCGCTGCTCGGGATCGAATGCCTTGCAAGCGTGGCGGGTTGTGGCAATACGGACGATATCGAGTGATTCCATGGGTGCTCCCTGTATGTTGACTGTTGTGTCGAAAATGAGGTTTTAGTTAGCGATTGACATCGACAACGACGCGACCCCGTACCTTGCCCTCCAGCAAGTCTGTCGCAACCGAACAAACCTCAGCCATCCCAATTTCCTGCGTGATTGCCTCAAGCCGAGCCGGATCAAGGTCGCTGGCGAGCCGCGCCCAGGCTTCCTGGCGCACGCGCGGCGGCGCCATGACGCTGTCAATGCCGTAGAGAGTAATGCCGCGCAGGATAAACGGCGCAACGCTTGACGGGAAATCCATACCGCCGGCCAAACCGCAGGCAGCGACGGCGCCCCGATAACGGGTCGTCGCGCAAGCATTGGCCAACGTGTGGCTGCCCACCGTATCAATCACCCCGGCCCAGCGCTCCTTGCCGATCGGCTTGGCGGGTGCTGACAACTGGCTACGATCAATAATCTCACTGGCACCGAGTACCTTGAGATGCTCCGCCTGATCGACTCGCCCGGTCGCGGCAACGACCGTGTAGCCGAGCCCTGACAGAAGAAGGATGGCGATGCTACCAACGCCACCATTGGCACCGGTTACCAGAATCTCGCCCGTACCCGGCTGGATCCCGTGTTTTTCCAGCGCCAGCACGCAGAGCATGGCGGTGTACCCGGCAGTACCGATGGCCATCGCCTGACGCGCTGAAAATTCCGGCGCCAGGGGCACCAGCCACTCACCCTTGACGCGCGCCAGTTGCGCCAGACCACCACAATGCGTTTCACCGACTCCCCAACCGTTATGCACCACGGCATCACCAACTTTCCAGAGCGGGCTCGAACTCTCGATCACCGTGCCGGCAAAATCGATACCGGGAATCATTGGAAAACACCGGACAACCGGCGACTTGCCGGTAATCGCCAAACTGTCCTTGTAGTTAAGCGTTGACCACTCGACGCGCACGGTCACCTCCCCTTCCGGCAAGACGGATGAGTCAATCTCCTGCAATTGCGAGTTGTAACCTGTTTCATCCTTGGTAATCAAAATGCCTTTGAACATTGACCTCTCCTTGCCCAAACAACCACCCGCCCATCAGCCGATTGTCGGGTATGAAAAAGCGGGCATCAAGCCCGCTTGGTTACTCGCTGACAACCCGTTTATTTGTCTTTGGATTCCAGTACGGCTTTGTTGATTTCAACCTTGTAGCGCGTGCGCAGTGCGGCCAGATAAGTTTGCACATCTTCTTGCATGGCCAACTTTTCCAATTGACTGATCATCGCCTGACGGCGCGCCGCATCAAGCTTTTCACCGGCATCCACACGGCTCAATTTGAATAACGAATAGCCGATACCCGGCATCTCGACGCCCACGTAGCCTGGCAATTTTCCGGCATCCAGTCTGAACACCGGCGCCAAGGCAGCCGGCTGAATCAAACGGGAATCGAGTCGGGAAATCGTCTTGGCCGCACCCCATGCGAGTTTGTCCTCACCTTTTTTAAGTGACTCAAGACGAGTTTCGCCCTCTTTGCGCGCCAGCGCTTGCGCTTCCTGGCGCTTGAGCAAGCTCTCGATACCCGCCCTGACCGACGCAAAAGGCTGGCGTGCGCTTGGCTTGTGCTCAAAGACGCGAGCCGCTACCAAAGTATTGCTGGCCACTTCGACAGCCTCGGTATTGCGCTTGCTCTTGATTGCATCGTCGCTAAACAGTGCGCTGAGCAATTTTTCATTGGCCAAGGGGCCGTTGCTCGCCACCGGCAGGCGACCAAGCCAGTCTGATTGCCTGATTGCCAGCTTGTATTTATCGGCGACCGGCTTGAGGCTGTCGGCCTGCTCATAAACCATGTTGCTGAAAGCCTCCGCCGCTTCCGCAAACTTGCGCGAAGCACCCGCCTTCTTGAGTTCGTCCTGTATTTCAGCCTTGACCTCGGCGAACGGCTTTTCCTTGGCCGCATGAATGCCAGTCACCTGAATGATGTGGAAACCAAAATCCGATTCAACCAGCGCAGAAATTTCGCCCACTTTCTGAATAAAAACTGCATCCTCGAAAGGTTTGACCATCATGCCGCGACCAAAGAAACCAAGGTCACCCCCCTTCGCTGCGGAGCCGGGATCTTGCGAGTTTTTGCGAGCCAGATCAGCGAACGAGCCCGGCGCTTTCTGAACTTCCTTGAGCAATTGTTCTGCCTTTGCCTTGGCTTTTGGCTTGTCGGCCTTGTCCGCCGCAGCAATCAAGATATGGCTGGCGCGTCGCTCCTCCGGTTGCTGATAACGCTCCTTGTGCCGCTCATACCAATCCTTGACTTCATTTTCGCCAACCGCCAGCGCAGCACCGATGGTTTCCATCGAAAGCACCACGTATTCGGCACGAACTTGCTCAGGTGTATCGAACTGCTGGATATTTTGCTCGTAGAATTTTTGCGCGGCGTCCTCAGACAATTTGACTTTGTCGAGATAGCTATCGACCGGCAAGCGATATTCCATCACCTCTCGCCGCTCCATCTGCAATCCAAGGAGGCGCTCGCTGACCGTACGGGGAAGAATACCGGATTGCCCCAAACCACCGGCCAGTTGCTGCAAGGTGATGTCCTGACGTAACTGCGCCTCGAATCCGGCGGGCGTCATTCCTTGAGCGCGCAACGCCGATTCGTAGCGTTCGCTTGAAAACTTGCCATCGATCTTGAAGGATTCGATCGCCCCAACCGCGCCACGAACCGCATCGTCACTGGCGAACATTTTCCGGTTGGTGGCTTCAATCATCAAAAGCCGCTGATCAACCAGATCATTGAGGATTGCCTTGCGCGCTTCAGGACTATCGAACAGACGCGGATCAATTTTGCCGCCCATCTGGCTACGCAATCGCTCCTGTTGTTCGCGCAGTGCCTGATCAAATTGCTGCTGGCTGATCCGGGTCTCGCCAATCTTCGCCACATCGCTGCCAGCGCTCGAGTTCCGGACATAGGAATCAACGCCGAAAAAGGCAAAGGGCAAGGTGATCAGCACCAGAAAAACCTGGACAATTCGTTTGTTGTTGCGGACTGCATCAAACATGAGCGGTAGAACCCCGGAAGCGCATTGAGAACGACGAACTGGAGTTCGCCAAAAGCGCGAATGATACCGTAGTTTCCCGACACCTCATTTCCCCTCACTGGCACCGTCGAAGGCGTCATCAAGCCGCTTGATCGATCATTGCCCGGCGCAGTCAGCGAATTTCGGCAGCTTTGCAGGGGCGTGCCAAGCGCCGGCAGGTATAATCCGACGCTTACGATTTCAACGTTTCAGGAGTAAACCTTTATGCAGTTTCGTGACTTTTTGTCGCGGGTTAACTCTACTTTTCGCTGTTTTTCATTCTTTTTCCTGTGCGCGCTCAGCATCTGCACTGCCGTTCCGGCATATGCCGAAGAAGACGCGGAAAAGTCGATTTTCGGCGTCATGCGCCGGGCAGTCAGCAACTTAACCGGCGCGACCGCTGCGAGCAACGACACCCTCACCACTCAGGAACTGACGCCCAGCCCTGTTTTTTCAGGAACCATCGACCTCACCGCGCAACCCGATGATTTGTGGATTCGCATCCGCAACGGCTTTGCCATGAGCGACTTGAGCGATGACCTGACGCTGCATTATCAGCAGTATTACCAAAACCGCCCGGACGCCTTGCGCCGCATGGTTGAACGCAGCCGCCCCTTGATGCATTACATCGTTGAACAGATCGAGCAGCGCGGTATGCCGACCGAAATCGCCCTGCTACCGATGGTGGAAAGCTCATTCAACCCGATGGCTCACTCACCGGCTCAGGCATCCGGACTCTGGCAGTTCATTCCGGCAACCGGCAAGCGCTTTGACCTTGAGCAAAACTGGTGGCAAGACCAGCGCCGCGACATTGTCGCTTCAACCGACGCCGCACTCGACTACCTGCAAACCAATTATGAAATGCACGGCGACTGGCATCTTGCACTGGCTTCCTATAACTGGGGTGAAGGCGCGGTCAAGCGGGCGATCGAGAAAAATCAGGCACGCGACATGCCGACCGACTATGCCAGTCTGACGATGCCCAACGAGACGCGGCACTACGTTCCCAAACTTCAGGCGTTAAAAAACATATTTGGCGACCCGGCTCTGATGGCTCGTCTCAATCTGCCTTCAATTTCAAATCGTGCCTATTTTTCGACCATCGAAACATCGCGACCCATCGACATCAAGACGGCCGCCCGTCTCGCCGAAATGCCGCTTGATCAGTTTTTGGCCCTCAATCCTTCTCACAACCGGCCGCTCATCAAGGCCGATACCTCACTGGTCA
This sequence comes from uncultured Pseudomonadota bacterium, assembly GCA_903951825.1. Classification (GTDB taxonomy): domain Bacteria; phylum Pseudomonadota; class Gammaproteobacteria; order Burkholderiales; family Rhodocyclaceae; genus Azonexus. The sequence goes on from CAJBDJ010000008.1 coordinate 48,933, forward strand.
TACCCAACGAAAAATTGCAGGTTTTTCAGAACAACTTGCAGGCTCATCGGGCACCACTGAGCAGTTGGCAGGCTTATACGCCGCGCTCCAATGAGCGTCTTGACCGCATTGCCCCCCGCTTTGGCATCACGCTGGATGATTTGCGTCGTGTCAACGGACTGCATGGCAAACTCAAATTTGCCAACTCGACCCTGTTGGTTCCGGCCAGCAACGGCAACGCCGACCTGAGTACTTTTGAGGAACCGGGTCGCTCCCCCAACAAGGTCAAGCCGTCGGCGGCAGAAAAATCAAATCCCAAACAGAAATCTGCGGTTCAGGATAAAAAGCCCAAGAAAGGCAAGGTTTCCGGCAAACAATCGGACAGCAAGCCGGCGACGGGTGCGGCAAAAGCCGCAAAACCTGCCAAAGCCAGTAACGACAGAAAAACCGACAAAACCAACAAGTCCGGTAAGGCCGGTAAAGTAACCCAACAACGCCAGCGATAAATCAGCGAACCAGTCGCCCGGAATGGATCCGCAACACACGTCCGCAGCGTGCCGCAATCGCTTCGTCGTGGGTAACCAGAATCAGGGTCGTGCCTTGCCTGGCGTTGAGGTCAAACATCAGATCGATGATCTGTTGTCCGGTATCCGCATCCAGGTTGCCGGTTGGTTCATCGGCCAGAACGAGTTTTGGCGATGGCGCAAAGGCGCGAGCCAGGGCGACGCGCTGCTGCTCGCCGCCTGAAAGGTGTTTGGGGTAATGTTTCAGACGGTGCGCCAGTCCGACGCGCATCAGCCACTCGCGAGCGGTCGTGCTCGCCGCCTTCTGCGCCGCCAGTTCCAAGGGGAGCATGACGTTTTCCAGCGCCGTCAGCGAAGGCAGTAGTTGAAATGACTGAAAAACAAAGCCGAGCAATTGACCACGCAAGGTGGCGCGGGCGTCCTCGTCAAGCGCCACCAGGGAAGCGCCGGCAAGCCGGATATCGCCGGAGGATGGAACATCGAGGCCGGCAAGTAGCCCCAGCAAGGTCGACTTTCCTGAACCCGAGGCGCCGACAATGGCAACGGATTCGCCAGCCATGACTGAAAACGAAATATCCTGCAGAATCGTCAAAGGCTCGCCCCCGTTATCCACGGTTTTGCCCAACCCAACCACCTCGACGACCGGTTCATCCGCCATGCGCTCTGCTCTCCTTTTATTGACCCTGCTTTTTTGCAGCCTCCCGGCGACGGCCGCCAAAACCATTCTGGTCATCGGCGATTCGTTGTCAGCCGGCTATGGTATCCAGATAAACCAGTCCTGGCCTGCCTTGCTGGCCAAACAACTCGCTGCGAAACGTCTTGATTATAGCGTTGCCAATCTCTCGATCTCCGGCGAAACAACGGCCGGCGGACGCGCCCGTCTTGACCCGGCGCTGCTCGAACATCAGCCGGCGGTCGTCATCATCGCCCTCGGCGCCAACGACGGCTTGCGCGGTTTGCCGCTGACACAGATGCGTGACAACCTCAACGCGATGATCAGCGCGGCACGCGCCAGTGGTGCCAGGGTATTGCTCGCCGGCATTCGCCTGCCGCCCAACTACGGCCCCTACGCCAACGATTTTCATGCCAGCTACGCGCAAATCGCCCGCCAGCAAAAAACCGCCCTGCTCGATTTTCTACTCGAACCGATCGCCGCCAAGCCGCGTTATTTTCAGGCCGACAATCTGCACCCGACAGCCGAGGCGCAGCCCTTGATACTCGACCATCTCTGGCCGACGCTCCTCCCCTTGCTAAAATAGGTCATGAAGTACAACAACCCCACGCCCGCCGACCTTGAGCAGTTCGATGAAATCATCGACGTGCGCAGCCCGGCTGAATTCGCCGAGGATCACATTCCCGGCGCCCGCAACTGCCCGGTGCTCGATAACCAGCAACGCATCGAAGTCGGTACCTGTTACAAGCAGGTGTCAGCTTTCGAGGCCAAAAAAATCGGCGCGGCGATGATTGCCGAAAATATCAGCAAGCACTTGCGCGCCCATTTTCTCGACCGCCCGAAAAGCTGGAAGCCACTGATCTATTGCTGGCGCGGCGGCGACCGCAGCGCCTCGATGACGACCATTTTCAGAGCCATCGGCTGGCCGGCCGGGCAACTCGGCGGCGGTTACAAAACCTATCGTTCGCATGTCGTCAGCCAGCTTGAAATCCTGCCCCCAAAATTTAATTTTCATGTTGTTTGCGGTGCCACCGGCAGCGCCAAAACGCGGGTGCTGCAAGCGATTGGCGAGCTCGGCGAGCAAATTCTCGATCTTGAATCGCTGGCCAGCCACAAAGGCTCCGTGCTCGGGATCCTCCCCGGCCAGCCGCAGCCGAGCCAAAAATGGTTTGAAACCCTGCTGCTGCAAGCCCTCAATGCACTCGACCCGGCACGCCCCGTGTATGTTGAGGCGGAGAGCCGAAAAATCGGCAATCTGCACCTTCCGGCGGCACTGATTACACAAATTCGCGGCGGCATCTGCCTTGGAATCGAGGCGACGCTGCCCGCGCGCGTGGCCTTTCTGCTCGAGGATTACGCCTATTTTCTCGCCGATCCTTCCTTGTTCCTCAGCCGCATTGACGCCCTCAAGAGCCTGCAGAGCCGTGCAACCCTCGACTCCTGGCGCGCTCTGGCGCTGGCCGGTGAGTGGGCGACGCTGGTTCAGGCCCTTCTGGAAAAACATTACGACCCGCTCTACCAAGGCTCACAACATCGCAACTTTGCCGGCTATTGTCCGCAAGAAAACTTTCCTGCCGACGATCTTTCCGAAAGCGCCATTGTCGCCCTTGCCGAACGCCTGATTCACTCGCGCCGGGCGCAGATCGCCTGACGCATGGCCGGTTTGGGCTGGTCAACATAACCTTCGACAAAGGCCAGTTCGCGCAGGCCGGCCGCCTGTGTCAGCACGCGCAACTCCTGAGGGCGGAGCAAAAAATCAGGATTGGCCGGCTTGCCATAAGCCTCGTTGCCACGCATGAAGGTCTCGTAAATCAAGACGCCGCCGGGCGCTACCAGAGCCAGCAACTCACCAAAACGCGGCCGCCAGAGATAGTTACTGACAACGACACCGGCAAAACACTCGCCAGCGAGCGGCCAGACCTCGCCTTCGAGATCGATTTCGCGCGTTTCAACACCGGCCAGGTCGCTTAAAAAAGCCAAATCTTCCGGCTTGTGGTCAACCGCCAATACCGGGTGATTTTTTGCCGCCAGATACCGGCTATGACGTCCGCGACCACACGCCAAATCGACAACGCGACCACCCGCCGGGAGAAATTTGATGCACTGCTCAAGCCAATCGGAAGGGCGTATCATTCTTGGGGAAATATCGACCAAATCAGCCATTGCGCGTTTTTTTGCCTGGTTTTTGCGTTGGAATCAGAAAATCGTTCGTGATAAAATTGTGCATTGCACAATAACAGCCTGAAAAAGGATACCGCCATGTTGGAACAGCACTATCTAACCACCCTGTTCGAGCCAAAATCAGTGGCTATTATCGGTGCCTCCGAGCGCGAAAATTCAGTCGGTAGCGTTATTTTCAAGAACATTCTCGAATCCGGCTTCAAGGGACGCCTGTATCCGATCAACCCCAAGCACGCGACGATCTACGAGCAGACAGCCTACAAATCGATTGAAGAAATCGGTGCGCGCGTCGAGTTGGCGGTGATCGCCACCCGCGCTCAAACGGTTCCTCAGCTGATCGAACAATGCGGCCGCAGCGGCGTACGCAATGTGATCATCATTACCGCCGGCTTCTCCGAATCCGGCCATATCGGTGCCGCCCTTGAACGCAAGGTCATGGAAATCGCCCGTTCCTACAATGTGCGCATTCTCGGCCCCAACTGCCTCGGCATCATCCGTCCCGATCTCGGGTTGAACGCCACCTTTGCCCGGGTTTCGGCCAATCCCGGCAATCTGGCGCTGGTTTCCCAATCCGGCGCGATGTGCTCGGCGGTGCTCGACTGGGCAAAATCCAATCAGGTCGGATTCTCGTCGGTGATTTCGCTCGGCATGACGGCCGACATCGACTTCGGCGAAATTCTCGATTACCTGATTTACGACAACAAAACGCATTACATCCTGATGTACGTCGAAGGTATCCGCAACGCCCGCCGCTTCATGAGCGCCTTGCGTTCCGCGGCGCGCATCAAGCCGATCATTCTGCTCAAGGCCGGTCGTCATGAGGCCGGCTCGGCCGCTGCGGCAACCCACTCTGGAATGGCCGCCGTCTCGGACAGCGTATTTGATGCCGCCGTCCGCCGCGCCGGGGTCGTTCGCGTGCAAAACGTCGGTCAGCTCTTCTACGCCGCCAAGGCGCTCGCCTCGAAATTTCGGCCGCTCGGCAACCGCCTCGCCATCATCACCAACGGCGGCGGCCCGGGTGCCATGGCGGCTGACCGCGCCGGCGATCTCGGCATTCCGCTGGCTGATCTGTCCGGCGAAACCATGGCGGCGCTCAACAAGACCATGCCGACGACCTGGTCGCACAGCAATCCGATTGACATCGGCGGCGACGCAACCCCTGAACGCTACCGCGACGCCATCCTGACGGTGACGCAGGATCCCGGCGTCGACAGCACGCTGGTCATGCTCTCGCCGCAGGCAATGACCGACCCGCTGGGCGTCGCCAAGGCGATCATTGAAATTGCCGACAAACTGAACCGCTCGATCATTTGTTGCTGGATGGGCGAAGAACAAGTGCGTGAGGCGCGCGGACGGCTCGAAGAGGCAGGAATTCCCGCCTTCCGTATGCCGGAGACGGCCATTGAACTGTTTCACCACATTTCCAAGTATTACCGCAACCAGAAATTCCTCCTGCAAACGCCGGAACCGACCCGCCAGCATGGTCGCCCGGAAGCGGAAGGCGCCAAGATGCTGATCGAGGCGCTGCTTGCCGAGCGCCGGCGCGTACTCTCGGAAATGGAATCAAAGGCCATCCTGCGCGCCTTCAAGGTGCCTGTGGCGCAAACCATGGTCGCGCGGACGGCGACCGAAGCGCTCTTGCTGGCTGAACAGATTGGCTTTCCGATTGCCATGAAGGTCGATTCCCCCGACCTGACACACAAATCCGATGCCGGCGGCGTCCGTCTCAATATCATCACGGCACCGGCGGTACGCAACGCGTATCACGACATTATCGACACCGTGCAAAAGCGCCATCCGAATGCCCGAATCAACGGGGTGTCGATCGAACCCTTCCTGTCGCGTCCGCATGGCCGCGAGTTGATGATCGGCGTTTTCCGCGACCCGATTTTCGGCCCGGTGATCACCTTCGGCGCCGGCGGTTTTGATGTCGAAATCTTCAGCGACCGCTCGGTTGCCCTGCCGCCGCTCAATCGCTTCCTGGCCAAGGATTTGATCGAATCAACACGCGCCTCGAAAATTCTCGATCAATTCCACAACATGCCGGCGGTCGACCGCGAGGCGATCAAGGAGGTTCTGCTCTGCATTTCGGAGATGGTCTGCGAGTTGCCGTGGATCATCGAAATGGATCTCAACCCGCTAATCGTCGATGAAAATGGCGCCATTGCCGCCGATGCCCGGATTGTCATCGACCACGCCACCAACGCCAGCGGTGACCGCTATGCCCACATGGCGATTTACCCCTATCCGGTGCATTTGATTCAGGAATGGCAGATGAACGACGGCAAGACAGTCACGATTCGCCCGATTCGCCCCGAGGATGCCGACATGGAGCAGGAATTCGTCAAGGCAATGTCCGATGAATCGCGTTACTACCGCTTCATGGACACCCTGCGCGAACTGACCCAAACCATGCTGGTACGGTTCACGCAGATCGACTACGACCGTGAAATGGCGCTCGTTGCCATCCTTCCGTCCAATGAAGTCGGCGGCAAGGACGTGCAGATTGGCGTCTCCCGCTATGTTGTCAATCCGGACGGTGAATCGGTCGAATTTGCCCTGGCGGTCGGCGACGACTGGCAAAAATGCGGTGTCGGCCGCAAGCTGATGACGGCGCTGATTGATTGCGCCCGCCAAAAAGGCTATCGCGCCGTGATTGGCGATGTACTGTCGACCAACAGCAAGATGTTCCGCTTGATGACCAGCCTCGGTTTCAGTATTCACCCGCACCCGGACGATACCGCCGTCAAGCGTGTCGTCAAGCCGCTGACCGGCGGTTGAGGCAGTTCCAGCCCACCCGTTTGGCCTTCATCTTGTCCGCTATCAAACCTTCACAACGGCCACTGAAGGCGGGCTTGATACAATAAGTCAGGCCAAAAACCCGCCCGCGTGCGGGTTTTTTGTCGCCTGGATGAACCACCTGGGAGCCACTGGCATGTCCGTTGATCATTACGAAAACTTCCCGGTCGCCTCGTTTCTGTTGCCGCCCCGGCTGCGGCGGCCGATTGAGGTGATCTACCGCTTTGCACGCAGCGCCGACGACCTCGCCGACGAGGGCGACGCCCAACCGGCCGAGCGTCTTGCGGCGCTTGCCGACTATCAGGCCGAACTTGAGCGGATTGCCACGGGAAAGTCGGCGCTGACGCCGCTGTTTGTCGATCTGGCCGCAATCATCCAGCAATACGACCTGCCGCTTCAGCTGTTTCGCGATTTGCTTGACGCCTTCGCTCAGGATGTCGTCAAAACCCGCTATGCCGACTTCCCCGAACTGCTCGATTATTGCCGATGCTCGGCAAATCCGGTCGGGCGGCTGGTTTTGTACTTGTTCGGGCGCACCGAGCCGCTGCACCTCGAGCAGTCCGACTGCATCTGCTCGGCGCTGCAACTGATCAATTTTTGGCAGGATGTGGCGGTCGATTGGCAAAAGGCACGAATTTACCTGCCGCAATGCGACCTCCGACGATTTCGGATCAGCGAAGCCGATATTGCCGAGGGTCGCTGGTCGGCCAACTGGGCGGCGCTGATGGATTTTCAGATAGACCGGGTGCAGGCCTTGATGCGGCAAGGGGCACCCCTGGTTCATGCCCTGCCCGGCCGCCTCGGGTGGGAGATTCGCCTGACTATCCAGGGCGGACTGCGCATACTTGAAAAACTGCGTCGGGTTCGCGGCGATGTTTTCAGCCGCCGCCCGACACTGGGCAAATGGGACTGGCTGGTGCTTGCTGGCCGTTCCCTTACAATGACGCCATGAACCCAGAACACTATTGTCAGGAAAAGTGCGCGGCCAGCGGCTCTTCCTTTTATTACAGTTTCCTCTTTCTCCCCGCGCCGCGCCGCCGTGCAATCATGGCGCTTTATGCCTTTTGCCGCGAAGTCGACGATGTCGTCGATGAATGTAACGATGTCTCGATCGCCGCGACCAAGCTCAACTGGTGGCGGCAAGAAGTCGAACGCCTGGCCAACGGCCAGCCGACGCACCCGGTCGGACTGGCACTCAAGGCCGTCAGCGGCGAGTTCAATCTGCCGACCGAGCAGTTGCTGGAAATCATCGACGGTATGGAAATGGATCTGCAGCAAACGCGCTATCTCGATTTCAAAGGGTTGTCGCTTTACTGCTACCGCGTCGCCAGCGTCGTCGGCCTCCTGGCGGCTGAAATTTTCGGCACCAGCGATCATCAAACGCAAAAATACGCCCACGATCTCGGCATGGCTTTCCAGCTCACCAACATCATTCGCGACGTTGGCGAAGATGCCCGACGCGGGCGAATTTACATTCCAATCGATGAACTCAAGCAATTCAACGTGCCGGCGGCCGATATTCTCAATGCCCGCTATTCCGACAATTTTGTCGCTTTGATGCAATTTCAGGCGGCACGCGCCGAGCAGTATTACCAACAGGCGTTTGCCCTGTTGCCGGCGGCTGACCGCAAAAGCCAGCGCCCCGGCCTGATCATGGCGGCAATTTACCGCACCTTGCTCGACGAGATCCGCCACGAGAACTTTCAGGTATTGCACCAGCGTATTTCCCTAACACCCGTGCGCAAAATCTGGATCGCCGTCAAAACCTGGGTTACCGGATGAAAGTCGCTGTCATCGGCGGAGGCTGGGCAGGTCTCGCCGCCGCTGTCGAACTGACGGAAAAACAGGTTGAAACAACGCTTTTTGAAGCCGGCCGGCAACTTGGCGGGCGGGCGCGCTCGCTGACAAGCGACGGCCGCAGACTGGACAACGGCCAACACATCCTACTTGGCGCCTATCGGGAAACCCTCGCCCTGATGCGACGTGTCGGCGTCGATCCGGAGCAATTGCTCGACCGCCGCTGCTTGCAAGTCATCGACAATCAGGGATTTCGGCTCGCTTTGCCGAAATTGCCGGCACCGCTGCACCTTGCCTGGGGCTTGCTCGGCGCCCGCGGCGTCGGCCTGCGCGAGAAAGTCGGCACGGCGCTCTGGATGGCGCGTATCAAAAACCGGCATTTCCGCCTGCAACACGACATGACGGTGGCCGAGTGGCTAGATCAGGCCGGCCAGACCGGCACCTTGCGGCAGCATTTGTGGGAACCGCTTTGCCTTGCCGCGCTGAATATTCCGGCCGCCCGCGCTTCTGCCCAATTATTCGCCAATGTGCTGCGCGACAGCCTCGGCAGCAACCAGCGCGCCGCCACCGATCTGCTCCTGCCGCGGGTCGATCTCGGCCAGCTTTTGCCGCAACCGGCGGCAGCCTGGCTGACGGCGCATGGTGCGCGCCTGCGTCTTGGCCAGCGCGTCCGGCAAATCGACCTCGGCGAGCAGTGCGTCATGGTTGACGGCGAATCATTCGACCACGTCATCCTCGCCACCGCCCCGCAACATGCCCTGCGCCTGTGCCCCGAGATCGCCGCTGACTTTGACTACGAGCCGATCGCCACGGTCTACCTGCAATTTGGCCAGCAATTCAAATTGCCATTCCCGCTCATCAATCTCAACGGAAACTGCGGCCAATGGGTCGTTGACCGTGGCAATGGCCTGCTGGCCTGCATCCTCAGCGGCCATGGCGAGTGGGAGTCGCTTCACGACGACCAGCTCGGCACTGCCCTGCTCGGTGAATTGAATGTCGCGGAAAAACCCCTCTGGAAAAAAGTCATCCGCGAGCAACGCGCGACTTTTTCCAGCACGCCCGGGTTGTCGCGCCCGCCCTGGGCGACCACTCACCGGCGTCTTTTGCTGGCGGGCGACTACACCTGGTCAGACTATCCGGCGACGCTGGAGGGCGCGGTGCGCAGCGGCTTGCGTGCTGGTGCCAGCCTCGCCAAGGCTGCACCGGAGCAAGTCAAGATAATTGTCGTCTGATTCATTCAGCCAACTGTGGTTTCCTTTCAGCCCAAGTCAATGCCGACGGCTTTTGCCGGTGGCGAGGGGCAAAATGGGCTTCATGGGTTGGCGGTTGTCATGTCATGTTTGCATGGATGTTGCTGAAGACCTGGGTCATTTGATAGTAGTTTTGTCCATTGAATGACGTTTGCGCCGCAGTTGCTGTATCCAGCCTCGCCATCGCCTGAATCATCGAATGAAGATCGGCCGTCCATTGGGTTTGCGAGAGGAGCGAAGGCCTCCCTGAGAACCAGACGTTGTCGAGTCCAAGAGCGTCAAAGTTAGTACTCGTGCCTATTGCAGTCAAATTCTCAACGGTTGATGAGGCATTCTTCAGACCGTAGTTCAAAACCTGTTTCGACCCATCCGAAGACACCACCTGAATGCCGGTATCCGTGCGCCGGATTAACTGATTGAACAGGGACGCACCCAGAATAAATTGAACCAGACCATCAGCGGTTGCACTGGTTACACTACTAACAAGTTCAGTGCGATAGGTGTGGTTGACGAACGTGGTATTGCTGCTGCCAGACACATGAACATCGGCTCCACTTTTATCGATATCGATCGTATGCGTCCCTTCCTTGGTGAGGATCACGCCGGCCTGATCCGTACTGTTGGCGTGCAGAATCAGGACATCGCTTATCCCGCCGAGTTTGGCAAGAACGGCCGAATCGGACAAAACCTCCGTGTAAGAAGCCGACAATCCGGTGGTTTCAATGACTGCCTGAGAGTTATTCTGGACCTTGATTGTATTTGCCCCAGACGCTCTCGAATGAATTTCAGCGTCCTGAACATTGTCCAGAGTAACGAGATTGTCACCCAGACCCAACTGAAGCATCTTCAACGAGTTGGTATTTTGAACCGTGATGGTATCTCCATAGTTTGTTCCGGAAATGTGATGAAAATATCTGAAATGCCCTGAGTCATAGCGAACATCGTTGGTGGAGTAATCATTCGTGTTAAATAAAGACAGCTTCTCTTCGCTTTCAATCGTCATCGTCACTCCAACGGCCGAGCCCTCAAAAGTCAGCGTATTCAACCCGCTGGCGAATTCGTCTTCGGTCAGCCACTCCCCCTCTGCAGACGCACCACCGTTCAATAGAGTCTTCTGACGTTTAACGGATTTGTCCAGACGATCAAGACCCAAGACCAATGAGACGGCATTGTTCCCTCCAGCCATAGTGACCTCTGCCCCCCCCGCAACCATGGCCGATCCAAAACCGCCGGTCATGTTCACGAAGTCTTCATCCGCCCCGATCTCAAAGGCATAATTTTGGTGGGATTTGCTCCCATTAATTTTGTTTCTAACGTTTCCGGCGCTGACCACCGCACCACCAAAATTATCGAGGTTCAATTCAAGATCGTACGCAGGCGAGGCTTCAGAAGCGCTGTTTAAAGAAGTAGTTGCAAATTTAGAGGCTGCATTAATTTGTGGGTTTGTAGCGTCACCCGAGGGCATGATCTTCACAAGATCGTGATCATTCGTACCTTTGAAATTGATAGAACGATATATATTTCGATCAACTAAGTAAGTGTTGTTTGTAGCACTATCTTGTATTGTCAAGTCAGCCACCCTAACAAAAACCTCGAGCTGGGCTGTCTGTGTGCTCAGGTCAATTACCGGTTTACTGCCTTGGACAACACTACCGTCAATAGTGACTAACACCTTACTACCCGCAGTGACCTCAGCCTTCAAAACACTGACAGATGGATCGGGCTTATTGGTAAATGATGCA
>CAJBDJ010000009.1 GCA_903951825.1 uncultured Pseudomonadota bacterium
TCAAATAATGCTACTAATCATCTTGAAAATTAAATTCGTGCCATTACATTTATTTTCAAAAAATCGCCCTGAAACCCGCGCAAACACTGGGGGACTGGGGTGAAAAATGGGGATTTTAAGATGCGAACTGTCGAACCCGGGCGGACCGGATCACCGGACGCCGAGGTGGCGTTTGACGTCGTCGACCATCGGGCCAACGGCACGCACAGCCTGACGCAAACGGTCGGCGCTGACGTTGAGTGTCTTAGTCCAGTAGTCGAGCTCCCAAGTCTCTTTGACACTGATTTTCTTGGCGTCCAAGGGACGTTTGATTTTTAGATCGTCTGACATTTTCAGTCTCCAAATAGGTTAAACAAATGCCTCAGCCCTTGGGCGGAAAGGGGTCGTTGCCGTAGCTGTTCCGCTCGCGGATACGTCCGTTTTCGCCGTGAATAAGGACTTCACTTTGCTGATTGATCGCGATCCCGCGCGCTGCCTGTTCGGCTTCCGCTTGAGTTCGATGGTGTGAGGTGTCACGTTGATTTCCTTCGCCACGCACGGCCCACCCGTTTTCACGCGTTACCACATGCTGGTTCTTGCCCATAGTCTTGCCTTTCAATAGTCGTCGGTTGAAGAAGTTACTGTTCTTGATGCCACCTTGCATTATCGGTCGTGTCACCTCCGTTCGGGTATTGAAATGAATTCCGGCTTGATCCAGTACCTGTCAGTACCGGCCGTTGTGATCGCCGGCGACGAAGACGTCATAAACTGGCTTATGGCGTTTGAACATGGTGGCGGCCTTGAAGGCGTCGACATTCATTTCCAGCGCATCGGCGATGGCGCGCTTGTGCAGCGGTTCGCCACCAGCCTTATCCAACAAGCTCAGAAACTGGCATACCTGAGGTGACAGGGGGTGTGACTCGCCCTCAATCAGCGCGATACGCCGCGACAGCAAGCGCAGAGACGTTTCGTTCCCTCCGCCGGGGCGTAAAGTCCGATCGAGATAGGCGTCGAGGTTTTCAAGGACGAAACCGGCCTTGCGCAGATGGACCACGGCACGCAAAGGAATCAACAGAAAATCGCCCAAGGGGCCGTCAGCCATTGCGGTCGGATCAGCGGTCGTCAGAATGACCTCAGCTCCCGGCGCGGCGAGCCTGTCCACATGGGTTTTGACAGCGGCGGCCTGTTCAATCAGACGACTACCAAAAAAAACCGTCCGGCGTTTGCGCCGATGCTCCAATTCTCCGAGACGCCATAACACGCCATCGATCACTGGTTCGCAACGAAAGCGCCCCGCCAAGCCGAGTGCAGCGGTCAACCAACGGGCAATCTGACCGGGTACGACGGATAAGGGTTTGACGTCACGAGGCACCAGCGGAATCCAGCCGCAATCGAAGCAGTAGGCTCGGTATCCTCCTGCCGAGTCCGCTACCGGCGTGAGTGAATGCTCGCTACATGAAGGGCAGAGGACACTCGACTCGAGTTCGTTACCGGAAACGAGCGCACCGATATCCAACAGATGGCGATAGGCATCGGCGTATTCAGACAAACGCAGGCCATCGGCATGGAGGGTGCGCTGCGGCTGTTCCAAGAGGCCGCACAGCAAGGCCATCGCGATATCGTTACAGCCTTGCATCGGCGTGCTCCAGATCAGGCGCCGTAGCGGTCGGACTTGGCGCTTCCATGACCCCCCACGCCTGCAGCAGAGACTCGGCCAGCGTGGCGTCCGCCGCCTCCAATTCCCGCAGGTTGGAGATGCCGGACTGCTTGAGTTCGATGTTGAGCACGCGCCCGGCCTTGTGACGTTCACTCGCGGCAAAATAAACCGACACCACCGCCTCGACGATGTTGAAACCGCTTCGGAAGAGGTCGCGTTCCTTGAGGTGCGCTTGGGCGCAGGCCAGAGCATCCGGTCTTGACTTGTCGGCAGGCGGCTCGATCCAGTAATCACAGGCCGGACCATGCACGCTGCGCAGCCTCGCCCGACGCAAGCGGATGGTCTCGACCTGATGGGCGGCGAGATCCACTTCGGTCGCGTCAAACAATTCGAAACCGTCGCGTAGCCGATTGAGGAAATAGGTCGGCTGAACGATCGCCGTGGGCTTCACTTCACGCTTCAGGAGATGCCGGGCGAAAAGTGCCACCAGCGACAATTGCACTTTGGTTCCGCCACGCCCGCAACAATCGACCACGCCGGCGACCGGGTAATAGACCAGATCGAAACTCAACGCGGGCCGGGTTGCGCGCAATTGCATCCCATCCTCGACGAACTCCAGCAGGTCGTTGGGATCGTCCTCGACGTAGAGGCTCAACTGCACGCCACCGTCCAGTGGGCGGTCGTAGACGTCGATGTGACAGGCACGCGGCGGCCCTTTGCGTTTGGAGAAAAAGTCGGTCAGCGCCCAGCGCAATCCGCGCAAATCCTCCCCGTCTCGACTGACGGGTTCGGCGGTGTTGATCGCAAGCCGCTTCCATGAGCGCCGCCCCACACCGAGGTCGAACTGCAGCAGCACCTGCGCTGCCTTGAACACGTCAGGCCAATTGAGCAAGACCCACAGCGCACGCTCGGCATCGTTGCGCAGTCGTTCGAAATCTTCTTGCATGGCGGGATCGGCATTGCCGGCGTTACGCAAGGCCAAGATGCCCCGGCGAGTGGCCAGTTTGTGGACTTGGCGTAACTCGGTATGGACTTTTGCTTGTACTTGCGCCGCCAAAGTATCGAAAATCTCAATCAGGGCGTCGGCAAGAACCTTGTCGTGCGCTTCCCAGTCGATGCTGTCCGGGACATTGATGGTCCGCGCCTGAAGATAGATGCGCCACGTTGAGCCAGGAATCTCGCGGATGAAGTGCCGGTAGTTGAAAGCAGCCATCTTATTGTTCCTTTCTTGTTTGGCCACCGTGATGACTGTCGCAATGCAGTACGTGTGAGGCCGATATTGAACTCGGGGACACTCAACAACCGGCATGCAACGCACAACAAAGCAAAAATTTATTGTTCGCTATATCGGGTGTTTTGGTAAATTTAATAGCAAATGATTGTCCTGTCAAGATGGTGCGAATTCGTTCGAAATAATGTATTCTTTTATCTACTGCAAACCATTTGCAGCCCACGCAAAAACGTGAATGGACAAGGACAGGAGAGATCGTGGCAACCCCTTTGGGTGAAAAAATCCGCAAGCTGCGCCGCGAACGAAAAATGAGCCTGGAGGCTTTGGCAGTCGCCGCCGAGATGAGCAAGAGCTATCTGTGGGAGTTGGAAAACAACGATGACGCCAACCCGACTATGGACAAGCTGACACGCCTAGCGGCCATGCTTGATGTCACCCCGGAATTTCTGGCGCACGATGCACAGGCGGATGAGCCGATCGACGCCTTCGACAAGGCTTTTTTCCGGAACTACAAGACGCTCAAGCCAGAAACCAAGCATCAACTGCTTGAAATCCTCAAAACCCTGAAGAAGACACAAGGATGACGGCACAGCCGACGCGCCCCCTCCCTTGGGCCCGCCGTCTCAATGACGTGCTCGACAAATTCCATGAGATTCATGGCGGAGACCGCTTCCCGGTCAATATGGAAAACCTAATTCAGGAAGTGCCACAGACATTTCGGACGGGTGAGCCGATCGCCATCCAAGGTGAAGCAATGGATCCCGAGTTTGAGGGTGCGCTGTTCAATCTTAATGCGGAGCAGCCCGGCAAGGGCAACTGGGCCATCATCTACAACAAAGCGATTCCGTCAGCCGGTCGAATCCGCTTCACGCTGGCGCACGAACTGGGACACTATCTCGTGCACCGCCACCTGCATGATGAATTCAATTGCAACGAGGCGGATACCTTGCACTGGGATTCGCCGGCACGGCAGATGGAGAATCAGGCAAACGAATTTGCCGCCCACCTTCTGATGCCACGCCCGGACTACGAAGCACAGATCAAGTCGGCAACCATCGACCTAGATGTGTTGGGTGGCTGCGCTGATCGCTATGGCGTCTCTCTGACGGCTGCCACCTTGAAATGGCTTGAATTCACGCCACAACGGGCTGTATTGGTCATATCGAACAAGGGTCTAGTGCAATGGGCGCGCGGCAGCCAATCCGGAAAATGGCTTTCCATCGCACTGAACAAGAAGTTGAACGGCCAGCAGCGGCGACTGCCAAGTCAATGCGCCACAATGCTGCAAACCGATTCCAATGTGGACCGCCAAGGCACAAAAATCGGCGCGCGCAACTGGTTTTCGGACGAGCCAAAGGACATGGCCTTGCGAGAGATGCCAGGGCCTTTGCACTCGGATGTCATCCATCAAAAACCACCGAGATTGCACGAAATTTAAGCAATCGAGAAAGGTTGATAGCCAAAGATGACTTCCTGTATAGGGCTTTCGCATAATTTCAAGTTTTTGCTGGCCGCAACAA
>CAJBDJ010000010.1 GCA_903951825.1 uncultured Pseudomonadota bacterium
ATAAGCGCCACCCCGAACGTAGCTTGCGTAGGCGTCAAAAACTAGCCGATCGGCATCCCGAGTATCGCGCAGAACTCCTTGGGATCACCTCCAAAGAATAAAATCGCCGCCAATTATGATTTATGTGTAAGCGATTGCCGTCGGCGACAGGGTAGTCAGTTCGGGAACTTCTCAAAAAAAGACCCCGGAACAACGGGGTCGGTTGGGTTGGCGTCAGTGCACCGCTGACTCGGCCATGCCTTGCAGCGTCTGGATCACTCTCATGCTGGCCGCTTCCATGCTGGCCAGCGCCTTGATCGCCGCCTGGCGATTGCCTTCGTAGTGAGCGCGAATTGCTTCGGCACCGTTGGCATGAACCGCCATGTGGTGCGGCTCCAGTTCGCGGTAGCCGGGCAGGCCCGAAAAACTTTCAGCGCCGTCACCCTCGTAATACCACTTGCCGAGACGACAATTCTGATGGCTGGCGAAATCGCCCTCCTTTTTCTCGCTCATGCCCATCAACACCTTGTAAATCTCCATCTTGTAGACCAGGTGATCCACTTTGGCGGTTTCGACAAAGCTGTTCAAGGCCACCGAAGAGATTGCTTTGTTGAGCGTTTCAGAGATGGTTTGCAAGGCGCCGATATTTTCGCGGGCATCGGCACCGTCGCGAGAAAAGGCTTCCATCTGCTTGGGGTTGATCTCAAGTTGCGATTTGACGCGCCCGGTTTCTCCCTGCACGGCATCGACCAGCGAACCGATCTGCGAGGTCGCCTGGGTAGTCCGCTCGGCGAGCTTGCGAACCTCGTCGGCCACCACGGCAAAGCCACGACCCGCTTCGCCGGCGCGGGCGGCTTCGATGGCCGCATTGAGGGCGAGCAGATTGGTCTGGTCGGCGATTTCACGGATCATCTGGACAAAATTGCTGATTTCGGCCGTGCGTTCGCTCAAGTTGAGGACGGCGCCGGCGGTTTCGTGATTCTTGTCGGCCAGCAAACGGACGCTCGTATCCAGACGTTCAACGGCTTGCACGCTGTGGTCAACAGCGGTGGCTGCCTCGCTCGAAACATCGCGTTCCTGCTTCATCGATGCCGAGAGCAAGGTCAGCGATTGCTGCACCAGTTTCATTGAGTCAGCAAATACACTCAGCTGCTGATGCATGTCGTTATTGTGATTTGCATTTGCCTGGGCTGACTCGAGGAGCCGGCGAGTCTCGTCAAGATCGCCGAGCATCATGGAGGAGCGGGATTCCTGCTCGCTCAGTTTGCCCTGAAGATCAGCAATTTCCTTGTCACGCGCCAGCAAGGTCTGTTTGGAAACTCCGAACATGCCATCCCCTTATTCAAGAAGTATATTGATAGATGCTTTGTATCATGCCCATGAATCATTACGGCCGCAAGGGGCAGGCATGGCTTCATGTCTCCGGCAATCTGCGACTCAGTGCCAGTCGCAGGCGAGGGAGCTGTGGTGCGTCGGGGTCGCTGAATTTCCGACGGACTAACGCCCAATCTCACGCCTTGCGATTGGGTTGATGCAAAGTCACGTCCGGGTAGCTCGACAAATTGGCTTGATGCATGATGAGTGGCGGCTATGATTCAAGTAAAAACAGTGAGACAGCATGACCAAATCTGAACGCTTCGGGATCATCGAACGCATGCTGCTCTCACGGCGCTGTGTTCGCTTTGCCGATTTGCAGGAGCGTCTCGGCGTTTCTCGCGCCACCCTGCATCGGGATATTCAGGATTTACGCGAGCGGATGCGCGTCCCTGTCATTTGTGATCGGGATACCGGTATGTACCGCATAGAAAGTAGCGTCGAGCGCTATCAGCTACCTGGCGTCTGGTTTTCGGCCGGCGAAATCCATGCATTGCTTAGCATGCAGCAACTGCTTTCCGCCTTCGATGTCGGCGGCTTGCTCGCCGAACATGTGGCGCCACTGCGCCAGCGCCTGCTCGGAATGCTTGAAAGCGCCGCGGATTCGGCCGATGAGATCGGTCGCCGCGTCCGCATTCTGAGCACCGCGGCACGACACTATGCACCACAGCATTTTCAGCGGATTTCGGCAGCGCTGATGGAGCGTCGCCGACTCTCAATCAGATACCTTGCGCGCAGCAATGGCGAAACCAGCGAACGCGAAATTTCACCTCAGCGCCTGACGCACTACCGTGACAACTGGTATCTCGACGCTTGGTGTCACCTACGGAATGAGCTGCGCAGTTTTGCGATTGACGCCATAAAAGCGGTCAAAACTGTCGACGCTGCCGCTCAGGAAATAGCCGAAAGCAAACTCGATGCCGCGCTGGGGGCAGGCTACGGCATTTTTGCCGGCACCCGTGTGCAATGGGCAACCCTTGTGTTCACCCCCGAACGCGCCCGCTGGGTGGCGGCCGAACACTGGCACCCGGAGCAGCAAGGCAGTTTTCTTGACGATGGCGGTTACCAGTTGCGGTTTCCCTTCAGCAACGATCCCGAGTTGATTATGGACATCCTCAAATACGGGCCGGATTGCGAAGTGTTGGAGCCGGCGGGGTTAAGGGAGAAGGTGGTGGCTTCATTGAAGGCGGCGCTGGGGAGGTATGGGGATGCGTGATGAAATGGAACTTAATGACTGCGAGTTCGTCGCGCATATCCGTAAAGACGGTGAGCGGCTGATTGCGCATCGGCTGGAGGAGCATCTGGTCGATGTTTCCGAGTTGGCCGCTGATTTTGCTGCCGAATTCGGCGCCGCGTCCTGGGCTGTGCTGGCCGGCATCTGGCACGATCTCGGCAAATATCGCAAGGGGTTCCAGCGTTATATTCGGCAGTGCGGCGACCCGGATGCGCATATCGAAGGCCGCATCGCCGGTTCGGAAAAAACGCACTCTGCCGCCGGTGCCTTGTGGGCGCAGCAGTATCTGGTCGAGGTGGATCAGCGTTCCGGCCCGGTCGTGGCGCGCGTGTTGGCCTATCTGATTGCCGGCCACCATGCCGGGCTGGACAACTGGTTCGGCGGCTTGCATGAGCGATTCAATCGTGAAGATACCGTACGAGAAGGGCGCGATGCGCTGGCCGTGGCGATTCACGAAGCAATCCTCAAGCCGTCAGCCGGTTTGCCCGATCTGAACGCGATCCGCACCGATCAGAAAGACAATATTCCCGGCCGTTTTGCGCTCTGGGTGCGCATGCTTTTTTCCTGCTTGGTCGACGCCGATTTTCTCGATACCGAGGCCTTCATGTCACAAAGCAAGGCCGAAGCGCGCAACGGTTTCATGCCCGTCGGCGAGTTGGAAAGGCTCTTGGCCGAACGTCTGGCGCTGATGGCGCAGGAGGTTGTGACACGCGGCGAGGCCTGGAGCCAGGTCAATCTGAAACGCGCCGAAGTGCTGCGCGCCTGTCTCGCCAAGGCCGAGCTACCGCCGGGCGTGTTCAGCCTGACGGTGCCGACCGGCGGCGGCAAAACGCTGTCCAGCCTGGCTTTTGCGTTACGGCATGCGGTGCGCCACGGTAAACGCCGGGTCATCTACGCCATCCCTTACACCAGCATCATCGAGCAGACGGCGGGTATCTTCCGCAACATCTTCGGCGACCAAAACGTCATCGAGCATCACAGCAATGTCGAGGTGGACGACACGATGGAAACCGCCCGTTCCCGTCTGGCTTGCGAAACCTGGGATGCGCCACTGATCGTCACCACAAACGTGCAATTGCTGGAAAGCCTGTTCGCGAGCCGCACTTCGCGCTGTCGCAAGCTGCACAACCTGGTCGCCAGCGTTATCGTGCTCGACGAGGCGCAATTGCTGCCGGTGCCCTATCTGCAGCCGGTGGTCGACGTGCTGCGCCTGCTGGTCAAGGATTACGGCGTCACGCTGGTGCTGTGCACCGCCACACAGCCGACGCTGGAAAGCCGCAACGGTTTCGACCAGGCCCGCCAACTGCGCGGCTTCGCGGTCGGCGAAATCCATGAAATCATCAATGACGTGGCAGGGCTGTACGGCGCGCTGGAGCGGGTCAAAGTCCATCTGCCGGCCGACCTGAAAACGCCCAGCAACTGGGAGCAAATGGCGCCGCAAATCGCCGGGCACGATGCCGTGCTCGCCATCGTCGGCCGCCGCGCCGATGCACGCGAACTCTATACGCGGGTCAAGGCGGAAGAGCGCACCGGCCTGTGGCACCTGTCCGGCCTGATGTGCGCCCAGCACCGCAGCGACACCATTGCCGACATCAAGCAGGCTTTGGTGGCAAGGCGGCAGGCACTGGTCGCCGGACAAAACCCGGCGCCGATCCGGGTGATCAGCACCCAACTGGTCGAAGCCGGCGTCGATATCGACTTCCCTGTTGTCTACCGCGCCCTGGCCGGGCTGGATTCCATCGCCCAGGCTGCCGGCCGTTGCAATCGCGAGGGCCGGCTGGACAAGGGCGAAGTGTATGTTTTCGTGCCACCCAAACCGGCGCCGCCGGGGCTGCTGCGCATGGCGGAACAGGCAACGCGCATCCTGTGGGAAGCCTTGCCGCCCGAGGCCGAACCGATGGGCGTCGAGCGCTTCGCGGACTTTTTCCGCCGGCTCTACGGCGACGCGATTCTCGATACCAAGGATATCTGCGGCTTGCTGCGCGTCGGCCAGGTCGGTGATGTCAATTTCCGTACCGCCGCCGAGCGCTTCCGCCTGATCGACGAAGCCGAAGGCGCCACGGTCTTCGTTCGCTATAAGCGCAACGCGGACGACGATGCTATCGACGTGTTGTTGAATACCCTGAAAAAGGAAGGCCCGCAGCGCTGGCTGCTGCGCAAGCTGCAACGCTACGGCGTGAGCATCTACCAGCGGGACCTGCAACGTCTGGAAGGACAGGGCGACATCGAAGCACTGGGCGGCGATTTTCCGGGTTTGTACGTGCAGTCGTTCGGCAACGATGTGCTTTACGACCGGGTGCTGGGCATAAATGTGGATGGCGCGCCGGGCGATCCGGAGAGTCTCGTACTGTGAGACTGATGCCGGTGAAAATGATTGAAATGCAAAAGGAGAAACGATGACGAGTTTTTGCCTTGAGGTATCGGGTGATTTCGCCTGCTTCACCCGACCGGAAATGAAGGTCGAGCGGGTGTCCTACGACGTGATCACGCCATCGGCGGCGCGCTCGGTGTTCGAGGCCATTTTGTGGAAACCGGCGATTCGCTGGGAGGTGCGCCGCATCGAGGTCTTGAAGCCGATTAAATGGATCAGCGTGCGGCGTAATGAGGTGTCTGCCAAGGCTTCGGTGCGCAATGCCCAGACGACGATGAACGCTGGGCAAGGCAATCTGGCGCTGTACATTGAGGACGAACGCCAGCAGCGGGCCGGGCTGTTCCTGCGCGATGTGGCTTATCGCCTGCATGCCGAACTGCTGCCGGTCGGCGACGATGCGCTGGCGAATCCCGCCAAATACCGGGAAATGTTTCAGCGCCGGGCCGAGAAAGGGCAATGCGTCAATCAGCCCTATCTCGGGTGCCGTGAATTCGCCGCCCGTTTCCGGCTGGTCACTGATCCGGCCAGCGAGGCGCCCGCCCTTACCGAAAGCCGCGATCTGGGCTGGATGCTCTACGACATGGATTTTGCTGCGCTCGACGACCCAAAACCGCGCTTTTTCCGGGCCGATCTGCAAAATGGGGTTATCGACCTGACACAAGCGCAGGTGACGGCATGATCCTGCAAGCGCTTTACGATTACTACCAGCGCAAGGCCACCGATCCCGATCCGGCCCGACGTCTGCCAGCCTTTGGGCTGGAGGACAAGGAAATTCCTTTCATCGTCGAGTTGACCGCCGAAGGCCGGCCGCTCGGCATCATTGACACGCGCCAAGGCGATGGCAAGAAAAAACGGGCTCGGCATTACCAGGTGCCCAAGGGCGTCAAGCGTTCCTCCGGGGTCGTTGCCAACCTGTTGTGGGACACCGCCGAATACGCTTTGGGTGTCGATACCAAGGGCAAGCCGGAACGAGTGGTCGAGCAACATGCGGCTTTTCGCCAGCGCATCGCGGAGTTGCCCGAAGCGGCCCGTTCAGATGCGGGTCTTAAGGCTCTGGATAATTTCTACGCCAACTACGGGCAAGCTGCGCTGGCCGCCGATCCGGCCTGGCCGGAAATCGTTGAAGGCAATCCGGTCGTCACGTTTCGACTACACAATGATAGCGACTTGATTTGTCAGCGGCCGGCGATCATTGCCGGATGGGGCGATGAGGTCGAAGAAGGTGGCAAGCCGGCTTTCTGCCTGGTGACCGGCCAGGCGGCATCCGCCGAACGTCTGCATACGGTGATCAAAGGCGTCTGGGGCGCGCAAAGTTCTGGCGCTACGCTGGTTTCTTTCAACCTCGATGCTTTCGCTTCCTACAATAAGGAGCAGGGCGACAATGCGCCGGTCAGCCCGCTGGCTGCCTTTTCGTACACGACGGCGCTTAACCATCTGCTTGACCGCAATTCCCGCCAGCGCATCCAGGTTGGTGATGCCTCGACGGTGTTCTGGACGCAGAAAGACGATGCCGAGATCGAGGAAGGTTTTGCCGCCATCTTTGGCGAGCGCGACGATCCGGATGCACGAGCCGAACAGGTGCGTGCCTTGCTCGGCGCGGTGCAGTCCGCCGGAGTTCGACAGTTCGATGGCAAAAGTAGTGGTTTTTGACTTATTTTGAACGTAGCCATGCGGGTTTTCGGCCGATTTCTTAAAAAGCCGTGTAGTGGCACGCCGTGCCTTTTCCGGGCTCTATTTGACAAGCAATAAA
>CAJBDJ010000011.1 GCA_903951825.1 uncultured Pseudomonadota bacterium
CAGCCAAAACCCCGATACGGAGCCCAAAAACCGGCTGAAATCCGGTTTCAAGGCGCCACAAGGGGTTTCAAATGTTCGATTCATGTTTGTCAGAATTCGATTGCCGGAGGCGTCAGGGGAAAATTCAACAACCTGTTAAGGCCTGCGCCGAAATAACCGGCCTTCCGCATTTCAGTTTGCTGGTGGGGCAGAGGGCTCAACCAGATTGCTTAGGAGCGGTTGGGCTTCTGCTGCTGAATTCCCCCGATGTCATCTCCGCCTTGAACGAACTTGTAGCCAATCTGGATATTCATGAACACGGCTCCACTGCCTTTCTTGAAACTACAGGCGAACAGGCAGTGCTGGGATATGAAGTTTACGTTTCGGGGGTCAAGGATGTTGAACTCATCTACGACTGTGCCATAGCAATTGGCTGGAACATCATGCGCAATCTGTGCGGCACGGAATGGTTGCCGACTGAGGTATGTCTGCGCCATGCAAAGCCGGCAGATATAGAGCCTTATCAAAGATTTTTTCAGGCTCCATTGCGGTTCAATTCAAGCCAATCCTGTCTGGTTTTTTCGAAACGCTGGCTCAGCCAGTCATTGCAACTCGCCAATCCTGCTTTACGGCAACATATTCACCAGAAAATTGAGGAAGTGCGCAATAATTCAACGCTGAGTTTTCGAGAGCAGGCATACAAAACTCTGGTCATGCTTCTCGGCTTCCAACGTTGTACGCGTGAATATCTGGCTGAGAGCTTTGGAATGCATACTCGCACCCTAAATCGTCATTTGAAGGATAGCGGCACTAGCTTTCGCGAACTGCACGCCTCAGCCTCTCACGAGATGGCACGTCAATTGTTGCGCGACACCAAGCGCAGCATACCGGCAATCGCCTTAATACTCGGCTTTTCTGATGCCACGGCATTTTCCCGTTCGTTCTCAAAGTGGGAGGGTGTTTCTCCTGCCAAATGGCGAAGGTTTGTAAGCGATGTTTCTCAATAGTAATTTTTGAAATTCTAATTATGAATTTTTCATTGGGGTCGACATCGGCCGATTAGGCAGATGTCCTTTCAGCGGCTAGTCGCGTTGTACGACTGCTCTAGTCGGTTACCCGCTGATGGCGCCTTGGGAAATCGAAGGGTCGGTTTGGGCACGCTGCCGTCACTCGCCATTGGCGCGAGCGGTCGTTTTTAACAGGGACACGCAGTCTAACACCTCAATTTATAGATGTGTTCGCCGGGGGCTTACCTTGGCGTTACGAAATACGGGATCCTTGATTGCCATTGACGGTAACTTTTTTATCGGTAGAGGAGTTACCGTCAAAATAGGCGAATGTCGACGTACCTCAATGAATCTCCCTGAACAACCAGAAAAAGAGAAAGCCCCATGAATAGGGGCTTCGCGAACTTTATTGAACCCCTTTGAATAGCCTACTGGTGCCCGGAATGGGAGTCGAACCCATACCCCTTTCGGGTGCGGATTTTAAGTCCGCTACGTCTACCGATTTCGTCACCCGGGCCAATCATTGACTATATCGCAACGGATCAAAAGTTGCCACACTGAGATCCCTCCGAAATTCGTCCGCCAATGGGATACGATAGAAACGTATGGATTACATGAACCAGCCCGTCACGGCGGTACTCACCGGGCCACTGTTGCGCACTCCCCAGGGTTGGGTGGTATTGGCTTTCTCCGTCTTTTATTTTTTTGGTGCTCTCCTGTTTGGAACTTTCGATGTCGAACCGCCACTGGCGTTTCGCACGCAGAATCTCGTTGGCATGTGTGTCGCCTGGCCTTTTTTGCTTTTTATGTATTTTGTCAAGGAAGGGGCGCCATCATTTGTACCATCGCCCACTCGTGCCGCTTGGCTTGCCTTCCTTGCGGCCTTCCCGGTGCTCTATTTCATATGGCGCATCTGACGATCAATATTGGCCGGTTTTGCACACCCTGCCGTAACGCTATTGGTGCAGATTCAAAAGCTTGGGAACCAGCACCCCGTTGACAACCTTTAGCGTCGCCGCCCGCGCCAGCTGACTGAACAGGTTTTACGCAGGTATTCGAGCGCCCGGGCCTTGTAGCTATCAGGAAAGCTGGGGTCGTTATCGGCCAGATTGACCTCGGCCTCGGGTTTGAGGTCTTCCAGCCACTGACGTTTGAGATCCTCGCGGCTTTCGTGCGGGGCGTGCGTGTCGATAAATTCCAATACCGCTGGCGAATTGAAACCGCCGGTTCGGAAGGCATGAATCAGCGCCTGTCCTTCGCGCAACAATATGCTTGGCTTGGGCGCAAAGCCGCTGGCGATTAGCAGAAAAACCGTGGCTACCACCGCCGGATCATCGCCGTCGCCGCGCGTGACGCGCTGCCACTCGCGAGCCACCAAACGCTCGTATTCGCGGTTGTCATCGTCGATATTTTCAAGAACAAAAAAGGGGCGGCTGGATTCTCCGTAGAGCAGGCTGTCGGCGCTAGTCGCCGGGTGACGGATTGCCGGCAGGTCGTTATCGATAAAGCGCTGCATTTCTTGCCCGGCGAGTTGCTGAAACTCCGGCGGGGCGCTGGCGATGAAGGTTTTGAGGCGCACCTGATCAAGTTTGCAGCGCTTGTTTTTGGCCGCCTCGATGAGCCTGACGAAAGCGGCGCGGGTTGGCATTTTCAGCTCGGCGCGGGGCGCGAAAAGAACCAGCATGGCGCTGCGCAGCACGCTGCTGGTGTCGCCGCATAGCGTGACTTGATCGCTGGGCGCCTGCAGTTTTTTGGCTAGCCAGAGCGCAAAATCAATCTCCTGCCGGCAGCTTTGGCGATCCGCAAAAGCGGCGCGGTAATCGGCCAGGCTGAAGACCGAGGCCAGCGAATGATCGTTGAGAAAATTGCGCTGATCTTCGGCGGTAACACTGTGGGCGCCGATAATTTTGGCTTCCGGCATGGCATGCAGACGCTTGATCATGTCGGCGCCGCCCTTGGAGTGCGAGAGCAAGGATTTGTCACGCAGGGACAAGGCCGCGAGATGCAGGTCGCCCTGCGAGACATCTTCCAGATAGAGGCTGATCAGATTGACGATACGCTGGCGGGCGGCCTCGAGATCGCTGCGCAAATGCGCCGTGCCGAAGTAGTTGGCAATCTGCACCATGCCTTTCGGCGCATCGGCAAGGATGCTCGCCAGCAACGCCGGCGCGATGATGTTTTGCTCGATGGCGTAGCGCAGAACCTTTTCAAAATAGGGACGGCTATCGACCGTGGCCAGGGCGCTTGCGGCTGCCGACATTTAAATCGCCGACTCTTCCGCGTCGTGCGCGGGATTCGGCGAGGCTACCTCTTCCCCGCTTGCCGCCAGTTGCATTTCGATCAAACGCTGCCAGCGCGAGCGCAGTGTCATGACCATATGTTCGAACTCGTCCTCCAGTTCGTAACGCAAGACCCAGGCTGTCTCCATCCAGTCGCCATCGGCAATTTCGGCGCGCGTGACTTTCGGCTTGCTGCCGGCAATCGCATCGCCGAAGCCAAGCGATTCGTCGATTTCTTCGAGGCGCTCAGCAAGCAGCGTGATCGACTTGATGCTCTCGAATGCCTCATGGTCGAACTCGCGGGTAAAAGTGCCGAGCGTCGCAAAATGGAGGATTTCTTCAAAACGATCCTGAAAATAATCGGCCAGCGTTTCGTAGCCGCCTTCAAGATTGGCAATTTCCTCAAGGTATTCGCCGACCCGTTGCGACTCGCGGTGAATGACGGCATTGATCATCGCCCGCAGCTTTTCGCCGGTGCGGTCGTCGTATTTCTTTTCGAGGACGATGGCGCGCGCGAATTGCTCCGGTGTAACCACCATGTTGACGATCGACTCCTTCGATGAATCAAACTCGCGCATGACGGCCAGCAAATCTTTCGGCGGCAACTGGTCGAGCACGGCGACCAGCGCCTGGTCCCCCTCGTCGTCGGCAACGGCGACCAGTGCGCGTTCGGCGCCGGCAATGTCGCCGGCCAGGATCAGTTGCAGGGATTCAACAACAACGGGGTGGTTCATGTGCTTTCCTTTGGCAATGATTGGGTTATTAATTGTCGAGCGCATCAAAGCCCTGTTCAGCCATCCATTCGGCGCCGTCATCACGCAAATCGCCGCCTTCATCATCATCGTCACCGTCATTGACGGTTTCGATGGGCAACGGCGCTTCCGTCGATTCATGCAGACGCAGATATTCCAGGCCGGCGGTAGTCACCAAAAATTCCTCGCCGCCCTCGCTGGCCAGCGTTAGTTCAACCAGAGGCAGCGCCCAGGGCGCGACGGTCAGATGGCCAGCCAGATTTTTCCAGGAAGGAAAGTTCGCCTGCCCCGGTTCGCTACCGACCAGCCGATGCCAATGCGTCGGCGACGTCATGGTGAAGGCGTTATGGAAAACGACGGCGACCATCTCCGGGCTGAAGGCAATCATCGGCAAAATCGCCGGTAGCTCGCGGCGTTTGATGTCGAGACGTTTTTGCAGGACGGATTTTCCCTCGGAATCGGAGAGCAGATCATCAATTTCGGCCAGATAACTGGGGACGAGTTCAGCGAAATAACTGGATTTTTTCATTGGGTGACTTTCTGAATGTAGGCTTCCCAGATTTGCCGGGCAACCGGCAAAGGATCGTCGATCAGGCTGCGCTGGCGAAAATCGTCATAGGCTTTGCGGCGCTCGGCGTCGGACAACACCTCGTAGGCTTCCTGAATCTCGCGAAAGCGCATCGGCGCCTCCGCTGCGGCGTTTTTATCCGGATGAAAACGTGCGGCTTTTTGCCGGTAGGCGGTCTTGATCAGCGCCGCCGGCGCATTGGGCGAAACGCCCAAAATGGCGTAATGGTCTTGCATTATCGTAGCCGCCGCGTTGAGGTGGGCAAACTGTTGTCAATACGCACGCGCATCGCTCTCGTCCCACGGATTGAGCATTGCCACCCCGGTCGGGGCAAATTCGGCGACCTTGCGCGTCACTACCGTCATGCCGTGAACCAGCGCGGTGGCAGCAATCAGCGCATCCCGCGGCGAACGCGGCGCAAGCATATGAAGCCTCGCACAGCGTACGGCAACGGTCGTGTCGACAGGCAAAACCCTCCCCTGAAAGGCGGGCATGACCTGTTCGTCGAGCCAGGTACGCAACAACCTGGCTTGCTGCGGGTCGTCGTGTTCTTTCAACAGCACACCCGACTCCAGTTCGCAAACGGTAATCGCCGAAATGAACAAACTGGCTGCCGCGACGCTGCCCGCCCAGGCATGAACATTACGATCCGCCTTGCCAACCTTGGCCTTGCGCAATTCGGTGACAACATCGGTATCGAGAATAAACATCAACTCAAATCCAGCGGGTGGGTGCCGCCTTGAACCGGCGGCGCGGCGAAATCGCTTTCGTCGAGCCCCGGCATGGCCAGCAAATCGACAATATTGGGTGTCACGCCGGCCAATCGTTGATACTCTTCGATTGAAATGAGAACATGCGCCGGCCGCCCTCTGTCCGTAATGAACACAGGCCCGTCATTCGCCGCCTTTTTGGCGCGACTGGCATCTTGATTGAACTCACGACTGGACAATGTGGTGATCATGCGACCTCCTTGATTGGTAGGTACGTTACTACATTTCAACCCCAAAAACAACCGCCCCGCCCTGTCGAACCGCCAATGACGCATCACGTACCCCGCATCCTGTCGTTGATTCCACCGATGACGCAGTTGAATGTTCCCTACCCGTCAACCGCCTATTTGACCGGTTTTTTGCGCTCGCGCGGGATTTTTGCGCGTCAGGACGATATCGCGATCAAGCTGGTGCTGACCCTCTTTTCACCCGCCGGTCTGGACGAAATTCGGCCTCTGGCGGAGCGCATTCCACCACGCAAGCGGTCGGCCTGTATTGACGGATTTCTTACCCGCTTCGCCAGCTACAGAGCGACGATTGCGCCGGTTATCGCCTTCCTGCAAGGTCGCGACCCATCCATCGGTCATCGCATCTGCGGGCGAAATTTTCTGCCAGAGGGGGCGCGTTTTGCGTCGCTCGACGTTTATATCGATGATGACGGCGGCGATCCGCTGGCCTGGGCGTTCGGCGCCCTTGGTGTGCAGGATCGGGCGCGTCACTTTGCCACTCTCTATTTGAACGATCTCGCCGACGTCGTGCGCGAGGCAGTCGATTCGCGCTTTGAATTTGTTCGCTACGGCGAATCGCTGGCGCGCAGCCAACCGACTTTCGAGCCGTTGGCCAAGGCACTGGCAGCGGCGCCAACGCTGGTCGATAGCACCCTGAAAAAACTGACGATGGCGGCCATTGAGCGTGAGCAGCCGAATATCGTGTTGATTTCGGTGCCCTTTCCCGGCTCGGTCTATGCCGCTTTCCGCATCGCGCAGGCAATCAAGGCGCATGACCCGGCGCTGCTGACCGTTCTCGGCGGTGGCTGGGTCAATACCGAATTGCGCGAACTGAACGAGGCGCGCGTCTTTGATTATTTCGACTACGTCACCCTCGACGATGGCGAACGTCCCATCCTCGCCCTGCTCGAACACCTCGGCTATGGCGCACCCGTCGTTGCACCCCTCGCTGCGATGGGCGGCAAAGCAACCGGCAAAGCCTTCATCCCGCTCAAGGTGGCCGGCTCGCCACCCCGGACGCCGACCGGAGACAACCTGCTGGTGCGTACTTTCGCCCGTGTCGATGGCCAGGTTCGTTACTTCAATCGCGCTGCCGTCGACATCCCCTTTGCCGAGGTCGGCACGCCAACCTGGGATGGTCTGCCGCTGGAGAATTACCTGTCGTTGCTCGACATGCTCAATCCGATGCATCGGCTGTGGTCGGACGGACGCTGGAACAAGCTGACCGTCGCCCATGGCTGTTATTGGAAAAAGTGCAGTTTTTGCGATGTCAGCCTCGATTACATCAGCCGCTACGATGCAGCGCCGGCGCGCTTGCTGGTCGACCGCATCGACCGCATCATCGAAGAAACCGGCTACAGCGGCTTTCATTTTGTCGATGAAGCTGCGCCGCCCAAGGCGCTCAAGGCACTGGCGGACGAACTGAAGAAGCGTCAGCGGGCGATTTCGTGGTGGGGCAACATCCGTTTTGAAAAATCCTTCACCCCCGAACTCTGCCAGGAACTCGCCGAGAGCGGCTGCATTGCTGTTTCCGGTGGGCTCGAAGTGGCCTCCGATCGCCTCCTAACGCTGATGAAAAAAGGCGTGTCAGTCGATCAAGTTGCCCGGGTCACCCGCGCATTTTCCGAAGCCGGCGTGCTGGTTCATGCGTACCTGATGTACGGCTTTCCGACGCAGACCGTGCAGGAAACTGTCGATGCGCTCGAATACGTCCGCCAGTTGTTCGTCGAAGGCTGCATCCAGTCCGGATTTTTTCACCGCTTCGCGTGTACCGTGCATTCGCCGGTCGGTCTTGCACCCACCGAATACGGCATCCAACTCAAGCCGCTGCCGCCGATCTCATTCGCCACCAACGATGTCGAATTTATCGACCCCACCGGCGTTGACCACGACAGCCTCGGCAAGGCTCTAAACAAGGCGCTTTACAACTACATGCACGGCATCGGACTCGATCAGGACGTGCGTAGCTGGTTCTCGAACAAAGTGCCGAAAACGACGGTCGCCCGTCACAAAATATCCCGTGCCTTGTCGAGCGGCTATTGAAGCGCACGACTTCCACCACCGATCGGCCTCAATGAACAGCGAACGAGCCATGCCCTCAAGTACGGATCGCGGACGGCGCATCGGTTTGATTTTTGCCCTCGCCGCCGAGCGCCTTTCCGCCTATTACGAACATCAGCGCTGGATGACCGATGAACAAGGGGCGAGCCTCGCTGCCGACTGGTTGCGGCGCTCGAAACTGAGCCTCGAATTCAGCGAAAGGCGGCGCCTCTCCGCTCTCAGCGACCAGCTTGCCCGGCAAATTGCCGGCTCCCTGTCACGCGAAGCCGGGCTATACACGGCGCACGAAATGAACGAGTCGCTCGACCCGAATTACCATTCGGAACTTGCCGAAACCCTGCTCGCCGAATGCGAACGGCTGCTCGACGACGTCTCACCCGCCGACAGCGCGTGACGGTAAATGAGGATGGCGAACCGCGAACGGCAAATTGCCAGCCGGCGCCGGAAACTCAAGCGACATCCGCCGGCGAACAATGATCCGGCTTGACATAAAAACCATGGGCAAGCGCGATACGCCGGCAACAACTGACTTCAAGTAACATCGCGCCTGCCTGTTTTTAGCGTAGCGACCATGACCGACCAATTGAATCTTTTCGACGCTTCCAGCCCTCTGCCGCAAAACGACAAATTGCCCCCGCCTTTGTCTGAGCAAGCCGCCGCGCCGCCCACCCTGCCGCCTGCCGCCAGTGCCCCGGCCAACGACATCCCGACGCCGGCCGACTATGCCGCCCGCCGCTATCTTGAATACGCCATGAGCGTCGTCACCGGCCGTGCCCTGCCCTCGGCTGCCGACGGCCAGAAGCCGGTGCAGCGCCGCATTCTTTACGCCATGCACCGCATGGGTCTGTACAAAAGCCCGCGCCACGTCAAATCGGCGCGTGTCGTCGGTGATGTAATCGGCAAATACCACCCGCACGGCGATTCTTCGGTCTATGACGCGATGGTGCGCATGGCGCAGGACTGGAGCCTGCGCTACCCGATCGTTGACGGTCAGGGCAATTTCGGCTCGCGCGACGGCGACAACGCGGCAGCCATGCGCTACACCGAAACCCGTCTGACGCCAATCGCCGAACTGTTGCTGGCCGAACTCGACGAAGGCACGGTCGACTGGAAGCCGAATTACGACGGCGCCAATGACGAGCCGGCCTTGCTGCCGGCACGCTTGCCGTTTTGCCTGCTCAACGGCGCCTCGGGCATCGCCGTCGGCATGGCCACCGAAATTCCGGCTCACAATTTACGCGAAGTGGCGAATGCGGCAGTCAATCTGATCAAGGATCCCCATTTCACCGAAGAGCAGGTGCTGGCGATGATCCCCGGCCCCGATTACCCGGGCGGCGCACAGATTATTTCAAGCCGCGAGGAAATCGCCGCCACTTACCGCAGCGGCCGCGGCAGCCTGCGCGTGCGGGCGAAATGGAAGATCGAAAATCTCGCCCGCGGCCAATGGAAGCTGGTCATCACCGAGTTGCCACCGGGGGTATCGACCGCCACGGTGCTGTCGGAAATCGAAGCCTGCTCGAATCCGGTGGCCAAGGAAAAAGCCGGCAAAAAAGTCTTTACTGCTGAACAACTCAACCTGAAAGCGGCCTTCCTCTCGGCTATTTCGGAAAATGGCGTGCGCGACGAATCGGGCAAGGAACACGCCATCCGCCTCGTCATCGAACCCGCCTCGTCGCGCCAGGGGCAGGATGATCTGGTGCGTATGCTGCTCGCTCACACCAGCCTTGAAACCAATGCCTCGATCAACCTGACCGTCCTCGGCGTCAACGGCACACCGCGCCAGGCATCGCTCTACAGCATGATTGCCGAATGGTGCCGCTTCCGGCTGGCGACCGTCGAAAAACGCACCCGCCACCGCCTGAGCGCCGCCGAAAAGCGCATCCATATTCTTGAAGGGCGGCTTGCCGTTCTCCTCGACATCGACAAGGTCATCAAGGTCATCCGCGAATCGGACGATCCCAAGGCCGATCTGATGGCACATTTTTCGCTGTCCGAGGTTCAGGCCGAAGACATCCTCGAAATCCGCCTGCGTCAACTGGCGCGGCTTGAAGGCATCAAAATTGGCGAAGAACTGGCCAGGTTGCGCCAGGAAGCCGCCGGCCTGAAGCATCTCCTGAACGCCGAAGATGCTCTGCGCGCCTGCGTTGCCGGGGAAATCGAGGGGGACGCAAAAAAATACGACGACGACCGCCGCACCCTCATCGAAGCCGCCGACAAAGTCACCATCGCCGACGCCAAGACGGTCTCCATCGTCGATGAGCCAACGACGCTGATTGTCTCCCGGCACGGCTGGCTGCGCTCGCGCCAGGGGCACAACGTCGACCCGGCACAACTCAGCTTCCGCTCCGGCGACGAACTGCTGGCCTGTTTGCCCTGCCGAACTGTCGATCACCTGATCCTGCTCGACAACCAAGGTCGCGCTTATTCGATCCCCGCCTCCGAAATTCCCGGCGGCAAGGGCGACGGACTGCCGGCGACCTCACTGGCCGATTTTCAGGATGGCGGCAAACCCTGCCTGGCGGCGGCGATCAAGAACGATGCCCTGTATTTACTGGCCACCAGCGGCGGCTACGGCTTCCGCTGTCAAGGCGCCGACCTGCTCTCGCGCGGCAAGGCGGGCAAAGCTTTGATGACCCTGGCCGAAGGTGAAACTCCGGTGATTTTTGCTGCAGCAGCGCCCGGCGAGATTGCCTGCGTGACCAAAGACGGTCGGGCGCTGGTCTTCGACATCGAGGAAATCCGCGTTCTCCCGAAGGGGCGCGGCCTCAAGCTGATTGACGCGGCACCCGGTAAAACGGCGCTGGATGCCATTTTTCCCGTTGTCGCCGGTGCCGCCGGCAAGCTCAAGGGCGAACGTCTGGAAATCTGCCGTGGCAACCGCGGCGGCAAAGGCAAACCGATCAAGGCGCCGCGCAAGTAAGCGCCCCGCCTTGATTACCGGCGGCTGGTGCTCAATGAATGAAATGAACTATTTTTTGACGATGACGCCGCACGCCAGACGTGTACCACTTGCCTGCGGATTTCGTGGCTCAGCGGTAAACCCATGAACGACGACGCTACGCCCGATGATATTCATCTCGCTCTCGAGCAGCGCCGCCCGGTCGATATACACCACCAATTTGGCCAGACCTTTCCGGTTGGCAACCAATTGCGGCAAATCATCACTTCTGTCGGGCACCCCCGGCGGCCTGAAATAGTCGCCGGCACTACTCGCATCGGGGGCGCTGCAATCGCCTTTTTCGTGAATCCGTATCGCATGTGCACCGGGGGGCAAGCCGCTAACTTCGGCAACCACTCGCAGTCGCTTGCTGGTCTGAGTCATCGAAACCTTGCCGGAAACGGAGTTGCCGGCGGTCGAGTCGAGCAAGGCCTCGGCGCGCTCCGGCCCGGCGGGAACGATCCCGGCCATGCAGGCACCGAGCACCAGGGGAGTGATCAGCAGCGTGCCGACGAGAATGAACTTTTTTACCATTGACCTCTCCATTTGTTATCTTGCTGCCTGCACCCGATAATCTCTCGCCCATCTGCACGGCAGCGGCATTTTGAGCCGGAAACCCTGACCAGGCAAGCCATGCAAAACGACACTCCGAAACCGCATCAAACCCCAGACGCACTGAGTCACTTCAAGCCGTCGCTGGCCACCGGCGAACTCAATCACCCGGCCGGAACACTGGTCGACAAATACGGCCGACGAATCACCTACGTTCGCCTCTCGATCACCGACCGCTGTGATTTCCGTTGCTCCTATTGCATGGCCGAAGAAATGACCTTCCTGCCGCGTCACCAAGTGATGAGCCTGGAGGAGTGTTGGCGCGTTGCGGCGGTTTTTGTCGGCCTCGGCGTCAACAAATTGCGCATCACCGGCGGCGAACCTCTGGTACGCAAGGAAGCGATGTGGCTGATCGAGCGCCTCGGCGCCCTACCCGGCCTTGAGCAGTTGGTGATGACGACCAACGGCTCCCAATTGACCCGCTTTGCCGCACCGCTCAAGGCGGCCGGGGTCAAGCGCCTGAATATCAGTCTCGACACACTGAAGCCCGATCGCTTCCGGGCGATTACCCGGATTGGCGATCTCGGCAAAGTAATCACGGGCATAGCGGCGGCGCAGGCAGCAGGTTTCAGGCGCACCAAGCTGAATGTTGTAGCGATGCGCGGCGTTAACGATGACGAATTTGTCGATCTTGTGCAGTTTGCCGTCGACCGCGCGCTGGACATTTCTTTTATCGAAGAAATGCCGCTCGGCGAGATTCACGGGCGCAACAACACCTATATTTCATCGGCAGAAACGCGCGACATTCTCTCCGCTCGCTTTGAACTTCTGCCATCGAGCGAGCTTTCCGGCGGCCCGGCGCGTTACTGGCGCATTCCCGGCAACGAATCGCGGATCGGCTTCATCTCGCCGCATAGCCACAATTTCTGCGATACCTGCAATCGTGTGCGAATCACCGCCCAAGGCGAGCTGTACCCTTGCCTCGGTCAAAACGATGCAATCAACCTGCTACCCGTTTTGCGCGAGTTTCCGCACGACGACGCGCCGCTGCGTCAGGCCATCATCGAAAGCATGGGAATCAAGCCGTTCGGCCATGATTTCACACAACAAATGGAGGCACCGCAGGTCGTTCGCTTCATGTCGATGACCGGCGGCTAAGCCAACAAAAAACGCAGAGGTTTTAGCGGGCGCCCACGCTGGTGAAAAGATTGGGCAAGGCACCGTTCAGCTTGACAGGCAAGCGCTGCGGGGCAACCGACGTCTGCAATGACACAGTCAGGCTGCCAACGATGTTTTGCTCGCTGTTCGCCGACAATCGTCCATTGGCCGCCAACATCCCGGCCGTGAGTTGTATCGCCCGCACATCGACGTTACCCGGCTTGATGCTGACGATTCCCGTCAGCCGATCAAACTTTGTCGATCCCCCGCGCACCGCCGAACCGACGCCGCGGCGAACCGCTTCGCCGAGATCAACGCCGTGCATGACACCATTGATCATCTCTACGTCAACTTCGGCGTCAATGTTGCCCAACATCGCCGCGCTATCGGGCCCGCTGCCGCGCAAACGCAGTTCACCGCTCAAATCGCCCTCGATCCGCAATTTTGGTACAAATGTAGCGCCGACCATGCTGCTATTCAAATGCGCCAGACTGGCATCTCCCGCCATCGACAGCCCGGCAGACCAGTCGACCATCCAGCTGCCTTTGACCACGCCGCCCAGCAGCGCCGTATCAAAACTTTTGATAACCAGCTTTCCCCGCTGAAGCACCCCTTTGGCCTGCAATGAATTAAAGGTCAAAGCCAGATGAGGCAAAGGTTTCCAGGCATATCCCTCAACGGATAAGGCAAGCCCGGAAGACGTCGGTACGGCAGCCAGGCGAATACTTCGATCAGCATTCTCAAACTCGGCTTTTTCCACCCTTGCCTGCTTGCTCAAGACAATCGACCCGCTCAGATCAAGTGCCAGATCGCCCGCCTTCACCACAAGCCGCTCAATATCCAGCCGATGAAGGTGGAAAGTGGGTCGGGACTGAGGTTCAGTCGAAAAAAATGCTAAATCGAGCAATCGATCAACGGAAAAAACAGCCCCGGAAATCTCGATCCGCTCAAACTCGGGAACGCCCCCCCCAACGAGCGACAGCGCCGGTAAGGATAACGACTCGATACTTGATTCGCCGCGATCGCCCAGCCTGATATCTGAAAGTACCAAGGCGGGCTTCGGCCACAATTTGAGGTTTATTGCCCCGACCCGAACCGGCATCCCCAGATACTCGCTGCTGGCCATCTCAATCGATGGCCGCCAATTGCTGTAAGGGAAAAAAAAGAGCATTAGCAAACTGATTGAAGAAAATACAATCACCGCAAGCAAGCTGAAAGTGCCCCTGGAAAAAGCCTGGCGGGGAGGCGAAATTTCCCTGGTTTCAGCAATAAAAGGCGCCTCACGAAGGCTCTCTGGTTGCGGCAAGGGGCGATTGATAGCTGACGCGGATTTGCCAAAAGTGGAAAAACTACTCGCCATTGCCATGGAATAACCGCTGTTTGGCGGAGCTTTTTCAGGCACACCGGGCGCCGGAAAGTCCGAAAACTGTGGCGCCGAATTGCTCTGCGCCAGTCGCGCCCCCTCCTCCCAGACGGAGACCCCCTCCAGCGTCGGCGCAATAAACCCACCCGCCTGCAACTCACGCAGCGCCATTTCAACCAATTGGCGATTGCCGACTTTGGCACTCAATTCCGCAACCGTCAGCTTGCCATCCACCTGTACCAGAACCATGCGCAGATTTCTTTTGACAACACGGGTGCTTTGGCGAATCGCCTCATCGCCAATAGGCGTCTTTACGAAAACAAGGTTAGTATCCATGATCCATATTTTATCAGCGCATCCCTCTGTTTGCTTGACCAGTGAGCGTTACAGACATATAATCATGCCTTCGATTCCTCGATAGCTCAGTCGGTAGAGCGCCGGACTGTTAATCCGTAGGTCCCTGGTTCGAGCCCAGGTCGGGGAGCCATAAAAATCAAGCAAAAAGCCCAGTCTTTGACTGGGCTTTTTGCTTTTTGAGCCTGGCCGCCCCTCCTCTGTTGGACAAACCCAATCTGTCAAGGATGCTCAGCTTGATGGACTGCTAACGCATCTCGCCCTCCCAGTCGGTTGATCAGAATTGCCTTTCGGTTTTGGACTCGCAATGCATCGAATGCGTTGATGCAAGGCAGTTACTTCCACCTCGTCAGGCGGCTTTGAGCGCTTGCGCCCACCTCAGATGTTTGACCTGAATGCCACGAGTCGACATACTTGCCGCCTTGTCATAACCTCAACCTGTTACCGGGAATCCCAATGATCCGTGTGGTTACTTTGTTTCTGCTTCTGATTTCAGCAACCGTATCGGCAGCACCCATCAATCTTGGCGTCGTCCTCGACCAAAACGAGCCAATTACCCATTCGAATACCGATGCACGCTATCGCAGCTTAGCCGCAGAAGTCGAAAAAGCGCTCGGCGAGCCGGTTCGGATTCAATACTTCACCAGAGCCTTCGCGGCCATCAAGCAAGCCCGTGACGGATCGCTTGACATCGTCTTCGGGCCGGCGCACGTGATCGCCAACATCACCAAATACAAGTACGAGCCGATTCTGAAGACCGATGAAGTCATTGCACTGGCCTTTGTCGCCAGCCCCAATTACACAGGCTCGCTGAGCGCGAAATCAGCGGCGCGCCTTGGCCTCCCGGACTACGAGTCTTTGATCGGCGGCATGGCACGCAGCGAAATCAACAGCCGCGGCCTGGCCAAGGCGGACTTCGCCCGCATCAGGTTTCACAACGTTCCCGGGGTGCCGCTATACGGGCTGAAAATTGGCTCTTACGACCTTGCCGTCGCCACCAGCGACGAGGCCAAGGCATGGGTCGCCAGCAACGGCGGCCGCATTGTGCTCAATGGCGCACCGGTGCCGCTGCGGGCGATGTCGGTCAACAGTGCGACGATCTCCGTGGCGCTGCAGCAAAAACTGGTGAATGACCTGAAAAAAAACAATGGCCTCAAACTCACCATGAATGCCGCCAGCGGCGCCGATTTCAAAGGCATTGCGACGATGCTCAACACCACGCCTAACGCTTTGCCGGGCGCCACGACGATCAAGGCGGCGGAGGCCAAGACGATGATCGAAAAAGGTATCAAGGTATTCGATGTTCGCGTCGGCGAGGAATATGACGTCTCTCATGTACCGGGCGCCATTCACCTCCCCTACGGCGAGAGCAGCGCCAAGGAAGTCGATTTTGATCCTGCTGAAGACAAGTTTTCACTCAACCAGTTGCCCGCCGACAAAAACCAGGCGCTGATCATGTATTGCGACGGAACGATCTGCTGGAAGAGCTACAAATCAGCGTTGATGGCGATCAGGGCTGGCTGGAAAAATGTCTACTGGTTCCGTGGCGGGCTCCCGGAATGGAAAGAAGCCGGCTTGCCGGTCGAAGCCAGGAAGAAATAATTTTCCAGGTCGAGACTCGCCAACGCGCCGGGAAACAATGAAAAAATTTCTTGATCTGGTAAAAGACAGCCTCACCGAAGTTCGGGAACGGATGCCCTGGGATCTCGCCGCCCGTCGCCGGGAAAACCCCGAACTGCTGATTATCGACGTCCGCGAACCGGCAGAATTCGATGCCATGCACATTCCCGGCTCAATCAACGTGCCACGCGGGATTCTGGAGTCGGCCTGTGACTGGGGCTACGAAGAGACGATTCCCGAACTGGCCGCCGCCCGCGAGCGGGAAATCGCTGTGGTTTGCCGCTCCGGTTACCGCAGCATTCTTGCCGTTCATTCCTTGCAATTGCTTGGTTATCACAACGCGTTTTCATTGAAAACCGGGGTTCGCGGCTGGAATGATGCCGAACAGGCGCTGGTCGACAACCATGGGAAAATGGTCGCCCCCGATCAAGCCGACGTCTTTTTCACCCCCCGCTTGCGCCCCGAACAACTTGGCCCGGCGGATAGTTCCTAAAACAATATTTATAAAATTTCCCTGCCCCTTTCGAGCAAATGATTCAGCGTGGAAACTCAATCATGGCAGTAACCGCTGCCGGCGGCTTCCGCCGCTAATTCGGGACGGGGAAGTCCCTTTCATTCGTTAGAGGTCACATGCGGCTCTGCAGATTCTTTGTCGTCGTTGCGGTTCTTGCTGGCTGTGGCGTCAGTAAGCCATCTCAAAACGAATTGGAAATGGTTCTGCTCCAACAAGAGCTAAGGTTTTCGGCGGTTATCGATAAGATCGAAAAATACCGCACTGAAAACGGCCACTACCCAAGTGACTTACAGGCAGTTAGTGATGTGGCCTTCACCTCGGTGGATTTGCCAGCACAATTCAAAACGCTCCGCACAGCTCCAGCTCATTACGAAGTCGCCCGTGATCGCTCATTTTTCCGGGTCACTTATGGAATCAGTGATGCGGAGGATTACGAATTACATGCTTCGTCGAGCTATCTATCTTTTGAAAATAGATGGAACATAGGTCACCATGTTGAACGCTTTCCGCACGTTGAAGCGAAGTATTTTGGCGCTCGATACCAGCAAGGTCACTCATCTGAATCTTTGAGCTTGACAATCACAAGCCTCTTAGAGGCAGCCACGGCGAATAGCGCCTATCCATGTCGAAATCTTTGGGCCGACTGGATTGAAAAAGCGTTAGGGGCTGGAGCGCCGCAACACCTTGGGTCACCCTCTCTACCAGTTGTAGGCGAGACTAAGTTCTACACTACAAGAGACAACAAGGCCGCCTATGCCGTAGTGATTGATCGCAAGATTTTCAGTCCAATGAAAACACCGCTCCCTTTTGTTGTTGGTATTTTTGAGTGGCGACTAGAAAACACAGCCTGGGCAGTAGTACAACGGTGCGATTCGTCATCATGACCTCTCTCAAGAAAAACCTCTTAAGTGATTGATTTGTATATAGGTAAATTTTCACCATGACGCGTGAAACACACGAGGAATTGCTGTTTCTTCGGGGCGATTTGCGGCCGCGACCCGATCACTAACCCAGCGCTCAACCCGCGCAGCGCCCGTCAGCTCAACTACAAGGGCTTCCCCATTCTCTGCAAGCTTTTTGCCCATCGACTGAATCGATCCTGCTGGTCACCCGTTAGTGCAACATCCCTTCTGTAAATTCTTTGGCTGTTTGTTTTGCGCGTCTGTGCTGGCCGGAGCGATGAGGGCGCGTAGCGCCCGAAGCGCGGAGGACAGCACAGACGCGCGGCGAAACATGGACA
>CAJBDJ010000012.1 GCA_903951825.1 uncultured Pseudomonadota bacterium
ACTGGGCGAGAGAATTCAGTCGCTTCGGTCACACCGTCAAACTGATGGCCCCCAAGTTCGTGGCGCCCTACCGGATGAGCGGCAAGCGCGGCAAGAACGATGCCGCCGATGCTGCCGCCCTCTGTGAAGCTGTCACCCGGCCGACCATGCGCTTCGTACCGGTCAAGGATGTCGACCAGCAAGCCATTCTCTGCCTGCATCGCACCCGGCAAGGCTTCATCGAAGAACGCACCGCGCTCTACAACCGCCTGCGTGGACTGATCAGCGAGTTCGGCATTGTCCTGCCGCAGAAGGTTGAACGCCTGCGCCGGGAAATTGGCGCTCACCTTGAAGCACTGCCCGGCTGGGCCAACCGCTGCGTCGGTGAGCTAAGGGGCGCGCCGAAGGCGCGTCCCAGCGACCGAAGGGAGAGAGGTTGAGCGCCGTTGGGCCGCATTCGACTCTGCCTACGCTTGTAGCCCAGTTTCTAATCGTTAGGAGGCCGGCGAGCGCTATCAGCAAGTACCTTCACTATATTGTCCCTCCAGTCTTCGTGGCACAGTAGGAGTACAGCCACGAATGCATATAAATGAGCGGTCGGGCAGCGGGATGCTTCCATCATCGCACCGGTAATTCGCTTTGACTACCTTGTACCGGTAAGTCGCTCCAGCTAAAGGAGATATCCCATCGTTGCGACAGCTAAACTCAATAGTCTCGCCGTCCTTCCCAACCTTGCTCGACGGACATTCGCGATCAAAGGGAACCGATCTCCAGCGTGATTGCGGGGAAGGCCAGTGCGGGTCATCCTTGGAGAATTTTGAGAAGTTGATTATCACTTCCCCCTGGTAACAGCCCTCGCTGTAATCGATGGACAAGTACAACTTTGACGATCTGTAATCTAGCCACTTGTCCAAGCAATCGGCGTGTGCGTATGGTGTGGCAAATATCGCAACCAACGTAACGATACGTTTCATAGGCCTCCTAACGAATGAAAGGGACTTCCCCTTCCCGAATGAGCAACGTAAGCCGCCGGCAGCGGTTGCTGCCATGATTGAGTTTCCACACCCAATCATTCGTTCGAAAGGGGAAGTCCATGAATATGGTCTGCTCAGGCGGTCGGCGATGTTGGTTTGCTGACGGCAACGGCGACGATTTTTGGCTGCAGGACGCGGACGATGTCGTGCGGATGAACGCCGACGAGAAAGCCTCTTTTGCCACCGTTGATGTAGATCAACGGCAGATCGAGGATGCTTTTTTCGAGATAAACCGGGAGCTGCTTGCGGGTACCGAACGGGCTGGTGCCGCCGACCAGAAAGCCGGTGTGACGGGTGGCGACCTCTGGTTTGCACGGTTCGATTTTTTTGCAGCCGATCTGGCGCGCCAGTTCCCGGGTGGACACCTTGCAGTCGCCGTGCATCAGGACGAGCAGCGGCTGCGCGTTCTCATCCTCGAAAACCAGTGTTTTGACGACCGCGTGTTCGGCAACATTCAGTTCGCGTGCCGAGACTTGCGTTCCGCCGTGTTCTTCATAGGCGTACAGATGGCTGGAGAACGCGACCTGCTGCGCCTTGAGGAATTTTGTGGCCGGCGTTTCGGGGGTGTTTTCGTGTTTGATCATCGGTGGATTGGCTCAAGAGGCGTTCATGATTTGCGCGTGCGACGCTCCAGCTTGTCCATTTCATCCCTGAGTTTCTTGATCTCGGCATGAATTTTCTGTTGCTCGGACATCGGCAGGAAGCGCGTGTTCATCAGCTTGTCTTCCAGCGTTTGAATATTCTTGACCAGTAATTTGATACGTTCGAACGGGGCAGTAAACATCGCAGTCCTGACAGGTGGGGTTGGCTCCCGACATTCTAGAACGCCGGGCAATTTTTTGGCTGATCTAACCGCGCGGATGATGTGTGGCGTGCAACGCTTTGAGTCGTTCGCGGGCGACGTGGGTGTAAATCTGCGTTGTCGAAATATCGGCATGGCCGAGCAGCAGTTGCACCACGCGCAGATCGGCGCCGTGATTGAGCAGGTGTGTGGCGAAGGCGTGGCGCAAGACGTGCGGCGAGAGTTTGGCCGGGTCGATACCGGCTCCCGGCGCGTAGCGTTTGATCAGTTGCCAGAAAGCCTGGCGGGTCATCGCGCCGCCGCGGGCAGTGACGAACAGGGCTTCGCTCTGGCGACCCTTGAGAATCTCCGGGCGGCCTTCGGTGAGGTAGCGACGCAGCCAGTCGATAGCTTGCTCGCCGAGCGGCACCAGGCGCTCCTTGCTGCCTTTGCCGAGGGCGCGGAGGACGCCTTCGGTGAAGCTGACTTCATGAATTTTCAGATTGACCAGCTCGGAGACGCGCAGGCCGCTGGCGTAGAGCGTTTCGAGCATGGCACGGTCGCGCAGACCAAGTCGGGTGTCGAGATCGGGGGCGGTGAGCAGGTGACTGACCTGGTTTTCCGACATGACCTTGGGCAGCCGCGACGGGCACACCGGGTTGGTCAGTTTCAGGGTCGGATCGACGCTGATCCGGCCGCGTCCGAGTTGCCAGCGGTAAAAGCGGCGCAGGGTCGATAAGTAGCGGGCTTGCGAACTGGCGCGGGTGCGCCGCGAGAGGTCGGCAATAAAGGCCGTGAGCGTCGTTTCGCGCAGGTCGAGCAAGGCTTCGGCGGCGTGATTGGCAAGCCATAGCGCGAGGCGGCCGAGATCACTGCGGTAGCTGTCGAGCGTTGCTTTGGCGAGGCCGTCTTCCAGCCAGAGCGCGTCGCAGAAGTGGTCGACTTCGGCGAGATCAGCAGCGCGGGTCGGTGAATTGGCGGTTTTCATGGGTCAGCAGCCAGCGCTTGATGTCGAGCAGCAGGCCGCCGCGGGCGCCGGCAAAGCCGCCGAGTTTTTTGTCGCCGACCCCGCTGCTGGCGATAACACGATGGCAGGGCACCAGCAGCGGCAGGGGATTGGCGGCGCAGGCCTGACCGACGGCCCGCGGGGCATTGTTGAGGGCTTTGGCGAGTTGGCCATAGGTTGCTGTTCGTCCCGCCGGAATCGCCGTAATGCACTCCCAGACACGGCGCTGGAAAGGCGTCCCACCGGCGTCTGCAGGCAGGTTGAAGATCAGGGTCGGATCGGTCAGGTAGGCGCGTAATTGATGTTCTGCGGCAACGGCCAGCGGTGTCCTGGCGGCTTGCGCGGGTTGCGCCGCGAGAAAGTCGATGCCGGTGATGAACTCGTCAGTGCAGCGTACGCCGAGGGCGAAGCCGGGGGCAGCGATGATTGCCTGATATTCGCGCATCTCTTCTCCTGGTGATGGTCTGTGGCGCAAGTGCCGCCTTCGTCAAAAGGCCGAAATCCCCGTTTGTGCGCGGCCGAGGATCAAGGCGTGGATGTCGTGCGTCCCTTCGTAGGTGTTGACGACTTCCAGGTTGACGAGGTGGCGGATGATGCCGAATTCGTCGCAAATGCCGTTGCCGCCGAGCATGTCGCGGGCGTTGCGGGCGATTTCCAAGGCCTTGCCGCAGGAGTTGCGCTTCATCATCGAGATAATTTCCGGCGTTGCGCTGCCGTCGTCCATCATCCGGCCGAGGCGCAATACGGCCTGAATGCCGAGGGTGATTTCCGTCTGCATGTCGACCAGTTTTTTCTGGACAAGCTGGTTGGCGGCCAGCGGGCGCTCGAACTGGCGCCGTGCGAGCGTGTACTCGCGCGCCGTGTGCCAGCAGGCTTCAGCGGCACCGAGGGCACCCCAGGCGATGCCGTAACGCGCCGAGTTGAGACAGGTAAACGGGCTCTTCAGGCCGCTGGCCAGGGGTAGCAGGTTGGCGCTCGGGACAAAGACCTCATCCATGACGATATCGCCGGTCACCGAGGCACGCATACCCTGTTTGCCATGGATGACCGGCGCCGACAGTCCGGCCATGCCTTTTTCGAGGATGAAACCGCGCAAGACGCCTTCATCGTCCTTACCCCAGACGATAAAAATATCGGCGATCGGCGAATTCGTGATCCAGCGTTTGCAGCCCGTCAGCTTCCAGCCGCCGGCAATGCTGCGCGCCCGCGTTGTGGCGCTCGCCGGGTCGGAGCCGGAGTCGGGTTCGCTGAGACCGAAACAGCCGATCAATTCGCCGCGCCCCAGCCTCGGCAGGTAGGTTTGCTGTTGCTCGGCACTGCCGAATTCGGCAATCGGCAGCATGACCAGCGAAGATTGCACGCTCAAGAGCGTGCGGTAGGCCGAATCCACATATTCGAGTTCGCGGGCGATCAGGCCGTAGGCGACGTAGTTCAACCCGGCGCCGCCGCTGGCCGGCGGCAGCGTCGCGCCAAGCAGCCCCATGGCGCCCATCTCGCGGTAAATTTCCGGCTCGGTCGTGGCGTTGCGAAAGGCCGCGAGGATGCGCGGCTTGAGCGCTTTGCGGGCGAAATCGCGTGCCGCGTTGCGCACTTGCCGCTCGTCGGCTGCCAACTGGCTGTCGAGCAGCAGCGGGTCGAGCCAGTTGAAGGCAGGTTTGTTCATGATTTTTTGAAGAAGCGGCGGAACCAGCCGGCGGCTTCCGGCGCCTCTT
Source organism: uncultured Pseudomonadota bacterium (assembly GCA_903951825.1). Classification (GTDB taxonomy): domain Bacteria; phylum Pseudomonadota; class Gammaproteobacteria; order Burkholderiales; family Rhodocyclaceae; genus Azonexus. The sequence continues at coordinate 4,513 of CAJBDJ010000012.1, forward strand.
CTTGCTCCTTGATCAGGTTCGCCCTATTGGCGCGAATGACGCCAACGTAGTCGGCATCATCGCGCTTGATGTGATTGACCAGCCAGCGCGAGAGCATCGCATGGAGTTCTTCGGAAACATCGTCACCTAGATCGAGGCGTTCCTGATATTCCGAAACCCGGCGCGTGAATAACTCATGAACCTTTTTGTGCGGCTTGCAGTAAGGGTAGCCCGCCTCTTCCTGCAGGCTTTCCTCAAAAGCGAAGTGCGACAAGGTGTAATCGACGCAATCGTCAATCACCCGTCTGATCTGCTTTGGATTCTTCATCACCTGCGCGACTTCGAGATCGTTGATGAAGTCGACAATGCGCCGGTGTTGGTCGTCGATGACGCCAATCCCAGTATCGAGATCGGGTGTCCAGTCGATGGTCATGCCAGGCTCCTGATTGATGGCGACAAAATGAAGGGTCAGCCGCGCACGTGGCCGTCGCCGAGAACAATCCACTTCTGGCTGGTCAGCCCTTCCAGTCCGACCGGGCCGCGGGCGTGGATTTTGTCGGTGGAAATGCCGATTTCGGCGCCGAGACCGTACTCGAAGCCGTCGGCGAAGCGTGTCGAGGCGTTGATCATGACCGAAGCTGAATCCACTTCACGCAGGAAGCGCATGGCTTTCGGGTGGTTGTCGGTGACGATGGCCTCGGTATGGTGCGACGAATACTGGTTGATGTGGGCAATGGCTTCGTCGATATCGGCAACGATTTTCAGCGAGATGATCGGCGCCAGAAACTCGGTGTAGTAATCGGCGTCGGTCGCCGCGACGGCTTCCTTGATGAGCGCGCAGCTTTCGGCACAGCCGCGGATTTCAACGCCTTTGGCGCGGAGCATGGCGGCGATCGGCGGCAGCAGCGTGGCAGCGACGCTGCGGTCGACGAGCAGCGATTCGGCGGTGTTGCACGTGCCGTAACGCTGTGTCTTGGCGTTTTCGACGATCTTCAGCGCCTTCGCCGGGTCGGCGCCTGTTTCGAGGTAAACATGGCAGTTGCCGTCGAGATGCTGGATCATCGGCACCCGCGATTCGGCCAGCAGGCGGGCAATCAGCCCCTTGCCGCCGCGCGGGACGATGACATCGACAAATTCGCGCATGGTGATCAATTCACCCACCGCTGCGCGCTCGGTGGTGGCGATCACCTGCACGCACTCGGCGGGCAGGCCGGCGGCTTGCAGACCTTCCTCGATCAGCGCGGCAATCGCCCGGTTGGAGCGGATGGCTTCCGAACCGCCCCGCAAAATCGCCGCATTGCCGGATTTCAGGCACAAGGCGGCCGCATCGGCAGTCACATTCGGCCGCGCCTCATAAATGATGCCGACGACACCCCGCGGCACGCGCATCTTGCCGATTTGAATGCCGGATGGCCGGAACTTGAATTCGCCCATTTCGCCAATCGGGTCGGGCAGTTTGGCGACTTGCTCGACGCCGTCGGCCATCTGGTCTACGCCCTTGTCGGAGAGCGTCAGGCGGTCGAGCATGGCGGCTTCGAGACCGGCGGCGCGGGCGGCGGCGAGGTCTTCCTGGTTGGCGGCGAGGAGTGCCGCCTTGTCACGGCGAATGGCCGCGGCAATGTGCAGCAATGCGGCATTTTTTTCGGCGGTGGTCGCCATTGCCGTGCGCCGAGCGGCGTTGCGCGCCTGACGACCGACGGCTTGCATGTAGTCTTTGATGTCCATGATGTTCAATTCGGGGCGTAAAAAGCGATTATAGCGAGCGAAATTGCCGGGAACTTCCGGAAGCGGCTAAACTCCTACCCGCTCCGGTAACATGGTCTTTCATTAGAGGTTCAAATGGCTGAAAAATTGATTCTACCGACCGAGGTCAAGGTATGTGCCACCTGCAGTTTTTGGAGCGGCGAGCGCCAGGTTGATCTGGAAGCGCTGGTGGTGGTGGTGGACGAAACGTGCCAAGGTGAATGTCTGGTGACCGAAACCAGCAAAAATAGCCTGCATCACATGAGTTGTGAACAAGCCTGTCTGTGGGAAGACGTTGCGCCCGACCAAGGCGTGTCTGAGCCGCAGGCAGAAACGAAGACGGCGCCCTGAACCTTAGCGGGCGCCGGCGCTCAGGCGCATTCCCAGGCGCAGAAATTCTTCCCAGATGTTTCCCCGGCCGATTCCCTTGGCCAGCAAGTCAATTTTTCCCGCATGTTGCAAGGCGGCCTCAAGCGTTGCGGTCGATAGCCGATTCAGGGCTTTTTTGACCGGCGCCACCCGCGGCCCCCAGACGCGAGCCTCCTTGAGCAGCAAGTCGCTCGATTTGCCGCTGTCCATGCCGCTGCGTATCACCGTCAAGGCGCGTATCTCCTCGCTCATCGCCCAGAGCACCAGCGGCGGCGCTTCGCCTTCGTGCATCAGGCCGTCCAAAGTGCGCGCGAGGCGGGAGAGGTCGCCGGCCAGCAAGGCCTCGCGCAGGCCGTCGATATCGTAGCGGGCGACATTGAGCACCGCATCGCGAATCTGCGTGTTGCTCACAGCACCGGCGGGGTAAAGCAGGGCAAGTTTCTGGATTTCCTGATGCGCCGCGAGCAGGTTGCCCTCAACCCGTTCGGCAATGAATTTGAGGCTGTCAAGGTCGGCGCTTTGCTGCTGGCGACGCAAGCGGCCGGCGATCCAGCCGGGCAGTTCGGCGAGCGGTGGCGCCTGCAGTTTGATGGCGACACCGGCATTGAGCAGGGCGGTGAACCAGGCGGACTTTTCTTCGCGCCAATCGAGTTCGGGCAGCGTAATCAGCAGTAGGTTGTCCAGCGACAGGTGTTGACACCATTGTTGCAGGGCAGCACTGCCCTCTTTGCCGACCTTGCCGGTCGGAATCCGCAGGTCGATCAGTTTTTTGTCGCCGAACAGCGACAAATTGCCGCCGGCGGCGAGTAGCTGACCCCAGTCGAATTGCGCCAGAACGGTCAACACCTCGCGCTCGTTGTAGCCGTGCTGGCGCGCCCTGGCGCGGATTGCGTCGGCGGCTTCAATGACCAGCAAGGGCTCGTCGCCATAAACGATGTACAGCGGACGCAGCTCACGTTCGAGGTGAGCGGCCAGTTGCTCGCCCTTGAGCAGCATTACTCGTCGTCTTCCACGTCCGGGTTTCGCGGCTTGATGATGCTCAGGCGGCGCATGATCTGATTGACCAAGTCGTTGGTCATGTCACGCCAGAGCAGGTTTTCTTCAAGATCTTTGGCCAGCACGTTGGAGTCGTCGAAGGTGATGTCGCGCGACAGGCTGATCTCGTTCGGCGCAACGAGCACCTGGCCTTTGGCGTTGATCAAGCGAAAGCTGTAGGTCAATTGCAGGCGATATTCGCGCACGCGACCCTGGGCGTTGACGCTGAGAATCGTCTTTTGGCGGCTGTCGCTGAGTTGCTGGAAGGTCGCCTCGGCCAGCTGGGGGGCATCAACTATCGTGCTGCTGTTTGCCGCGTTGATGTAGCGTTCGAGCCAGATGCGGACATCGGAAGTCTCCGGCAAAGCGATGAATATCGTCTTGTAGGGGAGGTTGCCACTTTTCGTCCCGCGTAACTGAAAGCCGCAAGCGGCGAGCGTCAGGGTAGGTAAAAGGGCGAGCAGGCGGCGGCGGGAGATCGGCATGGTGAACCTCAGACCACAATATTGACGAGGCGGCCAGGGACGACGACCAGCTTCTTCAGCGGCTTGCCCTCCATGAACTTGACAGCACCGTCGCAGGCCAGCGCGGCCGCCTCGATGCTCGCCCGCTCAGCTTCGGCAGCCACGCGAATGGCGCCGCGCAATTTGCCGTTGACCTGCACCATGAGTTCGATTTCGTCCTGCTTGAGTGCCGCGGGATCGACTTTCGGAAACGGCTGGCGGCCGGCATCGAGCCCCGGTTTGAGTGCGGCATAAAGCGCCTGGGCGCAGTGCGGGACGATGGGGAAGAGCAGCAGGGCGATGCTTTCCAGCGTTTCCTGCGCCAGCGCGCGGCCAGCGGCATCGTCGAGCGGCGATTTGTCATAGGCATTGAGCAGTTCCATCACCGCCGCAATCGCCGTGTTGAACTGCTTGCGGCGGCCGTAGTCGTCGCTGACTTTACCGATGGTCTGGTGCAGCTTGCGGCGCAGGTCGGCCTGGGCGGACGACAGCGAATCGGGCACCGCCTGGGTGGCGACGAGGCCGGCCTGAACGTGGTCGTAGGTGGTTTTCCACAAGCGGCGCAAAAAGCGGTAGGCGCCCTCGACGCCGGCATCGGACCACTCCAGCGACTGGTCGGGCGGCGCTGCGAACATGATGAACAGGCGAGCCGTGTCGGCGCCGTAGCGGTCGATCAGCGCCTGCGGGTCGACACCGTTGTTTTTCGACTTCGACATTTTTTCGCTGCCGCCGATGATCACCGGCAGGCCGTCGGCCTTCAGGGTGGCGCCGGTCGGGCGGCCGCGTTCGTCGGTGACGACATCGACATCGGCCGGGTTGATCCACTGCTTTTTGCCGCGATTTTCTTCACCTTCGAGGTCGCGGTAGAAGGTCGGGGCGACGACCATGCCCTGCGTCAACAGGTTGGCGAACGGTTCGCCCAAATCGCCGATGAGGCCGACATCGCGCATCAGCTTGGTGAAGAAGCGCGAATACAACAAATGCAGGATGGCATGCTCGATGCCGCCGATGTACTGGTCGATGCCGCCTGAGCACCAGTAGGCGACACGCTCGTCGACCATGGCCGCGGTGTTGTCCGGGCAGGCGTAGCGCAAAAAATACCAGGACGACTCGAAAAAAGTATCCATCGTGTCGGTTTCGCGCCGGGCGTCGCCGCCGCAGCGCGGGCATTGGCACTCGTAGAACTCGGGCATCTTGGCCAGCGGCGAGCCGGCGCCGGTAATCTCGACGCTTTCCGGCAACACTACCGGCAATTGCTCGTCGGGCACCGGCACGTCGCCGCAAGTCGGGCAGTGAATGATCGGAATCGGGCAGCCCCAGTAACGCTGCCGGGAAATCCCCCAGTCACGCAGGCGGAACTGCGTCTTTTTCTCGCCGAGATGCCTGGCCGTGAGATCAGCGGCAATCGCATCAACCGCGGCCTCGCAGCCAAGACCATCGTATTTGCCGGAATGGATCAATCGGCCACGCTGCTTGTCGGCATACCAGTCAGCCCAGGTTTCATCGCTGAACGCCGGCTCGCCGGCGACCGCGATCACCTGGCGGATCGGCAGCCGGTATTTCAGGGCAAACGCAAAGTCGCGCTCGTCATGCGCCGGAACGCCCATCACGGCACCATCGCCATAGCTCATCAAAACGTAGTTGCCGACCCAGACTTCAATCGCTTCGCCAGTCAGCGGGTGGGTGACGTAGATGCCGGTCGCCATGCCCTTCTTTTCCATCGTTGCGATGTCGGCTTCGGCAACGCCGCCCTGCTTGCAAGTCTCGATAAAGTCGGCCAGCTCCCGGTTGTTGAGCGCGGCACGCGTGGCCAGCGGGTGCTCGGCAGCCACGGCAACAAAAGTGACGCCCATGACGGTGTCGGCGCGGGTGGTGAACACCCAGAGCTTGTCATCGCCGCCATCGGCCAGCGGAAAGGCGAAACGCACGCCGGTACTCTTGCCGATCCAGTTTTTCTGCATCAGCCGCACCTGCTCCGGCCAGCCCGGCAGGTTGTCGAGTTCGCTCAGCAGTTCCTCGGCGTAAGCGGTGATCTTCATGTAGTACATGGGAATCTCGCGCTTTTCAATCAACGCGCCGGAGCGCCAGCCGCGGCCGTCGATGACCTGCTCATTGGCCAACACCGTGTTATCAACCGGATCCCAATTGACGCTACCGAGCTTTTTGTAAACCAGCCCCTTTTCATAAAGACGGGTGAACAACCACTGCTCCCAGCGGTAATACGCGGGCGTGCAGGTGGCAAATTCGCGCTCCCAGTCGATGGCAAAGCCGAGCGACTTGAGCTGCGCACGCATGTAATCGATATTCGAGTAAGTCCAGGCGGCCGGCGGCACGTTGTTGGCCAGCGCGGCATTTTCCGCCGGCATTCCGAAAGCGTCCCATCCCATCGGCTGCAGGACGTTATAGCCCTGCATGGCGTGAAAGCGCGAAAGGACATCGCCGATGGTGTAGTTTCTGACATGCCCCATGTGCAACTTGCCCGACGGGTACGGAAACATCGACAAACAGTAATACTTGGGCTTGCCGGCATCCTCGACGGCACGCGCCGCCCCGGTGGTATCCCAGTGTAACTGGGCGCTGCGTTCGATCTCGGCGGGGGCGTATTTTTCCTGCATGGGCTGGGCTCGGCGTCCTTGAAATAAGCGCGAGATTATACTGCCGACCGCCAACCACGAGAGGCGCCGGCCGATCTCGCCCCAAGCCGCGCTCAACAGCGGGGGGCGACGAATCTAACAGGTTGTTGAATTTTCCCCTGACGCCTCCGGCAATCGAATTCTGACAAACATGAATCGAACATTTGAAACCCCTTGTGGCGCCTTGAAACCGGATTTCAGCCGGTTTTTGGGCTCCGTATCGGGGTTTTGGCTGC
>CAJBDJ010000013.1 GCA_903951825.1 uncultured Pseudomonadota bacterium
CTGGGATCGCGCCACGCTTCTGGCTCAGGAAGTGACCGTCAACGGCAGCAGCGGGAATGACACGGTTCATGGCCGCAATGGTGGGCCGGACGTCCTGTACGGTCTGGGCGGCAACGATCAGCTGCGCGGCGGCGATGGCACCGACCGCATGTTCGGGGGCGACGGTGACGACGACCTGCGCGGCAACGCCGGTGACGATCTCCTCGACGGCGGCGCCGGCAACGACTATCTGGAAGGCAATGACGGCAACGATACCTATTTGGTCAACAGCACACTTGACACCGTATCCGAAGGGAGCAACGCCGGCACTGATACCGTGATTAGTGATGTCACATGGATTCTGGGTGTCAATCTGGAAAATCTAATACTGGCGGGAAGCTCTTCCACCAACGGCACTGGCAACAACCTCAATAACGTGCTGACGGGAAATGGTGCCAGCAATACCCTGACTGGTGCTGCCGGCGCCGACACCCTCGACGGTGGCATCGGCAACGACACGCTGGACGGCGGGACGGGGAACAACGTCTATCTCTTCGGCAAGGGCGAAGGTCAGGATAATGTCAATGGCGTGTGCGACACGACGGCGGGCAAACTCAATATCCTGCAGTTCAAGGCTGGCGTAACGCCGGGCGAGATCGTTATGTCTCGCTTCGGTTCAGACCTAGTGCTCTCCATCGCCGGCACCACCGACAAAATCACCATCAACGCTTTCTTCCTCAACGACGACCCGGCCAACGTCTATAACCCGGTGCAACAGGTTAGGTTTGACGACGGCACGGTGTGGAACACCGCCGACATTGTCCGAATCGTCAACAATCGCGCACCGACCATTGGCAGTGCCATTGACAGCCAAAACGCAACACAGGGACAGGGGTTCAGCTTCGTTGTGCCGGCGAGTGCCTTTGACGATCTCGACATCGCCGCCGGCGACACGCTCGGTTACCGTCTCACGCTGGCCGACGGATCGGCGCTGCCGGCGTGGCTGAGTTTTGATGCCGCGACGCGCACTTTGTCGGGACTGCCGACCAATGGCGATGTCGGCAGCCTGAATCTCAAGGTCACGGCCATCGACCGGGTGGGGCTCACGGCGACGCAAACTTTCGCGCTGACGATCGCCAACATCAACGACGCGCCGGTTCTCAGCTATACGCTTGACGATGTGGCCGCCACGCAAGGCGTCTCTCTGGCGCTGACGATTCCGGCTAATGCCTTCGCCGATAGCGATGTCGGCGATGCGCTCACCTACAGCGCCCAACTGGCCGACGGCTCGCCCTTGCCGGGGTGGTTGACCTTCGATCCCGTGGCGCGGGTTTTTCAGGGAACGCCGGCAACCGCCGGAACGATCAGCGTCCGTCTGGTGGCGACCGACAGCGGTGGATTGAGCACCAGCGACGTCTTCGATATCGTTGTCACCTCGGCCAATCTCACGCTCAATGGCACCGCCAATGCCGATACCCTGATCGGCGGCGTGGGCGATGACACGCTCAACGGCTATGCAGGAAACGACAACCTTCAAGGCGGTGCCGGGAACGACGCACTGGACGGAGGCGTTGGTGCCGATACCTTAATTGGCGGATTGGGCAACGACACCTATCTCGTCGATAACGTCGGCGACGTGGTGACCGAAGCGGTCAGCGCCGGCACCGATCTCGTTCAGTCGAGTGTCACCCACACGTTGGCGGCCAATGTCGAGAACCTGACTTTGACGGGGACGGCGGCGATCAATGGCACTGGCAATACGCTGAACAACGTGCTGACGGGCAACACGGCCAGCAATACGCTGAACGGCGGGGTGGGTGCCGATACCTTGATTGGTGGGCTGGGCAACGACACCTACGTCGTCGACAATGTCGGCGACGTGGTGACTGAAGCGGCAAGCGCCGGTACGGACACCGTTCAGTCGAGTGTCACGCTCACGTTGGCAGCCAACGTCGAGAATCTGACTTTGACCAGGACGGCGGCGATCAACGGCACTGGCAACGCGCTCAACAACGTGCTAATCGGTAACGCCGCCGGCAATACGTTGGACGGCGGCGCAGGGGCAGACACGCTCAATGGCGGGTTGGGTATCGATACGCTGATCGGCGGACTGGGCAACGACACCTATGTCGTCGACAACGTTGGCGACGTGGTGACCGAAGCGGCCAATGCCGGCACCGATCTCGTTCAGTCGAGTGTCACCCACACGTTGGCGGCCAACGTCGAAAACCTGACTTTGACCGGCACGGCGGTGATCAACGGCACCGGCAATACGCTGAACAATGTGCTGACCGGTAACGCGGCCAGCAATACCTTGAACGGCGGGGCGGGGGCAGACACCCTGAACGGGGGCGCCGGAGCCGATACCTTGAACGGTGGCGCAGGCAACGATACCTACCTGTTCGGCCGCGGTGCCGGGGCGGACGTGATCAGCGACTACGACACCATTGTCGGAAACGTTGATGTGCTTTCCGTCGCCGCCGGCGTCACTGCCAGCCAGTTGTGGCTGCGCCGTGTGGGTAGCGATCTTGAGTTGAGCATTATCGGCACCAGCGACAAGAGCACCTTCAAGAACTGGTACGCGGGTAGCGCTTACCACGTCGAGCAGTTCAAGACGGCGGACGGCAAGAAGTTGCTCGACACCCAGGTGGATGCGCTGGTTGCGGCGATGGCGGCTTTTGCTCCGCCGGCGGCCGGTCAGACGACGCTGCCGACGGCGTATCAAACGGCGTTGAATCCGCTGATTGCCGCGAACTGGAAGTAAGGCTCAGGGCGATTCAACGCCCTTGCTTGACCAACCCCCGGCGCCTGACCGGGGGGGGTTAATGAAATGCTCGGGCATCCCGTTTGACGATAAATACTGCGCAGCGTGCCGATCATGACTGTCGAAAACCGTTCTCGGTTCAAACGGCTTGGAACGGCGAGTTTCAAGAACGCTGGACGGTTGCCAGCGGCAAGAACAGGGTAAGCGGCGAGTCTGGCAAGGCAATGAAGCCGTGATGCTGGTAGAAAGTCGCTGCCGCCTCGTCCTTGGCGTCCACCATCAGGGCGAAGGCGGCAATCTCCGAACGGGCGGTACGGTCGAGCGCATCAGCCAATAGCGCACCGCCTAGACCCCGGCCCTTGAAAGCCTGATCGACAGCCAAGCGGCCCATACGAACGGCTGGCACGGTCGGATAGCGCGGCAGTTTCTTGCCGCTGCTGGACGGAAGATCGGCCAGCAGCAGACTTGCCGAGGCCAAGGTGTAGTAGCCGGCGATGCGCGACCCATCTGCCAAGGCCACGAAACAGGCAGCCACGCGGCGGCGAACGTCTTGGGTGACTTGCTCGTGCAGGTAGCGGTTCAGCGGCTCCGAATCGCTGTTGAACGCGGCGCGGTCATGCTCGGCATCAAGCGGCGCGAGCCGGAACGGTGCGCTGCTCATTCAGCGCGCAAGAGCTTGCTGCGACGGACAAAGGCACGTTCCAGAGCTGGAGCCGGTTGCGGCGGCGACAGCAGCGCTTGTGCAAAGCACTCCTGATCGGCCAGCGAGAGACGGATAACTTCCGCCTGCTCGATGGCGCGTTGCGCGGCGTCTTGGACGGCGGACACCACGAAATCGGTCATGGTGCGGCCTTGAAGTTCAGCGGCACGCTTGAGCATCGAATGCAGATCGGTGCTGATTCGGGCTTCGAGACGGGCGGTAGAGATGGTGACGGGCATGGTTTTGTCCTCCTGATGCAATCGTACGGCCAATTGCCGTACAACTCAAGGCGGAAGTTTCGGCGGTTCCGGCTTGCCGTACGATTTTTTCCGTTTTCTGAGGCGACCCCTGGTCGAAAGCATCGCAGCGGCGCACCTCAAAGCGGCCATGATTCTTCTCAACGATCTCCTCGACGCGGTGTGGCGTTTTACACCACGGGCTGGTCGCGGCGATGGCGGCTTTTGCAACGCCGGCGGCCGGTCAGACGACGCTGCCGGCGGCGTATCAAACGGCGTTGAATCCGCTGATTGCTGCGAACTGGAAGTAAGGCTCAGGGCGATTCAACGCCCTTGCTTGACCAACCCCCGGCGCTTGACCGGGGGGTATGTAGGCAGCGTTCTGCTTACAGCGAGGCGATGAATCCGCTGATGACCAGTACCAGCAGTACGAGGCCGCAGGCGATCAGCGTCAGGCCGAGAATCACCGAGCCGAGGTGGAAGCGTGCCGAGGGGGCGTCGACCAGGTGTTTTTCGAGTTCGCCGGTGTCGATCAGGCGTTGATAGTGCGCCGGGTGATCGTGGCGGAACTCTTCCAGTGACTGCGTCCCGGTGAACATCACGACATCCGGCGGCGGCAGTTTGTCTGGCCGGAAATGATTGTTGAAGAAATGTACGGTGAAGAGGAAGACGGCGGCCAGAAAGGCCTCTTCGCCATGCACCAGGGTCGCCACGTTGAATACCCAGCCCGGCAGGTAGCTGGCCGTGATGTGCGGGAAGGCAAGCATGATGCCGCTCCAGCCGATCACGTTGACGCCCCAGAAGACCGCCCAGTAGTCGAATTTTTCGTAGTACGCCCAGCGCTCGAACAAGGGACGCGGCCCCTTGCCGAAGAACCATTTGAACATCGCCCAGCAGTCGGCAAGGTCCTTCCAGTTGGGGAGCAGTGAGTCGGGGCCGAACCAGCGGAAGCTGCGGTCGCGCAGCAGCTTTTGCATGACGTATACAAAATGGATGACGAAGATGCCGACGAAGAGAACTGCCGCCACCCGGTGCACCAGCCCGAGCCGCTGCGGCCCGCCAAAGGCGGTGGCGACGATGGGCGCCCAGGCGCTTTCGGCAAAGAGCGCGGTGGTGCCGGTGAGCACCAGGGTCATTGTCACGAGGGCAAAAATCAGGTGTGCCAGACGCCAGCCGGCGGCAAAACGGCGAACGTGCTTGGTCGTGTCGATGGGCAGATTTCGCGTGTCGATGACGGCGCGTGGCTTGCCGTCCTTGCGGTCGCGCCACTCGCGGTAATACCAGAGGCCGGAGTGCGCCCAGAAAAAGGCAAAAACGCCGATCAGCAGGGCGACCATGAATCTGGAGGCGATGACCATCTGCGGGTATTTGTCGAAGTCATGCACATTGGCGTGCGGGCCGAACGAGGCAAAGCCGGGCGTCGCGTTGCGCATCCCCGGCTTGTCGTCGTTGTGGCATTTGCTGCAGGTTTTCATCCGGTTGTTCGGGTGCACCTTCGATTTCGGGTCGTCGAGCGCCCGCACGCCGTGGCTGTCGTGGCAATCGACGCAGCGGGCGGTGTAGCTCCAGCCCAGGCGGTTGACCTGCCCGTGGTAGGTGTCGGAATAGCTACTCAGCGCCTCGGCGTGGCAAGCGCCGCAGGTTTTGACGTTGGCCAGTTTGAAACTGTCGGTGGAGGTATTGACGACTTGGTGAGCGGTATGACAGTCGGTGCATACCGCAGCCTTGGCATTGCCGTTGTCGAGCACTGCCTCGCCGTGGATGGAGGCGGCAAAGGCTTCGAGCTGGTCTTCGTGGCATTGCGCGCCGCAGGTGTCGGGAATGCTCCGGTGCCAGGCGGTGCGCCGTTCGCTGCCGACGGGCGGGACGTTGAAATCATGGCTGCTGTGGCACTGCTCGCAGCTTGCCTTGGGCTTGTCCGGGTTGTCGGCATCCGGGCGGGCATGGAAGGATTGGCGGTAGTGGTCAATGTTGCGAACGACAACGCCGAGCGCCTTCTTTTCTTCGCTGCGATTCTCTTTCTTGGCGCTCTCCCACAGACCTTCGTGGCAACTGACGCAGTCCGGACGCTGACCGGCGGGGTTTTTGACGTGCGGCGCCTGATTGTCGACGATATCGGTGTGACAACTGACGCATTGCAGTTCGCTATGGACGCTCTTGGCGAACTTGCGCGTATCGACTTGCAGGAGTTCGCGCTTTTCGTCGTCGGCCGTGCTGGTGAGGATTTTTGCTTTTTTGCTTTGATGGCAACCAAGACAGCCGGCGTTGCCCAGTTTTGTCGACTCGGCCAGTGCGGCGGGGCTGGCCAGCCAGGCCAGCAGTATCCAGCAGAGCACGGCCAGAGAAAACGGTTGGCGCCTTGGTTCCATGGTCATCAAGCTTTCTAGCGATTCAATATCCACTTGGCGACGGCCATTTGCACGGCAGTGTCCTTGGTTTCGATGATTTTGTGTTTTTCTTCGCTGCCGTCTTCGAGCTTGACCTTGTTACCGGAAGTCATGTGCTTGATCGCCTCTTTCTCGTCGAGGTTCTTTTCCTTGTAGCGGGTGGAAATTTTCGCCAGCGACGGGCCTTTTTTTGCCTTGGTCGCGTGGTGGCACTTGTGACAATCGTTTTCCTTGAACACCGCTTCGGGATCGATTTCGGCTGACACCGGGAGTGCCAGCAACAATCCGCTGACCAGGGCGATCAGGAAGCTTGATGTTTTTAACTGCGACATGACGTGTTCTCCAACAAATAACGATGAATGGCGGCATGGCCGCCGGGGTGAAGGGGGTATCCCCCGGCTTGGCAAGCAGGCCGGGGGCGAACGGCATCAGTTCAGCTTGAGCGCCTGAATGTCGGCCTTGGTGCCGATGCCGAAGGTCTTGGCAAACGATACGAAATGACCACGGCCGTCGATGTTGCCATCGTGAATCGCAAAGCCGACGTTGTAGACCGCGCCGGGTTTCAGGGCTTTGTCATCCTTGTTGGCCAAGGCCAGCGGACGAATCAGCAGCAGAGTCCATTGACCATCCTTGTAGGTGGAAATCGCATTGTTGTCGGCGGCGGAACCGGCCGCGTGGCTGCGGCTGATGGTGTTTCCGGGCAGCAGGTCACCTTCCTTCCAGCCGGCATCGGCGGCGAAGGGAACGGCGTTGCTGGCGGGGTCGAGGAAATGCTCGGCCTTGTGCAACTGCTCGGCTCTGATTGCCTTGTATCCGGCCTTCTTTTCGTCCCACATGAACTTCGGCAGCTTGCTCTTGCTGTCAAAATTGCCCGCCCACATGTTTTTGCCGGCATCGGATTCACGCGAGTCGAGAACATAGCCGTCGTCGGCCATGCCAATACCGGCACTGCGCCCGCCGCGCCATTGCATGAGATCGAGAAACTCGCCGGCGTCCTTCTGCTTGGCGATTTCTTCGACCGACTTGCCGCTCTTCCAGGTGGACGGATCGTGACGGGTCGCCGGCAGGAACTTGCGGACATCGGTCTTCTTCGTTGCCTTGAGCAGCGGATTGGCGGCAACTTCTTCGGCGGTTGCCTGTTGCGGCATGTCGTTCATGCCGTTGTGGCAGGTCTGCCAGCAGCCTTGCTGGGCAAAACCGGGAACCTTGCCGTCGTCGAGCATGACCGACAAACGACTTTCATAGAGCGCCGGTTGTTTGCCTTCTTTAACGCCCTTGCTCCAAACCGTGTCGCCGTATTTTTTCCATTCTTTTCCGTCAAAACGGAAGTAAACGTGCTCGGTGCCGGGCTGATCGGCCTTCCACTGGAAGCGCAGATAGGCATTTTTTTCATCGTAGGCGGCCTGCACCTGAACGTCGAGGTGAGACTTGCGGCCTTTGAGGGCGGCGGTCTCGGGTTCAAGCGGATGCTTGCCCTTGAGAATCTTGCTGCCCATCATCTGTTCTTCCTGGGCATCGTCATGACATGAAACGCAGGAGTCGCCGCGCTGCACCTCCTTCGCCGCGCCCTTGTGGGCATCACTGCGCAGCCACTGGTAGGAAGACTGCCCGGGATGGAACAAGGCAACCCGGGTGCTCGGAATCTTGTCCCAGTTGATGGCCTGCGGGCCACTGGCGACAGCCGCACATCCGGCGGCGGCAAGCGCTGAAATTCCGATAAGCAGGGTACGTTTTTGCATTTTTTGACCTCTTGGCACAGTTATTCTTGAGCTTGTTCAGCAAGGCGCGTGCCAAAAAGCCAAGCTGATGATAACAAGTGAAATTTGCCGGGCGGTACGCGCTATCCGACAAGGGAATGTGTCACTAACGAGTGACGGTTGTCGCAATCAAGTGACAACCCCCCAGCGCTTCATGCGGACATAAAAGTTCTGCCGTGGAATCCCGCTTTGACGGGCGGCTTCCGAGACATTGCCGTGGGTGGCGGCGAGCAGGCGTTGCAGGTAGTCGCGCTCGAAGCTGGCGCGCGCCTCCTGATAAGCGGGCGGAAATTCGCCCGCCTCGCTCTGGCCAATTTCTCCGGCAGCGGCGGCCGTGCCTTCGGGAAAAAGGTGCGCTTGGTCGATGATCCCGCCGCTGTGCAGTGCCACCGCGCGTTCGATGCAATGCTGCAGCTGGCGGACGTTGCCTTCCCAGCGGCAGCGTTCGAGGGCAAGCATGGCCGCCGGTGTAAAGGGGCCGCAGGGCTTGCCGAATTTGTTGGCGTAATGATCGAGAAAATGCGCGGCGAGCGGGACGATGTCGCTGCCGCGTTCGCGCAAGGGAGGCAGGCGAATCGAGACGACGGCAATGCGATAGTAAAGGTCTTCGCGAAAGCGCCCGGCTTTGACTTCGGCCAGCAGCGGGCGATTGGTCGCGCAGATCAGGCGGAAGTCGGCCTTGCGTGCTTGCGTGCTGCCAATCCGCGTAAAGGTGTGGTCTTGCAGGACGCGCAGCAGACTGCTTTGCAGCTTGGCGCTCATGTCGGCGATTTCGTCCAGAAAAAGGTTGCCGCCGTCGGATTTTTCAAAATAGCCGGCCGTTGCCTGACTGGCGCCGGTGTAGGCGCCTTTTTCGTGGCCGAAGAGCAGGCTCTCCAGCAGGCTTTCCGGCAGGCCGCCGCAATTGACTTCAAGAAACGGCTTGTCGGCGCGGGCACTGGCGGCATGGATCAGGCGGGCGGCGAGATCCTTGCCGGTGCCACTTTCACCTTCGAGCAGCACGGTGGTATCGAGCCCGGCGACCTGGCGGAGCTGGCCGAGCACCCGCTCCATGGCGAGGGACTGGCCAATGACCACCGGCCGGCTGGGGGTGCTGCTCAGGCGCGCACGCAAACCATCGATTTCCCGATAGGCACGATCCAGTTCGAGCGCCTTGCCAATCACCGCTTCGAGCGCTTCGATATCCTCGAACGGCTTGGTCTGGTAATCGAACATGCCTTCGCGAACTGCTGCCACGGCATCGCGTACGTCGGCAAAACCGGTCATCAGGATGCTGACGAGGCGCGGCCGGCGAGCGCGAAACTCGCGCAGCAATTGAATGCCGTCGGCGTCGGGCAGGCGCTGATCCATCAACACCAGGTTGAAGTCTTCGCCGGCAAATTGCTGGCGTGCCTCGGCGCCATTGATCGCGAGGGTGATCTGCGCAGACTTGGCGAGCAAGCGCTCAAGGAGTACCCGCGTGTGGCGATCATCATCAACGATCAGGATTTTGGGCAACATCTCAGGGGGCTCCCGGTACAGTGTGCGGCGGATGGGATGGGCTTTCCGGCAACCACACAGCAATTCTGGTGCCATGACCGGGATCGCTGCTCGCGAACACCTGGCCACCGTGCAGCAAGGCGACGTGCTGGACGACCGGCAGGCCGAGTCCGGTGCCGTCACTGCGCGTCGTGTAAAAGGGGACAAAAATCTTTTCAAGTACGTCGGCACTCATGCCGCGGCCATTGTCAGCGACTGCCAGCAGCCATCCGGGCGTGCCGCGCAGCGGATCGTTTTCACGCTGCAAGCTGATCGTGATCTCGCCGTCGGCACCCGTTGCCTGCGCCGCGTTGAGCAACAGATTGAAGAGGGCGTGGCGGATCAGTATCGGGTCGGCCGGAATCACCGCCGTTTCCTCGGCGAGCTGCACGTTGACCGGTAAATGGCGGCTTTCCGCCTGACGGAAGAGCAGTACGGTGTCTTCGATCAAGGCCGCCATCGGCGTCGGCCTGCTCTCGAAAGAGGAGACCTTGGAGAAGGCCAGCATCCGCTTGACGAAAGTCCGGCAATCTTCACCGGCACTGCGAATTTCGCCGAGCAGTTCGCGCACCCTGGCCGGTTCGTCAACCTCGCGTTCGGCCAGTTGCGCGAGGTTGACGACGCCGACCAGTGGATTGTTGAGCTGGTGGGCGATGCTGCCGACCATGGTGCCGAGCGCCGACAGTTTTTCTATTTGCAACATCCGCTGGTGCTCCTTGTCGAGCGTCAGCAGTTGATGTTCAAGATCGTGCTGGCGGCGGTAGTCGCGTTCTACCTTGTCGAGGGCGATGTAAAAAACACCGAGCACGGCTGCGGCCGCCAGCAGGCCGGCCAGCAGCACGGAGAGCAGCGACCAGAAAATGGTTGCTTCGAGGGCGGTAATGTCGCGCATGACGACCAGGTCGCCGATATGACGGCCGGCGACATCGACCAAGGGCAATAAGGCGAGGTGCAGAGAGCGGTCGCGCTCCTTGATTTCAGCGCTCTTGCCGGCCACCAGGCGGCTCAGCAGTGGGTCGTCGAGCGTTGCCGGCAGCGCTGCTGCCGTTTGCGCGACGATGGCATGGCTGGCAAAGCGCTGCCAGTCGCCGCTGCGTTGCATCAAGGTTTGGCCGCGCTGCCAGCGATCCTCCTGCAGATGTTCCTTGTCGACGAGAACGAGCAGGTCGACCGACAGGCTGTCGCGTATTTCGTCGATCAGATGTTCGATTTCCTCACCGATTTCCATATACCCGTACAGCTCGCCGGCTTGCTTCCAGGGCATCGCCAGGCGCAGGGTCAGCGTTCCCATGGCGCCGAGTTCGAGGCCGTGGACGGCTTCTTGCCGGTCGCGCGCCCGCGCCAGCGAGACATGGGTAATCGCATCGCCATACTCAGGCGGACTGTGAAAACGATAAACGCTGACCAGCGCCGGCGAGATCAAATACCAGTGGGTCAGTCGATGATCGTTGCGCAGGCGCTCGAACAGTGGGCCGGCTTGCGCCGCAAGTGCCGCCCGGTCACCGGCGCGAAAGGCCTGCGCAAGTGCGCTGTTGATCATCAGCGCACGTGCCGTCGCCAGCATCAGGTTGGTGTCCTTGTCCAGTTTCTGGGCAAACAGATTGGCGACGGCCTGCGAACGTTCGGCCAAATCCCGGTCACGGATGCGCCCTTCGACGTGGTAAATGGCAATCGCAAAAACCGCCATGATGAAGAACAGGGCGATGGTGAAAGGGACAATGAATTGTGCCTTGACACGCTGCGGCGCTCGTTTGGCTGAGACGGGATTCATGCGCTCCATGATAGGCGAAGGGCGCCCCTGATGGCCTCGGCAGTTCGCCGGCTCACCCATGCACCGCGGCGAGGGCAGCGACGGCTGCCACTTCGCTGCCGAGCACTTCGAGCACCTTGCGCCGCGAATTGTGGCCGCTTTTCAGGCTGACCGCAGATTTCGGCAGCTGCAGCGTCTCAGCAACGAACTTGAGCAGTGCCTGATTGGCTTTGCCGTCGACCGGCGGGGCGGCGAGGCGGATTTTCAATGCCGCACCGTGCAAGCCGGCCAGCTCGGTTTTTTTGGCGCCGGGCTGGATGTGCAGGGTGAGGGTGATGCGGCCGTCCGGGGCGCGACAAAACCAGGTGTTCACAGCAGCATCAGCACCACTTGCAGCAGCAGGATGGCCACCAGCGGCGCCAGGTCAATCCCCGAGATGAGCGGAATGAAGCGTCGCAAGGGGTTCAGCAGCGGGCGTGTCAGCTGATGAATGGGGGCGGCCAGGGGCGAGTAGGGATTGATCCACGAGAGGACGGCTTGCAGGATCAGGGCGCCGATAAAAATATAAACGGTGAGGCGCAGGACGCCGCGCACGGCAAACCACCCCATCGCCGCGATCAGATTGGCGCTCTCGTTGCCGTCAAAATCGTAGGAGGCACCGAGGACGATGCCGGCAAACAGCAATTGCAGGGCGAGGGCAACCAGCACTGTTGACCAGTCCAGCCCGCCGACACCGGGAATGATGCGGCGCAAAGGTTTGACCGCCCAGTTGGTGAGGGCGACGACAAAATTGCCGAGTTGGCCGGCAAAAGAGACACGCATCACCTGCATCAGAAAGCGCAGCAAAAACAGGGTGCTGAAAAAGCCGATGACGGCATCGATGAGAAAAAGGGCGGCTTGCATCAGTCGGCTCCCAAGGCTTTGCCAAGCGCTCGACCACGGCTTTCGGCGGCTTTGACGCCGGCGATCAGCCCCTCCTTGACGCCCATCTCAGCCATCACGCGCAAGGCCGCCTCGGTTGTCCCGCCCTTCGAGGTGACGCGCTGACGCAGCAAGGCCGCCGGCTCGCCCGACTGGGCAGCGAGTGCAGCGGCTCCCTGGACGGTTTCAATCGCCAGTTGGCGACCTTCCCCGGGTGTCAAGCCAAGATCGGCGGCAGCTTGCTCAAGAGCTTCGATAAACAGGAAAACGTAAGCCGGGCCGCTGCCGGAGATCGCCGTCACGGCATCCATTTGCGCCTCGTCGGCAATCCAGACAGTGCTGCCGACGGCTTGCAACACCTCTTCGGCCAGGCGACGCTCGTCGGTGCTCACCTCGGGCAGGGCGCAAAGGCCGGTTATCCCGGCGGCAATCAGCGCCGGCGTGTTGGGCATGGCGCGAACGATTTTGCGATAGCCGCCCAGCCAGCGCGCCATTGCCGCCAGGTCGATCCCGGCAGCAATGCTGACGACGACCGCCGAATCGACTTTGCCGGCGAGTTGCGCCAACGCCTCCTTCATTTGCTGTGGCTTGACGGCAAGGACGATCACGGCGAATCCGCCCGGCACGGATGCCGCGCCGGCATGGCAATTGACCGCATAGGTTTCGGCCAGTTTGCCGCGCGCCTCGGCGCCGGGGTCGATGACATGAATGTCCGACGCCGCGAACCCACGCTTGAGCATGCCGCCAATCAGCGCATTGGCCATGTTGCCGCCACCGAGAAAAAGGATTTTCATGGGTCGATTCTTTCACCAAAAATGTTAGGGCGCCTCAACCCGTCTATTCCTGAGGGTTTCCGGCGAGCGGGGTGGCAGCCGTCAAAAATGATAAGGGTTCTTGGCGGTGAGCGATAGCGGTTTTGGCTGCCTGCGATTCGTTTTTGTCTTCCCGTTGGCCTGATGCTTTCGATGACGCCCTGACTCTGGCCTTGATCCCATTAAATCTGCCCGCCTACGCCTTTGAATTTCTCGACAAAAGCTGCGATTTTCTGGAAGACGCTCTGTTTTTTATTCAGGTATTGCGGATTCAGCGGGCTCATCCTGGGCAGAACGGCGTTGAGTTCAGTGCCGTTATCACTGGCAAATTCCCGCTTCAGCGAGGTGGTGATATAGCGCCGTGCGGCCTCGGCATTCAGGTTCTCGTCACTGATCAGCGCTTGCGCTTCACGCTGCTGTTCTGCCTGGGCAAAGGTGAAGAAGGCGTCAATCACACTGGCCTTGTCGCCAATCTGATCCAGATCGGTCTGGTTGATGAAATCGACCAGCAGGCCTTCCTTGGCGCGGTTGCCCAGGCTGGCACGAATCACCCGGCGCACGTCGTCGACCAACGCGGCTTTGTCCTTGACCTTTTTATTGTGCTCAAAAATCAATTCCAGTATGTAGTCCAGGTTGATTTCCTGCGACTTGAGCAGGTCGACTTCAAAGACCACGTCATCCCAGTCGATGGTGGATTTTTCCTTCTCGGCGGAGGATTTTTCACGGCGCAGCCAATCGCGAACGTCGTTATAAGTTGAACGGTAATCCTGGATTTTCCGTTCAGCCGGTATCTTGATCGCCTGTAGCGCAGCCAGGTCGTCATCGCTCAAATAACGCTGGGCCATGAACGCCTCGACGGCCGCCGGGTCGCTCATGTCAACGCCTTGCAAAGCCTTCAGGCTGGCGAATTCGTCAAAGTTCTGCAGCACGTTCTCAACACGCAAATACTCGCCGAACAGCTTCACAAAAGCCTTTTTGTCGGACTCCTTTTCAATCGCGGCGGGGTCGGGAAAACGCTGCTCCAGTTCGCGCACCACGTCCACAAAACCACGCCGCGCTTCGCCGGTCAGCACATCGGTGAAACCTTCCATGTATTCCTTGTAGCTCTTCTCCAGCACCACGTTCCTGGTGTTTTTGTCGCCGAACAAGGTGATGGCGTCGATGGTCGCCTGCTCCAGATCGCGGAAAGTGACGATATTGCCGAAGGTCTTGGTGGCGTCAAAAATGCGGTTGGTGCGCGAATAGGCTTGCATCAGGCCGTGGTAGCGCAGGTTCTTATCGACGAACAAGGTGTTCAGCGTCGGCGCATCGAAGCCGGTCAGGAACATGCCCACCACGATCAGCAGGTCGATTTCCTTTGCTTTGACCTGCTTGGCCAGATCGCGGTAATAGTTCTGGAAGCCGTTGCTATCGACGCTGAAGCTGGTTTTGAACAGCACGTTGTAATCAGCGATGGCCGCGCTCAGGAACTCCTTGGCGCTGCTGCTCAAGGCTGAAACTTCAAAACTCTCATCCTGAATGTCGCCTACCGCATCCTGCTCCTCGTTGGCGGCAAACGAAAAGATGGTGGCCACTTTCAGCGGCTTGTCACTGTGCTTCTGCAATTCTCTGAACGACTCGTAATACATCTTGGCGGCGTCCACGCTGCTTACCGCGAACATGGCGTTGAAACCCTTGGTGCCGGCTTGCAGGCGATGCGTCTTTTGTCGGAAATTGTTCAGGATGTAATGGGTAATTTCGCGGATCCGGTCGGGGTGCAACAAGGCTTGCCTGTTTTCCGCTGCGCTGAGTTTCTTCTCGTCCTGCTCGCTTTCAACGGCCTTGAACTGTGGACGCACGTCGTTGTAGTCCACCTTGAATTTCAATACTTTTTCATCGCGGATGGCGTCGGTGATTACATAGGCATGTAACTCCCGGCCAAATACACTTGCCGTGTCTTCCGCGCCCAGCGCATTCTTTCCTGCAAAGATCGGCGTGCCGGTAAAGCCAAACTGATAAAACTTCTTGAACCGCTTTTTCAGGTTCTTCTGGGCTTCACCAAACTGGCTGCGGTGACACTCATCAAAAATGAACACCACCTGCTTGCCGTAGATGGGTAGGTCGCCTTCGCTCTTCATCAGGTTATTGAGCTTCTGGATGGTGGTGACGACGATCTTGTTGTCGTCCTTGTCCAGATTGCGCTTGAGGCCAGCCGTGCTGTCCGATCCATTGACGCTGTCCGGCGAAAAACGCTGGTATTCCTTCATGGTCTGGTAATCCAGATCCTTGCGGTCGACGACGAAAAACACCTTGTCGATGAAATCGAGTTCGGTGGCCAAACGCGCCGCCTTGAAGCTGGTCAGGGTCTTGCCGGAACCGGTGGTGTGCCAGATGTAGCCGCCGCTTTCCGTCTTGCTCCAGTTTTTCGCCTGCCAGGCGCAGTTGATCTTCCACAGGATGCGTTCGGTGGCGGCAATCTGGTAGGGGCGCATGACCAACAGCGTGTTGCTGACATCAAACACCGAATAATGCAGCAGCACGTTGAGCAGGGTCTTTTTCTGGAAGAAGGTGGCGGTAAAGTCCTTCAGATCCTTGATCAGACTGTTATCCGCCTTCGCCCAGTTCATGGTGAAGTCGAAGCTGTTCTTGTTGCGTTGCGTGGTGTTGGCGAAATAGCGGCTGTCGGTGCCGTTGGAGATTACAAACAGCTGCAGATACTTGAACAGGGAATACTCGCTGTTGAAGCTTTCCTTGCTGTAGCGGTGTACCTGGTTAAAGGCTTCACGGATCGCCACGCCGCGCCTTTTCAGCTCCACCTGCACTAACGGCAGGCCATTGACCAACAGGGTCACATCGTAGCGGTTGGCTTGGCTGCCCTTTTGCTCAAACTGCCTGATGACTTGCACCTTGTTGCGGGCAAGGTTCTTTTTATCCAGTAGGTAGATGTTCTGGATATGCCCATCGTCAAAGACAAAGTCGTGCACGTAGTCGTCGTGAATCTTGCGGGTTTTCTCGACAATGCCGTCGCTGGGCTTGTCCAGCCAGGTTTCCACAAAACGCAGCCACTCGCCATCGGCAAACCGGACATTGTTCAGCGCCTGCAAAGACTCACGTACATTGGCCAGCAGCTTCTCCGGCGTGTTCAGGTCAGGCACATAGTCATAGCCCTGATTCTGCAAATCCTGAATGAACTCCCGCTCCAGGTCGTATTCGCTTTGGTAGCCTTCGCCGACCTGCGATTCCTTGATGTATTTATCCAGGACGATAAAGCTGTTCGATTCGGCGATGGTCTTGTAGTCGCTCATTCCTCAGAGTCTTTCTTTTGCAGCAGCTTTTTCACTTCGCGGTCGAAATCGGATTCGATGCGTTGCTGCTTGTTGAATTTTTCATATTCGGCAATGGCTTTGGACTCGGCCTGCTTGCGGCTGACCGTGCCGTAGCCTTCGAGAATCTGGTATTCGTTGAAGGACAGAAACTTGTTTACGCTCTCGGCAAAGATTTCCATCGTGAAGGTATTGCGCCGCTCGATGATGCCCTCGATGTAATCAAAAAATCCGGAAACCGCCCGCTCCAGTTTTTTGATTTCGGCTTCGCTCAAATAATTTTTCGCCACCAGCGAATCGGATTTCAACACCCGCCCATCCGGCGCGTTTTTATAGGTGCTCATGCCCATCAGAGGCTTGCTGGCGTCGGCCTTCAGGGAAATGATTTCGGCGGCCGTGTGGCCGGTAATCGCAAAATGAAACATGTCCTGAACATGGGCGTAAAACAGGCGGGTGGTTTCAGACTTCGGATCGTAATCGATACTGCACTCGGCAAAAATATCCGTAATCTGCTGATAAATCCGCCGCTCGCTGGCGCGAATGGAGCGCACCCGCTCCAGCAATTCGCGGAAATAATCTTTGCCGAAATAGCGGCCATTTTTCAGGCGCTCATCATCCATGGCAAAGCCCTTGATGATGTATTCCTTGATCAAGGCCGTTGCCCAGATACGGAATTGCGTCGCCTGCGCCGAATTGACCCGGTAGCCGACCGAGATCACCGCATCCAGGTTGTAATACTCCAGTTTGCGAGTGACCTGGCGTGCTCCCTCTTGTTGAACTGTTTCCAAAATGGAAAGCGTTGCTTCGCGCTGCAATTCGCCTGATTCATAAATGTTTTCAAGATGCTTTGAAACGGCTGCAACGCCGACGCCAAACAGTTCGGCCATGCGCTTTTGTGTCAGCCAGATGGTCTCGTTGGCGAGCAGTACCTCCACCTTGATCGCACCATTCGGGGCGGTATAGAGCAGGAATTCCGTGGTTTGATCGCTCAATGTGAGGTTGTGCTTAGTCATCGGCGTGGTTCTCCCCGTATCCCTGCGCGAGTTCGCTCTCAATCTCCTGCACCGTCGGTAGCTGAGATTGCACCGACAAGGGTATGTCCTTGGTGATGAACGAGCTCACCCCCATGGGTTTGTGGATGTCGCGCAAGGCGTATTCCACATCCAGCTTGTCCTTGTCCTTGCACAGGATCAGGCCAATGGTCGGTTGGTCATCGGCGGCACGCAGCTGGTCATCGACGGCCGACAGGTAGAAATTGAGCTTGCCGATGTACTCGGGTTTGAACTCGCCCGCTTTCAGCTCGATCACCACGTAGCACTTCAGGCGCGCGTGGTAGAACAGCAAGTCGAGAAAGTAATCCTTGCCATTCACCGCCAAGGGGTATTGCCGCCCGAGAAAGGCAAAGCCCTTGCCCAGTTCCAGCAAAAAGCGGGTGATCTGGGCGACCAGCTGATTTTCGATATCACGCTCGACGGCTTGCGGGGCCAGCGTCAGAAAATCGAAGACATAAGGGTCTTTCAGGCTTTGCTGCACCAGCTCGGATTGGGGCGCCGGCAGGGTTTGCGCGAAGTTGCCGATGGCCTTGCCGGAACGCTCATGGAAACGCTGCTCGATCTGCCAGGCCAGCACCGTGCGGCTCCAGCCGTGCTCGATGCAGGCCTGCGCGTAGCGCATGGCCAGTTCCACCGACTTGACCTTGGCCAGCAAGGTGCGCACATGCCCCCAGGGCATTTGTCCCACAGGCTGTGGGACAACTTCAAACTGCGGACTGAAGAAGGCATAGAACTGCCGCATGGCAAACAGGCTGGTGCGGGAAAAACCCTTGATGCCGGGGTAGCTGGCCTGCAAGTCCAGCGCCATCTGCTCCACCACCGCCGAGCCCCAGGCGCGTTCGCGCTGCCAGGCATCCAACTGCCGGCCAATGTCCCAGTACAAAGCCAGCAGCTCGGCATTCACCGCCAGCACCGCGCGGGTCTGCGAGCTTTGAATGCGCTGCTTGATCGCGGCCAGCGCCTGGCGGTAATCGGTGTGGTGGGTGATGTCGCTCATGTCCTTAACCCCCTTGCTGCTGCCAAAAGCCATGGCTGTTCTTCAGGTGGTCCAGCAACAGTTTGACCGTGGCGCTCTCCGCCGGTGTGGGCTGTGCAACAGCTTCATTAGACAGCGTGCTGTGGCTGGTGAATTGGATGATTCTGTTCAGGTATAGCTGCCTGTTATCAGGCAAGAGCTCAGACCACTTGGAGTAGCCCAAAAAGCTGGCCGTTTTCTCGTAGAGATTGCGCAGCAAGGTGAAGTGAAACCGCTCGACCTTGCTGTCAGCAATGGCCTGCTCGATGGTTTGCAGCAGGTGCAAATGATAAGAAAAGCTTTTGTTGGAGTCGCCGGGCTTTTCAGTGAGCGCGAAGCTACCGTCTTCAAAACGCTCCAGCATGTAGCAAGCCTTGTTGTTGAACTCATTGAACAGCACGTTGTAGAACAGCGGGCTGTGCGTAGTGATGATGAACTTCAGGTCGGATTGACTGGATTTGATCAACCCAGCCAAGTTGACCGCCAGCTCGATCAAGTGATTTTCATCCAGCGAACTCACAGGGTCATCAACAAAGACGTAGGTCAGATTGTTGAAGACATCGGTGGAGCGGTCGGCGGCTTCGGCGATGTTCAGCTCGGCAATCACTTGTTCCAGTAGTGCATTGAACACACTCCAGATGAAGTTGCTTTCTTCACCTTTGGATATCTTGATGTGGGGCTCTTGCTGATTGTTCCCGCGCTCAAATGAGAAACTGACCGAAGAGAAGTCCGCACTGAAATGTGGTGTCAACTTCTCACTCGTGTAGCGCTGAAAGGTGGTGGTGATGCTTTGGTCCTGGCCTTGCTCTTCCAGCACCCATTTGGTGAACGAATTGGCTTGAATCTTCAGTTTTGGCTCGGCATCCTGCCCCAGGTCGTTGTCCCAGTAAAACAGGTCTTCGGTGAACGCGCTGTAATAAAGCATCTTCTTATCGGCCAACTCCGATGACGGTGCATCGTCACCTTCTTCCTTGGCCGCTATCCATTGCTTGAATTCTCGCGACAAGCGAGTCTTGCCCGTGCCATTGAAGGCATAAATCAGCTGCACCTTTTTTTTGGCGTCTAGCTGTTGGGCGATTTCCGCTAGCGTTTTGCCCATGTTATGCCTTTACAGATTCCGGCTTTGGAAAGCTCAGCAACAAATCGCGGTAATACTCGTATTGCTTTTGGCGCAAGGCAATTTCGCGGGGCAAGCCTTTGTTGATGGAGTTGGTCAGGGCGTCGAATTTGTCGAGGATGGCGACGATTCGCTTCTTCTCCTCTGGAGAAGGATTCGGGATGCTAATGTCTTCCAGATTCTTTTTATTGAGTTTTGGCTGTGCCGCACCCGAGATATAAGGCGTCAAATCAATACTGTTCAAATAGTATTCAACGTATCTGCGCTCAGCATATGTCTGAAATTTAAGCACGTGCGCATGATTGTTTACCCAGCTTTTTCCACTGATACTGAAAGCTATTGGGGTATTTCGAGCCACCAAATTTGCACCATCTTCGGAAACAAGTAACAGGTCTCCGTCAAAGATATAGTCTTTAACGTAATCGACAATCCCGGATGCTCCATAGTACGGAATATCTCCAAGCTCTCTTAAGCCACTCGTAATCGGCTTGCGCTTATTGTCGAGGTTCTCCGCGAGATATCCTAGCGGCTTCCACTCTACTTCGCCTTCTTCAAAACTCAACAACTCGTCGCGATAGTAGTTGTATTGTTGTTTTCGGGAGTTAAGCTCGGCTGTAAGGGCGGCTGTAAGGGCGGCAAACGCGTCCAGAATTCGGACGATTTCGGCTTGGATTTCAAGCGATTTTTTCGGGCTTTCCGGGCAGGGGATGGGAATTTTTATTTTCGCCATATCTTTGGCGGAAACGTCAATCACCTTTGCCCCCTTTGCGTACTTTCGCTTTTCGTCAGCAAATTCGTCCGTCTGAGAGAAATAAGCAAAGTATTTCCCCAGCAGGTATTTCCCAGGCTTCAAGATGGTCGCATGCCCACCTGTCACTGCTTGGCGCTCGCCGAGATAAACCAGTGCTTTACCTACATCCTCAAGGTTTTCGCTTGTGTTTGTAATTACAACATCGCCCTTATCAACCTTTTTTAGTTGCTTGGCTAAATCGGGCGACACGAAAGATTTCGTTTCTATCGTGGATAAACCGTAATAGGTATAAATCTGGCCGTAGTGAATTGCTGGCACACCAGTTTCGGCGAAGTCTTTTTTTTGCAGGCCGTTGCCACGAACTAACTCCCCCAGAGTGCCCAGCACCTTCCACTCGACATCAACGCCACCCAGCAGCTTTTCCCAAAAGCTTGTCTTACTCACGGTTACAGCGCCTCCGTTTTGAATTCGCTATAGCCTTCGTAGTAATAGCTGACATCAATGCCCTTCATGAACAGGGCACGGTCATCAATCCGGTCGGTGAGGGCTTGTTTGAGCAGGGCTTTGATTTCCAGGTCTTTCACCGGGCTGCGCTGCATGGCGGAGAGGTATTCCTCTTTATCCACCTGATTCCAGTCCACCACCTGCCGGATTTCCTTTTTGAGCATCAGATCCAGCCAGATGCGGGTGGCGCGGCCATTGCCTTCGCGGAAGGGGTGGGCCACGTTCATTTCCACATATTTTTCGATGATTTGCTCAAACGAGCCCTGGGGCATGGCATCAATGTGTTTCAGCGACGCTTCCAGGTACATCACCGGGGCAAAGCGAAAATTGTCTTTGGCGATATTCACGTCGCGGATTATTCCGGCGAATGGGTAAATCTCTCCAAACAGATAGGCATGGACAAAAGCAAGCACGGCGAATTGGCCAACCTCGACCTTTTGGATGTCGCCAAAGTCAAATAGTTGTTTGGCTTTTTGCTTGCTGATTTTCTCTTCGGCTTTGGCCAGTTCGATTTGGTCGGTGATGTTGAGCTTGTTTTCCAGAATCATGCGGCCTCTCCTTCAATCTCTGCGACGATGGCGTCAATCTCTTTACGTAGCTGGTCAATCCTGGCAACGGTGGTTTTCAGTTCGGCATTGAGCTTGCCAATATCCACGACTTCGCGGTTGTCCCTGGCTTCGATGTAGCTGCTGACCGACAGGTTGTAGTCGTTGGCCGCGATGGCTTCAAAGCTCACCGATAGGGCGAAGTGCGCGACATCGGCCTTGTTGTCGAAGACCTGCATGATGTCTTCGATGTGCTGCTCAGTCAGCGTGTTGTTGTTGGTTTCCTTTTTGAACAGGCCGCTGGCGTCGATGAACTGGGTTCGGGTGTCGGTTTTGTGTTTCGACAGCACCAGAATATTGACGGCGATGGTGGTGCCAAAGAACAGGTTGGGCGCCAGCGAAATCACGGTTTCGACGTAGTTGTTATCGACCAGGTATTGACGGATTTTCTGCTCGGCACCGCTCCGGTAGAAGATGCCGGGAAAGCAGACGATGGCGGCGCGACCCTTGGCGGAGAGGTAGCTGAGGGCGTGCAGCACGAAGGCAAAGTCAGCTTTTGATTTGGGTGCCAGCACGCCGGCCGGGGCAAAGCGGTCGTCGTTGATCAGCGTCGGGTCGTCGCTGCCGATCCACTTTACTGAGTACGGCGGGTTGGAGACGATGGCGTCGAAAGGTTTGTCGTCGCCGAAGTGCGGGGCTATCAGGGTGTTACCGAGCTGGACGTTGAACTTGTCGTAGTTGATGTTGTGCAGGAACATGTTCATCCGCGCCAGGTTGTAGGTGGTGTGGTTGATTTCTTGCCCAAAAAAACCGTCCTCGATGATGTGGGCGTCAAAGTGCTTTTTGGCTTGCAGCAGCAGCGAGCCGGAGCCACAGGCCGGGTCATAAATCTTGTTAACGCTGCTTTGTTTGTGCATGGCAAGCCGGGCGATCAGCTTGGACACATGCTGCGGCGTGAAGAACTCGCCGCCGGATTTGCCGGCGTTGGCGGCGTAGTTGGAGATGAGGAATTCGTAGGCATCGCCGAAGAGGTCGATGTTGCTACCTTCGAAATCGGCAAAGTTCAGTTCGGCCACGCCTTTGAGCACGGCGGCGAGGTGGGCGTTTTTGTCTCTGACGGTGTTGCCGAGGCGATTGCTGGTGGTGTCGAAGTCGGCAAACAGGCCTTTGATGTCCTGCTCCGACGGGTAGCCGTTGGCGGAGCTTTCAATGGCGGCAAAGATGGCGGCGAGGTCGGTATTCAGGCTCTCGTTGGTGTTGGCGCTGGCTGCCACCTGGGCAAACAGCTGGCTGGGGTAGATGAAATAGCCCTTGGTCTTGATGGCGTCATCTTTGATCTCCGGGGTAATGATGCTGTCGGGCAGTGCGCCATAGCGAATGTTGTCGTCACCGCCTTCGATGTAGCTGGCGAAGTTTTCGCTGATGAAGCGATAGAAGAGGGTGCCGAGCACGTATTGCTTGAAATCCCAGCCGTCGACTGCCCCGCGCACATCGTTGGCGATTTGCCATATGCGGCGTTGCAGTTCAGCGCGTTGTTGGGTGCTGGTCATGGGGTTGCTCCTGTTGCCTGTGGTATGTGTTTTCGAATGCCTCCCGCGATCGATCAAGCGCTTGCTGGTGTGCCGGGCGCAGAAAGTCGTTGCTCAAACGATGGCCGGGATTCTTTCACCAAAAATTGCCGTGCCGACGCGAACAATGGTCGCGCCCTCGGCGATCGCTGCCTCAAGATCATGGGACATGCCCATGGACAAGGTATCAAGCGGCACGCCGGCCGCCTGGATGGCGTCGCGGATTTCGCGCAGCTGGCGGAAGGGGGCGCGTTGTCCGGCGGCTTCATCGCAGACCGCCGGGATCGTCATCAGGCCGCGCAGTTGCAGGCCGGGCAGCGTTGCGATGGCGCGGCAAAGTTCGAGGGCGTCCTGCGGCTGACAGCCGCTTTTGCTGGCTTCGCCGGAGACATTGACCTGCACGCAAACCTGCAAGCGCGGCAAGTTGGCCGGGCGCTGCCCGGACAGGCGCTCGGCGATTTTCAGCCGCTCAATGGTGTGCACCCAAGCGTAGTTTTCGGCAATCAGGCGCGTCTTGTTGCTTTGCAAGGGGCCGATGAAATGCCAAACCAGGCCGCCGCCGGTAGCGTTGGGGGAGCACGCCTGCATTTTTGCCACCCCTTCTTGTGCGTAGTTTTCGCCAAACTCGAATTGCCCGGCATCAGTGGCGCTCAACACATCGGCCGCCGGTTTGGTTTTGCTCACCGCCAGGAGAGTGACGGTTTCTGGCACCCGTCCGACCACCTGCGCTGCCCTGATAATGCGTTCGCGGACGGCTTGCAGGTTGGTGGCGATTGCGCTCATAACTCTTCGGGATTTGGACTTTCCCCAGTATATACGCGCCTTTCGCGCGACAAGGACATCCCCGTGGATATCCCCGGGGCAGTCGCAGGAGTCTTGTATAAGATCGAGCAATGGCATTCATGCGATTGCCCTGCGCTTTGTGCTTGCCTGGCAAGCCGGGGAGGGGGGGCGCGTGTTAACATCGCATTCTTTTGCCATTGCCCCGCCCATGCGCCTGTTTCGCCTGCTCAAGATCGCTTCTGTCGCCAGTCGTTACGGCCTTGATGAAATGGTGCTGGAGCTTGAGCCCAGCGGGCGTCTGGTGCGCCTGGCCAAGGCTTTGCAGTTCTGGCGCGATTTGTCGGCGCCGCGTGCCGTGCGCCTGCGGCTGGCGCTGGAGGAGCTGGGGCCGATTTTCGTCAAATTCGGCCAGGTGCTGTCAACCCGCCGCGATTTGATGCCGACGGACATTGCCGACGAGTTGGCCAAGTTGCAGGACAGGGTTCCGCCGTTTGCCTCGCATCTCGCCCTGGCGGAGATTGAAAAGGCTTATGGCCGGCCGGCGGGCGAGGTTTTTGCGGCTTTTGACCCGACGCCGATTGCTTCTGCCTCCATTGCCCAGGTGCATTTTGCGCGACTCAAGGTGGAGGATGGCAGTCACGAGGTGGCGGTTAAAGTCCTGCGCCCGAACATGCTCGGCGTTATCGACCACGATCTGGGGCTGCTCGATACCTTTGCCCTGCTGCTCGAAAAGCTGTGGTCGGACGGCAAGCGCCTGAAGCCGCGCGAGGTGGTGGCAGAGTTCGGCAAATATCTGCACGACGAGCTCGACCTCATGCGCGAGGCGGCGAATGCCTCGCAATTGCGGCGTAATTTCGTCGATTCTCCCTTGTTGCTGGTGCCCGAGGTGTATTGGGATTGGTGCACGGCGACGGTGATGGTCATGGAGCGCATGAGCGGAACGCCGATTTCGCAAATTGACAAGCTGCGCGCGGCGGGCGTCGATCTCGGCAAGCTGTCGGCGGCCGGGGTGGAGATTTTTTTCACGCAGGTTTTTCGCGATGGCTTCTTTCATGCCGACATGCATCCGGGCAATATTTTTGTTGCCGCCGACGGGCGTTATATCGCCCTCGATTTCGGCATCGTCGGCACCTTGACCGATAACGACAAAAACTATCTGGCGCAGAACTTTCTTGCCTTTTTCCGGCGTGACTACAAGCGCGTTGCCGAGGCGCATATCGAATCCGGTTGGGCGCCGGCCGATACGCGGGTGGATGAGTTCGAGGCGGCGATTCGCGCGGTTTGCGAGCCGATTTTCGATCGCCCGCTAAAGGACATTTCTTTCGGCAAGGTGTTGCTGCGACTGTTTCAGGCGTCGCGTCGTTTCAATGTTGAAATCCAGCCGCAACTGGTGATGCTGCAAAAGACATTGCTCAACATTGAAGGCCTCGGTCGCCAGCTGGATCCCGAGCTCGATCTCTGGAAAACAGCCAAGCCGTTTCTTGAGCGCTGGATGAGCGACCAGGTCGGCTGGCGCGGTTTGCTACGCAATTTCAAGCAGGAGGCGCCGTATCTTGCCCGCAGCCTGCCGCAATTGCCACGCCTGGTGCACCAATCCCTGATGCAGGCGCCGCCCGCCGATCTCGCGCCGCAACTGGAGCGCCTGATCCTCGCGCAGCAGCGGCAAAACCGCTGGCTGATCATCATTGCCCTGCTGCTTACCCTGCTGGCTGCCAAGATAATTCACTGAAAAATGTCTATCGATTCATTCAACGATCTCACCAAAGATGCGGTGTTCGCCTGGTTTGCCAGGCCGTCGATCATCAAGGCGGAGCCTTATGTCGAGCTGGTGCGCGATCTTGCCATCGAGCCGATGGCGATCCGCGCCGTAGTGCCGGGTTCCGCCAGGATCCCCTACGTTGTCGTCATCCGCCTGATCGCCTCACGCAGCAACACCTTGTTGATCAGCGCCTGCACCTGTCCGGTTGGCCGTCATTGCAAGCATGTTGTCGCGGCCTTGCTGCGCGCGGTCGATGATGTGGCGCCGAAGGCGGATCGCGTCAGCAGCGGCGTCCTCTCGTGGGTCGAGGATTTGCGCCGCGTTTCGATTGCCGTGGCCAAGAAAAAGGCACGCCCGAGCAGCACGCGGCAGCAGCTTTTCTACATTCTCAAATGGACTTCCGACGAGCGCCATTTCGGCGTTGAAATCCGCAAGGGCAAGTTTCCCGAGAGCGCCGAAGAGTGGTGGAAAATCGATCGTGCATTGATCACGCCGCCGCAGTTCGTCAATGAAGAAGATCTCGTCATCCTCCGCCTGATCTGGGCCGAGCGCAGCCAGGAAAGCCCCTTGCGGGCGTTTGGCCTGGGCCCCAAAAAAGGTGCTGAATGCCTGCAGCGCATGGTGCAAACGCATCGCCTGTATGCCGAGAACGATCTGGGACTGCCGCTGCAGGCGGGCGAGCAGCGACCGGCAAGCATCGGCTGGCAGATTGATACCAAGGGTTTGCAGCGACCATCGCTGCGCCCGCAGCCGGTGGCCGATATCGTTGTGACGGTCAATCCGCCGTGGTACCTCGATCTGACCGAGGGGGAACTCGGGCCGTTGGAGGTCAGCGGCAATCCGGCGGTGATCAACCGTCTCTTCAATTTGCCGCCCTTGTCGGCGCGTGAGGCGGTGCTGGTCGCCGAGGCACTCTCCGAACTGGCGCCGGAACTGCCGGTTCCGGCCGAGGATGCCGGTGCACGTCTGCGTCTGATTGATGTGCCGCTGCAGGCGATCCTCCAGCTCGATACCTTGCACACGCACGGCTACCGCGGCTGGCGCGACTATCCGCACAGTTACAGCGGCGGCCCCTTCGATGTCGCCAAAGTGGTTTTCCGTTACGGCGATGTCGATATCCGCCCCGATAGCCGATATGAGTTCATTCGTTTGCCCGAGGGCGAAACGGTGCGCCTCAAGCGCCGTCCGGAGGACGAGGCACGCGCCTTCGCGGCGCTCGCCGAGAGCGGGCTGGAGAAAATTCCGGGGCATACGCTGCACACCTTCGGTCACCCCCCGGACGGGGTGTACGGGCTGGCAGAAGAGCGCGACTGGCCTTTTTTCATGGAACACAGCGTTCCGCTGCTGCGCGAAGCCGGGTGGCAGATCGATTTCCCCGAGGATTTCCGCCATCACATCCTTGAAGTCGAGGGTTGGGAGGCCGATCTCGTCGAATCCGACAACGGCTGGTTCAACCTCGACATGGGGATCATCGTCGAAGGCCAGCGGCTGCCGCTGGCGCCCTTGCTGGCGGCGCTCTTTCACCGCGACGGGCGCTGGCTGGACGCGCTGCAACTGGCCTTGATTCCCGATGATGACGCGGTCGAACTGCACACCCCCGGCGGCAAACGTCTGCGCGTGCCGGCCGGACGCATCAAACCGCTGGCGGCGACGCTGATTGATCTCTTCGACGGCTTCAGCGGTGGCGATACCCTGCGCGTTTCGCGTTTTGATGCGCCGCGCCTGGCGGATCTCAACGACACCAGTCGCTG
This sequence comes from uncultured Pseudomonadota bacterium, assembly GCA_903951825.1. Lineage (GTDB taxonomy): Bacteria > Pseudomonadota > Gammaproteobacteria > Burkholderiales > Rhodocyclaceae > Azonexus. The sequence goes on from CAJBDJ010000013.1 coordinate 26,972, forward strand.
GCAGTTCAAGGGGCAAGGCGACATTCTGGCGCTCGCCGACCAACTACGCAGCGCCCAGGGCGTCACGCAGATTGATCCGCCGCAAGGCCTCTGCCTGGATTTGCGGCCGTACCAGAAAGAAGGTCTTGCCTGGTTGCAGTTCCTGCGCGAGCAGGGCCTGGCCGGCATTCTCGCCGACGACATGGGGCTCGGGAAAACGGCGCAGGCGCTGGCGCACTTGCTGCTGGAAAAGGAAGCCGGCCGCCTCGACAAACCGGCGCTGATCGTTCTTCCAACCTCGCTGATTTTCAACTGGAAAAACGAGGCCGCGCGTTTTGCGCCCGGCCTTTCCGTGCTCTCACTGCACGGCCCGGAGCGCAAGAGTCACTTTGAGAAAATCGCCCATAGCGATGTCGTGCTGACGACGTATCCGCTGCTCTGGCGCGATGCCGATGAATTGATGCAGCACAGCTACCACCTGCTGATTCTCGATGAGGCGCAAACCGTCAAAAATGCCCGCAGCCAGGGCGCCGAAGCGGTGCGCAAAATTGTGGCGCGGCATCGCCTGTGCATTACCGGCACGCCGCTGGAGAATCATCTCGGCGAATTGTGGAGCCAGTTTGATTTTCTCCTGCCCGGTTTTCTTGGCGATAACCGTCAATTCACCAAGCACTGGCGGACGCCGATTGAAAAGCTCGGCGACAAGCAGCGCCGCGAATTGCTGGCGCGCCGGATTCGTCCGTTTATTTTGCGCCGCAAAAAGGAAGACGTTGCCCGCGAACTGCCGCCCAAAACCATCATCGTCCGCAGTGTCGAACTCGAAGGCAGTCAGCGCGATCTTTACGAAACCGTGCGTGCGGCAATGGACGCCAAAGTGCGCGAAGAAATCGCCAGCAAGGGCTTCAGCCGCAGCCAGATCGTCATTCTCGATGCCCTGCTCAAGCTGCGCCAGGTCTGCTGCGACCCGCGTCTGGTCAAGGCGACGGCGGCCAAGAAAGTCAAGGAGCGCGCCAAGCTCGATCTGCTGATGGCCATGCTGCCGGAGTTGGTCGACGAGGGGCGGCGCATACTTGTCTTTTCGCAATTCACCAGCATGCTGGCGCTGATCGAGCAAGAGCTTGATCGTGCCGGGATTGCCTACGCGATCCTGACCGGCAACACCAGCGACCGCGAGGCGCCAATCCGCAGCTTCCAGGAGGGTGCCGTTCCGGTCTTCCTGATCAGCCTCAAAGCCGGCGGCGTCGGCCTCAATCTGACCGCTGCCGATACCGTCATTCACTACGATCCGTGGTGGAATCCGGCGGTCGAAAACCAGGCCACCGACCGCGCCCACCGCCTCGGCCAGGACAAACCGGTGTTCGTGTACAAGCTGATCGTCGGCGGCAGTATCGAAGAAAAAATTCTTGCCCTGCAGGAGCGCAAGGCCGAACTGGCGGCGGGGATTTTGTCCGAAGACCGCAGTGTCGACTTCAAATTTGGCAGCGATGATCTCGCCGCGCTATTTGAGCCCTTGCCGTCGTGATCTGAGGATGCCGGCGATCAGCCGGTCACCATGTGTACCCGGTGGATTTGTTGATCGTCCACCAGTAGCAGGCGCGTTCCCGTCTGCGCGACATCGTCCACAATCAAGGTGGTGACGCGCTGTTGTCCGGCGGCGCCAGGCGGGGTTTGGCGCAGGGAAATCCGGTAGGTCGCCGAGCGATAGCGGTAATCAATGCTGAATCCCGGCCATTCCGCCGGCAGGCAGGGCGTCAGGGTCAGGTGTTCGCCGTCACGGCGCAGGCCGAGCAGCGACTCAAGGATCAGTCGATAAGTCCAGCCGGCGGCGCCGGTGTACCACGTCCAGCCGGCGCGTCCGACATGCGGCGGCAGCGCGTAGAGATCGGCGGCGATGACATAGGGTTCGCCTTTGTAAATCGCCACCGCTGCCGGCGAGCGGGCGTGATTGAGCGGGTTGATGATGTTGAACAAATCCCAGGCGCGCTCGCTGTCGCCGAGAGCGGCGAAGGCCATCGCCGCCCAGACGGCGCCATGCGTGTATTGGCCGCCGTTTTCGCGGACGCCCGGAACGTAGCCGCGAATGTAGCCGGGATCGACGCTCGACTTGTCGAAAGGCGGATCGAGCAAGCGGATCAGCCCGTCGTCGCGGCGTACCAGATGGGTGTCCACCGCTTGCATCGCCTGGCGCGAGCGTTCGCCGGGGGCGGCGCTGGAGAGCACCGACCAGCTTTGCGAGATCGAATCAATCCGGCATTCTTCGTTGCTCGCCGCGCCGAGCGGCGTCCCGTCATCAAAATAGGCACGCCGGTACCAGGCACCGTCCCAGGCGTGTTGCTCAAGGGCTTGCCGCAGACGGGTGCCCTCGCTGCCGCAAAACTCGGCGAAGGAGGCGTCGCCATAGGCGGTGGCGATGCCGGCAAACTGGCGAAAAACCTCGCAGAGGAAAAAGCCGAGCCAGACGCTCTCTCCTTTGCCCTCGATGCCGACGCGGTTCATGCCGTCATTCCAGTCGCCGCCGCGCATCAAGGGCAGGCCGTGGGCGCCAACGAGTTGCACGTCAGACGCTTCACGACCCAGGCAACGCAGCTTTTCAAGCTGATTCCGAGCGATCTCGGGCGCCCGCTGTCGGACATCGTCACCAACCTCGCCTACCCGGGCTTGCAAGCCGATGCCGAAGAGGTTTTACGCACCCTGGCGTTCTCCGACCGCGAAGTGGCGACCACCGATGAGCGATGGTTTCAGGTCAAGGTGATGCCTTACCGTACCTTGGATAACGTCATCGATGGCGTGGTGATCACCTTCAACGACATCAGTCGCGCCAAGACCCTGGAGAAATATTTGCGATCCGATGTCGCGCAGGGAAAATAAACCCCCTGGCTGACGAGCGGCGCCGCACTTCAGGCGAGCAGCGTCGGGCAGTCGAGACGCGCCAGCAAGCCGCGCAGCGCGTGGCGCACCGCCTGTTGGCGAACGGCGGCACGCTCGCCGCTAAAAAGGCAGGTTTGCGCTTCACAGCCGCCGACTCGTGCTGCCCAGGCAAAGCAAACGGTGCCCACCGGTTTTTCCGGCGAGCCGCCAGCGGGCCCGGCGATACCGGTAATGCTCAACGTCCAGTCGGCGCGGCTGTGCGCCAGCGCCCCCTGCGCCATGGCGCGCGCCGTCGCCTCGGAGACGGCGCCGTGGCGCGCCAGGGTGGTTTCGCTGACACCCAGCATGTCACTCTTGGCGGCGTTGCTGTAGGTTACAAATCCGCGCTCAAACCAGGCGGAACTGCCGGCAATCGCCGTGATGGTTTGCGCCACCCAGCCGCCGGTGCAGGATTCGGCGGTTGCCAGACACTCGCCGCGCTGCTGCAAGGCGCTGCCGATTTCTGCTGCCAGGGAAGTCAGTTCATCCATGGCGGCCGATCTTATCACTTGCACCCGGCGGCCAGCCCGGCTGAAATGCCGGTGTAACAATTCGCCGACATGATGCCGGAATTTTTGAGGAAAACGACCATGGATTTGCTGCTCTGGCGTCACGCCGAAGCCGAGGATGGCGACGATGACATGAAACGCCGCTTGACCGGGCGTGGGCAAAAGCAGGCGCAGTTGATGGCCGCCTGGATCAGGGAACATCAGCCGCGTGATTTGCGCATTATCGTCAGTCCGGCGGTACGCACGCAGCAAACGGCCGCGGCGCTCAAGCTGCCCTTCGAGACACAACGCAAGATCGGCCCGGCGGCCTGTGTTTCCGAACTAATCGCCGCTTCAGCCTGGCCGCAGGCGAGCGGGGCATTGTTGATTGTCGGCCACCAGCCGTCACTCGGGCGCATGGCCTCGCTTCTGCTGGCCGGCCACGAGGCGGAATGGACGATCAAAAAAGGCGCACTCTGGTGGCTGAGCAATCGCACCCGTCAGGGCGAGACGCAAACTGTGCTGCGTGCCGTTATTCCTGCTGAATTTCTGGACTAGACAAAAACCCCGCTTTGCCGTGAAATGGCCTTTTCGCGTGATTCGACGGAGACAGGAATGGCCACTAAAAAAATCGCAAAGTCCGCCTCGCCGGCAACGGCAACGATCAAAAAGCCGGCCGCCCCGCGCGTTGTCAGGCGAGTGGTGGACAAGGGCGACATTCCGCCCGATCTGAGCAAGAACGGCATTGAAGGCTTTGCCGTTAATGCCGCGGTCGACGGCGCCCAGGAGACGAAATTGGGCGCCATGCGCGATGTGATTTCCGGCATGGCGGTCGACGAATCGGTGGCTTTGCTGCGCGGCTTGCTGCAGCAACAAGGGGTCAAGCGCAAGGATATGGCCTTGAATCCGGATGAGGAATTAGCCAAGGACTGGCGCGACGGCGGCTATCCGTACAAGAATTTGATGCAGCGGCGCAACTACGAACGCCAGAAATATCGCCTGCAGGTCGAACTGCTCAAGCTGCAGGCCTGGGTCAAGGAAACCGGGCAAAAAGTCGTCATTCTTTTTGAAGGCCGCGACGCCGCCGGCAAGGGCGGTACGATCAAGCGCCTGATGGAGCATTTGAACCCGCGCGGCGCGCGCGTCGTGGCGCTCGAAAAGCCCAGCGAAATCGAGCGTGGACAGTGGTACTTCCAGCGTTACGTGCAGCATTTGCCGACGCGCGGCGAGATCGTTTTGCTCGACCGCTCCTGGTACAACCGCGCCGGCGTCGAGCGCGTCATGGGCTTTTGCAGCGATCAGGAATACGCCGAATTCGTTCGCCAGGCGCCCGAATTCGAACGTATGCTGGTACGCAACGGCACGCACCTGATCAAGTTTTGGTTCTCGGTCAGCCGCGAAGAACAGCGCCGCCGCTTCGGCGAGCGCAAGGTGCATCCCCTCAAGCAATGGAAGCTCTCGCCGATCGACCTCGCCTCACTCGACAAGTGGGACGACTACACCAAGGCCAAGGAAGCGATGTTCTTCCACACCGACACCGCCGATGCGCCATGGACGGTGATCAAGTCCAATTGCAAAAAGCGCGCGCGCCTCAACGCCATGCGTTACGTGCTGCACAAACTGCCCTATACCAACAAGGACAGCGAACGCATCGGCAATCTCGACCCGCTGATCGTCGGCCGCGCCAACGTGGTCTACGAACGCGGCGAACAGCAAGGGTTGCCGATTCTGTAATCAGCGCCAGGAGCGCCGTCAATCTGTTCCGCGCAACTATCGTCAAGACGATTGGCTCTGTTCGGATTTGTCGCCCAACGCCCAGACGGCACAGCGAACGCGGCGAACACCTGATCTTTGGTGGTCATCGTCGGAAAGGAGAAAACGCAACACTTCCCAAGATTGCGGCAGCCCTTGTTACAAATTGCGGATCAGCGTCGTTGGGCATATAACGATGGGAGTAGGCAACGCTTACAGCTGTTTTCTTGTTGTCAGGCAGGGCGCAATTGAGCGTCATTATCTCCAAGGTCATTGTTCCAGTGCCACTCGTTGTTCGTTTCACTGCTGCAGTGTCGCTACTCACGATGTGCGCACGCACGCATTCGGTGTTTCGACCATTCTCCGTTAGGGTTTCGTATTTGATGATCTTGTAACGATCGGGAGGAAGTCGAGCCGAATTTATGTCCTTGGCTTGTGTCGTGAATTCGTCAAAGGTATTGAACGTTTGTAGGTCAAAGAAGGTTCCCTCGATTACAAAGGTTTCGTCTGGAGCAGCGCCACGTCTTCCAAGAACCAGCCTGCTGGGGCTTGCTGGCGCTCTGAGCCAGCCCGGTTCGTTAGGCGGGGAAACCGAGTAGGCGCCCATATGTATTGGCTGAGGCGGTAACGGAAGCAATTCGGGTCGACGGGGGGATGTGCAACCCACAAGAATTAGGGTGGCCAAAAAAATCAGAAGTGCGCTTGGCATATTTTCATTTCGACGGATGTGTTTCGGAGGAGGCCAGGTTTGTACGCAGTGACTAGGGGTAGCCTAGGCGAACTTTAGGGCAAGCCGATCGGCAACAAATACTACAACCTCATCATATTGATCTATATGATCGCATTGATTATAGCTTTCCGGGGTGAGAGAGGGAGCTACAACTGCAAGTGGGGAAATGGGCGCTGAGCCTTGGCTACCGGGGTTTTCGATGGCTTATTGGCAAGTGCCTACAAGTGTGAACCGTTCGATCACCTTGGTCTTCGGCAACTTGATGGCGCTTTCCCGTGCCCGGAGTTGTCCGCAGCCGGCGTCGATGTCCTGGCCGGCTGAGTTGCGCAGTTTGGTCAGAATCTTCCGGCTGTGCAGGTGGCGGGCGATGTGGCGTGCCTGTTCAAGTCCTGGGCGCTTGAAGTCGAGTTGGTCGACGGTGTTGTACGGGATCAGATTCATCATCGCGTATTTGCCGCTGAGCAGGCGGACAATCCCGTCGAGCTCTTCCTCGCTGTCGTTGATGCCGGCGAGCAGCGTCCATTGGTACTGGATCGGGTAGCCGGTGGTGCGTGCGTAGCGTTCGCCGAGCTCGACCAGCTCTTCCGGCGTGATGCGCGGCGCCTTGGGCAATAGCTGTTCGCGCAGGGCGGCGCGCGTGGTGTGCAGCGAGAGCGCCAGGGCAGGGACGACGCGGGCACGCGGCAATTGCTCAAAAACACGGTAATCGCCGACAGTCGAGAAAACCAGATTCTTGTGTCCTATCCCGCCTTCGGTGCCGAGCAGTTCGATCGCCTCAAGCACGTTGTCGAGATTGTGTGCCGGCTCGCCCATGCCCATGAAAACGACCCTCCTGACCGTGCGCAGGCGGCGTGCGAGGACGACTTGGGCGACGATTTCGGCGCTGCCGAGGTGGCGCAGCAGGCCATCGCGGCCGGTCATGCAGAAAACGCAGCCAACGGCGCACCCCACCTGACTTGAGACGCAGACGCCGTCGCGCGGCAGGAGCACGCTTTCGACGGTTTGGCGGTCGCCCAGTTCGATCAGCAGGCGTGCCGAACCGTCGGCGCCGGGGTGGTGCGAACGAACGCTGGCGAGCTTGTCGAGATCGGCGGTGATGTCCGGCAAGGCGTTGCGCAAGGCCAGGGGGAGAAAGTTTTCGGCCTTGCGGTGGCGGGTGTCGAGCGAGCAAATTTGCGTCCACGCCCTCAACACCCGCTGCTCATGGCAAGGCAAGGCGCCGAGTGAGCGCAGGCGCTGGCGGATCTGCTCGATACGCAAGCCTGGCCTCAGTCGGCGGCGTAGGAGAAGATGTCGGCGAAAAAGGCGTCGGCCGGCAGGCCGGCGGCCAAAAAGTCGCCTTTGGCGGCCTCGATCATGCCCGGCGAGCCGCAGGCATAGACTTCAAATTCGGCGAGGTCGGGGTGGTCGGCCTGCACCGCCTGATGCACGAGGCCGCTGCGCCCCGTCCATCGGTCGCTCGCTGCCGGCTCGGAAAGCACCGGAATGTAGTGGATATTGGCGTGCGCTGCCGCCCATTGCTCGCCGAGCTCCGGCAGGTAGAGATCAGTCGCCGCCTTGGCGCCCCGGTAGAGATAAATCGGTCGTGTGCACTTTTCGGTGATGGCGTGTTCGATGAGGCTTTTGATCGGCGCAAAGCCGGTGCCGCCGGCGAGCATGATCAATGGCTTGGTGGACGCTTCACGCAGGTAGAACGTCCCGTGCGGGCCGCTGAAACGCACAATGTCGCGCACCTTCATGGTCGAAAAAACCTGATCGGTGAACAAGCCGCCGGCGACGTGGCGGACATGCAGTTGCAAAAAGGCGTCGTCGTGCGGGGCGTTGGCGAGAGAAAAACTGCGCTTCTTGCCCTCTTTGAGGAGGATATCGATGTATTGGCCGGCGAGGAATTGCAGGCGCTCGGCCGCCGGCAGCTTGAGGTGAATTTCCATCACGTCGGGTGCCAGACGATGCAATTTCTCAATGCGCGCCGGCAAGGTTTTGACCGGGATATCGGTCGCCAGTGCGGCTTGTCTCGAGTCAATCACCAGGTCGCTGAGTGGCTTGGCGCAGCAATAAAGCGCCCAGCCGGCAGCCTTCTCGTCATCGCTCAAGGCATGTGTCTGCGCCTTGCCGTGGTCAATGCTGCCTGACAACACTTTGCCCTTGCAGGCGCCGCAGGCGCCGTCGCGGCAGCCGTAAGGCAAGGTCAGGCCACCGCGCAAGGCGGCGTCGAGAATGGTTTCGTCGGCTTCGGCGGTGAAGCGGTGGGCACCCGGTGCGACGGTAATTTGATGGCTCATCTGTTTTCCCCTGGTCGGCTACAATGCTGCCGTGCAAAAAATACTCATCGTCGGAAGCGGAAACGTTGCCCGCCGCCTGCTTCCTCACCTCGCCGGCCGCTTCCGCGTCTTTGCCTTGCTGCGTGATCCGGACAAGCTGGCCGATTGGCGCAATGCCGGTACGCTGCCGATTCCCGGCGATCTCGATCAATGCCGCAGTCTCAAGCGACTGGCCGGACTGGCCGGGATTGTCCTGCACCTGGCGCCACCGCCCGCGCAGGGTGCGCTGGATATGCGAACCCGGAATTTGCTGGCGGCTCTCGGAGCCGGCAAAAGTCTACCACGCCGCCTGATTTACGTTAGTACGACCGGGGTGTACGGCGATTGTGGCGGCGCTGAAATTGACGAAACACGGCGCCTCAATGTCGAAAGCCCGCGTGCCGGGCGGCGCGTCGATGCCGAACAGGTCTTGCGCGCCTGGGGGCGGCGTACCGGCGTCACGGTGTCGATCCTGCGCGCGCCGGGCATTTACGCGGCTGACCGCCTGCCTCTTGAGCGACTGGAAAAGGCGCTGCCGATGCTGGTCGATGCCGATGACGTCTACACCAACCATATTCACGCCGAAGACCTGGCCGCCGCCTGCGTTGCGGCAATCCGCCGCGGGCGGGCGAACCGGACGTATAACGTGGTCGATGACAGCGACCTCAAGATGGCCGAGTATTTTGTTCGCGTCGCCGATGCGTTCGGCTTGCCCCATCCGCCGCGCCTGAGCCGGGCGCAAGCCGCCGGCGTGCTGTCGCCGATGCAGTTGTCGTTCATGCGTGAATCGCGCCGCATCGGTAATCGGCGGCTCAAAAAAGAATTGAAACTACGCCTCGCTTTCCCCTCTGTCGCCGACGGAATTGCCGATGCCCTGAAAGGACACGCCTGATGCTCACCCTCAAAGCCTTGCACATTGCGCTCGTCGTCGCCTGGTTTGCCGGCCTGTTTTATCTGCCGCGGATTTTTGTCAATCTGGCGATGGTGCCAGCGGACAGCGTCGCTGAACGTGAGCGCTTGCTCCTGATGGCCGGCAAACTGTTCCGCTTCATGACGCCGCTTGGTTTGCTGGCGGTGATTTTCGGCCTCTGGTTGTGGCTGGGTTACGGCTTTGCCGGGGGATGGCTGCATCTCAAAACCGCGCTGGTGGTTTTGCTGATTGCCTACCACTGGCATTGTGGCCGTTTGCTTGAAAGCTTCCGTCAGGGGATCAATGCCAAGTCGCATGTCTGGTTCCGTTTTTACAATGAGTTGCCGGTACTGGTCATGTTTGCCGTTATTTTTCTTGTTGTTTTGAAGCCCTTCTGATGAACAAATACTTTGCGATTTGCCCGCGCGGGCTGGAGCCATTTCTGAGTGAAGAATTGCGCCTGCTCGGCGCCCAGTTCATTCGTGAGACGCATGGCGGTGTTCATTTTTCCGGTGAGTGGGCGCTCGCTTATCGCGCCAATCTGGAATCGCGGATTGCCACCCGCATCCTGTGGTTTATCGCGCAGGGCGGCTACCGTAGCGAAGAGGATATCTACCGTCTGGCGCGGCGGCAAAACTGGCCGGATTATTTCGCTGTGACACGCACCCTGCGGGTGGTGACGACGGCGATCAAGTGTCCGCTCAAGTCACTTGATTTTGTCACCTTGCGCGTCAAGGATGCGGTCTGCGACCGTTTTCGCGAGGTGGCCAACGAGCGCCCGACAATCGAGACGCGCAACCCCGATGTCCGCGTCCATGTCTTTCTCACGGACAACGAATGTACGCTCTACCTCGACACCTCCGGCCAGCCGCTATGGCAGCGCGGCTTGCGCAAAACCAGCGTGGAGGCGCCGCTCAAGGAAAATCTCGCTGCCGGCATTCTCAAAATGAGTGGCTGGCAGCCGGGCATGGCGCTGGTCGACCCGATGTGCGGCAGCGGTACGTTTTTGCTCGAAGCGATCCAGGTGGCGCTCGACCGCGCCCCCGGTCTTGATCGCGCCTTTGCCTTTGAAATGCTTGCCGATTTCGACGCGCAACAGTGGGGCGGGATGCGTCAGGCGGCCGAGGCGCGCTGCAAAGACCCCGAACCAATGGAGATTCGTGGCTACGATCTCGATGAAAAAGCCGTCCGCGCGACGCGCCGCAATCTTCAGGAAGCCGGCTTCGGCGGCATGGTGACGGTCGATTGTCAGGATCTGCTCGACATCGAACCACTCACCGATCACGGCATCATGGTCGCTAATCCGCCCTACGGCGAGCGCATCGGAGAAGCCGAAGCCCTGGTCAGTTTTTATCCGCAACTGGGCAGCGCACTGAAAAAACACTGGGCCGGCTGGCACTGTTTTTTCTTCAGCGCCGACATGCGCCTGCCCAAAGGTCTCGGCCTCAAGCCCAGTCGCAAAACCCCGTTGTTTAACGGGCCGCTTGAGTGCCGTTTGTTCGAAATTCGCATGGTGGCGGGCAGCAATCGTCCGGCTTGAGCCTTTTGGATGCCTTGAGGAGTGGGAGCATGTCAGTAAAAGTCTTGTATCAACAAAAACGTCTGTCTGCCGCCGATGCGATTCGCGTGGTCAACGATGGCGACTGCATCGTCGTGCCGACTGCTGTTGCCGAGCCGCCGGCGTTGTTGCACGCGCTATCGGCGGCGCGCCGTGATTTTCGCGATGTGCAGGTGTCGCAAATTCTGCCGGTTCGCAACTATGCCTATGTCGATCCGGAAACCGTTGAGCACGTTCGCCATACCGCCTATTTTTTCAGCGGTGCGACGCGCCCCGGCGGTGCGGCCGGCTGGATCGACTTCATCCCGTCCTATTTCTCGGAAATGCCGGCCTTGATCCGTGCCGGTCAGATGGGTGCCGATGTCGTTTTCAGTTTGGCCTCGCCGATGGACGAGTACGGCTATTGTTCGCTGGCGCTCGGCGCTGACTACACCATGGCAGTGATTGAAAAGGCGCGCGCCGTGGTTCTTGAAGTCAATCCCCATGTGCCGTTCGCCAATGGCAATTGCCATATTCACGTCTCGCAAGTAACCGCGCTGACCGAAAGCGATGAACCCATCCTCGAAGTGGCTTTGCCCAAAATCGGCCCGGTTCAGGAGGCCATCGGCAAGTACGTCGCTGACATGATTCCGCACGGCGCCACCCTGCAGATCGGCTACGGTGGCATACCCGACGCCGTCGTCATGCAATTGACCGACAAGCACGATCTCGGCATCCATACCGAAATGATCGGCGACGGCATCATGTCACTGGTCGCCGCCGGCGTCGTGACCAATCGCAAAAAGAACTACCATCCGGGCAAAATGTTCGCCACCTTCGCCCTCGGCTCAAAGAAGCTGTACGAATTCATGCACCGTAATCCGGCGCTCGAAATTCACCCGGTCGATTTCACCAACGATCCCTTTCTCGCCGCCCGCAACGACAACCTGCACGCCATCAACGCCACCCTGCAGATTGATTTTCTCGGTCAGTGCGGCTCCGAGAGCCTCGGTTTCAAGCCCTACTCTGGCACCGGCGGGCAATCCGACTTTGTCCGTGCCGCCAATCGCTCGCGCGGCGGCAAGGCCTTCATCGTGCTGCCGTCGACGGCAAAGGACGATACGGTTTCGCGCATCGTTCCCTCACTCGCGGCGGGTACGCATGTCAGCACCAGTAAAAACGATGTCAATTACGTGGTCACTGAATTCGGCGTTGCCCAGTTGCGCGGCAAGTCAGCCCGGCAGCGCTGCCTTGAGCTGATCGGCATTGCCCACCCGAAATTTCGCGCCGAGTTGCGCGATGCGGCAAGGCGGGTGCATCTGCTGTAGTTCGGATTTACCCTTGCTTACAATTGGATTGCAAACGGTTTCAGCCGGCGCGCCGGATTTCCGTTATCTTGCAGCCCGTCTCGTTCAATCCGGCAGGGGGTGGTGATGATGAAAACAGGCAGACAAACAGTTCTCCTCGGCGCGGCCTTGCTATTGGCGGCAAGTAGCGCCTGGGCCGACGGGCGTCACCATGGTGGCACCAGCGTCGGCATCTACGTTGGCCCCGAGATGTTCTGGGGGCCACCCGTCTATCGACCCTACTATCCGCGGCCGTATTACTACCCCGCTCCCTATTACGCTCCGTTGCCGATCGTCGTTCAGCCTGCGCCACCGCCGGTTTATATCGAACAAAGCAAAGCTATCTCCGAGCCGCCGCCGGCCGCTAATTATTGGTACTACTGCCGCGATACCAACAGCTACTACCCTTACGTCAAAACCTGCAAGAGTGAATGGCAAAAAGTCTTGCCGACGCCGGAGAACTGAGCCATGAGCCAATCGCATGTTGTCCGTCGGCGGCTATTTCTGCTCGCTGCCGGTCTGGGTCTCGGCGCCTGCACCATCATGCCGAACGGCCCGAATGTCATGGCCTTGCCCGGTACCGGTGTGCCGATAGAGCTTTTTCGTGCCGATGATTTTGTCTGCCGCGATTTTGCTTTCGGGCAGATCGGCGGGCGCAGCGCACAACAGGCCGCCAATCAGTCGGCCGCTGCCAGCGCCGCTGTCGGCACCGCCGTTGGGGCGCTGGCCGGGGCGGCCATGGGCGGTCAGCAGGGCGCCGCCGTCGGTGCCGGGGCCGGCTTGCTGGTAGGTGGCGCGGTCGGTTCCGAAAATGCGCGCAGCGCCGGTTTTGGCAGCCAGCGTCAGTACGACAACGCCTACATTCAGTGCATGTACGCCAAAGGTCATCGCGTGCCGGTTGCCGGCAACGTCAGTTATTCGCGGCCAGTCAAGGCGCCCGATGCCGGCATTCCGCCGCCGCCTCCCGGTGCGCCGCCCCCGCCACCGCCGGGCGTGCTGGCGCCGCCGTCGGCAAGCGCCCCGCCTTTGCCGCCGGCAAAAAAATAGCGACTGAAAGTGCTTGTCAGTGGCGGATACTGTCGCCTTTATTGTTGAGAGAAGTTGAGCCGGCATGAATCAGGCTATTAAGGAATCCCCCCGTTTCGCTGTGGTGGCGTCTGTTCAGCTCCCCAGTGTCAGCGACCTTGAGTTTGAGGCATCACTGAACGAGTTGCGCGAACTGGCGAAAACGTTGGGTTACCGGATCGTCCACACCTTTACCCAAAAACGCGGTGGTTTTGATTCAACCGCCTATTTGGGGAGTGGCAAGCGGCAGGAAATTGAGCATTTCATTAACCACGAAGCCGGCGTCGAGATCGACGCCATCCTGGTTGACCACGAAATTTCGCCCTCACAGGCACGCAATCTTGAAATCGCCGTGGGTTGCGAAGTGATGGATCGCGCCATGGTCATCCTGGAAATTTTTCATAACAACGCCCGCTCGCGTGCCGCCCGCGCCCAGGTGGAAATCGCCCGCCTCGGTTACATGGCGCCGCGTTTGCGCGAGGCGGCCAAGTTGGCCGGGCCGCAGGGGCGGCAGCGCAGCGGTGTCGGCGGGCGCGGTGCCGGCGAGTCGCATACGGAACTGGACAAGCGCAAGATTCGCGACCGGATCGCCGAACTGCAGCAGGAAATCATCGCCATGGATGCCGAGCGCCAGACCCAGCGGGCGCGTCGTCAGGGACGCCAGGAGCTTTCGGGGGTGGCGTTGGTCGGTTACACCAATGCCGGAAAATCGACCCTGATGCGAGCTTTGACGGGGAGCGAAGTGCTGGTCGCCAACCAGCTTTTTGCCACTCTCGACACCACCGTGCGCGCTCTTTTTCCGGAGAGCGTGCCGCGCATTCTGGTCAGCGACACGGTCGGTTTCATCAAGAACCTGCCGCACGGTCTGGTGGCTTCTTTCAAGTCGACGCTCGATGAGGCGCTCGATGCGTCGTTGCTGCTGCACGTCATTGATGCCAGCGACCCCGGTTTCGACCGCCAGATGGAAGTCACCGAGCAGGTGCTGGCGGAAATTGCGGCCGATGGCGTGCCGCGCCTCCGCGTCTTCAACAAGATCGACCATGTCGGCGACGAGGCAGCGCAGGTGGCGTCGGCGGCGGCGCTGCGACGGCGCTTTCCGGATTGCCTCGTCATCAGCGCCCGGCGCCCCGAAGATGTGGCGCTGCTGCGGCAGAAAATCATTGCCTTTTTCCAGCGCGATCTGGTTACCGCCGAACTGTTCCTGCCCTGGTCGGCGCAGCAGCTGCGCAAGGCAATCTACGCCAATTGCGAAATTATCGACGAGCGGGCAGACGGCGATGGTGCCTACTTCAGTGTGCGCGGTGACCCTCGCGTAGTCGACGAGCTAAGCGGGCAGTTGGCCAGGCTAAGTCCGCCCGGCGCTGGGTCAGGCGACTGAATCGGTGAGGCGGCCATGGTTATCAGGCAAGTGCCTCAAAGTCCCGGTGTGTCAGTCACGCCCGCGCTGTGTGCCTGCTGGTCGGCCCAGTAGCTTGAGCGAACCATCGGGCCACAGGCGGCGCCGGTGAAACCCATTTTTTTGGCTTCTTCCTCGAACATTTTGAAAACGTCGGGATGGACGTAGCGACTGACCGGCAGGTGGTGGCCGGAGGGTGCCAGGTATTGGCCGATGGTCAGCATCTCGACATCGTGGGCGCGCAGGTCACGCATGACTTCAAGGATTTCGTCATCGGTTTCGCCGAGGCCGACCATCAGGCCGGATTTGGTTGAAACCTTGGGATAGCGTGCCTTGAATTGCTTGAGAAAGGCCAGCGAGTGTCGGTAGTCGGCGCCGGGGCGGGATTGCTTGTAAAGGCGCGGAATGGTTTCCATGTTGTGATTGAGCACATCGGGGAGGGCGGCGCCGAGGGTTTCAAGAGCGATGTCCATGCGCCCGCGGAAGTCGGGAACCAGCGTTTCGATGGTTGTCGTCGGCGACAGTTCGCGGGTGTGGCGAATCACGTCGACAAAATGCTGGGCGCCGCCGTCGCGCAGATCGTCGCGGTCAACGCTGGTGATGACCACATATTTCAGTTTGAGCGCGGCAACCGATTCGGCGAGTTCGCGCGGCTCTTCGGCGTTGGGCGGCAAGGGCTGACCGTGACCGACGTCGCAGAACGGGCAGCGCCGCGTGCAGATGTCGCCGAGGATCATGAAGGTTGCGGTGCCGCGTCCGAAGCATTCGCCAATGTTGGGGCAGGTGGCTTCTTCGCAGACGGTGTGCAGTTTGCGTTCGCGCAGCATCGACTTGATTTCGCCGAAGCGCCCGGCGCTGTTGCCGGCTTTGACGCGGATCCAGTCCGGTTTGCGCAGCGGGGTGTCGACGGGAACGATCTTGATCGGGATGCGCGCGGTTTTTAGTTCGCCCTTTTGTTTGACGCCTTTTTGTTTTGCGTTGTTGTCAGTCATGTTGTTTTTCCGGTTGTTTTTCCAGTTGCCGCTGCAGGTGGCGGGTGAGTTGCTCGCCGGCTTCGGCGACGTTGAGCGGGATGTTGAAATCCTTGGTCTGGACGACGTTGAGTCCGGCATAACCGCAGGGGTTGATGGCTCCGAACGGGGACATATCCATATCGACATTGAGCGATACGCCGTGGTAACTGCAGCCGTTCTTGATTTTCAGGCCGAGGGCGGCAATTTTGGCGTCGCCGACATAAACGCCGGGGGCGCCGGCTCGTCGCTCGGCGGTGACGCCGTGGGTGGCGAGAAACTCGATCACCGCCTGCTCGATGCGGCTGACCAGTTCACGCACCTTGAGCTTCAGGCGCCCGAGATCGAGCAGCAAATAGACCACCACCTGACCGGGGCCGTGATAGGTGATTTGCCCGCCGCGATCAATTTTGACGACGGGAATGCCGATGTCGACCAACAAATGTTCGGCTTTGCCGGCTTGGCCGAGAGTAAAGACCGGCGGGTGCTCGACGATCCAGATTTCGTCTGCGGTTTGCGGCGTGCGGCGGGCGGTGAAATCGAGCATCGCCTGCCAGGTCGGTTGGTAGTCGACCCGTCCCAGCGCCTTGATCTGCAGCGTCACAGCGCAACTTTGACCAGCGGGTGTGCGCTCAGATCCATGTAAATGGCGTCGAGCTGCGGCTTCGAGGTGGCGACGATGGTGCAGGTCACGCTCAGGTAATTGCCGCCGGAGCTGGCGCGCATTTCCATGCACGCCACGTCAAAATCAGGAGCGTGTTTGGTGACGATGCCGAGCACCACATTGGCGAACTCATCCTCGGCCTTGCCCATGATCTTGATTGGAAAATGGCAGGGAAACTCAAGCAAGGTATCTTTGTAGGAAGCCATTTCAGCCTTTGCGCATCACCGTGTTTTTGAAATTCTGATACCACCGATACATCTGCTCGCCGCACGGGCCGGGCGTGCCGTTGCCGACCGGCTTGCCGTCAAGGGTGGTGATCGCCAGGACTTCTTTGGTTGAGGAAGTCATCCAGACCTCGTCGGCGTCGTGAAGTTCAGCTTCGGAAATTTCACGTATTTGCAGTGCTTGACCGTGATGGTCGGCGAGTTCGATAACCAGGTCGTAGGTGATTCCCGGCAGCATCAGCCGGGTCTTTGGCGGAGCCAGCAGAACGCCCGCCTTGACGATGAAAATATTCGAGGCGGCTCCTTCCTTCAGGTAGCCATCGCGTATCAGCAAGGCCTCGGCACAGCCTTCTTCAACCGCCTGCTGGCGGGCGAGGATGTTGGCCAAAAGCGAGATCACCTTAAGGTCGCAACGCGCCCAGCGCTGGTCGCTGACGGTAATTGCGGCAACGCCACGGGCGCGCACGGCGTCCGGCGTGGTCGTCAACGGAGCCGAAAAGGCGAAGGCGGTCGGCGTCACGCTGGCCGGCGGAAAGGCATGGTCGCGCTTGTTGTCGGCGCCGCGCGTGACTTGCAGGTAAATCGACTGGTCAGCCCACGGCGCACTGGCGATCAGTTGTTCAACCACCGCCCGCCACTCCGCGCTGCTCAGTGGATTGGCCAGGCGGATACCATCGAGCGTTGCCTGCAGACGCTGCAGGTGTTCATCGAGCCGGAAGGGGTGCCTGGAGTAGACCGGAATCAGCTCATAAACCCCGTCGCCGTAGAGAAAGCCACGGTCGAGCGGCGAGACGCCGGCAGCGGCCAGCGGCAGAAACTGGCCGTTGAGATAGACCGGGTCGGCAACATAGGGCGTCATCAGTTGAACCAGAGGCGAATGGTGTCCCAGAGGCGGGTGAAGATATTGCCCAGGGCAACGTTTTCAAGCGCGACTACCGAAAACTCCCCGGCCGGCTTGCCGTCGATGCTGACTTTCAGGATGCCCAGCTGCTGGCCTTGTTCGATTGGGGCGATCAGGCGTGCCTCACCGACAAATTCGTGGGTGATTTTGTCGCCATAGCCTTTGGCTACGGTCACGTTGAGGCCATCGGCAAAACCGCCCCTGACGTCACGCTGGGCGCCTTTCCAGGCACGCAGGGTGGCGACGGCCTGATCTTTGGCAAACAACTCGACGCTCTGGAAAGCACCGAAACCCCAGTTGAGCAGTTTTTGTGATTCCGAGGCACGCGTTGAATCCGACTTGGTGCCAAGGACAACCGATAGCAGGCGGCGTTTGTCGCGTTGTGCTGAAGAAATCAGGCAGTAACCGGCGGCTTCGGTATGGCCGGTCTTGACGCCATCAACGCTGGGATCGATGAACAGCAGTCGGTTGCGATTCGGCTGGCTGATGTTGTTGTAACGGAACTCCTTGATTGAGTAATACTTTTTGTATTCTTCGGGAAAATCCCGGATCAGCGCGCTGGCAAGGCGGGCGAGGTCGCTGGCGGTGGTATAGAGCTGCGGGTCGGGGAGGCCGGTGGCGTTGGTGAAATGGGTGTTTTTCATCCCCAGGCGCTGTGCCTCGCGGTTCATCATCTGCACGAAATTCTCTTCGCTGCCGGCGATGCCTTCGGCCAGCGTGACGCAGGCATCGTTGCCGGACTGCACGATCATGCCTTTGAGCAGGTCGTCTACGGATACCTGGGTGTCGACGTGAATAAACATCTTTGAGCCACCGGTACGCCAGGCTTTTTCGGAAACCGGCAATGTCTGGTCGAGGCTCAGGGTTTTCTTGTGAATCGCCGAGAAACTCAGGTAAGCGGTCATCAGTTTAGTCAGTGAGGCCGGTTCGAGACGCTCGTCGGACTTTTCTGCGGTCAATAACTGGTTGGCGCTCATGTCCATCAGCAGCCACGATTTTGCCGCAAGTGACGGCGGCACCGGCGCCTGCTGGGCAAGCGAGTGGCCGGTGGCGATCAGGGTGAGCAAAATCAGGGAATATTTACGAAGCGGCATGACGATCATTTTTGAGGTTTGTTGCAGTTGGGGAGCGCGGATTATAGCGCTGCCGGCGTTTCGTCCTGCGGTGAGGCGGCGCACAGCACTTCGACCGCCGGGTGACGGATGCGCCGTTCGTTGGAGATTGCGTAAATGTGTTCGCTGACGCCGGGCATTGGACCCAAGGCTTGTGCTGCGAGTTGCTCGGCGATTTGCGTGGCGAGCGCCAGGGGGGCGCTGAAGAGTCCGAGTCCTTCGCGGCCGAAGGTATTGAGCAGGGCGCTGTCCTCAAATTCGCCGACAACTCGCGGCCGCACTCCGCTTTGCTCCAGCCAGCGGTCAATCCGCGAACGCAGCGCGTTATGACGGGTTGGTAGCAGCATCGGCGCGCCGTCCAGCGATTGCGGGAAGCCCACCTTGTAGCGTTCCGCGAGCAAGGCGCTGCCGAAAACGCCGGTCGCAAAATCACCGAGACGCTTGCTGAATACCTTGAGGTTGCCGCCTATCGGTGCCGGCCGGTCGGTCAGCACGACATCGAGACGGTGCAGCGCGAGGTCGGCGAGCAGCGTTTCAAACTCGCCTTCGTCACAAATCAGGCGTACATCGACCGGCATTTTGTAGACCGAAGAGAGCAGGCGATAGGCCAGTAGCTTGGGGATGCCGTCTGAAATCCCGACGCGCAGACGTACGGTGTTTTCATGGTCGCTGCTGCTCAGGGCGGAGACCAGAGCATCGCCCAGTTGAAAAATCTGGTCGGCGTACCCAAGTGCCTGACGTCCGGCTTCAGTGAGTGCCAGGCCGCGCCCGTGAGCGGCAAACAGGGATTTTCCGAGTTGTCGTTCAAGCTGGCTGAGTTGCCCGCTGATGGTCTGGATGGCGAGGTCGAGGCGTTCGGCGGCGCGCGTCATGCTGCCCTCCTGAGCGACGACCCAGAAATAGTAAAGGTGTTTGTAATTGAGTGGCGTCATTGGGTTGTCTCTGAAAAAAACGAAGTATTTTTCAATTCTGCTACGGTTTTATCTGTCTTCGCAAACGCAGTATGATTCCCTTGTTTTTCTAAAACCGGAGTTGATCATGAAACGTGTCGTGCTTTTCCTTGCCACCAATCTGGCCGTCATGCTGGTGCTGAGTCTGGTGACCAGTGTGCTCGGCGTTAATCAGTTTCTTACCGCCAACGGGCTCAACCTCGGGCAGCTTCTGGTGTTTGCCGCAGTCATCGGCTTTGGTGGTTCCTTCATTTCGCTGTTGATGTCGAAAACCATGGCCAAATGGAGTACCGGTGCGCGTGTCATCGAGGCGCCAAGCAATTCGACCGAAGTCTGGCTGGTCGATACCGTGGCCCGTCTGGCCGAACGCGCTCAGCTGAAAATGCCTGAAGTGGCGATTTACGATGGCGAGCCGAATGCTTTTGCCACCGGCGCGAGCAAAAACAATTCACTGGTTGCCGTGTCGACCGGACTGCTTGCCAGCATGACCCGCGAAGAGGCCGAGGCCGTGCTGGCGCATGAGGTAGCGCACATCGCCAACGGTGACATGGTGACGCTGACCTTGATCCAGGGGGTCGTCAATACCTTTGTCGTTTTCATTTCGCGCATCATTGCTTACGCCGTCGATTCATTCTTGCGCAAGGGCGAGGAAAACAGCGGCCCGGGAATCGCCTATATGGTTACCAGCATCGCTTGCGAAATTGTTTTCGGCATTCTCGCCAGTGTTATCGTCGCCTACTTTTCGCGTCAGCGCGAATTTCGTGCCGATGCCGGCGCGGCTTATTTGATGGGCAGCGCGACACCGATGCAGAACGCACTGCGTCGTCTCGGCGGGCTGCATACCGAATCGCTGCCGCAGAGCATGGCGGCATCCGGTATTGCTGGCGGCAAAAGTTCGTGGATGGCGCTGTTTTCCAGTCACCCGCCGCTTGAAGAACGTATCGCCGCGCTCGACAGCCACCGCTGAAACGCGACTCAACAGTTACCCCGGCTGCGGCCGGGGTTTTTTTGGGCTGAAATTGGCGGTTTTTAGCCGTCGACTGCCAGCGTCAGCTGCTCCAGGGCGTCGATCTGGCGCAAGACGTGGTTGCGGATGGTTTCACTCTCAAAGCTTTGATGCTGACTCGCCTGATGCAGTATTTTCAGGAGTAATCGAGCACCGTGAACAATGCCGAAGAGCGATAACTGCTCGGCATCCTGAATCAATTCTTCGGTTTCGATACGCAATGTCTTGCCGTCGGGCGGCAGCGCCGCCAAGGCGTCACGCATACGTTCCAGCCTTTCGCGCGCTTCGCCGATAAACAGGCGGTCGATTATCGACGAGCGTTCGTTGTCGCTATCGGGAGCGGCGGCAGCACGCTCCAGTCGTTCAGAAAAATGCTGCGCGCGTTCGATAAACAAGGGGTGTTCAAGGCCTTCTGCCTCACTCAGGCAGTCGATGCAACTGCTCAGCGCGGCGATCAGGCGCGCTGTGGCGATTCCCTCGTCAAGGCGGTCAGCGACGCTGGCCAAAGCCTCCCCGAGGCGCAGGCAGTGGCTGTCGGCTGTTTCCAGGCTGAGATTGTAGAGCGCAAAGACAGCTGCCCGAAGGTCGCTGGAGCCGGCGTCGTGACGCTCGCTCCAGGCTTGGTGAAGCAGTTCACAGGTGAGTTTCCAGCGTGCGTTAAGCGCCGGTGCAAAGCGCGGCTGCTGCGGCTTGACGAGCCAAGGGAGGATGGCCGCCGTAGCTTCCAGCGTCGCCGCCGCTGACCTGCCAGCGGCAGAATCGTCCTCGTCGGTCACGGTTGAGGATTACTGGCCGGCCAGTCGGGCGAAGGCGCTGACGACTTCGGGTGGCGCCTGAACCAGTTCGATCAGGACGCCCTCGCCACCGATCGGAAATTCCTCGTTGCCTTTGGGGTGCAAAAAAGTAATGTCGAATCCGGCGGCGCCCTTGCGAATCCCCCCCGGTGCAAAGCGCACTCCGTTGGCCGACAGCCATTCGACCGCCTTGGGCAGGTCGTCGATCCAGAGGCCGACATGATTCAGTGGCGTGGTGTGCACTGCCGGCTTTTTCTCAGGGTCGAGCGGCTGCATCAAATCGACTTCAACCTTGAACGGCCCGCTGCCCATGGCGCAGATGTCTTCATCGACATTTTCGCGCTCGGAGACGAAGGTGCTGGTGATTTCGAGGCCGAATTTCTCGACCCATAACGTACGCAGCTTTTCTTTGGAAGAGCCGCCGATGGCGATCTGCTGAATGCCTAGTACCTTGAATGGGCGCGGGTTCATGGTGATTTCTCCTGTGTTCGATAAGCGTGAATGATAAAAACAATGCCGATGACGATCATCGGCAGCGACAGCCATTGACCCATGCTGATGGTGTAGGACTGGCCAAAAATGCCGCTGTCCGGCTCGCGGAAAAACTCGGTGATGAAGCGAAAGGTGCCATAGCCAATCAGGAAAAGCCCTGACACCGCGCGCCGTGGTCGTCGGCGACGACTGAACAGCCATAAAATCGCAAACAGGATGATGCCCTCGAGGGCGACGTGATAAAGCTGCGACGGATGGCGCGGCTGCAGGTCGCCGGACTGTGGGAAGATCATCGCCCACGGCCAGGCGGCATCGGTCACGCGACCCCATAGTTCGCCATTGATGAAATTCCCGATACGCCCGGCGGCAAGCCCGAGCGGTACCAGTGGCGCGATAAAATCGACGATATCGAACCAGTTATGCTGGTTTTTACGCGCCCACAGCAACATCGCGATCAGTACGCCGAGAAAACCACCATGGAAACTCATGCCCCCCTTCCAGACGGCAAAAATCTCCAGCGGGTGACTTGAAAAATAACCCGGCTCATAAAAAATCACCTGCCCCATACGGCCGCCGACGATCACCCCGAGCATCCCGTAGAAAAGCAGATCATCGAGCTGCTCAACGCTCAGCAAAGAATTTCCGCGCTTGATCCGCAGTCGTCCGAGCCAGATAAATTGAACGAAGGCCAGTAAATACATCAAACCGTACCAACGTACGGAAAGAGGCCCCAGTGAGAAGGCGATCGGGTCAAACTGCGGGTGAATAAGCATGGCGGATTCAGAGTCAGCTAGAATCCGCCGATTATAGTTCGCGCCCAATCCGGCAAGCCGGCGGCGTAAAGTTTTGATGGAGATTCAGATGCCCCAGTACCGCTCTCGCACCTCGACTCACGGCCGCAACATGGCAGGAGCCCGCGCTTTGTGGCGCGCAACCGGCATGAAGGACGGCGACTTCGGCAAGCCGATTATCGCGGTTGTTAACAGCTTCACGCAGTTCGTTCCTGGTCACGTTCACCTGAAAGACATGGGGCAGCTGGTGGCTCGTGAAATCGAAGCCGCCGGCGGTATCGCCAAAGAATTCAATACGATCGCCATCGATGACGGCATCGCCATGGGTCACAGCGGCATGCTTTATTCACTGCCGAGCCGCGACCTGATTGCTGATTCGGTCGAGTACATGGTTAACGCGCACTGTGCCGACGCCATGGTCTGCATTTCCAACTGCGACAAAATCACTCCGGGCATGTTGATGGCGGCGATGCGCGTCAATATTCCGGTAATTTTTGTTTCCGGCGGACCAATGGAAGCTGGCAAGGTGAGCTGGAAGGATCAAACGATCAAGGTTGACCTGATCGACGCGATGATCAAAGCCGGCGACCAATCGGTGAGCGACGCCGAAGTCGAACGTTTCGAGCGCTCGGCTTGCCCGACGTGTGGCTCGTGCTCCGGGATGTTCACCGCCAACTCAATGAATTGCCTGACCGAAGCCCTCGGCCTCAGTCTGCCCGGCAATGGCACGATGCTCGCCACCCACGCCGACCGCAAGGCGCTCTTTCTTAAGGCCGGGCGCGTTGTCGTTGAGTTGTGCAAGCGCTATTACGAAGATGGCGACGCCAGCGCATTGCCCCGCGCCATCGCCACCAAGGCCGCTTTCGAAAACGCTATGGCGCTTGATGTTTCGATGGGCGGATCGACCAACACCGTGCTGCACATACTCGCTGCGGCGCAGGAGGCCGGCGTTGATTTCACCATGAGCGATATCGACCGCATTTCGCGCCGGGTGCCGTGCCTTGCCAAAGTGGCGCCGGCAACGCAGCAATACCATATCGAAGACGTCCATCGAGCCGGCGGCATCATGGGCATTCTCGGCGAACTGGATCGCGCCGGTTTGATCCATCGTGAGGCGGCGACCGTCTACGCCAAAAGCATAGGTGAGGCGATTGATCATTGGGACGTCGTGCGCGAACACGACCTCACCGTGCACGAGTTTTTCAAAGCTGCGCCAGGTGGCGTGCCGACGCAAACGGCGTTCTCACAAAGTCGCCGTTTCAACGAACTTGACCTCGATCGCACTCGCGGTTGCATCCGCAACCAGGCCAACGCCTACTCGCAAGATGGTGGCCTCGCCGTGCTCTACGGCAACATTGCACTTGATGGCTGTATTGTGAAAACGGCCGGCGTTGACGATTCGATCCTCAAATTCACCGGTCGCGCTCGCGTCTTCGAAAGTCAGGACACCGCAGTCGACGCCATTTTGGCGGGCAATATTGTTCCCGGCGATGTCGTGGTGATTCGATACGAAGGCCCGAAAGGCGGCCCCGGTATGCAGGAAATGCTTTACCCGACTTCCTATCTCAAGTCGATGGGACTCGGTAAAGCCTGCGCCCTCCTTACCGATGGGCGTTTTTCCGGCGGCACCTCGGGGCTTTCAATTGGCCATGCCTCCCCGGAGGCTGCTGACGGCGGTGCCATCGGCCTGGTCGAAGAAGGGGATGTTATCGAAATAGATATTCTCGGGCGCCGCATCCAGCTGATGATTTCCGATGCGGCATTGGCGGCTCGCCGACTGCTCATGGAGGCACGCGGCGAGGCGGCCTGGCAGCCCGTTGATCGTCAGCGCGTGGTGTCTGCTGCGCTGCAGGCTTACGCACTGATGGCGACGTCGGCCGACAAGGGGGCTGTGCGCAATGTGGCTCAGATACGCAGAAAATAAATCTCGCCGACGATTCCTGTCAGCCTGAAGACAGCCGCTGCGTTAATACTTCGAGCGAAGGACAATATCACCCCCAACTTGGCGTTCTGTTTCGGTTTGCAAGCGACAGGAAAGGGTTTTATCATCCATGGCTGATTTACCTCAAACCACCAGACGGAGCGAAATAATGAAATCTGTTTATGTTGCAATGATCGCCGCCGGCCTCGTCATGGCCGGTCAGGCTCAGGCCGACGAGGCGCTGGCCAAAGCCAAGAACTGCATGGCTTGCCACGCGCTTGACAAGAAATTGGTTGGCCCGGCCTACAAGGATGTTGCGGCCAAATATAAAGGTGACGCCAAGGCGCCGGCCATGCTTGCCGCCAAGGTCAAGGCCGGAGGCAAGGGTAATTGGGGCGAAGTGCCAATGCCGCCCAATAACGTGACTGAAGACGAAGCCAAGAAATTGGTTGCCTGGGTTTTGTCTCAGAAATAATCGAGCATGTTTCGATAAAAACCGGCTCGGCGCCGGTTTTTTTATGCTGGCCGCTGTTGACAGGGGGTAGCCAAGATTGGATAATCCTTCGTTCTTCTGGAGGGGTACCCAAGCGGTCAACGGGAACAGACTGTAAATCTGTCGGCTCTGCCTTCGAAGGTTCGAATCCTTCCCCCTCCACCAAAATTTAATAGTGTTTCATGTTGTGGGTAGCAGGTTAAGCGGGTGTAGCTTAATGGTAGAGCTGAAGCCTTCCAAGCTTAAGACGAGGGTTCGATTCCCTTCACCCGCTCCATTGGTGGTTTTGCAGCAATGTTAAGGTAGGCCCATGTAGCTCAGTGGTAGAGCACTCCCTTGGTAAGGGAGAGGTCGGAAGTTCGATTCTTCTCATGGGCACCACCGATCCAGATTTTTGTATTGTTTGATTATTGTTATTTGTTTATTGGGGAGTTGGAATGGCTAAGGAAAAATTCGCGCGCACGAAACCGCACGTAAACGTGGGCACCATTGGGCACGTTGACCATGGCAAGACCACGTTGACGGCGGCGATTACGACGGTGTTGTCAGCCAAGTTTGGCGGCTCCGCCAAGAAATAC
>CAJBDJ010000014.1 GCA_903951825.1 uncultured Pseudomonadota bacterium
ACGTGGCTTCCGGGTACTGAAATCCGAGATTGAAATCGGCCCGGTCTTTCATCGCTTGCCCGAGCGCATCAAGGCGCACGCCAGCATTTGCTTCATTGCCCTGATTCTCTACCGCATCATGCGCCAACGCCTTCACGCCGCCGACAGCGAGCTGTCGCCAGAGCGAGCTATGGCGGAGTTGCAGAAGCTTCAGCAGCATCAAATTCGTCTCAATAACGCCGCTCAACCGATCAGCGGCATCTCTCGTCTCTCGAAAATCCACAACCGCGTTTTTGCGGCGCTGGAATTGAAAACCCCCAGCCAACCACACCAACTTTCTCTTTTGTAGTACACGTTTTTGAACTACGGTTCATAACAATCAATCACTTACGTGTTTAGCTGTCGAACTCGGGATGCCCATCTCTACCGCCTGAGCGCTGTTGAGTACATTAGCCGCTTGAATTGCCCCGTGCTCAGTGAATGCGAAAGGCAGCGACTTGGCAAACTTGAGCTTGGCAAAGTGGTCACAATTTGTGACCACCTCTGCCTTCTCCTCCGGCGTCAGTTGAAACATGAAGTCAGAAGGAAAGCGGCCATGGTTGCGCTTAACCGCCTGATTGAGCGCTTTCGTCGGTACGCCATAGAGTTCGGCCAGGTCGGTGTCAATCATAATTCGCTGGCCACGAATGTTCAGGATCCGCGATGGAATTGCCTCGTTTGCAGCGATGTTTTGCGTATTACCCATGCTTCGTCTCCCCTGCTAAAGGCGACCCGCCGGGGCGAACCTTAACACAGAGCCGGCGCGCGCTGTGAAACGGCGCTTGAGGATGCAAATCTCAAAATCGGGCTTCTCAACTTGACCCTTTATTTGAACTATATACAATGCAAAAAGTAGATTAATTGATTATTTGCATTGCAAAGGATGCACAATGGATTTGGATGAAATCGGTCAACTCATCTGCAAAGCTCGCAAGAGCAAAAAACTCTCGCAAGGAATCCTTGGGCAACAACTGGGGATGAGTCGCTCGACGATCTCAGGCATCGAAAACGGAACCGTGCCGGAAATCGGCATCAGAAAAATACTGTCTATCTGCGCGGCACTTGGGTTGGAACTTCTCGCACAAGAGAAAACAACGCGACCCACGCTGCAACAACTAATGAAGGAGCGACACAATGCTTAAAGTTTATGTAGAAAAGCAGCGTGTGGGCTAATTAGTCAATTATCTACATTCCGAAGGCGCATACTTGGCAAGCAAGGTTCCTGTGCTTCGGTTCCCTAAGCCTCGCGCGGTTGCTGCTTGATTGCTGTTGCTGGCACAAGCCCAATCAATTGAACCAACTGACGCTATTACTGGAGCAACCCCTTGGACATTGGGAGACAAAACTAAAGTCTGACCATTAATAACAGTGGGAATTCCATTGCCTGCATTGGCAGCAATTACAATGGTAATTTGCCAAGGCGTGCCAGATATACCATTCGGACCCACCGTAATGTTAGAGACATATTTCGATGCTTTTTGATTTATATTTATTCCGTTGTAAGAGTTACCCGCCATAGTCATACCGATTGTACTGTCTGTTTGAAAAGCCTCGCTCAGCAAACTTTTTACTAATGATGCAGCTATTAGCGCCTCTGATATTTTAGCGCGCACAGAGTAATCTTGATACGCAGGAAGTGCGACTGTAGCTAATATGCCGATAATCGCCATAACGATCATTAATTCGATTAGGGTAAAACCTGTTTGTTTATTTGTTTTTTTAATCCCTACTACATTATTAGTTTTCTTGCTTGACTTGTCGACACTCGCAAGGATGTATTTTTTTTTCATTGGCAACCCCGTTTCTCACTTGCCCCAAGGTCGCAAATCAACGATCTCAAGAACCGAACCATCTTTCCGATCGAGCAGCACAGACAGATCATTGATTTTCCCCCGGAGCGGCAAATAACCTAAGTCAATATTTTTGGCAGTGTATTTTTTTGACAAAGCATCTACCTTTTCAGCGTTGTCAAGATTAAGCAACCTTAGAGCGCTCATAGGCTGAGCACGCTGAGCAGCGATGTTCTGCAAATCAATGTAGGGCACATAATACTGTGGCAATTGTGGGAGATCATCACCACCAGCCAGTGCGCTGAACATAATTTCCTTTCTCTTCTGGCTATCATTCGGGGCGAGTGCGCCGATCACTTTAGGACCCAGCCAAGGGGTAGATCGAAAAACATCATTTTGAACGACCTCGAATTTTTCCGACATCAGATCGTTGGCATACACCAGATCAAAGCGATCAACATTAAAGACGTAATACACGGGTCGAGCAATAAAAACCGTGTGCATCCCATAGAGTAAGGCACTTATTTGAAGCAGCAGGACAATTGCGAGATCACGCTTGAGTTCTTTTTTCGAGTGATTGAAGACAATCAAGGTGACACATGGCCCGATCAACACATCGACAGCCAACAAGATAATGAAAATTGCAGTGACACCAGTTGCAAAAGGGAGGTGGTTTGGATACCAAACAAAAAAGACCAGTGCCGATGAAAAAATCCCAACAACTGCCGATACCAGCAAATGACCACCGAATGCCTGAAAACGACTGAGTCTCATGATACCAATCCAAAACCGATGAAAAACGCCCGCGTCTGCGGGCGTTTTTTAAGCAAGATAGTCATATCTGTAGGTGAAAAAATTACCTACACTCCGATGGAGCATATTTTGCCAACAAAGTACCTACCGTGCGGTTAGCCAATCCCCGTGCTGTTGCGGTAGCATTAGTTGCGCTAGCACAAGCCCAATCAATTGCACCTACCGATGCAGCAACCGGTGTGACTCCCCCAACATTAGGGGAAAAAACCAGTGTTTGACCATCAATAACCGTAGGAATACCATTATTCGCGTTGGCGGCAACGGTAGCGGTAATTTGCCAAGGCGTACCAGCAACACCTGCCGGGCCAATAACAATATCGGTAACGTATTTTGATTGCTTTTCAGCAACGGGGATTGCGTTGTAAGCGGTAGCAGCAGCAGTTAACCCAGTAACGTTATCTGTCTGAAACGCCTCGCTCAACATCCCTTTTGCTGCAGACGCCGCGATTACCACCTCCGATACTTTCGCCCGAACCGTGTAATCCTGATACGCCGGCAATGCCACTGCCGCCAGAATGCCGATAATCGCAACGACGATCATCAGCTCGATCAGGGTAAAACCTTGCTGAACCTTGTTCATATGAATCTCCTTGACAGTTAAAAATTGAAGTAACGGAAGACCGTTGCCTAAACTTAAACACTTTCCGTGCCAGGTTTTCGTTGCCCCGCCACAAATTGCCTGGAAGCCCTGAAACCCCTGCTGCGAGGGTGGTTTGACTGCGGTTGCACAAGACGCCGAGGTGTTCTTCACGCCATCAGTGCCGAAAAACGTCACTTCAAAATCCCCAGAAGGTCAGTAGCAGGGCTGATTTCGGCGAAATTTTCCGTGTATACCCAACGAAACAAACCAGACACGCCATCCAGCCTGAGACTCAGTGCGCCGAGCCTTCTTCGGAATCGTCTTGCAGGATCGTTTCGTAGTCCTGTCCACCGTAGAAAACACCAATGACGGACACCTGCTCAGCGTCCACCTCGAAGGCGATCACAGTGCGTTGCTTGTAGTTGGTGATGCGTAGGCCAGGCCGCACGTCATCGCGCATGGTGCCACGATGTGGAAAGGACCCCAAGCTTTCGCAGTAGCTTACGATAGCCTCGGTGTACCGGCTGGCGATGTCCGGAGAGGCCGCAGCAGCGATGTGTCCGTACAGAGACACAAGCTGTTCCTCGGCCTCCGGGGAGAAAACGACGCGATAGTTCATCGCGCCTTGGTGTGCTCGACGGCAAGACGGGTGCGCACCTGGTCAGCAGTGACAGCGCGGAACGGGTCTGCTTTAAGCGCATCGTAGGCCGAGCCTACCTGGTGTTGCAACCAGCTTTCGACGGCGCGATCACGCGCCAGAAGCGCACGTAAGCCGTCACGGATGACTTCGCTTTCGGTGGCGTACTCGCCAGTCCGCACCTTGGCTTTCACCACGTCCGCCATATCGATAGGCAGGGTGATGCTTAGTTGTTGCGTAGTTCTCATAGCGACATCCAAAGGAAATTAACAGGATTTAATCCTATCTAACTGAATACAAAAAGTCCAACCCGCTTTTCGTGGCCGTGAGTTACCGCTAACGTGAGTCCGAGTACCGTTTCGTTTGCACTTTATTGATACAGAAAAAATGCCTCAAGCCGGCGACTCGTTAGCGTATGCCTGTACGGTACAAAAATACGGGTGCTGCAATACCGTCAGGTTTTGATGATCCAGTCCTCGATGGCGAGAATACCGTCGGGGACAAGAGAAAATGCCTTGTCGTGCGTTACGAGAATTGCTTTAGCCGCTATCGCATGTGCGGCATTCATCAGTAGCATGGCTGATTTCGGCGAAATTTTCCGTGTATGCCCAACGAAACAACGCAGACACGCCATCCAGCCTGAGACTCAGTGCGCCGAGCCGTCTTCGGAATCGTCTTGCAGGATCGTTTCGTAGTTGTAGCGGCTCGCGCTTGAAAACGGTCGGGCTCGCAATCAGCGCAGTTTTCAGCTCAAATTAACTGCAAATGACGGAGAACTATCAGCGGCAGTGCTGCGAGATAGGAGTTCTGAGCCCAAACCGGCGGAATTTATCCAGCACCCAAAATAGCGTCAATCAAACAACTCGGCATGTGTGCCTGTACGCACGAAGACAACCAGACCGGTTTTGCCGCTGTCATTGAGCTTATAGATCAACAGAAAGTCTCCGCCGATGTGGCATTCCCGGTATCCGTCCCAATCGCCACCCAGTGGATGATCTAACCATTCCGGGTCGAGAGACCCGTCATTGGCGATCAGCAGGAGCATAGCTTCTTTCAGCCGATTCATGTCGTATCTGCCAGATCGCGACAGGCGTTCCCAATCTTTGAGAAAGGACTTCGCGTAGTCAGCCGCCCTGAGCAGGGTGGCGCGTTTACTTGCCGCTGTTTTTTTCAAGGTCATCAAACAACTCAGCGGCAGCGGCAAAGCGCGCATGGCGCGTGTAGGCTATCGTATCAGCCTCGGCCATCGCGGCGCGAGTTTCGTTGTTGGGTACCTTGAGTGCGAACGGCAATTGCTTGTCAGCGACGACGCGCATCAGGAAAACGCGCACAGCATCTGAAACGGAAAGCCCCATCGCGGCCAGCGTTTCCGTGGCTTGCGCCTTCATATGCTCATCCACACGGACGTGAACCATTGTTGTGGTAGCCATAGCAGTCTCCTTAAATATTCTGAGATACATTGTATTTCATGAGTGCCGAAAATTGAAACACCTGCGGTTGTGGCGGCCTTTGCTAAACCTGCATCAAGCGTCGCCAACGGTATCCCTGTTCGCAGCGACAGCTCCAAATAAGCGGCATCGTAGGCCGATAGTTTGTAGCGACGGGCGAGGTTCAATGTATCGCCCAAAGCATGTGCCGCTGTCGCTTGATCAACAGCAATATTAAGACGCCCAAGGACAGCAATGTAGCGTTACGAGTCGGCTTCCGTTAGCACACCTTTGGATTCACAAGCTTGGCAACCACATTGGCAATTTCAAGCGCGAACAGCGACGGCACGACAGCTTGTGAGTCTTTCAGAACCGCCAGTGCCTCGGTAGCGTACTCCGCACCAGCCAGGTTGGTTTGGGGTGCCAGCCATAGCAGCGCAACCGAGGCATCAAGAACAAAAGTCACGCACGCCCCTCGTCGATCAGCACTTTCAGATCAATACCAGATCCTGATTTATGAGCTTGCATGAAGGAGAGCATGTCATCAACGGCTGCTGCAGCATCCCAGTTTTGACTTCCTTTCGCTGGTACAAGGTGTGCCACAGCTTCACCTCGCAGAGTGATGGTATAGCGGTTGCCAGCTTGGATGCCTCGCAACAACTCCGGCAATTTTGTCTTTGCTTCATACGATCCAATTTCGATGTTCATGGCGACTTGCTCCATCTTCTAAATATAGACCAGCTTATAGATCGGTCTGAGTAAATCAAGGTTCAAATGATGATTCGGTCAACCATGGTTTGCACAAAACGGATGAATATCCTTTATGACGTAACTTCAGGTTTCCAACCTTATTTTGCACATAGCCTTTTTCAAGGTCATCAAACGCGAGAATATCGTCGGGGACAAGAGAGCCAGAGCGGTTTCAAATGCGAGCCGCTACAACTACGTCTTGAAGAAAAACTCCATCTTGATGCCGGCAATTTCAATCACGTCGTGATCTTTGAGTTGGTGGGCTTGCGCGTCGAGTAATTGGCCGTTGACCATGGGGAATTGGTTGCCCTCGACGTGCGTGATGAAGAATCCGTTCGGGCGTTTGGTGATGACCGCCACCTGCACCCCCGGCTTGCCAAGGGTGGTCAGCGTTTTGGTCAGATCGAGCTCTTTGCCGGCATTGCCTCCGCTAAGCAGCTGGATGGCGGCGGCGAGCTCAGGCGCCGGCGTATCCGGCTTGTTCGGTGACGATGACAGGTCGCTGGCATTGCGTTTGAACTCAGGCGCTTTGGCAAATGACGGAGGGGTGCCGGCTGGCTTGTCAAAATCATCGGGCGGCGAACCGGCGGCGGGCGCTTCGTTCACGTACTTGAGTTTGTATTTACCGAGCTCGATCACGTCCTGATTTCTCAAGAAATGTTTTTTGACCTGCTGACCATTGACCAGCGTGCCGTTGGTGCTGTTCATGTCCTCCAGAAAGGAGTCGTTGAGGATGGTAACGACCGCCGCGTGCTCGCCGGAGATGGCGAGGTTGTCGATCTGAATGTCATTGTGCTGTTTGCGGCCGATTGAAATGCGCTCCTTGTCGAGCTGAATTTCCTTGAGCACCAGTCCATCCATCGAAAGGATAAGTTTTGCCATGTTGCCTTCCTCGTCTTACTTGAGCCAAGCCAGCAGCTTGTGCCACCAGCTTCCGCGTGCCGAGAAATCTCCCAGCACCTTGATTAATATGACTGAAACGTTGTCGTGCCCGCCTTTGTCGTTGGCCAGCTGCACCAGTTGATCGGCGGCCAGGTGAATATTCGAGGCGCAGCTTTGCAGCGTCGATGCGATTTCTGCATCGTCGAGCATGTCGTTGAGGCCGTCGGAGCAGAGCAGAAAGAGGTCGCCGACGGCAACATCATATTCATTGAACTCCGGGTCGACGGCGGACTCGACCCCGAGTGCGCGGGTGACCAGATTCTTGTTCACTGAGTGGCGCGCATCTTCAGGGCTGATCAGACCATTGTCGAGTTGCTCCTGAAGCAGCGAATGGTCGTGCGTGATCTGCTCGAAGGACTCGCCGCGCAAACGATAAAGGCGGGAATCCCCAACATGCGCAACGCTCAGGGTGTTGTCGTAAAACCAGCCCAGAACCAGGGTTGTTCCCATTCCCGCAAACTGCGCTTGGCTCTGCGCCGAATGGTAGATGGCGGCGTTGGTGGCGGTGATCTGCTCGCCGAGGATTTTTTGCACCTGGCGCGGGTTTCCGGCGACGAGCGGTTGCGCGAAGCGCCGCGAAAGCAGTTGCGAAAAATGGGTGGACAGCAGCGTCGTCGCCATGCCGCTGGCCACTTCGCCGGCGTTGTAGCCGCCCATGCCATCGGCAAGGATGGCGATACCCAGGTCGCCATTGCCAAAGACGGCATCTTCGTTGTGCGAACGCAGCAGGCCGGGGTCGGTTCGGGTGACGATTTGCAGTGCGTCCGAGAGCTTCATCCGGCGTCCTTGCGGACGGCCGGGAGCTTGACGATTTCGCCGTCGAGGCAATCAGCTTTCGATGATCCTAACTTTGCCATGCTTTTGCCTGTCGATTGAAAACCGTTGGAATATCGGCGATTCGCCATTTTCGCAACATTTTCACGCAGCCGCGCTGCAGCCGTCAAATTCATGGCATCGGCAAAGGGCTGCCGAGGCCTTGCTCGCGGGCTGCGGCCAGCACCCTGGCGGCCACGGCCAGATCCTGAATCGCCATGCCCTGCGATTCAAACAGTGTTATTTCGCTGGCGCTTTGTCGCCCCGGACGACGGCCGCTGATCACGTCGCCCAGTTCAACCAGTTGACGGGCGTGCAGGCGCCCTTTTTCCAGCAGGGGCAATAAATCGCCGGCTTCGGCCAGTGCCGTCGGCACGGCGTCGACGCAAACGAGGGCGCAGCGCCGAACCGCCGCTTCCGACAACTCCTGACGAATCAGCGCATTGGAGCCGGCGGCGTTGATGTGCGTTCCCGCTGCCAGCCAGTCGGCGTTGAACAGGGGCTGGGTGGCGCTGGTTACGGTGCCGATGACGTCACTGTCACGCACGGTTTCTTCCGGCGCGAGCGTGGGTCGCATGTCAACCCCGGTGGCTTCCTGCAAACGTGCACAAAAAGAGGCCAGTTTCTCCGGCTGGCGGCCGCATACCTTGATCAACTTGAGCGGCAAGGCCGCGCAGAGGGCGCGGATATGCCCTTCCGCCTGCCAGCCCGACCCAAAGACACCGGCGACGGCACTCTCCGGACGCGCCAGATATTTGGCGGCAACGCCACTGGCGGCGCCGGTGCGGATCATGCCGAGATAATCGGCTTGCATAATGGCCTGCAATTCGCCGCTCGCCGCATCGAAAAGATGAACGAAAAAACGACTGCCGCTGCGATGGGTGGTGTAGGCCTTGTAGCCAATCACCCCTTGCGCCGGCAAGGCGCCCTGCAGCAAGTGCAGCGCCATCTGCGGCAGCCGGGTGCGGGCGCGGGGCGTATCCTGGGCACAGCCGGTGGCGAGATCGCGGTGCGCCGACTCGACGCCCTCCAAGGCCATGGCCATGGTCAGCAGCTTTTTTACGTCGCTTTCCGAGAGATAAATTGCCACTTCAGCCCCCTCTAAACGATGATCACGTCCTGCCGCGCCAACATTCGCTGCTCCAGCCAGCGACCGACGCCAACCACCAGAATCGCCCCGACGGCTCCTGCCGCCCGGCTTGTCCAGGCCGGCATGTCGGGCAACCAGCCGAGCACCCCCGGATCAGAGAAGATCATCTGGCCAGCCACGTAGCCGAGCAAACCCGCACCGAGCAAAATAATCACCGGCCAGCGCTCCATCCAGTGAAGAATCAGCTGACTTGACCAAACGATCAGCGGAATACTGACCGCCAACCCGAACAGCAACAGTGCCAGGCTGCCATGCGCGGCACCGGCAACGGCGATGACATTGTCGAGACTCATGACGAAATCGGCAACGATGATCGTTTTCACTGCTCCCCAGAGGTGGGCGGAGGCTTGAATGTCATGACCTTCGTCGTCTTCCGGCAACATCAGTTTGACGGCAATCCAGATCAGCAATAAACCACCAACCAGCTTGAGCCAGGGCAAGCCCATCACCATCGCCGCAAATACGGTGAGCACGACGCGCAAGATGATCGCGCCGGCAACCCCCCAGAAAATTCCGCTTTTGCGCTGCTCGGGCGTCAAGTTCCGACAGGCCAGCGCAATCACCACGGCATTGTCGCCGGAGAGCACGATATCGATCAGGATGATCTGGCCGACGGCAATCCAGAACAAAGATGAGGTGAGATCGAATTCCATAAACCTTCAGGCGAAAAAAAGGCGGGCACGCGGCCCGCCTTTGGGTTGAGCTAGGCGCGTATTTTACAGCAATGCCTTGAGCAGCTTGGCCATTTCCGACGGGTTGCGCGTCACGGTAAAACCGCAGGCTTCCATGATTTCCAGCTTGGCATCTGCCGTGTCGGCACCGCCGGAGATCAAGGCGCCGGCATGACCCATGCGCTTGCCGGCCGGTGCGGTGACGCCGGCAATGAAGCCAACAATCGGCTTTTTCATGTTGTCCTTGCACCACATGGCGGCTTCGGCTTCGTCCGGACCGCCGATTTCGCCGATCATGATGACCGCATCGGTATCCGGATCGTCATTGAACGCCTTCATCACGTCGATATGCTTCAGACCGTTGATCGGGTCACCACCAATACCGACGGCAGACGACTGGCCGAGACCGATTTCCGTCAACTGACCAACCGCTTCGTAGGTCAGGGTGCCGGAGCGGGAAACGACGCCGATACGCCCTTTACGGTGAATGTGACCGGGCATGATGCCGATTTTCACTTCGTCCGGGGTAATCAGGCCGGGGCAGTTCGGGCCGAGCAGCAGGGTCTTCTTGCCGCCTTTGGCTTCTTTTTCCTTCATTTTGTTGCGCAGGATCAGCATGTCGCGAACCGGAATGCCTTCGGTAATACAGATGGCCAGATCCAGATCGGCTTCAACGGCTTCCCAGATCGCAGCAGCAGCGCCCGGGGGCGGCACGTAGATGACGGAAACGGTCGCGCCGGTTTCGGCAGCGGCTTCCTTGACGGAGGCGTAGATCGGAATATTGAAAATCGACTCACCGGCCTTCTTCGGATTCACCCCGGCGACAAAGCACTCTTTGCCGTTGGCGTATTCCTGGCACTTTTCCGTATGGAACTGACCGGTTTTGCCGGTGATGCCCTGGGTGATGATGCGGGTGTTCTTATTGATGAAAATGGACATTCAGTAGCTCCTTACTTGACCGCAGCAACGATCTTGGTGGCGGCTTCGGCCATGGAATCGGCAGAAATGATCGGCAGACCGGAATCTTTCAGAATCTGCTTGCCCAAATCTTCATTGGTACCCTTCATGCGCACGACCAGCGGCACGCTGAGGCGGGTTTCCTTGGCCGCAGCAACGACGCCGGCGGCAATGGTGTCGCATTTCATGATGCCGCCGAAAATATTGACCAGAATGCCTTTGACCTTGGTGTTCTTGAGCATGATCTTGAAGGCTTCGGTGACCTTCTCGGTCGTCGCGCCACCGCCCACATCAAGGAAGTTCGCCGGCTCGGCACCAAACAGCTTGATGGTGTCCATCGTCGCCATGGCCAGACCGGCACCATTGACCAGACAACCGATGTTGCCGTCAAGGGAGATATAGGCCAGATCGAACTTGGAGGCTTCGATTTCGTCGGCGTCTTCTTCGTCAAGGTCGCGCATGGCGACGATTTCTTCCTGACGATACAAGGCGTTCGAGTCAAAGTTGAACTTGGCATCGATGGCCTTGACCGTGCCGTCGCCTTCGTGGATCAGCGGATTGATCTCGGCCAGCGAGGCATCGGTTTCCATGTAGCAGGTGTAGAGTTTTTTCAGCGTGTCGATACATTGCGGAATCGAGCTCTCAAGCATCCCCATGCCCTTGGCCAGTTCCAGCGCCTGCGCGTCGGTCAAACCAAGCAGCGGGTTGATGAAAACCTTGACGATTTTTTCCGGGGTCTTGTGGGCAACTTCTTCGATGTCCATGCCGCCCTCGTAGGAGGCCATCATGGCGACGGACTGCGTGGCGCGATCAGTCAGCGCTGCAACGTAGTACTCGTGCTGGATGTCGGCACCTTCTTCGATCAGCAGGTGGCGAACTTTTTGACCTTCGGGGCCGGTCTGGTGCGTGATCAACTGCATACCGAGAATCTGGCTGGCGTACTCGCGCACTTTCTCGAGCGAAGTTGCGACCTTGACGCCGCCGCCTTTGCCACGGCCACCGGCGTGAATCTGGGCTTTGACGACCCAGACCTTGCCGCCCAGGGTTTCGGCTGCCTTGACTGCGTCATCGACGGTCGTGCAGTGAATCCCGCGTGGAACCGTAACGCCGAATTTCTTCAGGAGTTGTTTGCCCTGATATTCGTGAATTTTCATGCGCTTTCCTTGCGTTTAGTTAAGTTGCTATCAATGGGCAGTAGCCAATCACTCCAGTGACTCGACCCGGTTATACCGCTTTTGGAGCCGAAAATCTTACCATAATCCAAGGGGGAAAATTACCCTTGAAATTCATAATTACGGGTAAATTTGCCGCAAACGACGGGTTTTCCAGAGTGGGGCAACGGGCGGAACGAGGTTCCATTGCTGGTGGCAAATTGCGGGCAAAAGCATCGCCGGCTTGATCTGGCTCAAGAAGCCAATCCGCTTGTCGCGGCAAAATTCGCGCTCAAGGGGAGGAAAATTAAATGCAAAACGGACTTCACGCCATCGAGACAGCCAGCCGCGATGAAATTTC
Source organism: uncultured Pseudomonadota bacterium (assembly GCA_903951825.1). Taxonomy (GTDB): domain Bacteria; phylum Pseudomonadota; class Gammaproteobacteria; order Burkholderiales; family Rhodocyclaceae; genus Azonexus. The sequence continues at coordinate 12,061 of CAJBDJ010000014.1, forward strand.
GGCTCTGCAGGTCAGTCGCCTGAAATCGACACTTGGCCACGTTTATAACCATGTTCCGCATTACCGGGCAAAATTCGATGCCGCCGGCGTTCATCCCGACGATTTCAAGACCCTCAGCGATCTCGCCCGCTTTCCGTTTACCACCAAGCAGGATTTGCGTGACAACTACCCCTATGGAATGTTCGCCGTGCCGCGCGAGGCGGTGGTTCGCATTCATGCTTCGAGCGGCACGACGGGCAAACCGACGGTGGTTGGTTACACGCAAAAAGACATTGACACCTGGGCGAGCCTGATTGCCCGCTCGATTTATGCGGCTGGCGGACGTGCCGGCGACATCGTTCATGTTGCCTACGGCTACGGCCTGTTTACCGGCGGCCTCGGCGCCCATTACGGGGCGGAAAAGCTCGGTTGTACGGTAATTCCCATGTCCGGCGGACAGACTGAAAAACAGGTTCAGCTGATTTGTGATTTCCAGCCAAACATCATCATGGTCACGCCGTCTTACATGCTCAATCTTGCCGACGAATTCCGCCGCCAGGGCATCGACCCGCGCACCACCCGACTGCGTATCGGAATGCACGGCGCCGAACCCTGGAGCGAGGCGATGCGTGGCGAAATCGAAGCGGTTTTCGGGATTGAAGCCATCGACCTGTACGGTCTCTCCGAAGTGATCGGCCCCGGCGTTGCCAGCGAATGCGCTGAAAGCAAGGACGGCCCGGTGATCTGGGAAGACCATTTTTATCCGGAAATCATTGACCCCGTGAGCGGCGAAGTTTTGCCCGAGGGCAGCCAGGGCGAACTGGTCTTTACTTCGCTGAGCAAGGAGGCGATGCCGGTTATCCGCTATCGCACCCGCGACCTGACCCGCCTGCTGCCCCCCACATCGCGCTCGATGCGGCGCATCGGCAAGATCACCGGGCGCTCGGACGACATGCTGATCATCCGCGGCGTCAATGTTTTTCCGTCACAAATCGAGGAACTGATTCTCAAGCAGCCGAAGCTGTCGCCTCACTACATTCTCGAAGTGACGCGCGACGGCCACCTTGACTCGATGAAGGTGAATGTCGAATTGAAGCCGGAGTTCGAGTTTGCCAGCGGCGCCGAGAAGGAATTTGTGGCACATGACCTGCAGCATCACATCAAGTCTTACATCGGCATTTCGGCGCGCATCGACATTGTTGAGATCGGCGGCATTGAGCGCTCGCTGGGCAAAGCCCGGCGCGTCATCGACAAGCGCCCGAAATAGCTCAAACGATGCGGACACGCAAGCTGGCGATGGTCGTCAACGTCGCCTCGAGCACGTCTCCCGGCACCACCGCCCCGACCCCGGCCGGCGTGCCGGTGTAGATCAAATCCCCCGCCGCAAGACAGACCAGACTGGATAGATTGGCGATGATCTCGGGCACTTTCCAGCCCATCCCGGCAAGATCGCCATCTTGCCGAATACGACCATTGACCGTGAGGCAAAGGCGCCCGTTCGCGGGGTGTCCGACTGACGTTACCGGATGGATTTCCGAGCAGACGGCAGACTGATCGAAACCCTTGCCCATATCCCAGGGATGCCCTTTTTCTTTGGCGCGAGCCTGCAAATCGCGGCGCGTTAAATCGAGGCCGATGGCGTAGCCAAAAATCAGGCTGGGGGCGGCGTCGATCGTGACATTTGCGCCGCCAGCGCCCAAAGCCACAACCATCTCGACTTCATGATGCAGGTTTTGCGTGCACGGCGGATAGCTCACCGGCAATTCGCCGTCGCCACTCACCATGGCGTCAGTCGGTTTCATGAAAAAGAAAGGCGGCTCCATCCCCGAGGCCTGGTCGACCGCGCCCATCTCGCGGGCATGGTCGGCATAGTTTCGGCCGACACAAAAAATGCGCCGGATCGGAAAACGCGCCGAGTTGCCGGCAACGGCCAGGGAGGGTTGAGGGAACGGTGGAAAAACATAATTCATGGTCAATCCTTTCAGAAAACCGGACAGTCAAACCGGATTATCAATGTCGACAAACTCGCACTCCAGGTCAAAGCGTGCGGCAAGATGCGCGGCCAGCGATTGCACGCCGAATCGCTCGCTGGCGTGATGCCCTGCGGCAAAATAGACCACCCCGCTTTCGCGCGCGAGATGCACCGTCGGCTCGGAAATTTCGCCCGAAACATAGGCATCCAGCCCGAGCGCGATGGCTTGCTCGAAATAGCCCTGGGCGCCACCGGAACACCAGCCGATGCGCCGGATCGGCCGCGATGCTTCGCCGATGACAAGCGGTTGACGCCCGAGTTGCCGCGCCAGCTGTGCCGCCAGCGCAGCCGTATCGAGGGCTGCAGGAAGGCGCCCGAACCAGGCAATATCCTGCTCGGCAAAGCGCCCTTCAGGCAACCAGCCAAGACGTGCGGCAAGCTGCGCGTTATTGCCCAGATCGGGGTGCGCGTCGAGCGGCAAATGGTAGGCCAGCAAATTGATCTCGTTGACCAGCAAGGATTTCAGGCGATTTTTACGGATACCCGTCACACGACCATCCTCACCTTTCCAGAAATAGCCGTGATGAACCAGAATGGTGTCTGCTTGACGGGCCACCGCAGCATCAAGCAAAGCCTGACTGGCGCTGACGCCGGCGACGATCCGTCGAACCTCGGCAGCGCCTTCCACTTGCAGGCCGTTTGGGCAATAATCACGAAACTTCGCCGGCTGCAGCAGGCTCTCCAGATACTCCACCAAAGTTTCACGTCTCATTGATACGGTCTTTCATGAACAGGTTGTGGCTGATTTTTGCACAAACAGTAACCGTTGCGTTGGCTGTGCTATTTGTTGTCACCACCTTGAAGCCTGAATGGCTGCCGCCCGGCAAATCCACATTGACGCTGCAGGAAGCCGCCGACGTGACGACCGACAGCGAGGCGGCGACGCCAGGTTCGTATCGTGAAGCGGCGCGTCGGGCACTACCCGCCGTGGTGCACATTTACACCACGCAAGAAATCAAGGCACAGCGCCATCCGTTGTTCGATGACCCGATTTTCCGCCACTTTTTCGGCGATCGCCCGGAAGGCAAGCGGCAGCGCAACTCCGGCCTCGGTTCAGGTGTCATTGTCAGTTCCGGCGGCTATATCCTGACCAATTTCCATGTCATTGAAGCGGCCGACGATATTCAGGTTTCGCTCAACGACGGCAAGACCTACAAGGCAACGGTGATTGGCAGCGACCCCGAATCCGACCTGGCGATCCTGCAAATCAAGGCCGACAAATTGCCGGCGATCACCTTTGGACAAATGGAGAACCTGCGCGTCGGCGACGTCGTTCTCGCCATCGGCAACCCGTTCGGCGTCGGTCAGACGGTTACCATGGGCATCGTTTCGGCGCTTGGCCGCTCCCACTTGGGCATCAATACCTTCGAAAACTTCATTCAAACCGACGCGGCAATCAACCCCGGCAATTCAGGCGGCGCCCTGGTGGACATCGAGGGACACCTGATCGGCATCAATACCGCCATTTACTCGCGCACCGGCGGTTCGCATGGCATCGGCTTCGCCATTCCGGTCTCCAGCGTGCGCAGCATCATGGAGCAAATCATTCAGACCGGCACCGTGACTCGCGGCTGGATCGGTGTCGAGGCTCAGGAAATCACTCCCGAACTGGCCGAGTCCTTCGGTCTGCCCGATAACGAAGGCGCGCTGATCGCCGGTTTGATGCGCAAAAGCCCCGCCGACATCGCCGGTATCCGTCCCGGTGACGTTCTGCTGGCAATCAACGGCAAGCCGGTCAAGGATCCACAAATCATGCTCGACCTGATCGCCGCGCTAAAACCGGAGGAACGTGCCAATTTCCGCTTGCGCCGCGATCAGAGCATCATCGAAACGCAAGTAAAGATCGGCAAGCGCCCACCGCTGAAGCGCGAGCGAGATTAAGACGTGAGGCCGAGCAGAAAAGCGAGCTGACCAAGCTGTTATTGGCTGAAGCCTTTCGAGTCAGATCCACCAAGCCAGAATTTTCTCTAAGCGCTTGATTTATTGGGGCGACTGATGGGGCTCGAACCCACGACAACCGGAATCACAATCCGGGACTCTACCAACTGAGCTACAGCCGCCTTCGAAAGAGGCGCAGATTGTACGAATTTCCCTGCCCCCTGTCTATACTTATTCACCTGCAGCAACAAGGCCAGGGCAATCGCATCAAATTTCCTCGATGCCCAAGAGTTGAGCACGGTATTGATCTGAAGAGGCTGCCCTGCTTTGGTGTCTTATCGAGTCGGAAGAGGTTGAGAACGAAGCGACGAAGTATGGCGAGATTGGCGCCGGCATTTTTCTCCCGAGCGCGCGTCTGATCATCCTTGAAGGCAACATCGAGACACCAATACACCTTCAGCCTCTGGCTGACCGAATACATCTTCCGGCGACTGAAATGGCTGCCTTAGCCGCCCGCTGAATCAATCGAAGCGGGTATCGAGCCCCTGCTCGGCGAGTTCGGCGGCACGCAAGACGGCGCGCGCCTTGTTCTGGGTTTCGACCCACTCCGAATGCGGGTCGGAATCGGCGACGATGCCGGCGCCGGCCTGGACGTAAAGCTGATTGTTTTTGAGCACGGCGGTACGAATCGCAATCGCGATATCCATGTCGCCATGAAACCCCAGGTAGCCGACCGCCCCGGCGTAGATACCCCGCCTGACCGGCTCCAGTTCGTCGATGATTTCCATCGCCCGCACCTTCGGCGCGCCGGACACGGTGCCGGCGGGAAAGGTTGCCTTCAGCACGTCAAGGGCGTCGAGCCCCGGCTGCAGGCGACCTTCGACGTTGGAAACGATGTGCATCACGTGCGAATACCGTTCGACGATCATGTTTTCGGTGAGTTTGACGCTGCCCACCCGCGCCACACGACCGCAATCGTTGCGTCCGAGGTCGAGCAATTGCGTGTGTTCGGCGCGCTCCTTCTCGTCGGCCAGCAACTCGGCGGCGAGCGCCGCATCTTCTTCGGGCGAGGCGCCGCGCTTGCGGGTGCCGGCAATCGGCCGCACGGTGACGCGGTCGCCTTCGAGGCGAACGAGAATTTCCGGCGAGGCGCCGACCACGTGAAAATCCTCGAAATCGAAATAAAACATGTACGGCGAGGGATTCAGGCTGCGCAGCGTGCGGTAGAGCGCCAGCGGACTGGCGTGAAAGGGCTTGGTCATGCGCTGCGAGAGGACGACCTGCATGACGTCGCCGGCAGTGATGTAATCCTTGGCTTTGAGCACGGCCTGCTTGAAGGCGGCTTCGCCAAAGGTCGAAACAGCCGCCTCGGAATGCGCCGCCTGCTCGGCGGGAATGTTCACCGGCGCCCGCAGCTTGAGCAACAACTCCTTGAGCCGGGCACGCGCTTTCTGAAAGGCGCCGGGGAACCCCGGCTCGGCATAAACCACCAGCGTCAACTTGCCGGACAAGTTGTCGACGACGGCAATTTCTTCCGACAACAGCAAGCCGATATCCGGCGTCCCGATATCGTCCGCCTTGGCGCTGCGCGTCAGCCGCGTTTCAACGTAGCGCACGGTGTCATAGCCGAAACAACCGACCAGCCCGCCGCAAAAGCGCGGCAATCCGGCTTGCGGTGCCGCCCGGAAGCGCTTCATGAACTTACCGATGAATTCGAGCGGATTGGTATCGTCCTCGCGCTCGGCAACCCGGTTGCCGGTCAGCACCAAAACCTGGTGACCGTGGACGACGAGGCGGGTTTGGGCGACGAGGCCAATGATCGAGTAGCGGCCAAAACGCTCGCCGCCCTGCACCGATTCAAGCAAATAAGTAAATGGCGCATTGGCCAGTTTGAGATAAATCGATAGCGGCGTATCGAGATCGGCGAAGGTTTCCAGCGTCACTGGAATGCGGTTGTAACCTTGCGCCGCCAGCGCATTGAATTCTGTTTCAGTCATCGGAAAGCCCCTCAAAAACCTTGAAAGCAAATGTTGCGGTCAACTGGATGCTTGCGCCAAGCCGGGCGCCGTACAGCAAATCAGGGGCGCCAGCGCTGCCAGGCTTGCCGTTTGTTCCACAGTCGCAGTGTCGTCATTGAATGTCGGGGTCTTGAATGAACAGGCTCGCCAGCAAGCCATCGGGGGAACCGGATACTAGCGCATCGCCCGCCGCACTGTCCAGCCACCGGCGATTGGGCGAAACACCTGGCAAAGCGCGAAACAAGACGGGAACAATAGGCGGCGAGTCGCATCGAATAAGGCGTATTTTGCGATAATCCCGGCGGCACTCGACCAGTCATTCTCTTCACACTCAAAAAAACAGAAAACCCAACCCATGCCCAACACCAAAAAATACCGGATCGACGTTCAAGCACAGCCGCATTTCATCGCCGACCAGTCCGATCCTGACAATGCACGCTATGTCTTCAGCTACACCATCACCATCAAAAATCTCGGAGAAGTCGCCGCACAGCTCGTTTCCCGGCACTGGATCATCACCGACGGCAATAATGAAGTTCAGGAAGTCCGCGGTCTTGGCGTGATTGGCGAACAGCCCCTGCTGCGACCCGGCGAAAGTTTTCAATACACCAGCGGCTCCGTGCTGACGACGGCCATCGGCACCATGAAAGGCAGCTACCAGATGGTCGCCGAAGACGGCACGCATTTTCCAGCCGAAATTCCCGAATTCGTCCTCGCCAGCCCGCACGCTCTGCATTGAGACTACAACACACCTACACGCTGATCGCCCCGTTTTACGACACTGCAATCGATCACGCCACACGCGCCGCCCGCCAGCGCAGCCTCGCTGCCCTGCCCGACATCCCGGCGCGTGTTTTGCTAACCGGCATTGGCACCGGGCTCGATCTGCCGCATCTGCCGCCGCAGCATCAATACACCGGCCTCGACCTCAACCCCGCCATGCTGCGGCGGGCGATAGCACGCGCCGGGCATCTCGATTTCGTACCGCTCATCGGCGACGCCCAGCAAATGCCATTGGCCGACGCCAGTTTCGATGCCGCCGTTTTGCACCTGATTCTTGCCGTCGTACCCGACCCACCCGCCTGTCTGCGCGAAATAGCCCGACTCCTGAAGCCGGGCGGGAAAGTACTTGTTTTTGACAAATTCCTGCGTCCAGGACAAAGCGCACCCGTGCGCCGCCTGCTCAATCCGCTGATGCGCCGGTTGGCGACACGGCTGGATGTGGTGTTTGAAGAGACTCTGCGCGCGGCGCCCGACTTGTCTCTGGTGGCTGACCAGCCAGCCATCGCCGGAGGCTGGTTTCGCCTGATTCAGCTGCGTCGCGACGACTAGAGGCGCTTCAATTACCCGGCAAGAGATCCCTGCCATCATTGCGTGTCACGACCTCCTTGACGCCGACGACGAAATATTGCGTCTCACCGAAGCAGTTGGTCGGCAGGCCGATATGTTGCTGGTAATCGAGTGACACACGCTTGCCCATGGCCGCCTCAACCTGCTTGGCCGCCGCCGGGTCGCGGACGGAGAAAAAGAATTTTTCAGGTGCCGCACCGGGAATGGCGATCAAGGACAATTCCCCCTCCCAGGTTTTGCAAATCCAGCCTTTTTCAGAAAATTTCTGCATGAACCCGGCGCGGTTGCCCACCGAATAGCTCCAGTTGAGGACAACCCAGAGATAAGCTGCAAACAACAACGCGGCGACCAGAAGCAGCATCAACACGGTAAAAACCGCAGATTTTTTAGTCGATTGACTGGATGGAGCCATGATGAACGATCAGAAGAGTTGGGAATGGCTTCATTCTATCGCGGGCATACAAAGCCATCCCACCCCAGCGCGCTCGGGTTCGCATTTTTCGCCAGCCAGTCGTGGCAGCGAATCCGGACTAACACATCAGACATACCCAGTCCCCCTCCCGTCTTCATCCGCCAACCTCAAGCTTGTCTCAAGGATTAGTCAGTGTCATCTGCGCATGGATGTTGCTGAAGACTTGGGTCATTTGATAGTAGGTTTCTCCATTGAATGACGTCGTGGCCGACTGTGCATCATCCAGCCTCGCCATTGCCTGAATCATCGAATGAAGATCGGCCGTCCATTGGGTTTGCGACAAGAGCGAGGGCCTCCCGGTGAACCAAACGTTGTCGAGCCCAAGATCGTCAAAGTTACTGCTCGTGCCTATTGCAGCCAAATCCTCAACGATTGATGAGGCATTCTTCAGACCGTAGTTCAAAACCTGTTTCGACCCATCCGAAGATACCACCTGAATGCCGGTATCCGTGCGCCGGATTAACTGATTGAACAGGGACGCACCCAGAATAAATTGAACCAGACCATCAGCGGTTGCACTGGTTACACTATCAACAAGTTCAGTGCGATAGGTGTGGTTGACGAACGTGGTGTTGCTGCTGCCAGACACATGAACATCGGCTCCGTTTTTGTCAATGTCGATTGTATGCGTCCCTTCCTTGGTGAGGATCACGCCGGCCTGATCCGTACT
>CAJBDJ010000015.1 GCA_903951825.1 uncultured Pseudomonadota bacterium
AGATGGTGATGCCTGGCGACAATATCGCCATGACCATCAAGCTGATCGCGCCGATTGCGATGGAAGAAGGTCTGCGCTTCGCCATCCGTGAAGGCGGTCGTACCGTCGGCGCCGGCGTCGTCGCGAAAATTATCGAGTAATCGCTCGGTACTCATTATTGGGGCGCCCCGGGAAACTCGGGCGCCTTGATGTTTCTGCAGCAGGGGTGTAGCTCAATTGGTAGAGCGCCGGTTTCCAAAACCGAAGGTCGGGGGTTCGATTCCCTCCGCCCCTGCCATTATTTAAAGGTCGCTATTTTCATGGCTGACAAAATCAAGTTCGCGCTGGCGCTGGTCATTCTGGCAGCTGGTGTGGCTGGTTTCTATCTTCTCTCTGGTCAGGCGCTGATTTTGCGTGTCCTGGCTGTTCTCGCCGGGTTTGGGTTGGCTGCTGTCGTTGCCTGGAAAACCGAGCCGGGTCAGCAATTTTTTGTTTTCGCCAATGAGGCGGTGGTTGAGGCCAAAAAAGTTGTCTGGCCATCGCGCAAGGAGACGGTGCAAACCACCGGTGCCGTCTTTTTGTTTGTTTTTGTGATGGCGCTATTTTTGTACCTGACAGACAAAAGTCTCGAATGGATTCTCTACGATCTGGTGTTGGGCTGGAAGAAATCATGAGCAAACGCTGGTACGTTGTACATGCCTACTCGGGCTTCGAGAAGAGTGTCATGCGCGCAATTCTGGAGCGCATTGAGCGCCTTGGTATGCAGGAAAAATTCGGCCGAATTCTGGTTCCGGTCGAAGAGGTTGTTGAAATGAAAGGTGGTCAGAAATCAATCACCGAGCGTAAGTTCTTTCCCGGCTATGTGCTTTGTGAGATGGAGATGGATGACGACTCCTGGCATTTGATCAAGAACACGCCCAAGGTGACCGGATTTGTTGGCGGCACTGCCAACAAGCCAACGCCGATTTCCGACCGGGAAGTTGAAAAAATCATGCAGCAAATGCAGGAGGGGGTTGAAAAGCCGCGTCCCAAAGTGCTGTTTGAGGTTGGTGAGGTGGTTCGTGTCAAGGAAGGGCCATTTACTGATTTTCATGGTGCAGTCGAAGATGTCAATTATGAGAAGAGCCGGATGCGTGTGGCGGTGACCATTTTTGGTCGTGCCACGCCGGTTGAACTCGAGTTTGCCCAGGTCGAAAAAGCCTGATCCCGTTTTTGCAGTAAAGGCTGTGCCGGAGGCCTTCATTCCGGCAAGAGGAGCGCAAGTAGGCGGTTGCCAAAAGCGCGTTACCACTCACTAATCTGGAGTAGTTATGGCCAAGAAGATTGTAGGCTACATCAAGTTGCAAGTGCCGGCAGGCAAGGCAAATCCGTCCCCCCCGATCGGTCCGGCGCTCGGTCAGCGCGGTTTGAACATCATGGAATTCTGTAAGGCGTTCAATGCCCAGACACAAGGCGTTGAGCCGGGTCTGCCGATTCCTGTGGTGATTACCGCTTTTGCCGACAAGTCTTTCACCTTTGTGATGAAGACGCCGCCGGCCACGATTCTGATCAAGAAAGCTGCCGGAATCAAATCCGGCTCGGCCAAGCCGCACACCGACAAGGTTGGCAAAATCACCCGCGCTCAGGCTGAAGACATTGCCAAGGCAAAAATGCCTGATCTGACCGCCGCAGACCTCGAAGGCGCAGTTCGCACGATTGCTGGTTCCGCCCGTTCGATGGGCATTACGGTTGAGGGTCTTTAACATGGCTAAGCTCACCAAAAAGCAAAAAGCAGTTCAGGGTAAAGTGGATGTTCAAAAGCTCTACCCACTCATCGAAGCACTGACGCTGGCCAAAGCGACGGCGACAGCGAAGTTTGATGAGTCGATTGATGTTGCGGTCAACCTCGGGGTCGATGCGCGCAAATCCGACCAAGTGGTTCGCGGCTCGGTTGTGTTGCCCGCAGGTACTGGCAAGAGTGTTCGCGTTGCCGTCTTTGCCCAGGGCGATAAGGCCGAAGCGGCTAAGGCTGCGGGTGCGGAAGTGGTTGGTTTCGAAGACTTGGCGGCTCAGGTGAAAGCGGGCAATCTTGATTTCGACGTGGTGATTGCGACGCCTGATGCGATGAAGATCGTCGGCCAATTGGGTCAGATTCTCGGTCCTCGCGGCCTGATGCCGAATCCGAAAGTGGGTACGGTAACGATGGATGTGACGACGGCGGTCAAGAATGCCAAGGCCGGTCAGGTGCAGTACCGTACCGACAAAGGCGGCATCATTCACGCGACGATTGGCCGCGCCTCCTTCCCGGTTGAGAGCCTTCAGCAGAATCTGAAGGCGCTGATCGACGCATTGACCAAAGCGAAGCCTGCCTCGTCCAAAGGGCAATATCTTCGCAAGATCGCAGTAGCGGCCACGATGGGTCCCGGCGTTCGCGTCGACCAGACCACTCTGGCTGGCTAAAAAGAACTTTGGGCTGGCGGTGATCGCTGTTGCGGTTACTGCCAGATCGTCAAAGACCGCAGGTGCTCTGGAAACAGGGCTTAATCGTGAAAGCAGCCTGCGCAGACGGTGCCCCAGAACAAGATTTATTGCTTTTCGTTAGCGAAAGGCATTGCTTCTGGTTCAGGTCGCCGTAAGTGCGGCGGGATGTCCCCGTCGTGTAATGACTTGAAAGGAGGAAAGACCCGTGGGTCTCAATCTGAACGATAAAAAAGCGGTTGTTGCTGAAGTGTCGGCACAAGTGGCTAAAGCACAGACTATCGTGGTTGCTGAGTACCATGGCGTTGCCGTCGGGCAATTGACCGTGTTGCGCAAAAAAGCACGTGAATCTGGCGTTTATCTGCGTGTGTTGAAAAACACTCTGGTACGCCGCGCGGTCGCCGATACCCCGTTTTCCGGCCTGGCTGATCACATGGTTGGTCCGCTGATTTACAGTGTCTCTGCTGACCCGGTTGCTGCCGCCAAGGTGCTGGCTGATTTTGCCAAAACCAACGACAAGTTGCAGCTGAAAGCCGGTTCTTACGCCGGCAAGGTGCTCGACAAAGCCGGTGTGCAGGCGCTTGCCTCGATTCCGAGCCGTGACGAGTTGCTCGCCAAGCTGCTGGGCGTTATGCAAGCCCCGGTTTCCGGTTTTGCCGGTTGCCTGGCCGCATTGGCCAAACAGCGCGAAACAGCCGCTGTCTAACCGTAACGTATTGAATTGATTTAGGAGTATTTTTAAATGGCAATTAGCAAAGAAGATATCCTCGAAGCCGTTGGCGCAATGACGGTGATGGATCTGAATGACCTGGTCAAGGCATTTGAAGAAAAGTTTGGTGTTTCTGCAGCTTCGATGGCTGTTGCTGGCCCGGCAGCTGCGGGTGCGGCCGTTGTTGAAGAGCAAACCGAATTCACCGTCATCCTCGCAGCGTGCGGTGAGAAAAAGGTTGAAGTCATCAAGGTCGTACGTGCGGTTACGGGTCTCGGGCTCAAGGAAGCCAAAGATCTGGTTGATGGTGCTCCGAAGGCAGTCAAAGAAGGTGTTTCCAAGGCGGATGCCGATGCCCTCAAGACGCAGCTCGAAGCAGCTGGCGCCAAGGTTGAAGTCAAGTAAGTTGTTGTGCGCAAAGGGCTGGCGGAAATCCGCTGGCCCTTTTGTGCTTTGTATGCAGGTTATATCGCCCACTTTGCCATCTCGAACTTGAACACCGCCCGCCGGCAAACGCAAACAATGCAGACTTCCCGCTCGCCGGGAATGAACGCTTGTTTGCGTTTGCCTGTTTCATCAGGTTTTACGTTTGACCTCATCTTTCCGGAGTTCCCATGACTTACTCCTTCACCGAGAAAAAGCGCGTTCGCAAAAGCTTTGCCAAGCGTGCGAGCGTGCTCGATGTTCCCTACCTTCTGGCGACCCAGCTGCAATCATTTGCCGATTTTCTGCAGGCTGAAGTTCCGCCTGAAAGACGCAAATGTGAAGGTCTCCAGGCGGCGTTCATTTCCATATTCCCGATCGTTTCGCACTCGGGAAATGCGCGACTTGAGTTCGTCAGCTACATGCTTGGCGCGCCAGCTTTCGATGTGACCGAGTGTCATCAGCGCGGCCTGACCTACGCCTCGTCGCTGCGCGCCAGGGTACGCCTGATCATCATGGATCGCGAGGCGCCGGACACGGTGAAGGAGGTCAAGGAGCAGGAAGTCTATATGGGCGAAATTCCGCTCATGACAACCAATGGCTCCTTCGTCATCAACGGCACCGAGCGGGTGATCGTTTCCCAGCTCCACCGTTCGCCCGGTGTCTTCTTCGAGCATGATCGAGGCAAGACACACAGCTCGGGGAAACTGCTATTTTCAGCGCGAATCATTCCTTACCGTGGCTCGTGGCTTGATTTCGAATTCGATCCGAAAGACACCCTCTTTTTCCGCGTTGACCGCAGGAGGAAGATGCCGGTGACGACTTTGCTCAAGGCCATCGGCATGTCGACCGAGGAAATTCTTGACAATTTCTTTGAGTTTGACAATTTCGTTCTCGCTCAGGACAAAATCGACTTCATGCTTGTTCCCGAGCGTTTACGTGGCGAAGTGGCGCGCTTCGACTTCGTGACCAGCGATGGCAAAGTCCTGGTGGCGAAGGACAAGCGGATTACTGCCAAACATATTCGTGACATTACCGCTGCCGGCATCAAACAAGTGGCCGTGCCAGAGGATTTCATCCTCGGTCGAGTCCTGGCCAAGAACATCATCAATACCGATACCGGTGAAATCGTTGCCAACGCCAATGACGAGATCACCGAAACCGTGTTAGCCAATCTGCGCGAGGCGGGAATTACGGCGCTCGAAACCCTCTACACCAATGAACTGGATCGTGGTGCCTTCATTTCCAGCACCTTGCGTGCCGATGAGACGGCGACTCGCCAGGCCGCTCGCGTGGCGATTTATCGCATGATGCGTCCGGGTGAGCCGCCGACCGAAGAGGCCGTGGAAATCCTCTTCAACGGTCTGTTCTACTCAGACGAACGCTACGATCTGTCCGGTGTTGGACGGATGAAGTTCAACCGCCGCTTGTCCCGCACTGACATCACCGAATTCAAGGTGACCGTCAAAAACCTGGCCTCCAAGGCAGAGGCCGCGCTGAAGAATCTGGCCGAAGGTTCGGGTTTCTCGCTGGCGGTCATTCAGGACATGGTCAGTTTGTTGCCATTCGGCGCTCGTGCCTTGTGCGAAAACATGACTCGGGCTGATGCCGATGCCTTGCTCGCCAAGATCAAGCCGCTGGGCGCCAACGCCGAAGTGCGCGAGCAATTGACCCTGTCACCGCGTGACATTGTTTCGGTTATCAAGATTCTGGTCGAACTGCGTAATGGGCGGGGCGAGATCGATGACATCGATCACCTTGGCAATCGTCGTGTTCGCTCGGTCGGCGAATTGGCTGAAAATCAGTTCCGTGCTGGTTTGGTTCGTGTTGAGCGTGCGGTCAAGGAGCGTCTGTCGCAAGCGGAATCCGACAACCTGATGCCGCATGACCTGATCAATGCCAAGCCGATCAGTGCCGCGATCAAGGAGTTTTTCGGTTCCAGCCAGTTGTCGCAGTTCATGGATCAAACCAATCCCTTGTCGGAAATCACCCACAAGCGCCGTGTTTCAGCTCTCGGTCCCGGTGGCTTGACGCGCGAGCGCGCCGGTTTCGAAGTCCGCGACGTTCATCCGACCCACTATGGTCGTGTTTGCCCGATTGAGACACCGGAGGGCCCGAACATCGGCCTGATCAATTCGCTCGCCCTGTTTGCCCGGGTTAACGATTACGGCTTTATCGAAACCGCCTATCGCAAGGTGGTCGACGCAAAAGTGACTGACGAGATCGAATACCTGTCAGCCATTGAAGAAGGCAATTACGTTGTTGCTCAGGCAAACGCCTCGCTGGATGGCGAAAACCGCCTTTCGGATGACCTTGTGACTTGCCGTGAAAAGGGTGAAACGATTCTCGCCGAGCCGGGGCGCGTCAATTATATGGACGTTGCGCCGAGTCAGATTGTGTCGGTCGCAGCCTCGTTGATCCCCTTCCTTGAGCACGATGACGCGAATCGCGCCTTGATGGGGGCGAACATGCAACGTCAGGCCGTCCCGTGTCTGCGCCCGGAAAAACCTCTGGTCGGTACCGGTATCGAACGTACGGTGGCGGTCGACTCGGGAACGGCTGTCGTCGCCTTGCGTGGCGGTTCAGTGGATTACGTCGATGCCGCACGCATCGTCGTTCGGGTGAATGATGACGAAACCGTCGCCGGTGAAGTCGGCGTCGATATTTACAACTTGGTCAAGTACACCCGATCCAACCAGAACACCAACATCAACCAGCGTCCGGTAGTCAAGGTCGGCGATCAAATCGCCAGGGGTGACGTTGTCGCTGACGGGGCGTCGACCGACAAGGGCGAGCTGGCGCTTGGTCAGAATATGCTGGTTGCCTTCATGCCCTGGAACGGCTACAACTTTGAAGATTCAATCCTGATTTCCGAACGTGTGGTGGCGGAGGATCGTTATACCTCGATCCACATAGAGGAATTGACCGTCGTTGCCCGTGATACCAAGCTGGGTCCTGAAGAAATTACCCGTGATATCGCTTCGCTCGGTGAAACCCAGCTTTCACGCCTCGATGACTCCGGGATTGTCTATATTGGTGCCGAAGTTGAGGCCGCTGATGTGCTCGTTGGCAAAGTGACGCCCAAAGGCGAGACCCAGCTGACACCTGAAGAGAAGTTGCTGCGTGCGATCTTCGGTGAAAAGGCCTCCGATGTTAAGGACACCTCGTTGCGCGTGCCGTCCGGTATCGCCGGTACAGTTATCGACGTCCAGGTGTTCACCCGCGAGGGAATCGAGCGCGACAAGCGCGCGCAATCGATCATTGATGAACACCTGCGCCATTACAAACTCGATCTGGCCGACCAGATGCGCATCGTCGAGCGTGATGCCTTCGCGCGGGTCGGTCGTCTGATTGTCGGCAAAAAGGCCAATGGCGGCCCGAAAAAATTGGCAAAAGGCTCGCTGATTGAGCAGTCCTATCTCGATGAGCTGGATCCGCACCATTGGTTTGATATTCGCCTTTCCGACGATGAGGTTGCTCAGCAGCTTGAGCAGGTCAAGGAGGGGCTGGAGGTTGCCCGCAAGAATTTTGACGAAGCTTTCGAAGTCAAGCGCAAGAAATTGACGCAGGGCGACGAATTGCCGCCGGGTGTGCAAAAGATGGTCAAGGTCTATGTGGCCGTCAAGCGCCGCTTGCAGCCGGGTGACAAAATGGCTGGCCGGCACGGTAATAAAGGGGTGGTTTCGAAAATCACCCCGGTCGAAGATATGCCTTACATGGCCGATGGTCGTCCGGTTGATATTGTCCTGAACCCCTTGGGCGTCCCCTCGCGAATGAACGTCGGGCAGATTCTTGAAACCCACCTCGGCCTTGCGGCAAAGGGTTTGGGCACCCAGATCGGTGAAATGCTGCGCCGTCAGGCAAATGCCCGGGAAGTCCGCGAGTTCCTCGACAAAATTTATAACCGCAGCGGAAAAACAGAGGACTTCACCCAGTTTACCGATGGTGAGGTGATCGAAATGGCCGGCAACCTGGTTAATGGAGTTCCCTTTGCAACTCCGGTGTTTGATGGGGCAACGGAAGAGGAAATCAAAGACATGCTGGCGCTTGCCGGTATGCCTTCCTCCGGTCAGATGACCTTGTTCGACGGGCGCACCGGCGAGCAGTTCGAGCGTCAGGTGACGGTCGGCTACAAGCATGTGCTCAAGTTGCATCACCTGGTCGATGACAAGATGCACGCCCGTTCAACCGGCCCATACTCGCTGGTTACACAGCAACCGCTGGGCGGCAAGGCGCAATTCGGCGGTCAGCGCTTCGGTGAGATGGAGGTGTGGGCACTGGAAGCCTACGGCGCAGCTTATGTGCTGCAGGAAATGCTGACCGTGAAATCTGATGACGTGAATGGTCGTACCAAGGTTTACGAAAACATCGTCAAGGGCGAGCACAAGATTGAAGCCGGTATGCCGGAATCCTTCAATGTGCTGGTCAAGGAAATCCGTTCGCTGGCGATCGATATCGATCTGGAACGTTACTGAGTTAGGGCTGGGAGTTAAACGATGAAAGCATTGCTCGATCTATTCAAGCAGGTAACGGCGGAAGAGGAATTTGACGCGATTACCATTGGTCTCGCCTCGCCCGAGAAAATCCGTTCCTGGTCTTACGGTGAAGTCAAGAAGCCGGAAACCATCAATTACCGCACCTTCAAGCCCGAGCGTGATGGCTTGTTCTGCGCCAAAATTTTCGGCCCGATCAAGGACTACGAGTGTTTGTGCGGCAAATACAAGCGCCTCAAACATCGCGGCGTCATCTGCGAGAAGTGCGGCGTTGAAGTGACGCTGGCCAAGGTGCGTCGTGATCGTATGGGGCACATCGAGCTGGCTTCGCCGACCGCTCACATCTGGTTCCTCAAGTCGCTGCCGTCGCGTCTCGGCATGGTGCTCGACATGACGTTGCGCGACATCGAACGGGTGCTTTACTTTGAAGCCTATGTTGTCACCGACCCCGGCATGGTCAGCAACCTTCAGCGCGCCCAATTGCTCACAGAAGAGCAGTATCTGGAAATGATGGAAGAGCATGGCGATGAGTTCACCGCCTTCATGGGTGCCGAAGGTATTCGTGAATTGCTGCGCAACCTCGATCTCAACGGTGAAGTCGAAGCCCTTCATGCTGAACTTGAAGTGACCGGATCGGAAGCCAAGAACAAAAAACTCGCCAAGCGACTGAAAATTCTTGAAGGCTTCCAAAAATCCGGGATCAAGCCGGACTGGATGGTTCTCGAAGTCTTGCCCGTCCTGCCCCCGGATTTGCGTCCGCTGGTTCCGCTGGATGGCGGACGTTTTGCAACGTCTGACCTCAACGATCTATATCGCCGCGTCATCAATCGCAACAACCGTCTGAAGCGACTTCTTGAATTGAAGGCGCCGGAAATCATCGTCCGCAACGAAAAGCGCATGCTTCAGGAGTCGGTTGACTCGTTGCTCGACAATGGTCGCCGCGGCAAGGCAATGACCGGCGCCAATAAGCGCCCGCTGAAATCGCTGGCCGACATGATCAAGGGCAAAGGTGGCCGTTTCCGGCAAAACCTGCTTGGCAAACGGGTTGACTACTCCGGTCGCTCGGTCATCGTCGTTGGTCCGCAACTTAAGCTGCATCAGTGCGGATTGCCGAAGCTGATGGCGCTCGAACTCTTCAAGCCGTTCATCTTTCACAAGTTAGAAGTGCTTGGCTACGCCACCACCATCAAGCAAGCCAAAAAAATGGTCGAAGGTCAGGAGCCGGTTGTCTGGGACATCCTCGAAGATGTCATCCGCGAACATCCGGTCATGCTGAACCGCGCGCCAACATTGCACCGTCTGGGCATCCAGGCTTTTGAGCCGACCCTGATCGAAGGCAAGGCCATTCAGTTGCATCCGCTCGTTTGCGCCGCCTTCAATGCCGACTTCGACGGTGACCAGATGGCGGTGCACGTTCCGCTCTCGCTCGAAGCGCAGATGGAAGCACGCACATTGATGCTTGCTTCCAACAACGTACTGTCGCCCGCCAACGGGCAACCCATCATCGTTCCCTCGCAGGACATCGTGCTCGGTCTGTACTATGCGACGCGCGAGAAGATCAATGGCAAAGGCGAAGGTATGTACTTCGCCAATACCAACGAAATTGAGCGGGCGATGGCGGCCAAGGAGCTCGACGTGCACTCGCGCATCTCCGTTCGTCTCTCGGAATTCGAGGCGGGTGCGGTAGACGGCGAATGGAACGAAAAAATAATTCGCGTTGAAACTACCGCCGGACGAGCTTTGCTCTCCAAGATTCTGCCCAAGGGCTTGCCTTTCAAGGTCATTGATCGCGCACTGAAGAAAAAGGAAATCTCCAAGCTAATCGACGAATCATTCCGTCGCTGTGGTTTGAAGGAGACGGTGGTTTTCGCCGACAAGCTGATGCAAAACGGCTACGCTCTGGCGACTCGCGCGGGCATTTCGTTCTGTTCCGACGATATGCGCGTGCCGGCCAAAAAGTATGAAATCATCGCCGCTGCCGAGGCCGAGGTGAAGGAAATCGAAACCCAGTACACCAATGGTCTGGTGACCAACGGCGAACGCTACAACAAGGTAGTTGATATTTGGGGTCGCACCGGTGATCAGGTGGCCAAGGTGATGATGGACGAACTGGGTCACGAGGAAACCATTGATCGCTTCGGCAAGAAGGTCAAGCAGGACTCCTTCAACTCTATCTTCATGATGGCTGACTCCGGCGCCCGTGGTTCGGCCGCACAGATTCGTCAGCTGGCCGGTATGCGTGGCCTGATGGCCAAGCCGGATGGCTCGATCATCGAAACGCCGATTACCACCAACTTCCGTGAAGGCCTCAACGTTCTTCAGTACTTCATCTCGACGCACGGTGCGCGTAAAGGTCTCGCCGATACGGCATTGAAAACCGCCAACTCCGGCTACCTGACACGTCGCCTGGTTGATGTCACCCAGGATTTGGTGATTACCGAGGACGACTGCGGAACAAGCAACGGTTACACGGTCAAGGCACTGGTTGAGGGCGGCGAGGTCATCGAGCCTTTGCGTGACCGCATTCTTGGACGTGTGACGGTGGATGACCTGGTTGATCCGGAAACTCAGGAGACTGTTGTTTTTGCCGGCACGATGCTCTCGGAAGACCTCGTTGACCTGATCGACAAACTGGGCATCGACGAAGTCAAGGTTCGCACGCCGCTGACCTGCGATACCCGCTACGGTTTGTGTGCCCAATGCTATGGGCGCGATCTTGGCCGCGGGACAATGGTTAATGCCGGCGAATCCGTCGGCGTCATCGCCGCCCAGTCAATCGGCGAGCCGGGAACGCAGCTCACCATGCGCACCTTCCACGTCGGTGGCGCCGCATCGCGTAATGCCGTGGCCGACAAGATCGAGGCCAAGTCGGCGGGTACCGTTCGCTTCACTTCAGGTATGCGTTATGTGACCAGCGCCAAGGGGGACAAAGTCGTCATTTCGCGCTCTGGCGAAGTGCTGATTACCGATGATCATGGTCGCGAGCGTGAGCGTCACAAAGTACCGTATGGGGCGACGCTGCCGATTGACGATGGCAAGCAGGTAAAAGCCGGCGTCAAACTGGCTACTTGGGATCCGCACACGCGTCCAATCATCACCGAGTATGCGGGTACCGTTCGCTTCGATAACGTCGAAGAAGGGGTGACCGTCGCCAAGCAAGTTGATGATGTCACTGGCTTGTCGACACTCGTGGTTATCGACAACAAGCGCGGCGGCAAGGCGGCAACCAAAGGCATTCGCCCGGTGGTCAAGTTGCTTGATGAAAGTGGTCTGGAAGTCAGGGTCGCCGGCACCGAACATCCCGTTTCAATAGCCTTCCAGGTGGGATCGATCATTTCCGTCGCCGATGGCCAGCAGGTCGGTATTGGCGATATTCTGGCGCGGATGCCGCAAGAGTCTGCCAAGACCCGCGACATTACGGGTGGCTTGCCGCGTGTTGCCGAGCTGTTCGAGGCGCGCACGCCGAAAGACGCCTCGGTTCTCGCCGAACAAACCGGAACCATCAGTTTTGGCAAAGACACCAAGGGAAAACAGCGCCTGATTATCAGCGACCTCGAAGGTGAGCAGCATGAGTTCCTGATTTCCAAGGACAAGCATGTGCTGGTTCATGATGGCCAGGTGGTCAACCGGGGCGAAAAAATCGTCGAAGGTTCGCCTGATCCACATGACATCCTGCGCTTGCAGGGGGTTGAAGCCCTTGCCCGCTACATTACGGACGAAGTGCAGGATGTTTATCGCCTTCAGGGTGTAAAGATCAACGATAAACATATTGAAGTGATCGTTCGCCAGATGTTGCGGCGCGTGACAATTGTTGAACCGGGAGACACCAAGTTCATCAAGTCAGAACAGGTTGAGCGGGCTGAGCTATTTGCTGAAAACGATCGTGCGATCGCCGAAGGCAAACTGCCGGCAACCTTTGATCACATGTTGCTCGGGATCACCAAGGCATCGTTGTCCACCGATTCCTTTATCTCGGCAGCTTCGTTCCAGGAAACGACGCGCGTACTGACCGAGGCAGCCATCATGGGCAAGCGCGACGAACTCCGTGGCTTGAAGGAAAATGTCATCGTCGGACGCCTGATTCCAGCCGGCACAGGTCTCGCCTATCATCGAACCCGCAAAGGGCAGGTTTCGGCCTACGAGCCGGCAACAAGCGCCTCTTCCGACGACTAGGAAAACTGTTGTACGGAGGCTCGATCGAGCCTCTTGAAGTAACGGTACCCCTCGTGTTGCGTTGACATGAGGGGTGGACAACCATAAAATCTATGGTCTTTGTCGGCAGAGGCTAATCATTGTCTCTGCTTTGGATAACAAAATTGCCGCCAAGCACCGTTAACGGTGTCCGGCCGTTGAAGGAAGTGAGATATGCCGACCATCAACCAGCTCGTGCGCAAGCCGCGTGTAGCCGAGGTGACCAAGAGCAAAGTTCCTGCTCTGGAGAAGTGCCCCCAGAAGCGTGGTGTTTGCACGCGCGTTTATACAACGACCCCTAAAAAGCCCAATTCGGCTTTGCGTAAAGTTTGCAAAGTCCGCCTGACCAATGGTTTTGAGGTGATTTCTTACATTGGTGGCGAAGGGCACAACCTGCAGGAGCACTCTGTTGTCCTGATTCGCGGTGGTCGTGTCAAGGATTTGCCCGGTGTGCGTTATCACACCGTGCGCGGCTCCCTGGATACCCAGGGTGTCAAGGATCGTAAGCAGTCCCGTTCAAAGTACGGGACGAAGCGTCCGAAGGCTGCCTGATTCTTTTGGTGGCTTAAGTAAGTGGCTGCCCTTTTGGGTGGCTGGGAGGAGCCGGGAGGGTAATGCCCTAGCCCGGCTTTTCAACTGAATCGTGTTTATTTGAGGTCAATATGCCCCGTCGTCGTGATGTACCAAAACGTGACATTCTGCCGGATCCAAAGTTTGGCAATGTCGAGGTCTCTAAATTTGTGAACGCCATTATGCAAAGCGGCAAAAAGTCAGTTGCCGAGCGGATTGTCTATGGTGCTTTCGATATTATTACCACCAAGGGTGGGAAGAATCCGCTGGAAGTATTTGCTTCGGCGATGAGTAACGTGCGCCCCATGGTTGAGGTTAAGTCTCGTCGGGTTGGTGGTGCCAACTACCAGGTGCCGGTTGAGGTTCGCCCTGCGCGCCGGGCGGCGTTAGCCATGCGCTGGTTGCGCGAGTCCGCACGCAAACGTTCGGAAAAGTCCATGGGGCAGCGCTTGGCGGCTGAGATGATGGAGGCTGCTGAGAACCGTGGCGGTGCCGTCAAGAAGCGTGATGAAGTGCACCGCATGGCTGAAGCCAACAAGGCTTTTGCTCACTTCCGCTTCTAATTTCCAAAAGGTCTCCAACGTGGCACGTAAAACCCCTATTGAGCGCTACCGTAATATCGGTATCAGCGCGCACATTGACGCCGGCAAGACGACAACGACTGAACGAATCCTCTTCTACACTGGAGTTAATCACAAAATTGGTGAGGTTCATGATGGTGCTGCCACCATGGACTGGATGGAGCAGGAGCAGGAGCGAGGGATCACGATTACCTCGGCCGCGACCACTTGCTTCTGGAGTGGCATGGACAAGCAGTTTCCGCCGCATCACATTAATATCATCGACACCCCGGGTCACGTTGATTTCACGATTGAAGTCGAGCGTTCAATGCGTGTGCTCGATGCTGCATGCATGGTTTACTGCGCTGTTGGCGGTGTTCAGCCGCAATCCGAAACGGTGTGGCGTCAAGCCAACAAATACGGCGTGCCGCGTCTGGCCTTCGTCAACAAAATGGATCGCTCGGGAGCTAATTTTTTCAAGGTGGTGGAGCAGCTCAAGTTGCGCCTCAAGGCCAATCCGGTGCCGATTGTCATCCCGATTGGTGCCGAAGAAAAATTCGAGGGCGTTGTTGATCTGATCAAGATGAAGGCTATTTACTGGGATGAGGCATCTCAGGGGATGAAATATGAAGCTCGCGAGATTCCGGCCGAATTGTTGGCAGAAGCCAATGTCTGGCGTGAGCAGATGGTAGAGGCGGCTGCCGAAGCCTCCGAAGACCTGATGAATCGATACCTTGAAGAAGGTGTTCTTTCTGAAGCCGATATCATCCTTGGTTTGCGGACTCGTACCTTGGCCTGTGAAATTCAGCCGATGCTTTGCGGCACAGCGTTCAAGAACAAGGGCGTGCAGCGCATGCTGGATGCGGTGATTGAGTTGCTTCCTTCGCCGGTTGATATTCCCCCGGTGAGCGGCATTCTCGAGAATGAAACCCAGGGTGAACGTCGTGCAGCTGATGACGAGGCTTTTTCGGCGCTGGCATTTAAGATCATGACGGATCCTTTTGTCGGCCAACTGATTTTCTTTCGGGTTTACTCAGGGGTTATTAATTCCGGTGACACCGTATACAACCCCGTCAAGGGTCGTAAAGAACGCCTCGGACGTATTCTGCAGATGCACGCCAATCAGCGCGAAGAAATCAAGGAAGTGCGCGCTGGTGACATTGCGGCTGCCGTTGGCCTTAAGGAAGCGACAACTGGCGATACCCTGTGTGACCCGCAAAAGGTTATTACACTGGAGCGGATGGTCTTTCCTGAGCCGGTGATTCACGTTGCGGTTGAACCAAAAACCAAGGCTGACCAGGAAAAAATGGGCTTGGCGCTCGGTCGGCTGGCGCAGGAAGATCCCTCTTTCCGTGTGCGTACTGACGAAGAGTCAGGTCAAACCATTATTTCCGGGATGGGCGAATTGCATCTTGAAATCCTGGTTGACCGCATGCGCCGCGAGTTCAATGTCGAGGCTACTGTGGGTGCGCCCCAGGTTGCTTACCGTGAATGCATCAAAAAATCGGTCGAGCAGGAGGGCAAGTTCGTCAAGCAATCCGGTGGCCGTGGTCAATTTGGTCACGTCTGGCTCAAGATTGAGCCGAACGAAGCCGGGAAAGGTTACGAATTCATCGATGCCATTAAAGGTGGTGTTGTGCCTCGCGAGTTTATCCCTGCGGTGGATAAAGGGCTGCGCGACGCTGTGACCAGTGGTGTGCTTGCTGGTTTCCCGGTAGTCGATGTCAAATTCACCTTGTTCGATGGCTCGTATCACGATGTTGACTCAAACGAAAATGCTTTCCGCATGGCTGCTTCGATGGCCTTCAAGGAGGGAATGAAGAAGGCGAGTCCAACGCTTCTTGAGCCAATGATGGCTGTCGAAGTGGAGACGCCGGAAGAGTATATGGGTAACGTAATGGGCGACCTCTCATCGCGGCGCGGTATCGTTCAGGGTATGGAAGACCAGGTGGGGGGTATCAAGCTCGTCAAAGCCGAGGTTCCCTTATCCGAAATGTTTGGCTACTCGACTTCGGTGCGTTCTTTGTCGCAGGGTCGTGCTACCTATTCCATGGAATTCAAACACTATGTCGAAGCGCCGAGAAACGTCGCCGAGGCGGTCATTAACAAGAAGTAATCAGGAGAACAGATATGGCTAAGGAAAAATTCGCGCGCACGAAACCGCACGTAAACGTGGGCACCATTGGGCACGTTGACCATGGCAAGACCACGTTGACGGCGGCGATTACGACGGTGTTGTCAGCCAAGTTTGGCGGCTCCGCCAAGAAATAC
>CAJBDJ010000016.1 GCA_903951825.1 uncultured Pseudomonadota bacterium
ACTCTTCTCAACCAGATTGACCGCTTCCGCCCGAAATTCCGGCGAGTACAAACCCTTGGGTGTTCGTTCCATCTTCATCCTCCAGACCGTAAATTACACGATCCGTTGGACTCCACTATTTCCAGCATCCCTCATAACTCAGGCAGTCACATTGATGACCGTGCCGGTCTCTTGACCACTACTGTTGATGACCGCCGAAGGCGGTGCTGTGGTAGCCGAAAAATCGCTACTTAATACCGCAGAAATCTGCTGCTGCAACCCATCAAAATTACCTTGCAACGTGCGTGTGACCTGCATGGACTTGAGACCAATCTGCGCCTGATTGGCCTGGCTAGTCGCCTGACTCGCCTCAATCGAGACCGAACGCGCATTCTCCTGCGCTTGGCTTGCCACTGATTGCGCTGCCTGCGCTTGCACCTGAAGATTGCGTGCCTTTTGCGCAGCTCGATCGGCAGTGCGTTGCGCCTGTTGCTGTTGAATTTGCTGCCACATTGCGCCTGAGGCAGATTGGTTAGCAGAAAGCACAGCAAGTACCATTTTGAAGCTGCGAGTTACTTAGCATCGAGAGCAAATCAGGCACTGGTGCTAATCACCGAACCGGTCGTCTGACCTTGTGCATTCTTTACCGGCTTCGGCGTCTCCTGTGCTTTTTCAACACGCTCCTCGGGACGCGGCTCACGACGCTCAGCCACTTGCAAAGTCTGCTGAGCTGACGGTGGCGTAACTGCTTGCTTGAGGGCACTGCTGTAGGCACTGACTCCTGAAGATACTGAACTGACATCCATGATCATCTCCTTGATTAAGACCTCTCCATCAACTCTACACCATCACGAAATTTTTTCCAGTACATCACAAGGCAGATACGAATAAGACAATTTAGCGAGCAGCAGGAAAAACTGAAGATATGAATCCCTTTTTGGCAGATGAAATACAGGGGGCACCTCCCCCCCCCGCACCAAAGAAAAAAGCGGGTGCCGTGACGCAACCCGCTTTTTGAAGAAATCTCTTGCTGATCAGAAGTTCAAAGTGCGTTTTTCGCAGGCCAATGCCGCTTCATGGACGGTTTCAGAGAGCGTCGGGTGAGCATGGCAAATGCGTGCCAGATCCTCCGAAGCCCCACCAAACTCCATCGCCACCACCGCTTCGGCAATAATTTCAGAAGCGTTGGCACCAATGATATGCACGCCAAGAATACGATCAGTCTCCTTGCAGGCCAGCATTTTGACAAACCCGGACGGATCACCCATGCCCAGGGCGCGGCCATTGGCTAGGAAAGGAACTTTGCCAGCTTTGTAGGCGATTCCTTCTGCCTTGAGCTGCTGTTCTGTCTTGCCAACCCAAGCGATCTCCGGAGAGGTGTAGATGACCCAGGGGATCGTGTCAAAATTGCAATGACCCGCCTGACCGGCCATCAACTCGGCAACCATGACACCTTCTTCATGTGCCTTGTGCGCCAGCATCGGACCGCGAACGACGTCGCCGATCGCCCAAACACCCGGCAGATTGGTCTTGCAATGGCCATCTACTTCAACCATGCCGCGTCCATCCAGCTTGAGACCAACGCCCTCTGCATTTAATCCATCGGTATTGGGCACGCGGCCGATGGAGACGATGAGGCGGTCGGCCTCCAGCTTTTGCTCCTTGCCATCTTTATCGGTGTAGGCAATCGAGACGGCTTTCTTGCTTGCCTTGATCTCGCCGATCTTGACGCCCATCTGAATATTCAGCCCCTGCTTGCTAAACAGTTTTTGCGCCTCCTTGGCAACATCGACATCTGCGGCAGAGAGGAAATCGGGCATCGCTTCGAGAATGGTTACTTCGGAGCCTAGACGACGCCAGACCGAACCCATTTCGAGACCGATCACACCGGCACCGATAATCGCCAGCTTTTCCGGCACGGATTCCTGGTTCAGCGCACCTTCGTTGTCCATGACGATTTTTTGGTCGACCGGCAGGTCGGGCAAGTGACGCGCTTTGGAGCCGGTGGCGATGATGACCTGCTTGGCCAGCACTTCCTCAGCACCCACCTTGAGCTTCCAGAACTCACCTTCCTTGCCAACAAAAGAACCATGTCCAGCGAGGAAAGTGACCTTGTTTTTCTTGAGCAGCATCTTGATGCCTGAGGTCAGTTGATTAACCACACCATCCTTACGTGCCTTCATGGTCGGCACGTCGATACTGGCCTTGCCAACCTTGATCCCCTGAGCCTCGAAGCTGTGACCAGCCTCCTCAAAGAGATGCGAGGTATGCAGCAGTGCCTTGGACGGAATACAACCCACGTTCAGGCAGGTACCGCCAAGGCGCGGCTCGCCCTTGGGATCGGCGTAAGGGTTGGATTCGGCGCAGGCAGCCGTAAAGCCGAGCTGCGAAGCGCGAATGGCTGCGATGTAGCCGCCAGGGCCGCCGCCAATAACGAGCACGTCAAATTGCTGGGACATGAGTAAGCCTTTCAGATTTCATCTATGCAAAAACGCCAGTGCCTTTTGCGGGCACTGGCGTCGGCGAACGGCGATTAGACGCCGAGCAGCAGGCGTGACGGATCTTCCAGCGCTTCCTTCATGGTCACCAGACCCAAGACGGCTTCGCGGCCGTCAATGATGCGGTGATCGTAGGACATGGCCAGATAGTTCATCGGACGCACAACGACTTGACCGTTTTCAACCATGGCACGATCCTTGGTGGCATGGATGCCGAGGATCGCCGACTGCGGTGGGTTGATGATCGGGGTAGACATCATCGAACCGAAGATGCCGCCGTTGGAGATTGAGAAAGTGCCACCGGTGAGGTCTTCGATTGTCAGCTTGCCGTCTTTGGCCTTGGAACCAAATTCAGCAATTTTCTTTTCGATCTCGGCAATGCTCATCTGATCGGCATTGCGGATGATCGGCACCACCAAACCGCGCGGCGAGCCAACCGCGATACCAATGTCAATGTAGCCGTGATAAACAATGTCGTTTCCATCAACCGAAGCATTGAGTACCGGGAACTTCTGCAAGGCTGCACAGGCGGCCTTGACGAAGAAGCCCATAAAACCAAGGCGGACACCGTGCGCCTTCTCGAACTTCTCACCGTACTGCTTGCGCAGCGCCATCATCGGACCCATGTTCACTTCGTTAAAAGTGGTCAGAATGGCGTTGGTTTGCTGCGACTGTAGCAGGCGCTCGGCAATACGGGCGCGCAGGCGGGACATCGGAACGCGTTGTTCGGTGCGGTCGCCCAACGCGACAGGAACCGGCGGTGTCGGCAGCGCAACCTTCGCAGCGACGGGGGCAACGACCGGGCCGGATTTCGGCGCAGCAGCAACGGCGTCCTCCTTGGTCACGCGGCCGCCACGGCCGGAGCCAGCGACGTCAGCGGCAGCAATCCCCTTTTCGTCGAGGATTTTTCGTGCAGACGGACTGGCAGTTCCTGCCGGCGCGGTTGCGGACGGCGCCGGAGCGGCGACTACCTTGGCGACGGCAGCAACCGGCGCAGCATCACCGGCTTTGGCTTCGGTGTCGATACGGGCGATCAGTTCGCCAGAGACAACGGTTTCGCCGTCGGCCTTGACGATCTCGACCAGCACACCAGCAGCGGGCGAGGGAACTTCGAGAACGACTTTATCTGTTTCGATATCAATCAGTATCTCGTCGCGGGCGACGGCATCACCGATTTTCTTTTTCCAGGAAGCGAGGGTGCCTTCAGCAACCGACTCGGATAGCTGGGGAACTTGGACTTCGATTATGCTCATAGTGACTCCACTCTGTTGTAGTTATTAGTACTCGATCTTGCCCAAGGCGGACTCGATGATTGCCTTTTGTTGCTCGTTGTGTCTTGCCAGATAGCCAACCGCCGGTGAGGAAGAAGCAGGACGCGATACCAGCAGCATCTTCTGTTTGACCCCGAGTTGGGTATCGAGATGATGACGCGAAGCAATCCAGTACCAGGCACCTTGATTACGCGGCTCTTCCTGGCACCAGACAACCTCGGTTGCTTTCGGATACTTGGCCATTTCTTTCTCAAGATGATCTTTGGGGAAGGGATAGAGCTGCTCAATACGAATGATCGCGATGTTGGCAATCTTCTTTTCACGGCGGGCGGCTAGCAGGTCGTAATAAACCTTGCCTGAACACAAGACAACACGGGTAACTTTTTTGGCGTCAATCTTGTCGATTTCGCCGATTATCGGCTGGAAGCGCCCGTTAGCCAGATCCTCCAGCGAGCAAGCTGCATCCTTGTGACGCAGCAACGACTTCGGGGTCATGACGATCAATGGCTTGCGTTGGTTACGAACGGCTTGACGACGCAACATGTGAAAAACTTGCGCCGCCGTGGTCGGAACACAGACTTCCATATTCATTTCAGCGCATAGTTGCATGTAACGCTCAAGTCGCGCCGAAGAGTGTTCCGGACCTTGTCCCTCGTAACCGTGCGGCAACAACATGACAAGGCCGCAGGCACGACCCCACTTGGCTTCGCCGGAGGCTATGAACTGATCGATGACAACCTGGGCGCCGTTGGCGAAGTCGCCAAACTGTCCCTCCCAAACCACCATTTCATAGGGATTGGCAGTTGCGTAACCGTAGTCGAAGGCAAGCACCGCCTCTTCAGAAAGCACTGAGTCATAACAATGAAAACCGGCCTGCTTGTCTTGCAGCTTCTTCAATGGGATGTATGTGCCCTCGTCCCACGCACCACGATTCTGGTCATGGAAGGCCGCATGGCGGTGAAAAAAAGTACCGCGACCGACATCCTCGCCAGAAATGCGGACACCATATCCAGAAACCAAGAGCGAGGCGTACGCCAGATTTTCGGCCATTCCCCAATCAACCGGCAATTTCCCATCGCCCATGGCGGCACGATCTTCAACAATTTTTTTGACGCGCGAGTGCAGCACGAAGCCATCCGGCAAAGTGGTCAAACGCTCCGAAAGTCGCTTCAACTCCGTCATGGGTACGGTGGTATCGCAATTTTCGATGTAAGCCTTGGTGATAAAGGGTGTCCAGTCGATCGTATTGGGATGCTTGTAGCCAGCCAGAACCGGGTTGTAAAGCAACTCGCCTTTGTCGAGGTGCTCACGATATTGAGCAATCATTTTGTCCGGGCCATCAGCCGACAAGACCCCCTCGGCCACCAGCTTGTCAGCGTAGACCTTGCGCGTTCCGGGATGCTGGGCAATTTTCTTGTACATCAACGGCTGCGTGACCATCGGTTCGTCTTGCTCATTGTGGCCGAGCTTGCGGAAGCAGACGATATCGACTACGACATCCTTTTTAAAGGTTTGGCGGAAATCAATCGCCAATTGCGTAACCAGCGCCACCGCTTCGGGATCATCCCCGTTGACATGGAAAATCGGCGCTTCGGCCATCTTGAAAATGTCCGTGCAGTAGTGCCCTGAACGGTAGTCGCGCATATCACTGGTGGTGAAGCCGATCTGGTTATTAACAACAATATGCAGTGTGCCGCCGGTGCCATAACCACGAGTCTGGGCGAAGTTGAGCATCTCCTGATTGACACCCTGACCAGCCACGGCAGAGTCACCATGAATAAGCACTGGCAAAACCTTGGCCTTGCCTTCATCCCCACGACGTACTTGGCGCGCGTACACCGAGCCCTCAACCACCGGATTGACGATTTCAAGATGCGACGGATTGAATGCCAAAGTCAAATGGCAGGGTCCTCCAGGTGTCGACACATCCGACGAAAATCCCATATGGTATTTGACGTCACCCGCTGACAAATCGCTCTTCTTTTTCCCCTCGAATTCGGCGAACAGCATGGACGGTGCCTTGCCCAGTGTATTGACCAACACATTCAGACGACCACGGTGCGCCATGCCGATCACCACTTCGTCTACACCTTGACTACCGGCGACACGAATCGCTTCGTCCATCGAGACGATCAGGGATTCACCCCCTTCAAGGGAAAAGCGCTTCTGGCCGACGTATTTCGTATGCAGGTAGCGCTCCAGCGTCTCCGCTGCGGTCAACCGCTCAAGTAGTCGCTTTTTTTGCTCAGCGGTGTAATTCGGGCGCGAACGAATCGGCTCAAGACGCTCCTGAAGCCAGCGCTTTTCAGCATATTCGCTCATGTAAATATACTCGACACCGACAGAACCACAGTAGGTTTGGCGGATGGCCTCGAGAATATCGCCCAATCTGGCATTCTCCGGCGTTCCCTTGAAAGAACCAACATTGAAGACCTGGTTCATGTCAGCATCGGAAAAACCATAGAACGACGGTTCCAAATCGGGAATTTGCGGGCGCGGGGAGCGCTTGAGCGGATCCAGATCAGCCCAGCGCGTACCGAGAAAGCGGTAGGCGTTGATCAGTTGCAATACCGAAGCCTGCTTCTTGTTGTCGCCACCATTGCTTTGCGCCACCTGGCGAAACCCGCCATCTTTGCCAAGCTCGGTAAAGGCAGCTACCACCGGAGCATGTGGGACATCGCGAGCCACATAACCCGGCATCTGTGCCAAACGATCAAAATAGTCACGCCACTCATCCGGAACGGCGGTCGGGTTATTTAGGTAATTTTCGTACAGCTCTTCCACAAACGGCGCATTACCGCCGAAAAACATGGTGCTGTCGAAGAGATTGTTCATCATGGTCATAGGCATCCCCCTCTAGGGCACTATCTCTCTGTTTATATCGGCAGCGCCCAAACACGGGCGCCGCCTGTAAAAAAAGCGGCCAGCCGGCCGCTATTTTCAACTTATCCGCGTTGTGCCAGAGGCACGACGTCGCGCTTGGCGGGGCCAACGTACAACTGACGCGGACGGCCGATTTTGTATTCGGAATCGATAAGCATCTCTTCCCATTGCGTCATCCAGCCAACGGTGCGCGCGAGAGCAAAAATACAGGTAAACATTTCGGTCGGGATGCCGATTGCCTTCTGCACAATGCCGGAATAGAAATCGACGTTCGGGTAGAGCCTTTTCTCGACGAAATAAGGATCTTCCAAAGCGATACGCTCGAGTTCCATAGCCAACTTGAACAGACGGTCGTTTTCCAAACCCAGTTCACTCAGCACTTCGTTGCAGACTTTGCGCATCAATTTGGCACGCGGATCGAAATTTTTGTAGACACGATGACCGAAGCCCATCAACTTGAAAGAGTCATTCTTGTCTTTAGCGCGGGCAATGTACTCGGGAACGCGTGAAACGTCGCCGATTTCTTCGAGCATCTGCAGACAGGCCTCGTTGGCGCCGCCGTGTGCAGGCCCCCACAAACAAGCGATACCGGCAGCGATACAGGCAAACGGGTTGGCTCCCGATGAACCGGCCAGACGAACGGTAGACGTGGAAGCGTTTTGCTCGTGGTCAGCATGCAAGGTGAAGATAGTGTCAAGCGCACGGACAAGAACCGGATTGGGAACATATTTCTCGCACGGATTGCCGAACATCATACGCATGAAGTTGGCGGTGTAATCCAAGCTGTTATCCGGATACATAAAAGGGGCGCCGGTGTTGTACTTGTAAGCCATAGCGACGATGGTCGGCAACTTGGCAACCAGTCGATTGAAACTGACGTTGCGATGTTCGACATCGGAGAAATCCATGGCGTCGTGATAAAACGCCGAGAGCGCACCCACAACCCCCGTCATGACGGCCATCGGATGGGCATCACGACGAAATCCCGAGTAAAACTTGGTCAGTTGCTCATGCACCATGGTGTGATTTTTGATGGTGTTTTCGAACTTGAGCTTCTCGGCAGCATTCGGTAATTCGCCATTCTTGAGCAAGTAGGTCACTTCAAGAAAGTTGCAGTTTTCGGCGAGTTGTTCGATCGGATAACCACGATATAGAAGTTGTCCGACATCACCGTCAATGAAGGTGATGGTGGATTTGCAGCTGGCAGTGGAGAGAAAGCCGGAGTCGTAGGTAAAGAAACCCGTTTTAGCGCCTAATGTACGAATATCAATACATTCGTTGCCATGTGTCGGTGTCATGATCGAAAAATCGACGGGTGCCTGCCCGTCTATGGTCAGTGTTGCCTTACGTTCAGTCGTCATCATTTTTCCCTATACAGGTATGGTTATCGCTGCACTTGCGTTTACGGAACTACCGGGCACCCAAATTAGCGTGCTCGCCTTACTCAACTCTTACGTAACAGATTTACAACATGTGCCAAACGAGGATCATCAATGTCAGCTTGTCCGCTGATCAGATGCCAAAGATCGTAATCTTCCATGTCGGCCAATTCAACGAACGCCTTTTGCTCTTCGTCATCCAGCTGGTCAAACCCGTCATCGAGAAAGCGGGTAAGCGCAATATCGACTTCCAGCAGACCACGACGAATACAGCGCCAGCGCAGACGCTCGTAATCTTGTCTTTCCATCAAACCGCTCGCCGCACCATCATGTCCTTGATCTTGCCGATGGCCTTGGTTGGGTTCAGACCCTTCGGGCAAACATCAACACAATTCATGATGGTGTGGCAACGGAACAAACGATACGGGTCTTCCAGATTATCAAGACGCTCGTTGGTTGCCTGGTCACGCGTGTCGGCAATAAAACGGTAGGCCGCCAGCAACCCCGCCGGACCGACGAATTTATCGGGATTCCACCAGAAAGAAGGGCAGGAGGTCGAGCAACACGCGCACAGGATGCACTCGTAGAGGCCGTTCAACTCTTCGCGATCCTCAGGCGACTGAAGGCGTTCACGCTCCGGCAAAGGATCGTTATTGATCAGATACGGCTTAATCGAATGGTATTGCTTGAAGAACTGCGTCATGTCGACGATCAGATCGCGAATCACAGGCAAACCCGGCAGGGGACGCAAAACAATTGGCTGCTTTAGCGAATCGATATCCGTCAAACAGGCCAAGCCGTTGCGACCATTGATATTCATCGCATCAGAACCACAGACACCCTCGCGACACGAGCGGCGGTAGGAGATCGCATCGTCCTTGGCCTTGAGTTTGGTGAGCGCATCCAGCAATTTTCGGTCGGTTGGCTCAAGCTCAATCGAAATGTCCTGCATGTAGGGCGCATCGTCCCGATCCGGATCGTAGCGGTAAATACTGAATTGAACAGTACGTTTGCTCATGTTGTTCTCCGATTAGTACGAGCGCGTCTTCAGCGCGATGGTTTCGACAGTCAAAGGTTGCATATTGACCGGCTTGTAAGTGATCGAATTATCAACCGGGGAGAACAGCGTATGTTTATGCCATTCAGCGTCATTACGCCCATTCGGAAATTCGGCGGTATCCGGCGCGTCGTCGCGAACGTGAGCACCACGGGACTCCTTGCGCGCTTCGGCTGAAATCATGGTGGCCTTGGCGACTTCGATCAGGTTTTCCATCTCAAGCGCTTCGGTACGAGCCGTATTCCAGGCCATCGACTTATCCTTGATCTCAAGGTTGCGTGCCGCCTTTTCAACCTCAAGTATCTTTTCGACCCCCTGTTTGAGCATGTCGTTAAAGCGGAAGACGCCAGCATGATCCTGCATGGTGCGCTGCATCGCCAGACGCGTTTCGCTGACACTGGCACCACCTTTGCGGTTATCCAGGGCACTGATACGAGCCAGGGTCTTATCACTGACATCTTTCGGCAAATCGCGATGGGCACGCCCTGCCTTGAGGTCTTCGACGGCCGAATCACCCGCCGATTTACCAAAAACCAGAAGATCAAGCAGCGAGTTGGTACCTAGACGATTGGCACCATGCACCGACGCACACGCACATTCACCGCCAGCATAAAAACCCGGCACGACGGCATTGTGGTCGCCACCCTGTTGCATCACTACGCGACCTGAATAATGCGTCGGAATACCGCCCATCTGATAATGACAGGTCGGCACAACCGGCAAAGGCTCTTTCAGGCAGTCAACACCGGCAAACTGAATGCCGATTTCATGGATACCCGGCAGACGTTTCATGATGGTTGCTGGATCGAGGTGGGTAATGTCGAGCAGGACATAATCCTTGTTGACACCACAGCCACGACCTTCCTTGATTTCGGTGGCCATCGCGCGCGAAACCACATCGCGCGAGGCAAGATCCTTGGCATTCGGAGCGTAACGCTCCATGAAGCGCTCCTTGTTGCTGTTACGCAGAATGCCGCCTTCGCCACGCACGCCTTCGGTAATCAGGACGCCCGCACCGGCGACACCGGTCGGGTGAAATTGCCAGAATTCCATATCCTCAAGAGGGATTCCGGCACGCGCCGCCATACCCAGACCATCGCCCGTATTGATGAAGGCGTTGGTCGAGGAGTAATAAAT
This sequence comes from uncultured Pseudomonadota bacterium, assembly GCA_903951825.1. Classification (GTDB taxonomy): domain Bacteria; phylum Pseudomonadota; class Gammaproteobacteria; order Burkholderiales; family Rhodocyclaceae; genus Azonexus. The sequence goes on from CAJBDJ010000016.1 coordinate 10,205, forward strand.
TCGGCCAGCACCGCCAGTTGCGAAAATGGTTGCGCGAGCATGGAAGATGACAATCTGGCCGGTTTCCATTTCCATCGCTGTAACGCCGAGAACGTGACCTTCTTCGTCACGAATCAGATCAAGCGCCATCCATTCAACAAAAAACTGGGTATTGGCTTTGACGTTACGCTGATACATCGCGTGCAGCATGGCATGACCGGTACGATCAGCGGCGGCACAGGAACGACGCACCGGCTTTTCGCCAAAATTGGACATATGCCCACCAAACGGACGCTGGTAGATTTTGCCGTTGTCGGTACGATCGAAGGGCATACCGTAATGCTCAAGCTCAACAACGACTTCGTTGGCTTTTTTGCACATGAACTCAATAGCGTCCTGGTCACCGAGCCAATCGGAACCTTTGACCGTATCGTACATATGCCACGTCCAGTGATCCTCTTCGGAATTGCCGAGAGAAGCGGCAACACCGCCCTGCGCCGCAACCGTGTGCGAGCGGGTCGGAAAAACCTTGGATAGAACGGCCGTCTTGAGGCCGGCCTCAGACAACTGGATCGCCGAACGCAGACCGGCACCGCCGGCACCCACAATCACGGCATCAAATTTGAGAACAGGAATACTCACGCTTACAACCTCCAGAGAATCGCAGCAGCCCATGCCGTGTAACCCACCAGCAAGGCAAGGGTGATCACATGCAAACTCAGGCGCAAGCCGGTTTGCTTGACGTAATCCATCCACAGATCGCGAATGCCAATCCAGGCGTGGTAAAACAGACTGACAAAGAAAAGGAAGGTGAAGAACTTGATCGGGCCATTGGCGAAAATTCCTTGCCAGGCCTCAAACGAGGTTGGCCGAACAAGCATCAACACCAAAACACCAAGCACCGAATAAAGCGCCATAATGACGGCACTGGCGCGCTGTGCCATCCAGTCCTTGAGACCGTAATGAGCACCAACAACTTGGCGATTGATCATAGCAAGACCCCCCAAGCAGCAAGCGTTAACGGAATGCTCACGACAAGAACCAGAGCCGCCGATTTTCTGGCAGCGAGCTTTTCTATGCCAACATGAAAATCAAGCAGCAAAAAACGAATTCCCGCGCAAAAATGGTAGATAAAAGCCCAGATCAACCCGGCGAGAACCACCTTGACAATCCAGTGCGAAGCCACCGATTTGAACAGGGCAAACGACTCAGGCGAACCGACGCTCGCTGCGAACAGCCAGAGAATGACGGGCAAGAAGAGAAATAAGCCGACGCCGCTGATTCGGTGAAGGATTGAAATTTTGCCAGGTAAAGGCAAGTGAATTTTCGTCAAGTCCAAAAATTTTGGACGTTTTTTGATGGTCATTTCTGCCATGAAAGTCATCCCTTGCGAAAGATGCGGATTTCAGAATTTACTGCGTTTTTAGAGCGCCGTAATTATACATTCAAAACTATAGCCTCCCTCTTCAGATCAAGGCTTTCAATTGATTGATAAGCCAACGATGATCAGCCCAACTCATTTCGATAGTAATGATTTCGTGTGCAATAAAGCCCCCTTCGCCACTCCACCGGCTTGTTGCCGTAAGAATAAGCAGTCCGTTCGACCAGCAACAAGGGCTCACCAACCGGTACGCCAAGCACATCCGCACTGGTAACGTCAGCGGAAACGGCGCGCAAATGCTCTTCGGCACTGATCATGCGCACTCCGAAATCACCCTCAAACAAACTGTAGATCGAGCGCTGGTTACTGCGCAGCATTTCGAGCGTAAGCCCGCTGAAAAGTTCGGCGACCAGATAAATCTGATCAAAAACAATCGGCTTGTCGCGAAAATGCAGCAAACGCTTGGCATAGACAACGGGTTCACCTGGTTTCAAACCCAAAACCGCAGCGACTTCTTCACTGGCCGAAACCAGCGAGCAAGAGAGCGGGTCACTGACGGCAGGCGTGTCATCACCGTCGTCTGAAACAAGGCGCAGAAAACGATAAACAAAACGTGGATCGTCGTGGGTGGCGACAAAAGTCCCCTTGCCTTGACGGCGCACCAGCATGTTTTCTGTAGCCATTTCGTCAATAGCCTTACGCACCGTCCCCTGGCTGACATTGAAGCGAACTGCCAGCTCTCCCTCACTGGGGATGGCATCGCCCGGCCCCCATTCACCCGCCTCCAGACTGCGGATCATGAAATCCTTGATTTGCCGATAAAGCGGCCTGAAGGTCGGCGCCGCTGCGCGAACAGACGAACGATTGGTATCTCGGTTCATAAGCGTAAATTTCAGCACATTTCACGAAAGACGTCTACGAAAAGTTATCTTATATAAGACACAAGATCAATTGACACCTTCATTGCTAACTTTTAACATTCGAGCCGTTCTCGTCACCTGCGCAAGAAAGTTTCAGGTAGACGCACGAGCGGCCTCCAAAAAATTCAATCACGCTGTTTCATACAGGAGCGATAAATGTCAAAAGCACCCATGCGCGTTGCAGTTACCGGCGCTGCCGGCCAGATCGGCTACAGCCTGCTGTTCCGCATTGCCTCCGGCGAAATGCTTGGCAAAGACCAGCCGGTCATCCTTCAGTTGCTTGATCTGCCGCAAGCTCAGCAAGCCGTCAAAGGCGTCATGATGGAACTCGACGACTGCGCCTTCCCGCTGCTCGCCGGCATGGTCGCCACCGATGACCCGAATGTTGCTTTCAAAGATGCTGACGTCTGCCTTCTGGTTGGTGCCCGTCCGCGCACCAAGGGGATGGAGCGTGCCGACCTGCTGACCGCCAACGGCGCCATCTTCACGGTTCAGGGCAAGGCCATTGCCGAGAGCGCCAAGGAAGACGTCCGCGTTCTGGTCGTTGGCAACCCGTGCAACACCAATGCGCTGATCGCTGCATCTGCCGCCAAGAAAGTTGGCCGCACCAACCCGAACAACTACCACGGCATGCTGCGCCTTGATTACAACCGCGCCAAGTCGCAACTGGCTCAGAAATCCGGCCGTGCAGTGACCTCCCTGAACAAGCTGGTCGTCTGGGGTAACCACTCACCGACGATGTATGCCGATTACCGTTTCTGCACCTCCAACGGCGACAGCATCAAGAGCCTGATCAACGATCACGCCTGGAACAACGACGTGTTCCTGCCCACCGTCGGCAAGCGCGGCGCCGCCATCATTGAAGCGCGCGGCCTGTCTTCGGCTGCCTCTGCCGCCAATGCCGCCATCGACCATATTCATGACTGGTTCCTTGGCGCAGACGACTGGGTCACCATGGGGGTTCCTTCTGATGGCTCCTACGGCATTCCGGCCGGTATCGTTTATGGCTTCCCGTGTGAGTGCAAGGGCGGTTCCTTCAAGATTATTCAGGGTCTGGAAATCGACGAGTACAGTCGCGAGAAGATGAATATCACGCTCAAGGAACTGACCGACGAGGCCGAAGCAATCAAGGACATGCTGTAAGCCGGGACTCACCCCTGCTTCACGCGAAGGCCACAGTTAGCATACTGTGGCCTTTTTGCTTCTTAGCCGAGGATCATCATGCGCCATCCGAATACGGTTCTTTTTTCCGGCGAAAAGCCGCTTCCCCTGTTGCCTGCGGTCGACCACTACGCCGGTTCTGAAAAGCTGATACGCAAGGCGCTGCAGTTACAAAATGAACTGGGGCCGATTTTCGACATCACCGGCGATTGCGAAGATGGCGCTCATGCTGGCGCCGAGGACGAACATGCCGAGATGGTCGCGGCCATGATCATGTCCGCCGACAACCGTTTCAATCGGGTTGGTGCCCGGATTCATGACCTCAGCCACGCGCACTGGCGCAAGGATATGGAAATCCTCGTCGGCCGCGCTGGCAAACGGCTATCTTTCATCACCCTGCCCAAGCCGTGCAGCGCCAGCGATGTCGAGGTTCAGATCGAAGCCTTGCAAGAATTTGAGCAACATTTCGGCGTTGACCGCAGAATTCCAGTGCACGTGCTGATCGAAACGCACGGCGCCCTCCGTGAAGTCTGGGAGATAGCCGCCCTGCCCCGCGTTGAAAGCCTCGATTTTGGTCTGATGGATTTTGTCTCTGCCCACCACGGAGCGATCCCCGGCAGCGCCATGCGCAGTCCCGGTCAATTCGAGCATCCGCTGGTCGCCCGCGCCAAAGCTGAAATCAGCGCGGCGGCGCTGGCCAACGGCGTGCTTCCCGTCCATAACGTGACTACTGAATTAAAGGATATCGAACTGATTCGCGGCGATGCGCGACGTGCACGCAGTGAATTCGGTTTTCTGCGCATGTGGAGCATTCATCCGAACCAGATTTTGCCGATCATCGAAGCCATGCGCCCGGACTTCTCCGAAGTTAGTGCCGCCGCAGAAATCCTGATTGCCGCCCAGGACAAGGATTGGGCTCCAATCCAACATGGAGGCAAATTGCACGACCGGGCCTCCTACCGTTATTACTGGGAACTGCTTGAGCGGGCGCAGCTCACCGGTATGGAGATTTCCGAGCAGGCCAAGCACCGTTTCTTTGCCTGACGAATGCAATATTTTGTTAAAAACGCATTGCCCGCCCGATGATTGGCAATGCGAGGCAAGGCAAGGACATCTCAACTGTTTATTGCCGAACCTTTCAAGTGCCCGCTACTGCTTGCCGGCATCCGATTGTTTTGGCACGACACTGGCACACATCGATTGAGGCGTCTGGATCAGCCTTCTGGGAACGCCGGCAAGGCAATTTTATTGTCGGTACTGAACTGATAATCCTTGAACACATGCTCGGCTGACAACACCTGATAACTGCCATCGGCCAACCGATTAGTCGTGTCGCGCAAACGATAGGTCAGTTGCCCGCAGGTCCACAAATCAAAGTTGCGCATTTGGGTGCACAGACAGGTTTTATCCATCACCTTAACCTTGCGCACCCCCGGATTGGCGGCGACCTCCCGGTTGTAAGCAGTGACGTAGGCGCATTTTCCGTTGGCGTCGAGCAAGTAGCCGTACGCCTCGCAATTCGGACGAATGCCGTCGCCAATCGCCGGGCTGCTTTTGATCATGCGCATCGGGTAGCCGGTCGGCGAAATTTCATTAACAACGATGTCGTCTTCATCAGCCGTGAAGTAATGTTGCTTCACATTGGCCGGCAGGCCGCATTCGCGGGAAACGGTAAAACGGGTCGCCACTTGTACCGCAGCAGCGCCATTTTCAAGAAAACCAACCGCGTCACTGCCGGTAAAAATACCGCCGGCGGGGATTACCGGAATCGCGAGATTTTCGTTTTTCATAAACTGCATGACTTCAGCAACGATAGTCGCCAGATCGTACTCGGCCCAGTCCATGCCAAACCCCAGGTGCCCCCCGGCGAGCGGGCCTTCAACGACAACGTAATCCGGAAGACGGTTGGTACGCGCGCTTTTCTTGAGAAAAATCTGCAGGGCGCGAACCGAAGAAACGATGATGCCCAATTTTGCATCACGAAAGCGCGGGTGATCTTCGATCAGGCTGAACGACCCCAGATGCAGACCGGCAGCCAAGGTAATGCCGTCGATGCCGGCGTCGAGCGCGGCACGCATACGCACACGCAAGGTTTCCTTGGGCGCATTCATCGTCAGCTTTTCCATGCAGTTGACGAAAATCAGCCCGGAACCCTGTTTGCGCTCCATCGCGCAGGCGACATGGAGGCGAGTCGCTTCTTCAATTTTGCCGAGATTAAATTTGACTGCCGTTTTGTCATCGGTCGCCACGCTGGATTTGTACAGCGCCAGCTTTTCCTTGACGTACTTGGTTTGATAGCGACGATCGGTAACCGTTTTGATCATGGCATCGGAGATATGCCCAACACCACCCAAACGCGCCGCCTCCACCGCCAGATCAACCGTGGAAATATCAACACCCATGCCGCCAATCATGATCGGCACAAGTTCATGCTTGCCCAGCTGCAAGCGGAAATCATCCACACGCTTCATTTCTGTCCTTAAGGGAGAGCACAGCGATCAACTGCACCAAAACGGATAGCGGATTTTACGCCAATGTGAGAGCCGTGGCGAACCCGGATCGGGATTAGTCAGCGCAAAACCCCGCTGCTTGGGGTGCGGTGATTCGTGGGATACTCCCTTCCCCGACCCCAAACCACAATAAATGACCACCTCCCCTGCCAAGCCCGGACTTCACTCGCGCAACAAAAACCTTACTGGCTATGACCTGCCCGCCCTCGTCAAGGTTGCACCGGCATTGCACAAATACATCATCACGACCCAGGCTGGCACGGCGAGTATTGATTTCGCCAACCCCGCCGCGGTCAAGGCACTCAACCGCGCCATCCTGGCTCTAAATTACGGCGTCTGTGGCTGGGAGATCCCGGCCGGATACCTGTGCCCCCCCATTCCCGGACGTGCCGACTACATCCATCACACCGCCGACCTGCTCGCCACCTGCAACAAGAAACTTGTCCCGACCGGTGCCGGCGTTCGGGTACTTGATGTTGGCGTCGGTGCCAATTGCGTTTATCCACTGATCGGCCATGCCGAATATGGCTGGCATTTTCTGGGGGTCGATATCGACCAAGCGGCACTGAACAATGCTTCCCTGATTTTGGGCAAGAATCCGGCGTTCGCCACAGCCATCGAGTTACGCCACCAAACCGTTTGGGACAACATTTTTACCGGCCTCCTGCGCTCCGGTGAAAATTTTGAACTGAGCATTTGCAACCCGCCTTTTCACAACACCCCCGACGATGTCATCGCCGTCAGCCAGCGCAAATGGAACAAGTTGGGCAAAGCCGGCGCCCCCCGGGGAGCCAATCAGCCGCGCCTGAATTTTGGCGGCGGTGGCACCGAACTCTGGTGCAACGGCGGCGAACGTGCTTTTGTCATCAGGATGATCGAACAGAGCATCAACATTCCCAAGCGCGTCATGTGGTTCACCAGCCTGGTTTCGAGCGCCGACCATCTGGTGCACATCGAAGCGGCACTCAAAAAAGCCAAGGTCGTCGAATCGCGCATCACTCCGATGGCACAGGGTCAGAAGCAAAGCCGCTTTGTCGCGTGGACTTTCTGCGCCAATGGCGAGCGTGAGAAGTGGCGCAAGGCGCGCTGGTCGTCTGATCCGGCAAGGTTTGGCGGTGCTCAAGCCGTACCCGGCGAGCCCGTATAATCGTTTCCCCGAACTTTTGAACAGAATCCATCGTGGCCAATCGCCTTGCAGTCCTGCCCCAATATCTCCTGCCCAAACAGGCGTTGACCGTCATCGCCGGGCAACTCGCCGAGCGCGAAGGCGGCCACTTGACAACGCGCGTCATTCGCTGGTTTGTCAGGCGCTACCAAGTGAATATGGCCGAGGCGGCCAATCCCGACCTCACCAGCTACAAGACTTTCAACGCGTTTTTCACGCGACCACTCAAGGCCGATGCGCGACCACTCGCCGGGGCAGACTTTATCTGCCCGGTCGATGGCGCGATCAGCCAGTTTGGCAGCATCGTCAAAGACCAGATAGTTCAGGCCAAAGGCCACAGCTACTCGACAACCGCGCTGCTTGGCGGCGACAGCGAATTAGCCGGGAAATTCGACAACGGCAGTTTCGCCACGCTGTACCTCAGCCCGCGCGACTATCACCGCATTCACATGCCCTGCGACGGCAGGCTGACGCGAATGATCTACGTGCCGGGCGCGCTGTTTTCGGTCAACCCGACTACGGCGCGGGGCGTCCCCGGCCTCTTTGCCCGCAATGAACGGCTTGTCTGTGTTTTTGAATCGGCATTCGGGTCGTTCATCATGACCCTGGTTGGTGCGACGATTGTCGGCAGCATGGCTACCGTCTGGCATGGCGTGGTCAACTCACGACGCCCCGGCGTCATCCGCGAATGGTCTTATACGCAACAAAATATCGCACTCAAAAAGGGGGAAGAAATGGGTCGTTTCTTGCTCGGCTCGACGGTCGTCATGCTCTTCCCGCAAGACTCGCTGGCCTTTAACAGCGCCTGGGCACCTTCCGTCGCCGTTCGCATGGGCGAAGCGATGAACGGCTGAAAAGCGCTTGATCGGCTTGCCGCGCAAGCTCAGCAGGCTTATTAAAAACGCCCGACGAAGGTCAAGCCGAGCAACGGCGCCGGATCAAATTTTTCCATGCGCAGCAAGGTACCGGATGAATTCTCAACCCGCAGCTCCCCGCCAGCCACGACGCCACCGTAAAAATGCATCGCCATTTGATCGTTGAAATGGTGCGATAAACGCAAGAAAACCGGCACCCCGCTCTCCTCGCCAACACCATTGCTGAGCAAGCCGTTAGAACTCAAGCGGAAGCGCATGGTACGGTAGGCAGCCCCGACGCCGGCCGTCCAGCCACTATCGAAACGGTACTCCAGTTCAAGCCCCGCTGGCCCGGTCGGGCCGCTGGCGAGCGGGTTGACGAGGCGCAAACGCTCGCCAAAACGCCAGTCAACGACGAGAAACGGAAACGTGCTGGTCTTCTCGATCTGGGAAAACGCCCCGATACCGAAACCAAAACGGTTGCCTCCCGCGAACTTCCGTGCACCGGAAAGCGTCGCCCCCCAAACCAGCGAATCGCCCGAATCTGCCCCGTTTTCCTTGAACCAGTCAGCCGATGGCGCAAACCTCACGCTCCAGTCATCACTCACTGCAAACAAAAACGGCAACGCAACGCCGTAGCGTTGCACGCTTCCCCAAGGCTCCTGAGCAAAGGCCTTGGCGTTCGAAAACGAGTAATCAAGTCGGTCGTAGGCCAGCGTAACGCCTGCGCGATTCCCGCCACCAAAATCGTATGTGGCACCACCACGGACAATCAAACTATTCGAAGTGAAATGTCCGCCACCATTCAGGTTGCCATTGCCTTGATAGACCGGCGTCACTGACGCAAAAGTCAGCCAGTTATCCGCCTCTGCCGCCGATGCCGAACCGCTGACCGTCAACAATGATCCGAGCAGCAACAAGGTCGAAACACGAAAAAAATTCAATTCCATGGGAGTTCTCCAGACAGGCACCCGATTGTATATCAGGTCGATAAATCGACTCCCTGCAGCCCGCGATGCCTATGCCAGCACATTTGGCAGGCTGGCCGGAATTTCGCCCGTTTCAAGGCACTTGGCAAGTTTCAATCCACGCCCCCCGATGCCGGGGGGCGATGCTCATGTTTCGCAAGCAGCTGAAACAAACGAACAAAATATCCGGGTTGCGCGAACCATTTCGTTCTGAGCCGTAACCATCTTACGCGATTAAATCGTGCGCCCGAAAACGTTCGTAATTCATAAAGATAGACAAAACGCGAACCTCCCGGTCACTACTGTTCACTAGGTGTTCGCGCAAAATCACAGAACAAGCGGCGCTTCGAAATCGGTGGCGCGGAAGCAGCCGTGCTCTCGCACTTCGTAGCCCTTGATCTGGGCGATGCGGTAGAAGCGCAAGTTGTCTTCTCCATGTTTGATTTCGGCAACCAGATTGCGCTCAAGTGCCTCAAAACAAGCACGGTCAACCTGGCATTCGAAAACCGATTTCTGTACCCGCTGGCCGACGCTTTCGCAAAGTTTGGCAACCCGCCGCAGTCGCCGGCGACCTTCGCGGGTTTCGGTGTTGACGTCATAACAAACGATGACCAGCATAATCAGCGCGTCAGGTAAGGCAAATATTCGGCGGTATCGCCGCGCAGCGTGCGTGCCAGTAAACGAGCCTGAAGATGCGGCAGCACGCCCAAGGGAACGGTTTCGCTAAGCAGCGGATGTGTCAGCTTGTCCTGTTTACGCTCTTGGTAGGCAACCAGCACCGCTTTGCGCGCCTCACCTTCGAGTAGCACGGCGCCGCCTTCACGCTCGACGAAATCCGCTGCACCGATCTGGCCGCGATTGATCAACGAGAGCACCAGTCGATCGGCAAAGGCGCGGAACTCCTCCATCAGGTCAAGCGCCAGCGCCGCCCGACCCGGCCGCACAACATGTAAAAAGCCGATTTGCGGATCGAGGCCACAGGCTTCGATCGCCGAGCGACAATCGTTCATTATAGATAAGGCCCGATGAAATATGAACTTATTGGGTTTTTCGGTGTCTGATTTTGATGGAAAAAGAGAACGCTAGAAAACAAACGCTGGAACAACTGCACGAGCGGCGAAAGCAGGTTGTTCGATTGCACAAGAAG
>CAJBDJ010000017.1 GCA_903951825.1 uncultured Pseudomonadota bacterium
GAGCCGGACGATGTGACTTTGACAAACATGCCGTTACTATACAACTACGAATATCGCTGTCAAATAATGCTACTAATCATCTTGAAAATTAAATTCGTGCCATTACATTTATTTTCAAAAAATCGGCCTGAAACCCGCGCAAACACTGGGGGACTGGGGTGAAAAATGGGAATTTTAAGATGCGAACTGTCGAACCCGGGTGAACAGCGCCCTTCAAGACTGCCCGCATCAAGCAAAAGCCCGGTTCGGTAGCCGGGCTGGATACTTGGTTTGCAGTGGTCAATCGTCAGCCAGAGAGAACTGAATCGACAAATCAATCGCGAAATCCCGATTGCGCAGAGATTCCGGGACACGAGCATCACGAACGGCTCGCTCTACCATTTGAAGTGCATGAGTATCAAGCAACTGTGTACCGCTACTTTTATGGATGCTCACTAGCGGCATGGCAATACCTGCTGGCCTATTAACAATAAGACTGACTACCCCCTCATTGCCACGCTCCCGAGCCAGCAATGGGTATTGCCTGTTGCGTTTTACTTCACGCCCAAGACTCAACCGATAACGCTGCACGTCATCCGCGTTAGGTAGTTCTGACTGATTGTCAGGGGAATTAGCGGTTCCCAAAATCGCAATCTCGTTGTTAACCACCTCACTCGTCTCGTGAGGCGTTTTGCTAAAACCTAATTGCTCCGGCTCGGCTTTTTCCGAGTCATTTTTTTTTGCTTGATCGGAAGAAAGACGAGTTTTAGAAGATTCAATCTTCGAGCGGGGCGGAATTTGGGGGGCAAGCGGTAGGGTTCGATGATCAGTTTTGGGTGGCAAAAACCCATTGGCTGACTGAGAGAGCGTCAATTGTATTGGCGATTGGCTTTCAAGGTGTTTCGTGTTTTCTACCGCGAGGATTGCGATATCGGAAAAAACTAGAAGCAGCAGGACATGAAAAATAATGGACAGCGCAGCGCTGAGATTTAATCGCGAAGAGCTGCTTGAGTAAGATACAAAATCCATACCCCTCCCCGCAAATCAAGAGTCATGATCAAGTCTCTGACAATGCTTGAGCGTAATCGCGAAAACGCGCCGTCGAGTCATACCCAATCAATCTCTCCCAACGGTTTTAGCGCGCGCGTCGCCGTCAACTATTTTCCGCTCTCCGGCGAACGCCAGTCATACCGGGCGCGAATCAGCCCGTCAGCTGGCGTTCGCGGTGCTTGTGCGCGCTGCATCATTGTCGCCATGGTTGCTTCCCTTCCCTGTCAGTGAGGCGAAAGCCAGCCCAGTCGCGCCTGCGGCATCGTCGCTGCTCTCTGGGCAATCCGCTTGCCAGTTAAGTTGTGTGGTGCTTTGTTTTCATCGCGCCACCGCAGATGCCGGGTAGGCTGGCCGCTGGTTACTCGGCAAGCCGCCTCGCCAGTTTGATCGGCCTAAACTTCAGCCGCTTGCCACCCTCGGTGCATTGCGGCTTTACAAATACGCGAGCGTAAGCGAAAGGTGCATCCGCCTGATGCAGTTGGGCAAATTAATTATCTGCCAGATTTCCGGAGAATTGGATATAAAAAATCCCCCTGTTATATTTCAAATAGCAGGGGGTGTCCTCTGTCGATTAAGCAGAAAAATAAATATTATTTACTCAATTGCTTGATTTCTTCTTCCATTTTTGACTTGTACAGACGTCCCATGACGAATCCAATAATCAAGACAAAGACGATGACAGCCAAACTCATCAAACCGATGTCGCTACTAAATAAAAGATTCCACGCCATAAGTCACCTCCCAGTAACAAACAATATAAAAATCAATTTGGAGAACGCGCTTGCAACCTTAACGTTTCTAAAGACTCAGCTTGCCAGTCTCCCTGAAGCCGCCATTTTCCTGAAGGATCCTCAAGTGATACGATCCATCTTCCATGCAACTCACCAACCGTTTTTCCTCCGTACAACCCCTGACCTTCGGCAACAATTTTTATCAATTGATCTTGTCCCGACTGAGTTGGATGAGAAAACTTAAGCAGAAGTTCACTGGGGAGCAGGGTTTGACTATTAGTGTTGATCAACAAACGAATGCTAGAGCCTGAATGCATCAGATCAGCTCGCAAACCCATGCTCTTGGCCTCATGATCGCGCTGGAGACGTTGATTAACTGTCATGCCCTGCTTGTAATAATCGTCATTGACTAGCCCGTCATTGCTGACAACAGCAAGCCAAGCAGTGACAAATCCGGCAACTATAACAAGTGCAGGTCCCAGCATTAATATCCATGGCCAAGGCTCTTTATGCCATGCCTGTCTATTAATATTTTCAAGCAGCCCGCTGTTATTCATACTCAACCTTTTGGAAATTTTTAGTCTTGTATGAGCATCCGCTCGCAACTAAAAAAGGCACCATGTAAGACTAATTTTTTCGACGAATTACACTATAAAAATGCAACTGGGAAAAGATTTAAGGGGCCAAATCAGAGGCTGACAGCTTATAAAAAAACGGGGCAGATATCCGCCCCGCTAAACTGAAATTACTTGCCCTGACTCAAGCCATAAACATATGCAGTTAAAACATGAATTTTTCCTTCACCCAGAAACTCCTTCCAGGCAGGCATTTTGTTTTGACGACCACCGTTGATTGTTTCTGTGATAACTGCTTCAGACGAGCCATACAACCACACTTTGTCAGTGAGATTCGGTGAGCCAATCGCTTGCATCCCTTTTGCATCTAGGCCATGACACCCTGAACAACCGACAGCTGCGAAAGCTTCTTTACCTTTTGCTGCACGAACAGAGTCACTCGGAAGCCCAGACAAAGAGCGAACGTAATTCGCAAGATCTTTGACGGTATCGGCACCAAGTTGTGCATGAGGAGGCATGACACCCATCCGGCCTTCATTGAGTGTTAACTTAATCTGCTCAGGCTCGCCACCATACAACCAGTCGCTATCGGTAAGATTTGGGAACCCCTTAGCTCCGCGGGCATCGGCGCCGTGACATTGCATACAATAAGTCAGGTACAAGTTCTTGCCCATTTCCATAGCCTGCTTGTCACTTGCGACGGCTTTCACATCCATTGCTAAATACTTGTTGAACAGTGGTTTGACGGTAGCATCAACCTTTTCAACTTCATCCTTGTGCTGCCCAACAGATGTCCAACCAAGTACACCCTTGAAATTACCCAAACCCGGATAAAGAGCCAGATAAACAAATGCAAAAACCACAGTAATCACAAATAACCATGACCACCATTGAGGCATCGGGTTGTTGTATTCCTCGAGAGTTTCATCCCAGACGTGACCCATGGTCTTGCCTGGAGTGAAAGTCGCTTTGCTCTGAATGATTAATAACGCAACACAGGCAAGGATACTGCCGGCGACGATAACAATTACATACAGGTTCCAAAAATCACTAATGAAATCGCTCATTTGCTTTCCTTTATCTCAGCGAGGATGCGCCGCTGGAGGCGGCACACTCTGATCATCGTTGTCCGCAAACGGCAGATTTGCAGCTTCCTCAAACCCTTTTTTGCTACTTTTGCCGTAAGCCCACACGACGATACCTAGAAAACAAATCAGTCCAAGTACCGTTGTGATGGAACGTAGATCGTTGATATCCATGACTTATTGCTTCATGGTGCTCAGAGCCGTACCCATACCTTGCAGGTAAGCAATGAGAACATCCATTTCGGTCATATCCCCGATGGCAGCCTTGGCACCCTTGATGTCTGCATCAGTGTATGTAGGCAGTCCACGAGCATTTGCGTAACTGCGCATAACCTCCATCTTAGATTCGACATCGGCACCGACAGAGTCCTTGGCTTTGGTATTTGCCAAAAAAGCAAACGCCGGCATATTGGATTCAGGAACCACGTCGCGCGGATTCATCAGATGCGCGCGCTGCCATTCATTTGAATAACGACCACCAACGCGGTGAAGATCTGGACCTGTACGCTTTGATCCCCACTGAAAGGGATGGTCGTAAACAAACTCACCCGCAACGGAGTAGTGACCATAACGCTCGGTTTCTGCGCGGAATGGACGAATCATCTGTGAGTGGCAAAGAAAACAGCCCTCACGAATATAAACGTCGCGCCCAACCAAGCGAACCGCATCGTAAGGCTTAACACCCTCCACTGGCGTGGTGGTCGATTTTTGGAAGAACAACGGTACGATTTCCAGCAGGCCACCCCAAAGAACAACAAGTAGCGTCAGTACGATGAGCAGACCAACGTTTTTTTCAATTTGCTCGTGCTTGATCATTATCATTTCCCCCTAATCAGGCGTGATGAGCGACAGGAATATTTACTGGCGTGTCCTGAGTATTGCCGCCAGCCATTGTCTTGAACATGTTATATGCCATCAACAACATGCCTGACAGGAAGAGAACACCACCTAACCAGCGAATTGCCCAGAACGGATAAGACCCCTTGACGGACTCGACAAAGCTGTATGCCAGCGTGCCATCCATGTTGCCTGCACGCCACATCAAACCTTGCATGACGCCGGCAATCCACATGGAGGCAATGTAAAGCACTGTGCCAATCGTTGCGATCCAGAAGTGCGTCGTGACCAGCTTGGTGCTATACATTTCGCTTTTGCCAAATAAGCGGGGAATCAAGTAGTACATCGCCCCAATGGACACCATGGCAACCCAACCCAAAGCACCTGAGTGAACGTGACCTACAGTCCAGTCCGTGTAGTGCGACAGGGCATTCACCGTCTTGATTGACATCATCGGACCTTCGAAAGTAGACATTCCATAGAAGGAGAGTGAAGTAATCAGGAATTTGAGGATCGGATCATCGCGCAAACGATGCCAAGCTCCAGACAAGGTCATGATTCCGTTGATCATGCCACCCCACGACGGGGCCAGCAAAATCAGGGAGAAAACCATGCCAACAGATTGAGTCCAGTCAGGAAGTGCCGTGTAGTGCAGGTGGTGAGGACCCGCCCACATATAAGTAAAAATTAGCGCCCAAAAGTGAACCACTGAAAGCCGGTAGGAATACACCGGACGACCAGCTTGCTTTGGGACGAAGTAATACATGATGCCAAGAAAGCCGGCAGTCAAAAAGAAACCCACTGCATTGTGCCCATACCACCACTGAATCATGGCATCTTGTACGCCAGAATAAGCCGAGTAGGATTTTGTGAGCGTAATTGGCAAAGCAGCACTATTTACCAGATGCAGCAAAGCAACTGTGATAATCATGGCGCCAAAAAACCAGTTTGCTACGTATATGTGGGATACGGTGCGCTTGGCGATGGTTCCAAAAAAAACCAAAGCGTAGGAAACCCAGACCAAGGTAATCAAAATATCTATCGGCCACTCAAGTTCGGCATACTCTTTTCCAGAAGTGATTCCCAGAGGTAGGGTTATGGCTGCCAACAAAATTACGACCTGCCAACCCCAAAAGGTGAAGGGAACCAAGGGGCCACCCCAAAGACGGGTGTGACAAGTGCGTTGAACGCACCAGTAGGAGCTTGCAAACAGCGCGCAGCCACCAAAAGCGAAAATTACTGCATTGGTATGCAATGGACGTAAGCGACCAAAGTGCAAAAAGCCGATATTTAGTTCCGGCCACACCAGCTGAGCAGCAATGATGACACCTACCAGCATGCCAACAATGCCCCAGATAACGGTCATGACGGTAAATTGCCGTACGACCTTGTCGTTATATGTGGTTTTCGTCACAGACATGAACCCACCTCTCGTTAATAAAAAACTGAATGCCGCCCTCAGAACTCAAGGACGGAACTTGAATGCGAATATTATTGTAGTTCAACAGCTAGGATTTGACATAGATCAATGTAGATGATCTACGGGACAGACGGGGCACGCATCAGTCCTTGACCAGATCAATACGTGGCGACTGGGCGCTGTTCAATCGCGAGATGGTTTCCGCCAAGCGGCCAGATAAAAATAATGTATGGCAGCACCGTGCTGGCGGTTTGGTTCAACGCTTATTTTTTGCCGATACCGCCGAGTAGCGCGGCGACTATGCGTTTGGGTTTTTGTGGATTGTTCTTGACCGTCGTCACTATCGGATTATTGACTGACCCGGACAGTGCTGCAGCGTCTTCGTAAGGTTTGCTGAAATCGAATCCATCAGCGGCAATCATCGGATTGCGGCGTGCCGGGCGACGTTCGTGATGCTCCGGCCGTTCGCCGCGTTCCGGGCGCTGAGCCAGGGGTGCCTTGACGGGGGGTGGCAGGCGTTTTTTCTTGTTGCCCGGCGGGTATTCGTATTCCGCCTCGGGTTCGAAACCAACTACTTCAACCTGCTCGATCGGCCGCTTGATCAATTTCTCGATATCAATCAGGTAACCGACTTCATGCGCACTGACCAGTGAAATCGCGTTGCCTAGCTTGCCGGCGCGGCCGGTGCGGCCGATGCGGTGAACGTAATCTTCCGGCGTGTGGGGTAACTCGTAATTGATCACATACGGCAGGTCGTCGACATCGAGGCCGCGTGCCGCAACGTCGGTGGCGATCAGGGCATGGGTTTCGCCTGCTTTGAACGCCTCCAGCGCCTTGATTCGTTCCAGTTGGCTTTTGTCACCATGAATCGCATCGGCATGAATGCCGGCACGCTGCAGTTCGCGCGTCAGGCGTGCACAGCCTTGCTTGGTACGCATGAAAACCAGGCACTGACGAATCTCGCTCGATTTGAGTAGTTTGATTAACAGACCGCGCTTGCCGAATTCGGAGACCGGATGGACGCGGTGGGTGATGTTGTCGGAAACCTGGTTGCGGCGGGCAACCTCGATCAGCACTGGAGCGCGTAACATCTTGTCGGCAAGCCGCTTGATTTCTTCCGAAAAAGTCGCCGAAAACAGCAGGCTTTGGCGTTGCGCCGGCAACATGTTGAGAATTCGCGTGACGTCGGGTACAAAGCCCATGTCGAGCATACGGTCGGCTTCGTCGAGGACAAGCACTTGTACCGAGGAAAAGCTGACACTCTTGTTCTCAACGTGGTCGAGTAAGCGACCGGGAGTGGCGACGAGAATTTCGACGCCGCGCTTCAGTTCGGCGATCTGCGGCTTGATGTCCACGCCGCCAAAGGCGCACATGGCGCGCAGCGGGGTGTGCTTGCTATAGGCCTTGACCGATTCGAAAACCTGCATCGCCAATTCGCGGGTCGGCGCGAGAATCAGGGCGCGTACTGGATGTTTGGCTGGCGACGGGCTGCTGCTGGCAAAGGGGAGGATGCGTTGCAAAATCGGCAGAGTAAAGGCCGCTGTTTTGCCGGTGCCGGTTTGGGCGCCACCCATGATGTCCTGGCCGCCGATGACGAGTGGAATTGCCTGCGCCTGGATCGGCGTGGGTTTGGTGTAGCCCTCGTCGAGCACTGCACGCAGGATTTCAGGTGCGAGGCCGAGGTCGGCAAAGGTGATTTCAGGGGTTGCCGCAGCAACCGGAGTGCTGGCGCCATCGCCAGCTAAGGTATTGATTTCAGACATGGAGGAGGATTATACCCCTTGCGTCTGCTGACAAACGCTGGCGGCGGCAATCAGGCGAGAGATCAAGCCTTATTCGGGGCGCGGCGATTTGGGCAGGTGGACGCTGAATGTTGACCCTGCACCGACTTCTGACTCAAGGGTGACTTTGCCGCCCATATGCTCGACCAACTGCTTGACCAGCGCCAAGCCAAGGCCGCTGCCGTCATGCTGACGAGTCATGATGCTTTCCAGTTGTTTGAATTTTTCAAAAATCATCACCCGTGCCTCAAGCGGAATGCCGGGGCCGGTATCCTCAACGGCGAAGATGATTTCGTCGTTTGTCTGGGTGACATGCAGGGTGATCTCACCCTCAACGGTGAATTTCACGGCATTACTCAGCAGGTTGTCGAGTATCTGCTGCAGCCGCTCGGGATCGGTCTCCAAGGTCTCCGGCAGGTCGTCGGCGAGGCGCAGATTGAAGCGCAGGCCTTTGGCGGCGGCACTCGACTGGTATCCGTTGCTGACATCAGAGGCGAAATAGGCGAGGGGCAAACTAATGACGTTAAAACTGAATTCACCGGCTTCGATTTTGGCCATGTCGAGAATTTCATTCACCAGCTTGAGCAGCTGCTTGCCACTGCCAATAATGATGCTGGTGTATTCCCGCTGCTCGGGCTCGCTGAGTTCGGCTTTGAGCAATTCGGCAAACCCAAGAATGCCATTGAGAGGTGTGCGCAGTTCGTGCGACATGTTGGCAATAAAAGCGGATTTCAGTCGACTGGCTTCCTCAGCCTTGTCCTTGGCTTCTTCGAGGCGCTTGAATGATTCGGCAACCGAATCAGCCATGCCGTTGAAGGAGCCTGCCAGCTCGCCCATTTCATCGTTGCTGGTGCTATCGAGGCGGTGCTGCAGATCACCTTTCTGGAAACGCTGAATGCCGCCGATCATGTTGGTGATTTGGCGAGTGAGCAAATTGGCCATCCAGACGGCAATGGCAATCACGATCAGGATCATGACCAGTGTCGAGCCCCAAAGGCCGATGGCGGTCGTTTTCAGGCTTTGGCTGATGCTGTTGAGCATCTCGCTGCGCTGAACTTTGAAGCTGGCATCCTTGTCGTCGATCAGGGCATTGATCTTGCGCGCCGTTTCGGTGGCTGACTTATGGAATTCATCGACATTCGCACCAATTGTTACAAATCCGAACCCTTGTTTCGATTGCCCGTATTGCCCGGTGTAATAGGGAATCGCCGCAGCCGTGGTGAGCTTCCATAGCCCGGAGAAGAAGATCACGAAGGATCCCGAGCCGCCATGTTCGGTTAAGGCGTTCCAGCCGTCGCACTGGGGCGAAAAATTCAGATAGCGACAATCAAGGGCAACGCTGCCGGCCTGTGCCTGCGCCTTGGCTGGTTTCTTTTGCAGACTCTGCTCTTTGAAAGGGGGCGTTTGCGCGAGAAATTCGTGAGCCGGTTGGCCGCTGGCTTGCCACTCGGCGTAAAGGGTTTCATCCATCCATGGTGTTTCCGGCAGGCCGGTCTGCGGGTTGTAGCCGACGATGAAATAGTCGCGCGGGTGCGAAATCGCCCGACTTTTGTGATCCCAGATGAACGCGTAATTGCCCTTGATGGCGTCGGCAATCGGCGTGTGACGCTCTGCGGTCGGCATCAGGCGATCAGAAAACTGGCGGATGTGGTCGTGGTCAAGCGCCAGGGTCACATAACCGCTGATCTGCCCGTTTTTGAGCACTGGCATGGCCCAGCGGACGATGCCGCGAAAACGCTTGCCGAGGGGATTCTCGGTGCCGGCATAGGCAGACTGCTCGGGCGTGAAGGGTTTGCCAGCCTTTTCCAGTGTTGCCGGCAGGTAAGGGCCGATAGCCTGGGTGGGGACATAAGCACCAATGACGTCAGAAACGTAAATTTCGCCGGGTTTGAGTTTTTTGAGTGCGCTGAAATAAGTTTCGGAGCGGGCAAAGGTATTGTTCCGGTCGGTGATGTTTTTGAGCGATTTTTCCGTCAGGCTGCCGGTTGTGACCTTTATTTTTTCCTTGCCGTCGAGGTCGACAAAGGTCATCTCGACAAAAATCGGCCGTTGCTCGGCCTCGCCCAGGTATTCCGGTGCACGGGCATGAAAGTTTTTTGCGTTATCGGCCAGTATCGGGCGCGTGACCATCGCCTCGCGCAATGGGGGCGGATTTTGCGGAACCCACGATTTACCATCGGCGGCGAGTTGCCAGGGGCCGTGCTGATATAGCGTGCGGGTACGATCATTCAGAAAACGACGAAAGCCGGCTTCGCTCGGCTCAAGGTTGGCGGCGAGGCGGATATCCTGATCGCGGCCATAAAGGAAATCAGCGATTTTTTTTGCCGTGTCCGTCGTCAGTGTTTCGATGGCTTCGCGCGAGCGCTCGTCGAGGGCGGCGATCGAGTCTTCGGTCACGGTCTGGCCGACCGCCTTGATGCTGGAAAGCATGGCATCGGCCATGTTGCCGACCTTGCTCGAAATGTCAGCGCCAAGTTGCTGCGAGGCGTGCCAGGCATACCAGGCGATCAACACCAGTGGAATCATCTTGATCAGGACGAAGATGCCGATCAACTTGGCGCGAATTCCCTGAAACCATTTGGTCATCTGTATCACCTTCCCTCTTGCTGGAGTCAGCGTTTGGCTGTGCTCTTGTTGTCTTCCCTGGCGGCTTCTTTAACTGGCGCCGCTTCTTTTTCAGGCGGCGTCGCGCCTTCTGCCTTGGTCGTGCCGGGCGCTTCTGCCTCGACCTTTTTCTTCTTCTGTGTGCCTGGCTTTTCGGGCGGCGGCAGAACAGGAACGATGGTTTCCAGTTTGTTCTCGCGCATGTATTCGTCCATTTCTTTCCAGCCCGCGAAAATGGACGATTTGGGTAGCCAGCTGTAAATCGAATAACAGTCTTCGATGGCTCGCCCGGACTGGCGACAGGCGCTACCGACGGCCTTGCCGTCGGGCTCGAGGCGTGCCTCTTTTTTGGCCGGGTCTTCAATGCCCATTTTCTGGGCGATCTGGTCACAGCCGCTTAAGGCGACAATGCTCAGGAGCAGGAAAGTAACGAGCTTGATCATGGCATGAATTCTCGCACATTCAAGAATGAGCTGGATTACCTGTTCAACGAATTCGCCGGTGCTATGACGACGGGTATAATCCGCGCTCTGCAAAATTGCCCCGGAGTTTTCATGTCATTCGTTTCTCGCCCCCTGTTGCTAGCCATCAGTCTTTCGCTACCGCTTTCCGCCTTGGCTGCCAAGCCGGTCAAGCCGGTGCCAGCCGCCGCTGCCGAGTTTGAGCTAGCTCATAATTTGGGGGGGCACGGTGAAGAAGCCTTGAAAATGGTGGTTGAACGTTTCAACAAGGAAGCCGCTGCCAATCTCAAGGTGGTTCGCCATGAAAAAGGCCAGAAGCCGTCTGCTCTGACGCTCGTCAGCCGCTACGACATGGCCGACGTGCTGACCAATCCGAAGGCTTTTGTGCCATTGCATGAGCTGATGGCCAAATCCGGTGAGCCGCTCAACGTCAATGAAATGTCGGCAGACCTCAAGGCCGGCGTCGTCGACGCCAGGGGGCGCCTGGTGGCTTTGCCGGTCGCGTATTCGACGCCGGTTCTGTTCTACAACAAAACAGCGTTCCGCAAGGCCGGGCTGGATCCCGAGCAACCGCCAAAAACCTGGTTTGAAATGCAGGGGATGCTCGACAAGCTGCAGTCGGCGGGCTACAGCTGCCCGTACACAACCTCGTGGCCGGTCTGGGTACACATTGACAATGTCAGCGCGGTTTCCGGCGTTCCGGCAATGAGCGACAAAGGCGTGTTGACTTTCAACGGGTTGCCGCAAGTCAAGCATCTGGCAATGATGACCACCTGGGTCAAGGCAGGTTATTTCAAAACTTACGGCCGTCGTGTCGAGGGCAGCGCCAAATTTGAAGCTGGCGAGTGCGCGATGATTACGACCGACTCACGCGAAGCTGTCGATTTCCGCGAGGCTAAGGGGGTCGAGCTCGGCGTTGCGCCGCTGCCTTTTCATGACGACGTTTATGGCGGTCGTCAGCACACGCTCGCCGACGGTGCATCCTTGTGGGTCGGTGCCGGCCAGTCGGCAGCCAATAGAAAGCTGGCTGCGAAATTCATCAGTTTCATGTTAAAGCCCGAAATGCAGATCGAAATGGTGCGCAGCTACGGCCAGATGCCGCTGACAGCCGCCGCCCGTGCGGCAGTGCGCAGCAAAATCCTGATCAACGAGGATGCGTCGCTGCAAGTCGCCTATGCCTCACTGAAGGGCAATGGCTCGAAGCCGGCGGTTCGCGTGGCCAATATTGATCCGGTACGGATCATCGCCAATGAAGAACTGGAAGCCGCCTTTGCCGACACCAAACCGCCGAAGGCCGCACTCGACGCCGCCGTCAGCCGGGGCAACGCCGTACTCAACGCCAAACCTGCGCTGAAAAAGTCGCAGCCCTTCTGATGCCACCGCTGCTGCCCCGCTGGTTTGCTCACCGTGGCGGGGGTTCTCTGGCGCCCGAAAACACCCTGGCGGGAATCCGTCTGGCGGCTCGGCTTGGCTTCAAGGCAGTTGAATTCGATGTCATGCTGAGCGGCGATGGCACGCCGGTGTTGATCCACGACGAAACACTGGAGCGCACAACCAATGGCGTCGGCCACGTTTGCCAGACGTCGGATGCCGAGCTTTTTGCGCTTGATGCCGGGGGTGGCGAGCGCTTGCCGCGTTTTGACGAGGCAGCGCGCTTGTGCCGGCAACTCGGCCTCTTGGCCAATATCGAAATCAAACCCGCCGCCGGGTTTGAGCTAGCCACTGCCGAAGCGGTGGTGCGGATGGCTGCCGAACTGTGGCGCGATGCGCCGCTGCAGCCCCTGCTTTCGTCGTTTTCGCTGGCGGCGCTGGAAGTGGCCGGCGATCTCGCACCGCAGATTCCGCGCGGCATTCTCTATACGGATGTTCCTGACGATTGGCTGGCCGAAATGCATCGCTTGCGAGCGGTGTCGCTGCATTGCGATGCCGATTTGCTGAGCGAAGCGGTGCTTGCCGAAACAAGGGCGCGGAGCATTCCGCTGTTGTGCTACACGGTCAACGTGCCGGAACAGGCAAACCTGCTTTTCGAGCGTGGGGTCAGCGCGCTCTTTGTCGATCGACTGGACTTGTTTTGCCCGTGACGGTTTGCAAAACTTACCGCGATCATCGGTAGCCTGCGCGATACGGCCGCCGAGCCGCGAGAAGACCCGCCCTCAGGCGGGTTTTTCTTTTAAAATCGGCCACTTCAAATTCAATGTCTTTAGGCTCAAACGCCATGAAAAGCTCCGAAATCCGTCAGCAGTTTCTCGACTTCTTTGCCGCCAAAGGTCACCAGATTGTCGCCTCCAGTTCGCTGGTGCCGCATGAGGATCCCACGCTGCTATTCACCAATGCCGGGATGAACCAGTTCAAGGATGTTTTTCTGGGTTTTGACAAGCGCCCTTATTCTCGCGCGACGACTTCGCAGAAATGCGTGCGCGCCGGGGGTAAGCACAACGATCTCGAAAATGTCGGCTACACGGCACGCCACCACACCTTTTTTGAAATGCTCGGCAATTTTTCGTTTGGCGACTATTTCAAGCGCGACGCCATCAAATACGCCTGGGAGTTGCTGACCGAAGTCTACAAACTGCCTGCGGACAAACTGACGGTGACCGTCTACGCCGAGGACGATGAGGCTTACGACATCTGGACGCAGGAGATCGGCGTTCCCCCTGAGCGCGTCATTCGCATCGGCGACAACAAAGGTGCCCGCTACGCTTCCGACAATTTCTGGATGATGGGCGATACCGGCCCCTGCGGCCCGTGTACCGAAATTTTCTACGACCACGGCGAACAGCACTGGGGCGGACCGCCGGGTTCGCCGGAGGAAGACGGCGACCGTTTCATTGAAATCTGGAATAACGTCTTCATGCAGTTCAATCGCGACGAAGCCGGCGTCATGCACC
This sequence comes from uncultured Pseudomonadota bacterium, assembly GCA_903951825.1. Lineage (GTDB taxonomy): Bacteria > Pseudomonadota > Gammaproteobacteria > Burkholderiales > Rhodocyclaceae > Azonexus. The sequence goes on from CAJBDJ010000017.1 coordinate 13,412, forward strand.
CATTGCCAAAGCCGTCCGTTGATACCGGCATGGGGCTTGAACGGGTTTCCGCCGTCTTGCAGGGCGTCCATGCCAATTACGAGATTGACTTGTTTCAGGCCTTGCTCAAGGCGGCGGCGCGCGAAACCAGTGCCGCCGACATGAATTCGCCATCGCTCAAGGTGCTTGCCGACCACATCCGTGCCTGCGCCTTCCTGCTCGCCGACGGGGTCATTCCCGGCAATGAAGGGCGTGGCTACGTGCTGCGCCGGATCATCCGCCGCGCCATACGCCACGGCTACAAACTCGGTGCCCGTGCCGCCTTCTTCCACAAAATGGTGCCCGATCTCGTTGCCGAAATGGGCATGGCCTATCCCGAACTGGGGCAGAACCAGCACAAGATCATCGCCACGCTGAAGCAGGAAGAGGATCGTTTTTTCGAGACCATCGAGCACGGCATGGCCATCCTTGAGGGCGAGCTGAAGGCGCTGGCCGTCGGTGGCGTGTTTGCCGGCGATACCGCCTTCAAGTTGCACGATACCTACGGCTTTCCGCTCGACCTGACGCAGGATATCTGCCGCGAACAGCAGATCACCGTCGACGTCACTGCCTTCGATGCCGCCATGGCGCGTCAGAAGGAGCAGGCGCGCGCCGCCGGCAAGTTCAAGATGGCGACCAATCTCGACTACGCCGGCCCGGTAACCATTTTTCATGGTTACAGCGGGTGCGAGGCGAAGGGTGAGGTGCTGGCGCTCTACAAGGGCGGCGTTGCGGTCAAGCGCCTCGATGAGGGCGAAGTCGGTGTCGTCGTTCTCGATGTGACGCCTTTTTATGCCGAATCCGGCGGTCAGGTCGGCGATTGCGGCGTGCTGCAATCGGTGGATGGCATTTTCGCCGTCGAAGATACGCAAAAGATTCAGGCGAGCGTGTTCGGCCATCACGGCGTCGTCAAGACAGGCAGTATTTTTGTCGGCAACGGTGTCACGGCCAAGGTTGATTCGCTCGCCCGCCAGCGCATCATGCGCAACCATTCGGCGACCCACCTCTTGCACAAGGCGTTGCGCGACGTACTCGGCGAGCATGTTCAGCAAAAGGGCTCGCAGGTCGATCCCGAAAAAACGCGCTTTGACTTCGTCCACAACCAGCCCTTGAGCAACGAGGAAATCCGCCGCGTCGAGAACCTCGTCAACGCCGAAATCCTTGCCAATGTCGCCACGCAAACCCGTGTCCTGCCAATTGCCGAAGCCCAGAAACTCGGGGCGATGATGCTTTTCGGTGAAAAATACGGCGACAGCGTGCGTGTCCTCGACATCGGCTCATCCCGCGAACTGTGCGGCGGCACCCATGTTTCCCGCACCGGCGACATCGGTCTCTTCAGCATTACCGCCGAGGGCGGCGTGGCGGCCGGCGTGCGGCGGGTTGAAGCGGTGACCGGCGATAACGCGCTGCGCTACATGCAGGAGATGGAATCTGCCCTCGGTGGCGTTGCCGGAACCCTCAAGGTGTTGCCGAAAGATGTTCATGGCCGCGTCCTGGCGGTGCTCGATCAGGTCAGGAAACTTGAGCGCGAACTGGCGGCGCTCAAAGGCAAGCTGGCTTCGGCGCAGGGCGATGACATGCTCAATCTGGCCGTCGATGTCAGCGGCGCCAAAGTCCTCGCGGCGCAGCTTGATGCCATCGACGTCAACGGATTGCGTGAGACGATGGACAAACTCAAGGACAAACTTAAATCAGCCGCTGTGGTTCTCGCTTCGGTAAACGATGGTCGGGTGACGCTGATTGCCGGCGTCACGGCCGACCTCACGGCCAAGGTCAAAGCCGGCGAGTTGGTCAATATGGTTGCCGGCCAGGTGGGTGGCAAGGGGGGCGGTCGGGCCGACATGGCGCAGGCCGGCGGGACGCAGCCGGAGCACCTGGCCGCGGCGCTGGCCTCGGTTCAAGGCTGGGTGGCAGCCCGGCTCGCCTGAGGCGTCGCTCAGGATCCGCCGCTCTCAGCGCGGCGGTTCTTCCGGCGGCTTCGCCGGCGAGCTGTCGCGAATGATTTCACCCTCGATAATCCGCCCGTTGTCGCGTTGAACGTTGCCCTCGCTAGCGGGCGCAACCTGTTCGCGCATCTGCTGACGCAGCGCCCGCGTTTTCCACCACAGCCAGCCCCAGACAATTAGGCCGCCAGCCGCCAGAACGGCGACGATGACCAGCGAAAACATGAAGGCGAGCAGCAGCACGGCGAGGCCGATGATGAAGGCAAAAATTTTGCCGAGCAGGCCGGGTTGGCGGCGATTTTCCGATGCGGGGGAGGGTTCCTTGGTCATTTTTTTCCCTTGGGGAGGTGAGCAAACAGGCGTGATTTTGTCGCCCGTCGGGCGGTGCCTGTTTTTGCGGTTGTTTCAGCGTCAGAGGGCGTTTTCCCGGGTGATGTTGTTGGCCCATTGCAGGGCGCCGGTTTGCGCACGGTTGAGCTGTTTGGGAGTCAGGCCGGGCAGGCGGGCGAGATTGCCGGTCAGTTGCCCAATGTCGCCGCTTTCGCTGCTTTCGGCCAAATTCAGCATGTCGCCCAGGGTTCCACTGCCATCGCAGACGGCGTCGCGTACTGCGCTGGCGAGACCGAGCGGGGTGACAATTTCAGCGATCGGCAGACCAACCAGCGCCGGCATCAGCGACATGATGCCGACCATAAAAGCTTGATCGGAAAAGGGTACGTTGCCCGGATGAACTTCGGCGGCAAGCAACTCCATCAAGCGGCCGCGGGTGGCGGCGAGCATCAGTAGCGGATTGCTGCTGCCCGGTTGCTTGTTCGAGGCAAAGACCAGCAATTGCAGCCAACGCTGCAGCTGGCGGCGGCCGAGGACGGTAATGGCGTGTCCGAGCGAGGTGATTTTTTGGGTGGTGCCGGCGCCGACCGAGTTGGTCATGCGCAGCAGGTTGATCGTCAGACCGGGTTCCGGCTTGAGTGCCGCCTCGATTTTGGCGGTTTCGGCATCGCCGAGCAGCAGTCCCATCAATTTCATCAGTGAAAGCTGCGAGTGATCGAGTTTTTTGCCCGAAATAATGGTTGGCCGGGCGAAGTAATAACCCTGAAATAGGGTGAAGCCGAGCTTTTGACATTGCTCCATTTGCTCGCGCGAATCGACTTTTTCAGCCAGCAGTTGCTTGCCCATCGGTTTCAGCTTCATCACCAGCTGGATCAACTGGACGCGCGAAAGTGGCTGGATATCAACCTTGATGATATCGACCAGGGCAAGCAATTCGGCGAATTGCGGCTCAAGCTGGATGACGTCGTCAAGGGCGAGGGTGAAGCCGGCGGCCTTGAGCGCCAGGCAGCGCTCGATGACAGCCGGGGTCGGTGCGACGGTTTCGAGGATTTCGAGGACGACGGCGTGGCGAGGCAATAATTCAAGCGTGTCGCTGAAGAGAAAAGTCTCATCAACGTTGATAAACCCGCGGCAGTTGCCGAGCGCCGCTTCGACGCCCAGTTCGGCGAAGGCATTGACGATGACGGTAGCGGTGGCGGCGACGCCATTGGTGACATCGGCAGCGTTGCGGCTGCCGTCGCGGAAAAGCAGTTCGTAGGCGAACAGTCGCTGATCGCTGTCGAGAATCGGCTGGCGACCTAAGAACAGTTGATCGGCGGTGTCTGCGCTCACGTGATTTCCTTAAAACGGTAGTTGAATGCCCGGCCAGACGGCGTTCAGCGCCAGCCGGAAGTCGGACTGGATGCGTTCCAGCGCGGCGCCATTGTCGGCTTCAAAACGCAGGACGACGACCGGGGTGGTATTCGACGGCCGGGCGAGGCCGAAACCATCAGCATATTCCACACGCAGGCCGTCGATGGTGATCTTTTCCAGGGCGCCGGTAAATTTCCCGTTGCGCTTTAGCTTGTCGATGATCGCGAAAGGTTCGCCCTCGGCCATTTTGATGTTGAGCTCCGGGGTTGACGGCGAATTCGGCAGATTTTTCAGCAGCGCATTGCCATCGGCCGCCCGCGAGAGAATTTCCAGCAGCCGTGCGCCGCTGTAGAGGCCGTCATCGAAGCCGTACCAGCGCTCCTTGAAGAAAGTGTGGCCGGACATTTCGCCGGCCAGCGGGGCACCGCTTTCCTTGAGCTTGGCCTTGACCAAGGCGTGGCCGGTATTCCACATCAGCGGGACACCGCCGTGCTGCTTGATCCACGGTGCCAGCAGGCGGGTACATTTGACGTCGTAGATAATGGTGCCGCCGGCGACGCGCGATAGTACGTCGGCGGCGAAGAGCATCAGTTGACGGTCGGGGTAGATGATTTCGCCATCTTTGCAGACGACCCCGAGGCGGTCGCCGTCGCCGTCGAAAGCGATGCCGATTTCGGCGTCGCTGTCGCGCAGCGCGGTGATTACGTCGGCGAGATTCTCCGGCTTGGAGGGATCGGGATGGTGGTTGGGGAAATTTCCGTCGACCTCGCAAAACAGCGGAACGATCTCGCAGCCAAGCCGCTTGAAGAGCGCTTGCGCGATGGTGCCGGCGACGCCGTTGCCGCAATCAAGGACGATTTTCATCGGGCGCGCCAGTTTGACGTCGCCGACGATTTTTTCAACATAGGCCGCCAGCACATCGGCCGAGCGGCGCTTGCCGCTGCCGTGTGTGAGGTGGCCGGACTCGGCGCGTCGCTTCAGGTCCTGAATCGCCTCCAGCGCCAGCGTCGTGCCGCCGATGACCATTTTCAGGCCGTTGTAGTCCGGCGGATTATGGCTGCCGGTCACCGAGACGCAAGAACCGCAACCCAGTTCGTGGGCGGCAAAGTAAGTCACCGGGGTTGGCACGCAACCGACATCAATGGCATCCACGCCGGCGGCGCAAATGCCGTCGATCAGGGCGGCTGCCAAGGCCGGCCCGGAAAGGCGGCCATCGCGACCAACAGCAATCGCCGACTGTCCCTGCTCGGCGGCGAGCGAACCGAGAGCGTGACCGATCTGGCGAACGACATCGGCGGTCAGCGATTGATTAACGATGCCGCGAATGTCATAGGCTTTGAAGACTTCAGCGGGCAGGGCTTGTCGCATGGCCATTTATTGGGTTGGGTAGAGGAAGAAGTGTAAGAGTCTTTGCGGCAGCCAGTCCAGATTTCCCGGAAAAGTGCCGCTGACAAAACCGACATGGCCGCCCTCGGCGGGTTGTTCGAGGCAGACGAAAGGACTTGCTTCGCTGGCTTGGGGCAGGGCGCTGGCCGGCAGAAACGGGTCGTTTTTGGCGTTGAGTACGAGCGTCGGGACGGCGATCGATTGCAGCCAGGGCTTGGCCGAGGCGCGTGCCCAATAATCATCGGCACCGGAAAAACCGTGGATGGGGGCGGTTACGGCATCGTCAAATTGGTAAAGATTACGGGCGGCGCGCATTTTTTCGGCGTCGAACAAAGCGGGAAATTTCTTCAGGCGAGCCGCCGAGACGACGCGCATGGTCTTTAAAAAATGGCCGGTGTAAAGGCGATTGAAGCCATCTGCCAGATGATGGCCGCAGGCGGCGAGATCAAGCGGGGCAGAGAGGGCGGCGATGCCGGTGACGACTGCGGCGGCGGCTGTGCCGCGTTCGCCGGCCCATTTGAGCAAGGCGTTGCCGCCGAGAGAGACGCCGGCAGCGTGGACTGGACGTCCGTGATTACGCTCTTGCAGGCGCCGCAAAATCCAGTCAATTTCGGCCGAGTCGCCGGAGTGGTAGGCGCGTGGTTTGCGATTGAGCTCACCCGAGCAGCCGCGAAAATGCGGTAGCGCCAGACGCCAGCCCGCTTTGCTGCAGGCCGCTGCGATGGAGCGTGCGTAATGGCTGTTGGCGCTGCCTTCGAGTCCGTGAAAGAGAACGAGTTGCCGCGCTTCCGGGGAGCCGTCGAGATGGTCGACGTCGATGAAATCGCCATCCGGCGTCTCCCAGCGCTCGCGCCGCAGCTTACTCGGGCGCGGCTTGATCAGCAGCGGCCAGATCGTTTGCGGATGACTGCCGGGCAACCATGCCGGGGCGCGGTAGGGAGTCAATGCAGCGTCAGCGACGAGGATTCAACCCGCGCCTGATGGCGGTCGTCGGCCGCCGATGCGTGGCGGCTGAGCAGCCGCCAGCCATGGGCGCCACGCCCATAGACATGGGTAACGTAGAGTGGGCCGTGCGGGTTCGGGTCGTCGCCGACGAAAAGGATTTCGGTCAAATGGTGAATGGCCAGCATACCGCCTTGCCAGCGGGCGACGGTTTCAGCCTGAACGCGCAAGGTAGTTGTGGCAAAAATACTGCGCCAGCTATCGCAGATCGGTGCCAGTCCGAGCAGGCGAATGCCGGTGGGGTGGACGCAGAGGCTTTCTTCTTCGTCCGACCAGACCTGCATCAGGAGGTCGGCATCGCCCCGGGCGACGAGCTGGTAGAAGCTTTGTTCAACATCGTCCGGTGAGGCGTAGGTGACGGGCTTGCTCATTGCACTATCCATTTCAGGCAGGCCGCCATGACCGTCTCAGGCGAAAGCTGCTTGAGGCAGTTCAGGTGACCCAGCGGACATTCTCGCTTGAAGCAGGGGCTGCAGTCGAGATTGAGGCTGAGAATGTTTGCCTGGTTCGAGAGGGGCGGCGTAAAGGCGGGCGACGACGAGCCGTAGAGGGCAACCAAAGGGCGATCGAGGGCGGCGGCAACGTGCATCAGGCCGGAATCGTTGCAGACGACAAGATCGGCCAGCGCCAGGAGATCGACGGCTTGACCGAGGGTCGTCGTGCCGCACAGGTTGCGGCAGAGTCCGGGGGCGAGATGCGAAATGGTGGCGGCCACGGCTTGATCTTTGGGCGATCCGAAGAGCCACACGGCGTAGCCGATGGCGCCGAGCTTTTTTGCCAGTTCGGCAAAGTGTTCGGCCGGCCAGCGCTTGGCCGGGCCATACTCGGCTCCCGGACAAAAGGCGACGATGCGCGGCGGGCGCTGAATGCCGAGTTCGTCCAGCGTCTTTTGCTGATCGTTGGCGGTCGAGCGGATTGTCGGGTGAGCAAGCGGCCTCGACAGGATGCTGCCGGGGATTTCGGCGAGTTGCGCAAAACGTTCGACCATCAATGGCAGAGCGGCCGTGTCGAGTGCGTGGCGAATATTGATCAGACCGTAGCGCGACTCGCCGGTAAAGCCGATGCGCCGGGGAATGCCGGCGAGAAACGGCAGCAGCGCCGATTTCAGCGAATTGGGCAGAATATAAACCGCATTGTAGCGGTGGGTGGCGAGCCGGCGGGCGAGGCGCCAGCGCCGTGTGAGCGCTAATTCACCATGCCCGAAGGGGTTGTCGATGATTTGGCTGATTTCGCTCATCCGCTGCAAGACCGGAGCCACCCAGCGAGGGGCGAGGGCGTCGATCTGCAGGCCGGGGTCGCTGGCTCGGAGTCGCGCAAACAAGGGTTGCGCCATGATCGTGTCGCCGATCCACGAGGGAGCAACCACCAGCGCTTTGCGTCGACCGCTGATCAAGCCTGGATTGGTGGTCACTGGCGGTACGGTAGAGGCCGGGGTGCTGGATTCCACTGCCCTATCCCCGGTAACCGATCACCGCCTTGCGTCTAGTGACCACCCTTCGGTGCTTCACCGGTGAAAACGTAGCGGGTACCACAGTAGGGGCAGGTCGTTGTGCCGGTTTTCAGGACGTCGAGAAAGACCCGCGGATGCAGGCTGGCCAAGGGGGCGCCCGGTGGCGGGCAGTGCAAGGGCAGGTCGTGGGCTGTGAGTTCAACCGTTCTGGAATCGGACATGATGTTCTTTCTGCGCTTAGATATAGGCCAACCAATCGTCGTGCTGAGCCGAACGGCCATAAACGACGTCGAAATAACGCGCCTGGATTTTGGCGGTGATCGGCCCGCGATGGCCAACACCAATCTGCCGTCCATCGAGTTCGCGGATCGGCGTCACTTCGGCGGCGGTGCCGGTAAAGAAAGCTTCGTCGCAGCAATACACTTCATCGCGGGTGATGCGTTTTTCCTGAACCGAAAGGCCGAGCTCTTCGGCGATTTGCAAAACCGTGGCGCGGGTAATGCCCTCCAGGCAGGAGGTCAGATCCGGCGTGTAGAGCTTGCCTTTTTTGACGATGAAAAGATTCTCGCCGGCACCTTCGGCAACATAACCTTCAGGGTCGAGCAGCATGGCTTCGTCGTAACCTTCGTTGGTTACTTCGTTATTGGCGAGAATGGAATTGATGTAGTGGCCGGAGGCTTTGGCGCGCACCATGGAGATATTCACATGGTGGCGGGTGTAGCTCGACACCTTGACGCGAATACCTCGCTCCATCCCCTCTTCGCCGAGATAGGCGCCCCACGGCCAGGCGGCAATGGCGACATGAACCTTGGCGCCTCTTGGCGAAACGCCCATCTTTTCCGAACCATAAAAGGCGATCGGGCGCAGATAGCCGGAATCGAGCTGATTGGCGCGCAGCACTTCCTTGTGTGCCTCATTGATCGTCGCGCGGTCGTAGGGCATGGCCATCTGGAAGATGTGGGCGGAGTTGAAGAGGCGCTCGGTGTGATCTTCGAGGCGGAAAATGGCGGTTCCGCGCTCGGTTTTGTAGGCGCGGACACCTTCGAAGACGCTCATGCCGTAGTGCAGCGAATGGGTGAGGACATGAGTGGTGGCTTCGCGCCAGGGCACGAGTCGGCCGTCTTGCCAAATAAATCCGTCGCGATCAGACATCGACATGGTCATTTCTCCGTGGCGCACATATAAAAGCGCACAATTCTAGCCGAATTTAGCAGGTAAAATAATTGCTTTGCCGCTAACCGACACATGATCTGGAAACCGAATGTCACCGTAGCCGCCGTCGTCCAACGCGATGGCAAGTTTCTTCTGGTCGAAGAAGAAACCGAATCCGGGCTCGCCTTCAATCAGCCGGCCGGCCATCTTGAAGCGGGCGAGGCGCTAGTTGCCGCTGTGGTTCGCGAGGCGCTGGAAGAAACCGCTTACCACTTCAAGCCAACTCACCTGATCGGCATTTATCACTGGCAACACCCGAACAAGGAGGTCACCTATCTGCGCTTCGCTTTCGGCGGCGAGTTGCGCGGTTTTGAGGCCGATCGCCGGCTCGATGCAGGCATCGTCGCTGCCCGCTGGTTGACGCTCGACGAGGTCAAGGCGACGCAGGCGCGTCATCGCAGCCCGCTGGTTTTGCGTTGCATCGAGGACTTGATCGCCGGCAAGTCCTATCCGCTTGATTTGCTGGTGCATTACCCTTGAGTCCACGGTTTCTTTTGTTGCTCGGGCTGGCCTTTGCCAGCGCCGTCCGGGGCGATGAAAGCGTGTCTGTTTGCCATGGCTACGGCTGCCTGGTGCAGGAAGATATCGCTTTCACCGATGCCCGTCTGACGATGCTCGGCAATGCGCTGAAGCTGGCGGAAGACGCCGCAAGCGAGCGGGCAATTCTCGCCGGGGTGATCGGCCGGATGTACGCATGGGCCGGCGAGCAATCGGACATCCGCAATGATCGCGGCGGCAATTACGCCGACGCGGGCATTCCCGGCAAGATGGATTGCATTGATCATTCAATCTCGACAACGCGCCTGCTGGCGCTCCTCGCGGCGCGCGGCGATTTGCGCTGGCATCGCGTTCTGACGCCCGAGTCCCGCAAGTTTTTAAAGATTTTTGCCGCCCACTGGTCGGCGGTCATTGCCGAGAATGGCGGCGACGAGGCGGCGCGCTTCGTGGTCGATAGCTGGTTTGTGGATAATGGTCAGCCGGCAGTGATCTTGCCGCTGGAAGAATGGAAGAAAGGAGCCGGGCCCGATGTCTAAGGGGACTGTGGTGGTCGGCTTGTCCGGCGGGGTTGATTCCTCAGTCTCGGCCTGGTTGCTCAAAGAGCAAGGCTGGAACGTCATCGGCCTGTTCATGAAAAACTGGGAAGACGACGACACCGAGGACTATTGCTCGTCGCGCCAGGATCTGGTTGATGTGATGAGCATTACCGATTGCCTAGGCATCGACGTTGAGGTCGTCAATTTTTCAGCAGAATACCGAACCCGGGTTTTTGCCGAGTTCCTCAGCGAATATCAGGCCGGGCGGACGCCCAATCCCGATGTGTTGTGCAATTCGGAAATCAAGTTCACCGCCTTTCTCGACCATGCCCTGCAGATGGGCGCCGACAAGATCGCTACCGGCCATTACGCCGGCGTGCGCGAGCTGAATGGCGAATTCCAGTTGCTGAAAGCCGAGGATGGCACCAAGGATCAGAGCTATTTTCTTTATCGACTGAATCAGGCGCAGCTGTCGAAAACGCTGTTTCCGCTCGCCAATTTATACAAGCGCGATGTGCGCAAGCTGGCCGCAGCGGCCGGTTTGCACGTGGCTGCGAAAAAGGACTCGACTGGCATCTGCTTCATCGGCGAGCGACCGTTCAAGGATTTTCTCAGCAATTATTTGCCGCCCAACAAGGGTGAAATTCGCCGTCTCGACGACGGCAAAGTGATGGGCGAGCACGATGGGCTGATGTATCACACGCTCGGCCAGCGCAAGGGGCTGCACATTGGCGGCATCAAGGAGAAAGGGCGTGTCGGCGGCGGTGATCACGACGCCTGGTTTGTTGCGGCCAAGGACATCGAAAAAAACATCCTTTACGTCGTTCAGGGGCACGATCATCCGGCACTGCTCAAAGACACCCTGGTGGCCGAGCAATTGTCCTGGATTTCACCGAAGGCGCCGCACCCGCACTGGGTCTACACTGCCCGGCCGCGTTACCGGACGAGTGACCAGGCCTGCGAAATCGAGCGTATTGATCCAAGCAGCTGCCGGATCAACTTTGCCCAGCCCCAGTGGGCGCTGACACCCGGCCAGTCAGTGGTGCTCTACGAAAGCCGGGTCTGTCTTGGCGGCGGGGTGATTTGCTGATGCCGCGAATGCCGGCGGTCGGTGCTGACTGCCGTGCGGTGAACAGGAAGGCAAGGACGATGGGCGCACAAGATTCTCTGTCGAGGCGGGATTTTCTCGCTATCACCGCATTGGCGTTCGCCGGAAACTCCTGGGCAAATCCGCCGGCAATCCCGTCGCACGGCAAGATCGGGAGCGTGATCGGTTTTGGCAAGGCGCAAGACAATAAGCGTTATTTCATCAGTACGGTCGATTTCGAAGGGCAGCAAAAAGGCGTTCGCTGGCAGTCCGACATTGACTTTTTTGGTCATGGTTTCATGCCCAACCCGAGGCGCCCGCACTTGGCCGTCGTTGCCGAGAAACATGGCCGGGGATGCATTGAATGGGACATGGCAGCGCGCAAGGTGACGCGGGCGTTATCTATAGTAGGGGAGCGCCAGTTTTACGGGCATGGCGTTTTCACGCCCGATGCGAAACACCTGTTATTGGTCGAAACCGTGGTTGAGGATGGCAGTTACCGAGGGGTGATTTCGATTCGTGATGGCACCAGTTACGAATTGCTTGGCGAATTTCCCAGCTACGGAGCCGCACCGCACGATGTGATTCTGATTGATGGCGGCAAAACACTGGTAGTGACCAATGGCGGTGGCGTATTGAATGGCGGCGATACGCCCTGTGTCTGCTTTGTCGATGTCAAGACGCGGGCACTCAGGCGCCGGGTGGAGGTGCCCGGCGGGCGCATGAACGCGGGGCATCTGGCCTTGACGTTGCAAGGCGGACTGGTGGTTGTTTCGGCGCCAAGAACGGGTATTGCCGAAGATTCCGGAGATTTTTTCGGCGGGATCAGCTTTGCCTTGCCCGGACAGGAACTCCATGCCGCCGAAGATGACATCATCCGAGCAATGAAGGGAGAGACATTGAGCCTGGCCATTCACCAGCCGTCGATGGTGGTGGCGGCAACCAGTCCTGCGGGGGGATTATTGACCTTCTGGGATCTGCGCAGCGGCAAGTTGATCAAGGCAAGCAGGGAGTTTCAAGGGCCGCGAGGCGTTAGTGTGACGCTGAACGGGCGCTATTTTGTTCTGACCTACGGCAAGCAAGGTCATGCCGTCTTGATTGATACGCAAACCCTGCAGACGGTCGAGGAGAGCTATGTCGAGCGCACCTTGATTTCCGGTTCGCATAACTTCGTCCACTTTCTGGCATAAATCACGCCTCCCGTTCTGTCGCTGATTTATCAGTCGTGCGGAATCGTTTCCGCCAGCGAAGGGCGCTGCAGCAGTTTGCCGTACAGCTTGTCGAGATTCGGGTGAGTTTGTTTCCATTGAATTTCGGCGAAGCGGAATTCGAGGTAACCAAGTGCCGCGCCAGTGGCGATGTCAGCCAGCGAAAAATGCGTGCCGGTGCAGAAAGGCTTGTCGCCCAGTTGCTCCGACATGAAGGCGAGGCTGCGGGTGATTTTTTCATGCTGCCGGGCAATCCACGAGACGCTTTGCTCCTGCTGCGGGCGTTTGGCTTCGAGAAAGGCGGCGGCTGCCGCATCGCAAATACCATCGGCCAGTGCTTCCCAGCGCTTGACTTCGATCCGTTCGCGATTCGCTGCCGGAAACAGCTTGTTGTTGGGCGTGACGCTGTCAATGTATTCAACAATCACGCGTGAATCGAACAGCGGGGTTTCGTCGTCGAGCAGCAAGACCGGAATTTTGCCCAGCGGATTGAGGTTGGGAACCTTGCTTGTGGAGAGCCACGGCGAGTCCACGACAAACTCGACTTCGATTTTCTTTTCGACCAGTACCGCTCGGACTTTTCGTACGTAGGGACTGGTGTGGGAGCCGATTAGTTTCATCTTATGCTCTTTAACTTGGGAGCCCGATTATAGCTGATGGTGGCTGATGGCAAAGCGGTGTGCAGGGCGGGTAAAATGACTGCCTTACCGCAAAGGATGTGTTGATGACCCTCGATCCCATGGCTGCCAGCCTGTTAACTGCAATTTCACCGCTCGATGGACGCTATGCCGGCAAGGTCGACGCCTTGCGCGAGCATTTTTCCGAATTCGGCCTGATCAAGGCGCGCCTCAAAGTCGAAATCGAATGGCTGAAGGCGCTGGCCAACGAGCCCCATTTCAGCGAAATCGCCGCATTTTCCGCCGCGACCGTAGCGGAACTGGATGCGCTGGTCGCCAATTTCAGCGTCGAGCAGGCGGCCGCAGTGAAGGCCGAGGAGGCTGTCACCAACCATGACGTCAAGGCGCTTGAATACTGGATCAAAAAGAACACGCGAAACAATCCCGAAGTAGTTAAGGTCAGCGAGTTCATTCATTTTGCCTGCACTTCTGAAGACATCAACAACCTCTCACATGCGCTGATGTGTCAGGGCGCCCGCCAACAGGTCATGCTGCCGATGCTCGACAAGCTGATCGAGCGTTTGCGTGCCTTGGCTCACGCCAATGCCGAGGTGCCGATGATGAGCCGCACGCACGGCCAGCCAGCGACGCCGACGACACTCGGCAAGGAAATGGCCAATGTCGCCTATCGTTTGCAGCGCGCCCGCGCCCGCATCGCTGGTGTCGAACTGCTCGGCAAGATCAATGGCGCCGTCGGCAACTACAATGCCCACCTCATCGCCTACCCTGGCTATGACTGGGAAGCCTTCGCGCAGCGTTTCGTCGAGTCGCTCGGTCTGACTTTCAATCCCTACACCATCCAGATCGAGCCGCACGACGCGCTGGCCGAATTGTTCGATGCCTTTGCGCGCACCAACAGCATCCTGATTGATCTGGATCGCGATATTTGGGGTTATATCTCGCTCGGCTTCTTCAAGCAGAAGGTCAAGGCCGGTGAAATCGGCTCATCGACGATGCCGCACAAGGTCAATCCGATCGACTTCGAGAACTCCGAAGGCAACCTTGGTCTGGCCAACGCGATGCTCGGGTTTCTCACCGAAAAACTGCCGATCTCGCGCTGGCAGCGCGATTTGACTGACTCCACCGTGCTGCGCAACATGGGCGTCGGCCTCGGCTACGCCTTGCTTGGTTACGATTCACTGCTGAAGGGCTTGTCCAAGCTGGAAGTCAACGCCGACTTGATGAAGGCCGATCTCGACGCCAATTGGGAATTGCTCGCCGAACCAATCCAGACCGTCATGCGCCGCTATGCCGTGCCTCATGCCTACGAAAAGCTCAAAGAGCTGACGCGCGGCACCCGCGTCTCGCGTGACGGTATGCAGGCATTTGTATCAACACTGGAAATTCCCGATGCCGCCAAGGCCGAACTGCTCAAACTGACGCCATGGGATTACACCGGCAAAGCGGCCGAACTGGCGCGGCGGATTTGAGGAGCACGCATGTCGTTTGCTGACAACCTGAAGAAACTGCCCGGCATTTCGCATCTGGCGGCGCTCAACCTGCTCGATGAGAACGAAAACATTGTCGCCAGCATCGAGAACAAGGCTGGTAGCCAAGGTTCGCTGGCGGTATACAACCATCTGGCACAAACCTATGGTTCGCTTAATCATGAGGCGGCGAAAAAGGGGATCGAACTCTTTGCCGAACATGGCGACGACGAGCGCGCCAATCCCGGCAAACATCCGAATATCGCGCGCCTGATGGCAATTGAAAAAGGTGCCCCGGCCTTGCGCGTCAAGCATGTTTTCGCCGTTTGAAGATCGGTTAAAAGGCTTCACTGTCAGCGTGAAAAATGATCAGTCTGACGGTGGTCAAGAGCAATTCGGGAAAGATACAATTTGCCGGTATTAAAAAGTCGGTTAGCGGCAACCCCGCGCCGACCTGTTTTTGTCATCAACACCCACGGAGAATCATGATGAAATCAAAACTGCTGCTCGCCTTGCTCGCCGTTTCATTGAGCGCTACCGCCAACGCCCAGGTCAAGCCGGAGGACGCCATCAAATGGCGTCAGTCAGCGTATGCCACGATGGGATGGAGCATGTCCCGTATCAAGGCCAATGTTGAGGGAACCTACAACAAGGATGACGTGATCAAGGCCGCCAACGTGATTCAGGCGATTGCCAATTCCGGTATGGGCGCTCTCTATTTGCCGGGTACCGACAAGGGGACGGGCTGGGAAGCGACGCGCGCCAAGGCGGAAATCTGGACGGACAAGGAAAAGTTGGGCAAGGTGGCGATGGCTTTCAACAAGGAAGCCAATGAAATGGCCAAGGTTGCCGCGACGGGTGACGCGGCTGCGGTCAAGGAGCAGATGGGCAAGTTGGGCGGCACCTGCAAGGGATGTCACGATGATTTCAAGGCTAAAAAATAAGAGCCTGACCAGCGGCTGACCGCAACAGGCGCCTGCGGGCGCCTTTTTTACGAATTTTCAAGGGATGGCATTGATGAGCACGCAACGAATTCGTCTTTGGGATTTACCGACCCGCCTTTTTCACTGGTTGCTCGTCCTCGCTATTGCAGCCTCGGTAGTCAGCGGCCAACTGGGCGGCAATCTGATTGATTGGCACGGGAAAATCGGACTATTTATTCTCGGTTTGATCGTATTTCGCCTGGTCTGGGGCTTGATCGGCTCTACCTACGCACGGTTCACGCAGTTTTTCCCGACGCCGGCGAGGCTCAGGGCCTATCTACGTGGCGAGTGGCACGGCGTTGGCCATAATCCGCTCGGCGCCTTGTCGGTTTTCGGGTTGATCGGCTTGATTGGCTTGCAGGTTGTCTCCGGGCTCTTTTCCAACGATGACATCAGCTTTGTCGGACCTTTGTTCGATCTCGTCAGTCGGGATTTGAGCAACCAGCTCACCGGTCTGCACAAACTGTCGTCGAATGGACTGTTTGTCCTGATCGGGCTCCATGTCGCAGCAATTGCTTTTTACGCGCATGTCAAAAAAGATAATTTGATCAAGCCGATGGTGGTCGGCTGGAAAGAAACGGTTGACGCTAAAGAAGCTACTGGCGGCGGTGTTGTTGCGCTGTTGGTGGCGTTGATGCTCGCTGCGGCCGTAGTGTACGCCGCCAGTGGCGCGCTGCTTGCACCACCGCCCCCGGCGCCGCCGGCGGCAGAAACGCCGAACTGGTAAATTCCCGGCAGGGCAGACAACGCCGGGCTGGCCGATCAAAAGCTTATGTCCCTTGTTGCTGGCTTGATCGTGGTCTATGGCTGAATTGGCGCAAAAAACCGGCTTCCGCTGACAAATGGCTTCGGATAGAATTCGTAGGCCATGGGGGTGTAGCTCAGTTGGGAGAGCGATTGGTTCGCAATCAATAGGCCGGCGGTTCGATCCCGCCCATCTCCACCAGTAATTTAAAGCCCGGACTTGCTCCGGGCTTTTTCATGGCAGAAAGGCTTCGTGGGTGGCGCGAATTGTGTTGCCGACGGGAGAAATTGAGTTGGTGCCCGAAAGCGCTTTCGAAGATGCGATCCTGCACGATGCAGTATTTTTCGACGCTTTCCCGGTGCGAGCTTTGGCGATTTGGGTTTTTTTGCCGCAACTGGTGGCAAGCACTCAGCCCCGCCCGGCGCCGGCTGCCGAGCGCCGCAGGCGATCGCTAACCGCCGCCCAGGCCGGAGCGTCGGGCAAGGATTCGACGACAATCAGGTCAACCGCGGCGTGATCCATTTCACGCATGGCGGCGTAGATTTCTTGCGCGTAGCCAAAGGGGTCTGCCGGCAGCATTTTCCAGGCGTGCGGCATTCCGAGTTGCGGTGGCTGACTGTGGGCAATGATGCCGCAACGCTCGCCTTTATGGCGCAGGGCGTTGATGAAAGCGAGCAGGTGGCGGCTGGCGATGACGCGCAGTTGCGTCTGCGGCGCGTAGTGCGCGGTCAGCGACCCGGAAACGCGCGGCGCACCGGCAGTGGTGATGATTGATGGCAAGTAGCCGAGAACTGCAGCAAGGCGTTGTGGTGATAGATGTCCGGGGCGCAGAACGACGGCCTCGCCGCGCGAGCAATCGACGATCGTCGATTCGATTCCGACCGCGCAGGCACCTCCATCGAGAATCAGCGGCACGCGCCCGCCGAGTTCTTCTTCGACATGCGCGGCGGTGGTCGGGCTGATCCGCCCGAAACGATTGGCCGACGGTGCGGCGATGCCGCCGTGCCCGCCGTCGGCGGCAAAGCGGTGGAGCAGTTCGAGCGCCACGGGATGTCCGGGTACACGCAAACCGACGGTCTCCTGGCCGCCGCTGACGGCGAACGGTACCCAGGCCTGCTTTTTCAGGATCAAGGTCAGCGGGCCGGGCCAAAAGTGCTCCATCAATCTCCAGGCGACGTCGGGAACCCCTTCAGCCCAGTGCGGGACGGCATCACGGCTGGCGAGATGGACAATCAGCGGGTGATTGAATGGCCGCCCCTTGACAGCGAAAACTTTGGCAATGGCTGCCGGGTTGGCTGCATCGGCGCCCAGCCCGTAGACCGTTTCGGTCGGAAAGGCGACTAGCGCACCGGCGCGCAGCAACTTGACGGCGCGAACAAAATTATTGCTGCTGAAGCTGTCGTCAATCACGGCTGGTCGGGCAGGGTTTTGCCAAGCACCTTCGCCGTTTGTTCCTGGCGGAAGTCGTCGAGACTTCCGGCAATCGCCGTGTCGCTCAGGCCGAGAATGGCCACGGCAAAAAGTGCTGCGTTGGTTGCGCCGGCCTCGCCGACGGCGAAAGTGGCGACCGGAATGCCGCCTGGCATTTGCACCATTGAGAGCAGGGAATCGAGTCCCATCAAGTGTTTGGACGGCATCGGTACGCCAAGTACCGGAATCTGTGTTTTGGCTGCCAAAACCCCGGCCAGATGGGCGGCACCGCCGGCCGCGCCAATCAGCACCTTAAGGCCGCGGGCGCTGGCGGTAGCCGCGTAGTCGAGCGCCTGATCGGGTGTGCGGTGGGCAGAGAGAACCTTGGCTTCATAAGGGATGCCGAGGTTTTTCAGGGTCACGGCGGCGGCGCGCATGATCGGCCAGTCGCTATCGGAACCCATGACGATTCCAACGAGGGGTGTGTTGCTCATCGCGTCAATCCTTCAAGTACAAGTAGAAATGGAAAGCGTCGGCTTTACGCCGCTGCGGCTTTTCGTTCTGCGGCTTCAATGGTGTTGGCCAGCAGCATGGTGATCGTCATCGGGCCGACGCCGCCTGGCACCGGCGTGATCTGGCCGGCGATTTCAAGACAGCCGGAAAAATCGACATCCCCGCAGAGCGTGCCGTCAGGCAGGCGGTTGATGCCAACGTCAATGACGACGGCGCCCGGCTTGACCATGTCGGCGGTGACAAAGCGTGCCTTGCCGATGGCGGCAACGAGAATGTCGGCGCGCCGGGTATGAAATTTCAGGTCGCTGGTGCGCGAGTTGCAGACCGTGACGGTGGCGCCGGCATTGATCAGCAGCAAGGCCATCGGCTTGCCGACGATGTTGGAGCGACCGATGACGACCGCCTCCTTACCGCTCAGGTCAACCTTGCCATGCTCGAACATTTTCATCACGCCATAAGGCGTACAGGGGATGAAGCGCGGCTTGCCCTGCGCCAGGGCGCCGAGGTTTTCGGCATGAAATCCATCGACATCCTTCTCGGCAGCGATAGCTTCGAGCACGGCCGCTTCGTCGAAATGCTTCGGCAGCGGTAGTTGCACCAAAATGCCATGGATGGCCGGATCAGCGTTGAGCGCGGCGATTTTTTTGAGGACGATTTCCGGATCGACCGCGGCATCGTAGGTGATTTTCTCGGAATGCATACCGATCGCCAGGCAGCCATTGACCTTGTTGCGTACATAAACCTCCGAAGCGGTATCGGCGCCGACCAGAATGACCACCAGTCCGGGGCGGTGCCCCTGGGCGGTGAGCGCTTCGACACGCGCCTTGAACCCCTGGCGCAACTCTTCGGCCAGCGCCTTGCCATCGATGCGTTGTGCTGTCATATGGAATCCTTGATCTCAGATAGCGACCGCTTCGGCGGCGCCGACGGCGGCACGACCCGCGGCAAAAGCGCGGCGGTTCAGTTCAACCAGCGCCTCGCCCTTGCGCGCAAAACGCTTGAGCACGCACTCAAGCAAAATCTCGGCGCCGAACGGCAGATGATCGGCGATGGCGCCCAGCATGACGGTATTGCCGAGGCGAATGTCGCCGAGTTCCTGGGCGATCGAGGTGGCGTCAAAAGCAACCACCTTGTTGCCGCCTTTCCTGATTTCGGCAAGCGGGTCTTGCGGGTAATCGAACAAGCCAAGCTCAACTACCGGCGGCACCAACCGGGCGGTATTCATCAGCGTAATGCCACCTTTTTTGAGCATATGCTGCCAGCGCATTGACTCGGCCGATTCAAAACCCAGGAGGACGTCGGCGGTACCTGGCGTGATCTGCGGTGACAAGACTTTTTTGCCGAACCGCAAATGCGAGGAAACCACTCCGCCGCGCTGTGCCATGCCGGCGACTTCGGTTTTCTTGGCATCGTGGCCGAGGGCAATCGCCGCTTCGGCGAGGATTTCGGTGGCCGTCATGACGCCTTGGCCGCCAATTCCAACGACCAGAATATTGGTGTTGTCGCTCATCTCAAACCCCGCAACTCTTGACCAGCGTTATTGGTGAAACCGGGACGTGATGAACGATGGCCTTCGGGGCGCAGGGCTGAACGCAGAGACCGCAGCCGGTGCACACCGACGATTCGATGCGCACAAAGGCCAGATCGACTTCCTTGCCGCTCGGCTTGATCTCCTTGCCGCGCCGCGTGACGTGGATCGCCGGACAGCCGACATCAATGCAATTGCCGCAGCCGGTGCATTGGTCATCGATTACCTCGAACGGCTTCAGCTTGTGGTAATCCTTGACCAGCACGCAGGGTTGGTCGGTGATGATGACCGAGACTTCCGGCACCTTGACTTCTTCGCGAATGGTTTTGAACAACACCGGCAACTGGTAGGGATCGACCGTGTGAATACGCTCTTTTTTCACACCGAGCGCCGCGACCAGCGCCGCGAAATCGACACGCGGCGTCTCCTCACCGTAAATATCGCGGCCGTTGCCCGGATTGTCCTGGCCGCCGGTCATGCCGACAGCGCGGTTGTCGAGCAGCAATACCGTGACGTTGCCCTTGTTGTACACGATGTCGAGCAAACCTTGCATACCCATGTGCAGGAAGGTGGAGTCGCCGATCACCGCAAGAATCCGCTTGTCCTTGTCGGTGACGCCGCGCCCCTTGTCCATGCCGAGCGCGACGCCCATTGAGGCGCCCATCGAAATGGTGGTGTCAAGCGCATTCCAGGGATGTCCGGCGCCCAGCGTATAACACCCGATGTCGCCGGCAATGCTCAGATTGCGCACTTGCGACAAGGTGTAATAGACACCGAGATGCGGGCAGGCCACGCACATCGTCGGTGGCCGCGGGAATACCTGCAAGGCGGCGGTTGACTGCAATTCCGGTACGACTTCGCCGAGCAGTCGGTCAATCGCCGGGCGCAGCACCTGTGGCGCCAATTCCCCTTGGCGCGGCAGGATTTCCTTGCCCAATACCTTGATTCCCTGCGCCCTTAGTTCAGTTTCGACGAGCGGTTCGACTTCTTCAACCACCACCACTTGCTCGACCATGGCCGCCAGTTCGCGACATTTTTCGAAGGGGAGCGGAAAAGAATAGCCGAGCTTGAGTACCGGCGCGTCCGGAAAGGATTCCTTGACGTGCATGTAAGCCGGGCCAGAGGCGATGAATCCGACGCGCTTGTCGGAACCCGCCTCGATGAAATTGAGCGGCGAGGTTTCAGCCAGTTCGCGCAATTTGTCCTCACGCGCCAGCATCAACGGAATCCGCTTGCCGGCATGGCCTGGCACCATGACAAATCGTGTCGGCTCTTTCTGGAAGCCGGCGCCGACATGTGGGACGCGCTCGGCGACGGTCACCAATGATTTGACGTGGTTGATGCGCGTCGTCATGCGCAGGATCACCGGCACCTGAAACTGCTCGGACAAGGCGTAGGCGGCCAGCGTCATGTCGTAGGCCTCCTGCGAATCAGCCGGTTCAAGCAACGGAATGTGCGCAAAGCGTCCCCAATAACGGGAATCCTGCTCATTCTGCGAAGACGACAGGCCAACGTCGTCGGCAATCGCAATGACCACCCCCCCCACCACGCCTGTCAGCGTCAAGGTCATCAGCGCATCGGAAGCGACGTTCATGCCGACATGCTTCATGCAGCAGAACGCCCGCGAACCGGCGTAGGCCGCGCCGATGGCGACTTCGAGCGAAACTTTTTCGTTGACCGACCACTCGGCGTAAATGTCCGGGTAAGTGGCAACGACTTCCATCATTTCGGTGGACGGGGTGCCAGGGTAAGCGGCGGCGACCTTGACGCCACTTTCCCAGACGGCGCGGGCAACCGCTTCGTTGCCGGACATCAGTATCCGGCTCGCCGCCGGTGCGGGCATCAGTGCCGCCATGAGTGCTCCAAAATGCTGTGCGAAGTTGATGATTATAAAGGTTTTAGGGAGCCTTGGCTTGACTCGCCGCCAAGGGCGCCGGTTTTTGCTTGCGGGCAGCTGCACCGAGCCAAAAAAGCGGCCGCAACGAATTCGGCATATTGCACGATGCGAATTATGGTTTTACAATGCGGAACGATCTATAGGTGTAAACACGGGTTCGCCGAAGCCCCTGAATGCGCTAAAGTTGTTGAGCAAGTTCCAATGCTCGACAAAAACAACCTGGCTCTGGAGACGAAAAATGGCCGCTCAGCAAAACGCACTTCCTGAATCAACCGACCCTGATCCGCAAGAAACCCGCGAGTGGATGGATGCTCTCGCGGGAGTCATTGCCCACGAGGGCGCCGGGCGCGCTCACTACCTGATCGAGAAGCTGATCGGCCATGCCCGCGAAGATGGCATCGACATCCCTTACTCTGCCAACACCGAATACATCAATACCATTCCGGCCGACCAGCAGCCCAAATATCCGGGCAATGCCGACATGGAAATCAAGATTCACAGTTACATCCGCTGGAACGCCATGGCCATGGTCGTGCGTGCCAACCGGGATACCAACGTCGGCGGCCATATTGCCTCCTTCGCCTCGGCTGCCGCCCTCTACGACGTCGGTTTCTCGCACTTCTGGAATGCCCCTTCGGCCAGCCACGGCGGCGATCTGATTTTCTTCCAGGGGCACTCGGTTCCCGGTGTTTACGCGCGTGCCTTTATGCTTGGCCGCCTGAGTGCCGAACAAATGGACAACTTCCGCCAGGAAACTGGCGGCAAAGGCATTTCGTCTTACCCGCACCCGTGGCTAATGCCGGATTTCTGGCAGTTTCCGACTGTTTCCATGGGTCTCGGCCCAATCCAGGCCATTTATCAGGCTCGCTTCATGAAGTACCTCGACTCGCGCGGCCTGATCAAGGCCGGCGAGCGCAAGGTCTGGGCCTTCCTCGGCGACGGCGAGACAGATGAGGTCGAGTCGCTGGGCGCCATCGGCATGGCCGGTCGCGAGAAGCTCGACAACCTGATCTTCGTCATCAACTGCAACCTGCAACGCCTCGATGGCCCGGTACGCGGCAACGGCAAGATCATTCAGGAGCTTGAGTCGGAGTTTCGCGGCTCCGGCTGGAACGTCATCAAGCTGATCTGGGGGACGCATTGGGATGCTTTGTTTGCCCGCGACAAGAAGGGGATTCTCAAAAAACGCATGATGGAATTGTGCGATGGCGAATACCAGACCTTCAAGGCCAAGAACGGCGCTTATGTCCGCGAATTTTTCTTCAACACGCCGGAACTCGCCGAGCTCGTTGCTGACTGGACCGACGACGAAATCTGGAACCTCAATCGCGGCGGCCACGACATCTTCAAGATATTTTCCGCTTACAACGCTGCGGTTACTCATAAAGGTGCACCAACGCTGATTCTCGCCAAGACGATCAAGGGCTTTGGCATGGGTCAGGCCGGCGAGGCGATGAATATTTCGCACCAGCAGAAGAAAATGGACAAGGAGCAGATCGCCCGCTTCCGTGACCGCTTCAACCTGCCGGTTGCCGACGATCAACTCGAAGAACTGCCTTATCTGACCTTTGCCGAGGATTCAGCGGAATACCAATACATGCGTCAGCGGCGCATGGATCTCGGCGGTTTCCTGCCGCAGCGCCGGCGCCAGGCCGAGCCGCTGGCGATTCCGCCGCTCGACACCTTTGCCGCCCTGTTGAAGGCTTCCGGCGAAGGGCGTGAATTGTCGACAACGATGGCCATCGTCCGCATCATGAACATGATGTTGAAGGACAAAAACGTCGGCAGGCATGTGGTGCCCATCGTTCCCGACGAGTCGCGCACTTTCGGCATGGAAGGGATGTTCCGCTCGGTCGGCATCTGGAGCCAGGAAGGGCAGAACTATGTGCCGGAAGACCACGACCAGCTGATGTTCTACAAAGAGTCGAAGACCGGCCAGGTGTTGCAGGAAGGGATCAACGAAGCCGGTGCGATGAGCGACTGGATCGCCGCCGCCACCGCCTACTCCGTGCACAACGTGCAGACCATCCCGTTCTATATCTGCTACTCGATGTTCGGCATGCAGCGCGTTCTCGACCTCGTCTGGGCGGCGGGCGACCAGCGCGCCCGCGGCTTCCTGATCGGCGGCACCGCCGGTCGCACGACCCTCAACGGCGAAGGATTGCAACACGAAGACGGGCACAGCCTGATTCTCTCCAATCTCGTGCCCAACTGCGTTTCCTACGACCCGACCTTCCAGTACGAGGTCGCCGTCGTTACCCAGGACGGGATGCGCCGCATGTTCGAGGAGCAAGAAGACGTCTTTTATTACCTGACGGTGATGAACGAAAACTACGAGCATCCCGAGATGCCGGTTGGCGCCGAAGCCGACATCATCAAGGGTATGTATTTGTTCAAAAAGGGAGGCGAATCGGCGGCGCCGCGCGTTCAACTGCTAGGCTCCGGCACTATCTTCCGCGAAGTCATCGCTGCTGCCAACTTGCTCAAGGCCGACTGGGGTGTCGAGTCCGACCTTTGGGCTTGCCCGGGCATGAACGAACTGGCGCGCAATGGTCAGGACGTTCAGCGCTGGAACCTGCTGCATCCGCTCGAAGAACCGAGGCGTTCGCATGTCGAGGAAAAACTGGCCGGCGCCAAGGGGCCGGTGGTTGCCTCTACCGACTACATCAAGCTCTATTCCGAGCAGATCCGTCCTTTCGTCAAGGCAGCTTACGTCACGCTCGGCACCGACGGTTTCGGCCGCTCGGATACTCGCGAGAAGTTGCGCCACCACTTTGAGGTTGACCGCCACTGGGTGACGCTGGCCGCCCTCAAGGCGCTGGCCGACAGCGGCGAAATCAAGCGCGAAATCGTTGCCGCCGCCCTCGTCAAGTACAAGCTTGATCCGAACAAGCCGAATCCGCTGAGCGTTTAAGGGAGAGACAACATGAGCCAAATCATTGAAGTCAGCGTCCCCGATATCGGCGATTTCGACAGCGTCCCGGTCATCGAGTTATTTGTCAAAGTCGGCGACAAGATCAAGGTTGACGATGCGATCGTCACTCTGGAATCGGACAAGGCGACCATGGATGTCCCGTCCACCGTCGACGGCGTCGTTAAGGAAGTGTTGGTGGCGCTCGGCGCCAAGGTCGGCGAGGGTGCGGTTTTGATCAAGGTTGAAACCGGCGGCGCGGTTGCCGCGGCGACCCCGGTGGCAGCTAGCGTTGCCCCGGCAACGCCCCCCGCTGCCGCGCCGACGGCCAGTGGCGAGGTGCTTGAAGTCAAGGTGCCGGACATCGGCGACTTCGCCGAAGTCCCGGTCATTGAGCTTTACGTCAAGGTCGGCGACAGCATCAAGGTCGACGATGCTATCGCCACCCTGGAATCCGACAAGGCAACGATGGATGTTCCGTCCACCGTCGCCGGTACGGTCAAGGAAGTGCTCGTCCAGATCGGCACCAAAGTCGGCGAAGGCTCGGTTTTGATCAAGGTAGCCACGGCCGGCACGGCTGCGGCGGTCGTTCCGCAAGCTGCGGCTCCGGCACCCGTTTCGGTTGCCGCTCCGGTTGCTGCCCCCGTTTCTGCGTCGACCGCCGCGGTTGCGCCGGCGGTGCTGGCGCCTGCCTTGCCGGCTGGCGCCAAGGTTCATGCCTCGCCGTCGGTGCGCGCCTACGCCCGCGAACTCGGGGTCGATCTGAACAAGGTAACGGCCAGCGGCCCGAAAAATCGCATCGTCAAGGAAGATTTGACCAAGTACGTCAAAAGCGTTTTGTCCGGCGCCGTGGCCGGCTCGGCGACCGTGGCTGGTGGCGGCATCACGGGAGGCGGCTCGCTCGATCTGCTGCCGTGGCCAAAGGTCGATTTCGCCAAGTTCGGCGAGGTCGAGGTCAAGCCGTTGTCGCGCATCAAGAAGATTTCCGGCCAGAACTTGTCGCGCAACTGGGTCATGATCCCGGCCGTGACATATCACGAAGATGCCGACATTACCGACATTGAAGCCTTCCGTGTCTTGCTCAACAAGGAAAACGAAAAAGGTGGCGGTGCCAAGCTGACCATGCTGGCTTTCCTGATCAAGGCGTGCGTCAAGGGCTTGCAGAAATTCCCCGAATTCAATGCCTCGCTTGATGGCGACAACCTGATCCTGAAAAAGTACTTCAATATCGGTTTTGCCGCCGACACGCCGAACGGTCTGGTCGTCCCGGTGATCAAGAACGCCGACAAGAAATCAGTCTTCGATCTGGCGCAGGAATCCGGCGATCTGGCCAAACAGGCACGTGACGGAAAGCTGAAACCGGCCGACATGTCCGGCGCCTGCTTCACGATTTCCAGCCTCGGCGGCATTGGCGGCACCTACTTTGCGCCGATTGTGAATGCCCCGGAAGTCGCCATTCTCGGCGTCAATAAGTCGGCCATGAAGCCGGTTTGGGATGGCAAGGCCTTCGTGCCGCGCCTCGTCCTGCCGCTCTCGCTGACCGCTGATCACCGCGTTATCGACGGTGCGCTGGCGACCCGCTTCAATGTCTACATCGCGCAGTTGCTGGCCGACTTCCGTCGTGTCGCGCTGTAAGGGGAGAGCAGCATGAGCCATCTGGTAGAAGTCAACGTCCCCGACATCGGCGATTTTGCCGAAGTGCCGGTCATCGACCTGTTCGTTAAGGTCGGCGACAGCATCAAGGTCGACGACGCCATCTGCACGCTGGAGTCGGACAAGGCGACGATGGATGTGCCGTCGCCGGTCGCCGGCGTCGTCAAGGAAGTGCTGGTTCAACTCGGAGTCAAGGTGGCCGAAGGCACGCTGTTGATCAAGGTTGAAGCAGGTGCTGCGGCGGCTGCTCCGGCGCCACAAGCCGCCGCACCGGTTGCCGCTCCGGCGGCGCCGGTGTCCGCCCCTGTCGCCGGCAGCCATGCCGGCGGTGCCGATATCGAGTGCGAAATGCTGGTTCTCGGCGCCGGCCCCGGTGGCTATTCCGCGGCTTTTCGCGCTGCCGATCTCGGCATGAAGACGGTTATCGTCGAGCGTTATGCAACCCTCGGCGGCGTTTGCCTCAACGTCGGCTGCATTCCGTCGAAGGCGCTGCTGCACGTCGCCGCCGTCATTGACGAAGCCCGGCACGCGGCTGATCTGGGTGTCACGTTTGCCGCGCCGACGGTCGACATCGACACCCTGCGCGCCCACAAGGACAAGGTCGTCGGCAAGCTGACCGGCGGCCTGGCCGGCATGGCCAAGGGGCGCAAGGTCGATATCGTGCGCGGCTACGGCCATTTCCTCGACGCGCATCACCTTGAAGTCGAAGAGACCACCGGCAGCAGCCAGGAAAAGACCGGCGCCAAAAAGGTCATCAAGTTCCAGAAATGCATCATCGCTGCCGGTTCGGCGGCCATGCATCTGCCCTTCATCCCGCGCGATCCACGTATCGTCGACTCGACGGGCGCGCTCGAATTGCGCTTTGTGCCGAAAAAAATGCTGGTGATCGGCGGCGGCATCATCGGCCTCGAAATGGCCACGGTCTATTCGACGCTGGGTGCCAAAGTGGACGTCGTCGAAATGATGGACAGCCTCATGCAAGGCCCTGACCGTGATGCCGTCAAGGTGTGGGAAAAGCAGAATCTGGCTCGTTTTGACAAGATCATGCTGAAGACCAGGACAGTGGCTGTCGACGCGAAGGAAGACGGTCTATGGGTCAAATTCGAAGGTGAAGCGGCACCGAATGCCGATGCCGTGCGTTACGACATGATCCTGCAAGCCGCAGGGCGTTCGCCGAACGGCAAGAAAATCGCCGCCGAGAAGGCTGGTGTGGCACTCACCGAGCGCGGTTTTATCAACGTGGATGCGCAGATGCGAACCAATGTCCCGCACATTTTCGCCATCGGCGACATCGTCGGCCAGCCGATGCTCGCGCACAAGGCCGTGCATGAAGCGCACGTCGCGGCGGAAGTCGCTGCCGGCGACTTGCAGGGCAAGCCCGACTTGGCGCGCGCCGCCTTCGACGCCACGGTGATTCCCGGCGTTGCCTACACCCATCCGGAAGTGGCTTGGGTCGGCATCACCGAAGAACAGGCGAAAAAGGAGGGGCGCAAGGTTGAGTCGGCCAAGTTCCCGTGGGCGGCCTCCGGTCGCGCCATCGCCAACGGTGCCGACTACGGCTTCACCAAGCTGATCTTCGATGCCGAAACGCATCGCGTCATCGGCGGCGCCATTGTCGGCCCCAACGCCGGCGACATGATCGGCGAAGTCTGCCTGGCCATCGAAATGGGCTGCGACGCCGTCGATATCGGCAAGACCATCCACCCGCACCCGACGCTCGGCGAAACCGTCGGCATGGCCGCCGAAGTTGCCCACGGCAGTTGTACCGACGTGCCGCCGCCACGCAAGAAGTAGCGAAGCCGGCCGGCAAAGCTGAGCGCGGCGCGGCAAAAAACAGGCCGAACCCCACGCAAGTGGCGTTCGGCCTGTTTCTCGTTGGCGCTACCGGCTCAATCGGCGCTCAGGCAAATTCAATCAGCACGTCGCCGGTCTGTACATGCTCGCCGGCTTTGACATTGACGGCGGCAATGACTCCGGCAAGCGGTGCGGTAATGTTGGTTTCCATCTTCATCGCTTCGAGCAGCAGCAGGGAGTCGCCAGCCTGAATTGTCGCTCCGGCACTGACGAGAACCTTGACGATCGTTCCGGAAACCGGGCTCCGGCAGCGTTTGGTCTCGCTGTCCGCGTCGCCGGCATCTTTTCCTTTGGGGACTGCCGGCGGTGGACTGGCAGCGCTCCCGGTCAGTCGTGCCGAGCCGACCGGATAGGCTGGCGGCAGGCTGGCATGCTCGGTTTCGGCGACGTCGACCTCAACCTCATACGTTTTTTCGTCGATGGTAATTCGTAGTTTCACGCTGCTTTCCAATCAATGAAGCCGATGTGAGGCATGGACGCCGATACGGCCAACCTGCCCCCAGGCGCTGGAGTGCACCAGGCGCACCTGGCGAATGCTGGCGCGTACGCCGAGGTAGGCGGCCACTGCTGCCGCAATGATCAGCAACTCTTCTTCGCTCGGCGCCGTCGCGGCGCTGGGCTGGTTGCCGGCGACGCACAGTTCGAGTTCATTGACCCGGTGGTTGAGGGCGGCGATCTGCTCGCGCATTTGCGCAATCAGTGCTTGGAGTTCCTGGTCGGCTGGCAAATGCTGATCCATGATCGTCCTAAAGTGGGATCAGGCCATGCTTTTTGTGCGGCCTGGGGATACGTTTGATGCGCAGGTATTCGAGCGCCTGGGCGATGTGCTGGCGGGTCAGCGCCGGCTCAATGACGGCATCGACGAGACGTTGTTCGGCGGCGACATACGGGTTGGAGAAGGTGTCGCGATAGCTGGCGATCAATTCGGCGCGCCGCTCCTCGGGATGTTCAGCGTCGGCGATTTCCTTGCGGAAAACGATTTCCGCCGCGCCCTCGGCACCCATCACGGCGATTTCCGCCGTTGGCCAGGCAAACACGCGGTCGGCATCGAGATCCTTGCCGCACATCGCCAGATAAGCCCCACCATAGCTTTTGCGCAGAATGACGGTGATCTTGGGGACGGTGGCCGACGAGTAAGCGAAGAGCAGCTTGGCGCCGTGGCGAATGATGCCGCCATATTCCTGCTCGACGCCCGGCATGAAGCCGGGAACATCGACGAAGGTGAGCAGCGGAATGTTGAAGGCATTGCAGAAACGGATGAAGCGGGCTGCCTTGGTCGAGGCGTTGATGTCGAGCACCCCGGCCTTGACCGATGGCTGATTGGCGACAATGCCCACCGAACTGCCGCAGATGCGGGCAAAGCCGACAACGATGTTCATCGCGTGAGCCGCCTGAACTTCCAGAAAGTCGCCGTTATCGACGACCGCGGCGATTACCTCGCGAACGTCGTATCCCTGCTTGCTTTGCTCCGGCAAAAGGGTTTCCAGCAACGGATTGGGGGCGATCGAATAATCCCCCTCGAGAATCGGCGGGTCTTCGAGATTGTTTGACGGCAGGAAGCCAAGCAGTTTGCGGCACAAAGCGATGGCGTGCCGGTCGTCGTCGGCGATGAAGTGAATGACCCCGGAATGAACCATGTGCGAATCGGGCCCGCCCAGTTCGTCGGCCGTCACCGTTTCGCCGGTCACCTGTTTGATCACTTGCGGCCCGGTAATGAACATCTGCGCCTGGCGGGTCTGGATGATGAAATCGGTCAGTGCCGGGCTGTAGGCAGCGCCGCCCGCACACGGGCCGCAGATCAGCGAAATCTGCGGCACAGCACCCGAAAGCATCACATTGGCGTGAAAGACCTTGCCGTAGCCGGACAAGGCGGCAATCCCTTCCTGCACCCGGGCACCACCGGAATCGTTAATAAAAACAAAGGGGGAGCCGGTCTTCAGCGAGGCGTGCATGATCTCGGCGACCTTGATCGAATGCATCTCGCCGGCCGAACCACCGGCCACTGTGAAATCCTGACTGGCCAAATGAACGAGATGACCGGCAATCGACGCTGCACCGGTGATGACTCCGTCGGCGGCGAAGGTTTTGTCCTGCATGCCGAACAGCGTCGCGCGGTGACTCGCCAATTGGCCGATTTCCTCGAAACTGCCGGCATCCACCAATGCGGCCACCCGTTCACGGGCGGTCAGCCGCCCCGACTGACGGTGCTTTTCCAGCTTCTCGGCTCCACCCCCGAGGGTGGCCTCCTCACGGCGTCGCCGGAGTTCGGCAATTTTGTCCTGCATGGTGCTCATGGTAATTCCCGTCTATTCGCCGACCGGGGCGACCGAAACCCGGTGCGAGCGGCCGTTCAGTTTGACATCGTAAGTCAGCGGTGATGACAGCGGTGGCGACCCGACCGCTGAACCTGGCGACTTGGCCAGCGCCGCCGGATCGTGCCCGAGATTCTTCGGGCCGAGTGCACGACTGGCGAAAAACCCCGGAGCTACCTGCGGGAACATGGCGTAAGTCAAAACATCCTCTTCGCTGCCATCGGCACCCGGCAACGCCCCGGCGGCCGCTTCAAGGGCGGCCCACTCGGGTGACAAAAGATCGGCCGGCCGCTCAACGATGGGCTCCTTGCGCGCCTGCTGGGCAGACTGCGCCAGAACCTGCGGATCGCGTTCGCCCGGTGCCTTGCCGTAGTAACCGAGCATGAGGTCGGCAAACTCGCTGGAGATGACTTTGTATCGCCCCATCAGCACATTGAATACCGCCTGGGTGCCGACAATCTGGCTGGAGGGCGTCACCAGCGGCGGAAAACCGGCATCCTCGCGCACGCGCGGCACCTCGATCATGACTTCCGGCAAACGGTCGGCGGCATTCTGCTGCTTGAGTTGGCTCTCCATATTGGAGATCATCCCGCCCGGTATCTGACTGTCGAAAATATCGGTTTCAACCCCATTGATATTGGACATGAAGGCTTGATAGCGCGGGCGCAAAGCGGCAAAGTGATCCTTGATGCGATGCAGGCAGGCCTTGTTCAACCGGGCCTCGTAAGCCGTACCGTCAAGCATGGCGACCAGGCTTTCGGTTGGATTGTGGCCGGGTCCCAGGCTCAGCGAACTGATCGCGGTGTCGACCCCATCGGCGCCGGCTTCGATGGCTTTCATCAAGGAAACCAGGGTAACGCCGGTGGTCGAATGCGTGTGGACATGCACCCGCACCTCCTGACCACAACGCGCCTTGATGCCTTTGACAATATCGTAGGCTGGTTGCGGCTTGAGCAGCGCCGCCATGTCTTTCAGGCAGATCGAGTCGCAACCCAGCTCAAGAAGGCGCTCGGCCATGTCGATGAAGGTTGCGGTCGTATGCAGCGGGCTCACCGTGTAGCAGATCGTCCCCTGCGCGTGCTTGCCATTGCGGCGCACGGCATTGACCGACTGGCGAATGTTGCGAATGTCGTTCAAGGCATCGAAAACACGAAAGACATCCATGCCGTTTTCAGCGGCCTTATCGACAAAACGGTCGACGACACCGTCCTCGTAATGCCGGTAGCCGAGCAAATTCTGCCCGCGCAGCAACATCTGCAGGCGCGAATTGGGCAGCAAGCGGCGGAAAGTGCGCAGGCGCTCCCAGGGGTCTTCATTAAGGAAACGAATGCAGGCATCAAAAGTCGCCCCACCCCAGCATTCGACCGACCAGTAGCCGGCCTGATCAATATCGGCACAGGCCGGCACCATGTCTTCCAGCGCCATGCGTGTCGCCAGCAGGCTTTGGTGCGCATCGCGCAGGCACAACTCGGTTACATCGATAATTTTGCTCATGGCTTTACTCAAACGTTGGGCAGCGACGGTTGGGAGCCGTTAACGCGGATGAAAAAAATGCTGCTCTCGGACTCGAACGGGGATTGTATGCTGCGTCGCAGCAAAATTATCATTTTACTTTCCCCCAACCAATATCCTGACAAGAGATCAGTCGCACCGGCGCCCGCCGACACTCGCCGCAAAGCGACGAGCCGACGGCAAGCTACGCTAAAATCAGTAGCGACAGGGCGGCGCCCGCCGCAGCGCCACTCACCTTTGCCGAGAATCATGACCTCCAACAATCACTTGCCGCGCCGATCACCTGAAGAACAGGCTCGCCTCGAAACCCATCTGCGCGATATGTTCGAGCATCGCATCTGTTTCAATGAGCTGCTTGGCCTCAAGGTCGTTTCTTGCGAGCCGGGTACCCCGGCGCTGATTTTTGCCATGCGTCCCGAACTGATCGGTCACTATCAACACGGCCGTCTGCACGGCGGCGTCATTTCTACCGCGCTCGACACTGTCGGCGGCTTTGCCGTCACCGTCGCAATTGCCGAAAAGTTCAACAGCGAATCCACCGAGCAACTTGTCCATCGCTTCGGCCGGGTCGGCACCATCGACTTGCGCACCGACTACCTGCACCAGGGTATTGGCAAAACCTTCCTTGCCAGCGGACGAATCACCCGTCTCGGCGGTCGTATTGCTTCGGTTCAAATGACACTGGTCAACGACACCGGCCTTCTGATCGCAACCGGCAGCGCCTCTTACGTTGTCAGCTGATTATCGAACATCAGATGCATGAGGGGTAGGGGGCAGGGGGAAACCCAGCACGATCGAGAGATGAATTTCCATCATCGCCGAAGGCAAAAAAAGCCCCCGCGAGTGCCGTCAGACCGGCATCCTGAACCTGGGTTCAGAGTGGTTGCATTCCTTCCGCATCAGGAACACCCGAATAAGGGTGTGCACAACAGCGGCTTATCTGGTTCGCAACCGATGCCAATTAGCATTGGTTCAAGGAATATATGGTCTAAACAAACACCGCAGGGGACGATCGGCGGAAGCGTTCCAACAGCGCCAGAATCAGATGTCCAGTTGCTGCTGGGGCGCCAGCACGGTATCAAGCCGTGCTCCCATGGAATTGATAATACGCTTCGCTTCAGAAGTATCAAGAGATTCGGAAAGAACTTTTTGCGGCTTGTCAGATGCTTCTGAGAGGTGTTCGTGGGCAATATTTAAAGCCGCCATGACAGCCACGCGCTCAGCAATGGTGTTCTTGGTTCGCTGAGCAATTTCACGCATTTTTTTGTCGACCATTGCAACAGCCTGCAACAAAGCTTCATGCTCTTGCGGACTACAGGCCACACGGTATTCCCGCCCCATGATCTTGACGTCGAGAAAGTTTTGGTCGCCGTTCATCTCAGAGACCTTCCGGGAGTTTGTCGACAAGGCCTTCAAGGCGTTCGCGCGCCG
The DNA here is from genome assembly GCA_903951825.1 of uncultured Pseudomonadota bacterium. Taxonomy (GTDB): domain Bacteria; phylum Pseudomonadota; class Gammaproteobacteria; order Burkholderiales; family Rhodocyclaceae; genus Azonexus. The sequence continues at coordinate 46,288 of CAJBDJ010000017.1, forward strand.
CTGTCACCGTCTGGCGCAGATGCAGACGCTCGGATTCGGCAGCGGCATTTTGATTTTTGAGGACTTCGTTCTCGGCACGCAATTGTTGAACCAGGGTAACAACCCGTTCAATCTTCGATTCGAGTGCTTCAAGTTTGCTTTGCATGGGATTAACTATAGAGGGAAAAATGCAGCTTGGTCAAGGACTAAGCCTCTATTCTAAAAGTGCTTTATGGATAGTGGCGAGCATGTTTTTGATGCGACACAGCAGGGAGCCATGTATGATTCGTGGCGTTTCAGGTGCTGCGTGCGGTCGTTCCAAGCGCAGTTAAACGGGAAAGCGGTGCGTCTCCATTGAGACAAAGCCGCTGCTGCCCCCGCAACGGTCAGTAAGTGCGGGCGTATCACGAAGCCACTGGGAGTCATCCTGGGAAGGCGATACGTCAAAACTTGCAAGCCCGGATACCGGCCTAAGACATCTACGGAAGTGCCACGGGGTTGTGGTGCCGGTTCTGCCGACCCGCCCTTCCCGCATTTTCTTCTCAATGTTATTCCGGCACGCGGGGACGCCCGCCGGGAAGGGAAAATCATGTATCCACCTTTGAAGCCGTTGGCGGCAATGTTGTCGCTATTACCTTTTTATTCTGTTGCGGCAGAACCATTGAAACTCGCCGCCCTCGATCCGGTAGTGGTTACGGCGACTCGCTTCAGCGAGAGTGACGTCAAGGTGCCAGCCAATGTCAGCATTATTACGGGTGTCGACATCCGCAATACCCCGGCACGTGATCTGCCTGGCGTTCTCAAGGGAAGCGCCGGACTTGAGGTTCGCGCACTCTATGGTGGCTTGGGTATCGATTCAACGGTAGATATTCGTGGTTTTGGCGAAACTGCAGGCAGCAACACACTGATACTACTGGATGGTCAGCGACTCAACCCGATCGACATGGGGGGGATTAATTGGTCGGCAATCCCGCTTGATAGCGTGCAGCGTATCGAAATTTTGCGCGGTGCCGGTACCGTGCTGTACGGTGACCGAGCAACCGGCGGAGTCATAAACATCATCACTGACCAATCCGCCAAACCACGCGTCGGCGTTTCTGTCGGCAGCGGCTCCCATAACACCCGAACAATCGACGCCAACGCCACCGTTGCTCAAGAAACCGGCTACTTCAATCTTTTCGGGCACTACGCCCAGACCGATGGGTGGCGCCAGAATTCACACACCGAACAGGCGGCGCTCAGTGGCCGTGGCGCACTCTATGTTGGAAAAGGCCAAGCCTTCATCGATTTTGCCGTGTTCAATGACCAAGCAGGACTCCCGGGATATTTGCTCAGCGCCGAGTATCACGCCAGCCCGAAGTTATCCAACAGCCCCCGGGACTCGCAGCGCAACGACGGATACCGATTTCGCCCAGGAATCGCACTTCCCGTCACCGACACGCTGAATTTCGAAGCGGAAGTTGCTTACGACCATCAGGATGGACACGCCAGATACGTCTCATTTGGCAGCGAGTCGGATCGATCGCGCGACACTTGGTCGCTAACCCCGCGTCTAAGCTGGCAGCATGGTCTTGGCAGTCGAAAGAGCGAAACTGTCCTCGGCATTGATTATTACTCCGGGAAAGTGGACGCCAACTATTCAAGCTCGGCAGCGCAAAGTGCCAGGCAGGACAGCACCGGCGTCTATTTTCAAAACATCACCGAATGGACAGGCGGCCTCGCCAGCACCGTAGGCGTACGCAACCAACAGGTCAAGCAGTCAGCCGCGCAGGATGCCTTCATCGGATTTTTCGGGACTCAGCCCGCAATCAGCGGCAGCGCGGACTATGCCCGGAACGCTTGGGATGTCGGTCTCAGCTACGCTGACGATGGCTGGCGCGTCTACGGCAAGCGCGGTACTACCTTCCGCTTTGCCAACACCGACGAACTCTTTGGCTTCGATCCGATCACCGGAAATCCGACATTTGCCGGCAATCTCAAGCCACAGACCGGAACACTTAGCGAAATCGGCGGTAGTTTGACGATAGGGTCGATCAAAACACGAGCGGCGCTCTACCGCATGATCCTGGAGGACGAGATTGCTTACGACGGAGCACAATTTGCCAACGTCAACCTCGACAAGACGCGCCGGCAGGGTGTCGAACTAGAGGCCGATTGGCGTATCACAACGTCATTGCTTGCGCGCGCCAGTTACACGTTTGCCGACGCAAGTTTCCGCGAAGGAACCTACAGCGGCAAGGAGGTTCCACTCACGCCAAAAAACAAGGCATCGACCCGACTGAGTTGGGACGGCGGGGGAGTTGGGCAGTACTCAGCTGTCGTCAACTATGTCGGAGAGCGATATTTCAGCAGTGACTTCGTCAATGCGCAGGAAAAACAGGGTAGCTACACAACGATTGACTTGATGGCCGGGTGGAACTTCAAGCCGTGGTCAATCTCTGCTCGTCTACTCAACGCTATGGACAAAAACTATGCGCCCTTTGCCGGTTATTCGGCGTTCCGCTCTGATTATTATTTTTATCCTGCCGATGGTCGCTCCTTTCTATTGACGGCAAGCTACACCTTCCGCTGATGCCCTCCCGCCGTCGCGCCGCCTTGATCATTGTTCTGTTCTGCCTGCTGGCAGTGGCGAGTGTTTTGATGGCGCTGATGGTGGGTACGTTTTCAGTCTCGGCACCTGCCGTTTTTGCGGCACTTTTCGGTGGCGAGTCCGAAGGCGCCGATATCGTCCTCCAGTTACGCCTGCCCCGAGCGTTGGCTGGCTTTGCCTGCGGCGGCTTGCTCGCCTTGGCCGGGGCGCTGATGCAGGTTCTGTTGCGCAATCCGCTGGCCGACCCTTACGTGCTGGGGATTTCCGGCGGTGCCGGGGTCGGGGCACTATTCGCCATCCTGCTTGGGTTACCGGCAGTCGGCATCGACGGGCTGGCCTTTGTCGGCGCGTTGGGCGCCATGCTTTTGGTCTTCGGTCTGGCGCATGGTGACGGCAGCTGGACGCAGACACGCCTGCTGCTCACCGGCGTTATTGTGGCTGCCGGCTGCGGTGCGCTGGTTGCCCTGATGCTGGCGATTGCCCCTGATGACCGTCTGCGCGGAATGCTGTTCTGGCTGATGGGCGACTTGGCGCAGGCCGGCAATTGGTGGCCCGGATTTTTGGCGCTGATCGTCGCGCTTGGTGTGGCGATGCCCTTCGCCCGCGAACTGAATTTGCTGGCGCGCGGCATCATGCAGGCGCAAGCGCTCGGTGTTGCGGTCAATCGCCTGCGCTATGTCATTTATTTGCTGGCATCGTTGGCGACGGCCGCTGCGGTGACGACGGCTGGCTCAATTGGCTTCATCGGACTGGTCGTGCCGCATTTGGTGCGTCTTGCCACAGGCAATGACCAGCGGCTTTTATTACCCGCCTCGGCACTGGCCGGTGGCTCACTACTGGTATTTGCCGATACGCTGGCACGCACCGTGGCCGCACCGCAACAGTTGCCGGTCGGGGTGTTGACGGCATTGATCGGCGTACCTGTTTTCCTCTATTTATTATCAAGGCAGCCGAAATGACCCACTTGCTTGAGGTGCGTCAGCTGCGCATCGAGATCGGTGAACGCTGCCTCGTTCACACCCTTGATCTGGTGCTCAATCAAGGCGAGCGTCTGGCCATTCTCGGTTGTAATGGCGCCGGCAAATCGACGCTTTTATTAACTTTGGCCGGCTTGCGCCCTGCCGCCAGCGGCCGGGTCTTGCTCGACGGCGTGGATTGTCACCAACTGGCACCGCGCGCAGCGGCCTTGCGCCGTGCCTGGCTCGGGCAATACCTGAGCGATCCCTTTGGTTCCGGCGTACTGGAAACCGTGCTCACCGGGCGCCACCCGCACCTTGGCCGCTGGGACTGGGAAAGCGGGCGCGATAGCGAAATCGCCCGCGGCGCGTTGGCGGCAGTCGGCCTGCGCAACATGGAAACACGACAGGTACATACGCTCTCCGGTGGCGAGCGCCAGCGCCTCAATATCGCCACGCTACTGGCTCAGGCGGCCGGCCTTTACTTGCTCGACGAACCTCTGGCGCATCTTGATCTCAATCACCAGATGGCGGTACTTGAACTTTTTTCCGGCGCTGCCCGCGACTGCGGTGCCGGCGTCATCATGGTCTTGCACGACCCCGGACTGGCGCATCGTTTCTGCGACCGCGCCTTACTTATCCATAACGACGGACAGACCGAGATTGGGACGGTTGACTCGATTCTGACGGCAAAAAATCTCTCCCAACTCTACGGCTACCCCCTGCATCAGGTGGAAGATGGTGGTCACCGCTGCTTCATGCCGGCATAGAGCCACCTGCTAAAGTTTTATGTGCACGCCCCGATATCTGCTTTTATCGAAGAAATACTGAGCTTTTCTCTTGTTTTACAAAGAATCGCCCTGACGTAAGCTGCACCTCGTTTCATCCTCATTCACGGAGACACTCATGAAAAACTTTGCCCTGATGGCCGCCGCACTGGTTCTCGGCTTTACCCTGTCGATTGCGGACGCGGAAGCCAAACGCCTTGGTGGTGGCTCCTCTGCCGGTATGCAGCGGCAGTCGGTTGCCCCGAGCAGCCCGGCCGCTCCCAGCCAAGCTGCTGCCGCCAAGCCCGGCGCTCCCGCCGCCGCCCCTGCTGCGCAGCCCAAGCGCTCCTGGATGGGGCCGCTCGCTGGCCTGGCCGCCGGCCTCGGCCTCGCCGCATTGGCATCACATTTTGGCTTTGGTGAAGGTCTGGCCAACATGATGATGATCGGCTTGCTGATTCTGGCTGTTGTGATGGTTGTCGGGTTTGTCATGCGCAAAAAAGCGGCGGCGCAGCAAGGCGGCCTGCAGTATGCCGGCGCCGGCGCCAACTTTGAGCGCAGTCGCTCAGTGCCTGACTTCATCCCGGCGGCTGGCTCGGTATCCGCCCCGGCGGTTGCTGCCGCGACCGGTTCGATTCCCGCCGACTTTGACAGCGCCGGTTTTGTCCGTAACGCCAAAATCAACTTTATTCGCCTACAAGCGGCCAATGATGCCGGCAATCTTGACGATATCCGGGAATTTACGACGCCTGAGATGTTCGCTGAAATCAAGATGGGCATAGATGAGCGCAAGGGTGCTGCGCAAGAAACGGATGTCGCCCAGTTGGATGCCGAAGTACTCGATGTGGTCGAGGAATCCACCCGCTATATCGTCAGTGTCCGCTTCCACGGTTTGATCGGCGAAGAACGTGATGCTGCGGCGCAGCACTTCGACGAAATCTGGCACATGACCAAGCCGCGTGATGGCAGTAAAGGCTGGGCAATCGCCGGGATTCAGCAGGTTCAGTAATCGCTCCCGAGGCACCGACAAGGCCGGTAAGCGCAAGCTACCGGCCTTTTTTCTTGAGTGTTTAGCTGGAGCAGCTGACCTCAAGCCCTTGTGCCCAATCCGGCGGCAAGGCGGCATAGGATTCAAATCCCGGCTGCTCGTCGTAAGGCCGGCTCAAGCACACGCGCAGGCGTTCCAGTTCGGAGAAATCATTATTTCGGGCGTGGCGAATTGCCGTTTCGGCAAGCCAGTTGCGCAGAATATATTTGGGATTAACTGCCAGCATCGCCGCCTCACGCTGGTCATCCGGCCACGGCGTCGACGACTGTCGGCTGCGCCAGTGGGTCAGCCAGGTATCACAAGCACTGCGGTCAATAAATTGGTCGCGCAGGGGAGCGTCAATTGTGGCCTGGTTTTCGCGGTTGGCCGCCGCTGGCAGCCGGGATAGCGCGCGGAAAAACAGGGTGAAGTCAGGACGGTGCTGCTGCAACAAGGCAAAGGTTTCGGCGATGAAGTCCTCGTCGCTGGGGTGCGCAGCAGCCAGGCCGAGCTTGGCGCGCATCAACTGCTCAAAGCGACTTTCAAAGGCGTCCCCATAATGCGCGTCGACTACCGCCTGGGCGGTACTCGGCTTGCTGCCGATCAGCGTCGCCATGGCGTCAGCCAGGCGGTAGAGATTCCACTGGGCAACCTGCGGCTGATTGCGGTAGGCGTAACGCCCCCCCTCGTCTGAATGGTTGCAAATATGACCCGCATCGAAAGCCTCCATGAAGCCGAAGGGGCCGTAATCGAGTGTTAGCCCGAGAATGGACATGTTGTCCGTATTCATCACCCCGTGCATGAAACCCGCTGCCATCCAGTGGGCGATCAATTCGCCGGTTCGCCTTGCTACGTCGGCAAGCAATGCCGAGTAAGGGTTGTCGAAAGAACGGCATTCGGGACGGAAAGTGTCGATGACGTAATCGGCCAGACGCTGTAATTCGCCATTCTTGCCGCGCGATGCCCAGTGCTCGAAAGAACCAAAACGCACAAAACTGGGCGCGACGCGAGTTACCACCGCCGCCGATTCCATCGCTTCGCGCCGAACTCCCAAGTCGGCACCGACAACGCATAGTGCCCGGGTCGTCGGAATACCAAGTGCCGCCATTGCTTCCGAACACAAAAACTCGCGGATCGATGAACGCAACACGGCTCGCCCATCGGCGCCGCGTGAGTAGGGTGTCCTGCCGGCTCCCTTGAGCTGAATTTCCCAATGTCCGAGTCGGTTCGACAAACCGCCCAGCAAGTGCGCACGCCCGTCACCCAATTGCCCGGCCCAAACACCGAACTGATGGCCGGAATACACCGCGGCTAAAGGTGCGCTCCCTGCGAGCAAGACGTTACCCGCAAAGACCTCGCAAAACAGAGGGCGCTGCGCTTCCTGGGGAGTTAGTCCGGTCATTTCGGCGACGGGCTGACTGAAAGCGACCAAATAAGGGTCAGGCAAACCCGCGGGGGGGAGGCGGGTGTAGAAATTTTCTGGCAGGCCGGCAAAGCTGTTGTCGAAAACCAGTTCTTCCAGTGTTGCGTGTGCCAATGGGGATTCGGGAGCGTTCATGCGCAATCAGAACACCAAAGCCACCGATGGTTCGACGGCGGCGAGATCAATCAGCGTTTCGCCAATTCCCGGAAGCGGCTCGGTTGACCGAGAATGAGCTTGCTTAAGTCTTCGAGCAAAGCGAAATCGACAGCCCCTGGGCGCACGGTGAAGGAAATTCCACCCAGTCGCTCGAAATTGCGTGATTCAAAAACCAGCAGCCCGCGCTTGTAGTCGGCACGCCAGCGGACGCTGACGCTCAACTGGCGTTGAATTTCGAATTCCACACGCTCAACGTAGCGGCGATCGTTTTTGAACTCCTTGAACGAGAACTGCAGGCCGAAATCAAACAACATGGTTCGAAAACGCTCGGCAACTTCACCGCCGCGCTCCATTTTTAGTGAATCTGGAGCTTGCAGATGATAGGTCAACGTCACCAGTTCGAGCATGGCACCGACACTCTGGGCTTGCGTTCGGTAGTCGGCAAAACCGTCCTGCCAGACCAACTTGTTGAGCTCGAACTTCTCGGCCAGCGAATACGTCCGCGGAATGGCCGGTTTCAGAATATTGAGTTGCTGAACGAGATCGTGAAGATAGAAAAAAATGAACTTGAGCGTCTCATCAATCAGTTTATTGCCGGCGGAGCGTTCGGACTGAACAAGCGTTTCGTCATGTTGCTGAATTGCGGCCTGCTGCCGCAACTGATCAAGCAGACTGCCCGTTTCGCTGAACGGCACGGGAGCCATTTCGTCGGCGGCGACATTGACGTTTGAGCTTGTTTTGGGAGAGACACGAGGGGGCGGCGCCGGGACGATTTCCGGATACTCAACCGCCGGGTCGACCATGCCGGCAAATGCATTGGCCGATGCGTCCTGGCGCGCACGGCGCTCGGCTGCATCAAGATCAAAAGTTTCTATATCGGCCAGCAAAGAGGCTTCCAATGCCTCAATGTCGGCCGCCGGAAGCGATTTGCGCTGATGTTTTTCGCGAATTGCATCGCGAATTACACTTGCCGTCATATCTTTATCGGATTGATTCATTGCTAAATAGCGAACGAGGACTAAACTGGACAAGTAGTGTAATGAATTTGGAGCCGCTTGAGATGGACATCGCAAATGTTAGTAGTTTAAGCACGGCACTGTCGCAAGCCAAATCAGGCGACGTTGCGGGGACTTTGATACTGAAAAAGGCCTTGGACATTCAGGAACAGTTCCTTGTCCAGCTACTGGAAGGCATCCCCCAGGCGGTCAATCCGCCGCATCTCGGGAATAGCATAGACGTCAAGATGTAAGGGTTTCCAGCCATTTGCCGATAGTGGCCGCGACTAGCGGCCATTCTTTTTCGTGAGTCACGGCATGACCCATGTTGCGGAAGATATGAACCGGAAGATTGTAGGTGTGGCCGGTCGTCTGAACCAGAAAAGCCGGCACCAGGACGTCCTTCTCGGCGCCAAGAATAAGCATCGGCGGGCGATTCATCATGTGCAGGTTGGGCAGATTGAACATCGACATGTCCCACAACGCCCGATGTGACTCGGTTTGCATCTTGCTCAGCCAGGTGCTCAGCATTTCCTCATCGACATCGCCGGCGAAGAGTGCCTCGCGTAATGTCGTCACGTCGGCGCAATCGCCGCTCATGATGCTGTTGAGATCGGCAAACAGATGCGGCTTCTGCAACATCAGATGAAATTGAGCGGCCGCCAGCCCTTGCGGTGGCACCGAGCAGAGCAGGACGGCACCGGCAGCCGGGTGATGCTCAAGATATTTCTGGACGACAAAGCCACCCATCGAATGGCCGATCAGCACCGGCGCTTCGCCCAACCAATCGGCGACGCGCGCGACATCGTCGACATAGTCGCTAATCGACAGCCAGTCAATGTTGTCTCGTCCGTCGCTGCCTCCGTGGCCGCGCAACGAAACGGCGTGACATGGATAGCCCACTTGGGCAAATACCGGCATAAAGGTTTCGGTCCACATCCAGCCACCAGCAAAAGCACCGTGCACGAAGAGCAGGGGCGGCAGCGTGGTTTTGTGAGCCGGCTTGCAGGAAAATATTTCAAGGCCGTCTAGTTTCGTTGCTTTTATCATGGTTCTCTGCTGCTCCGGTGAAGCGTGATTAAATGCGCGTTTAGGCGGCAGCGCAAGGCATTATGTTGAAATGGATATTGACCCTGGTGATTGCAATATTTCTTATGGGTATTGCCGCCCCGCACATTGCCCGCTTTGTTCGCTTTGGCAAATTGCCGGGCGACCTGGCCTTGCGCTTTCGTGGAAAAAACTATGTTTTTCCGCTGGCTACGACACTGCTTTTTTCACTCCTGCTCTGGCTCATCTCGAGAATCATTTAGCGCAGTTCTGACGGCCTTGATGCGGGCTGCGCGAATCCGCTCGGGGATGTTTCCGTCGACGCTGCACGCCGCTGCGATTTCGCCGGCATTGATGGTGTTGACCGCTGCAAGCGCCGTTATCAGGCGTTGCGGGCTGTCGTAAGGTCGTTCTTCCCAGCCCAGGCGTCCGTTGAAGTCACACCGGCAAGCCGCGAGTAATTGCGCAAAGCGCTCGGGACGACGCAGCGCATCGGTTTTTTCGAAAAGGCCAACGATCGTCGCTGGCCGCAGCTCGGCGGCACGATGGATGTTGCCGTGATAACGCGCCGTCAGGATCGCCAGGTCGCGGCACTCCACGGGTACTTTCAGTCGCTTGCATACGCTCTCGGCGAGACGTGCGCTGCGCTCTTCATGGCCGTGATGGCGTGGCAACATATCGGCCTGCGTCGTTCCTTTACCGAGATCGTGCAGCAAGGCGGCCCAGCGCACCGGCAAGGCAAGGCCGCGAAGCGCCGCCTGGTCGAGCACCATCATGCTATGGACGCCGGCGTCGATTTCCGGGTGGTAATCCGCGCGTTGCGGTACGCCAAAGACGGCGTCGAGTTCAGGAATCAGGCGAGCCAGAGCGCCGCCGGCGCGCAGTACCTCGAACATTCGCGACGGCTTTCTCTCCATCAGGCCTTTGGCAACTTCCTGCCAGACGCGCTCGGCGACGAGGTGATCAACTTCGCCGGCGGCAACCATTGCGCGAACCAGTGCCATGGTTTCGGGGGCGACCGAGAAATCGGCAAAGCGGGCGGCAAAGCGAGCGAGGCGCAGTATGCGTACCGGATCCTCGACAAAAGCCGGGCCAACGTGACGCAAAATTCCGGCCTCTAAATCGCGTTGACCGTGGAACGGGTCAATCAAGTGGCCTTGTGAATCCTGCGCCATCGCGTTGATGGTCAGGTCACGACGGGCGAGATCCTCTTCCAGCGTTACTTGGGGATTGGCGCTAAGGGCAAAGCCATGGTAGCCCGGCGCTATTTTGCGTTCGGTGCGCGCCAGCGCGTATTCTTCGCCGCTCTGGGGGTGCAGGAAAACCGGAAAATCACGGCCTACCGGACGATAGCCCAAGGCCAGCAAGTCGGCCGGGGTGGCGCCGACGACCACGTAGTCGCGGTCTTCGTTTGCTCGCCCAAGCAAGCGGTCGCGAACCGCACCGCCGACGATGTAAATTTTCATCGGCGGCTCCAGCGACTATCTCCCGGCGCGATAGCGGAAGGAGTCGAGCTTGCCTTTCGGGGTGTTGTGGGCAATGTAGGTGGGGGCAATCGCCTCCAGCGCCTTCGGCTGCCAATCGGGAGGCAGCTTGGCATCGGCGCCGGCAATGTTGTCGACCTGCATTGAACGCAGGTTGTCGGGCGACATCATCGGCTGCGGTGCCAGCCACATCAAACCGGCCTGCAGGTAAGAGAGGCCTTCGTTCAGTGGAATGACACGCGCCCGGCTGCCGGTCAGCGATTTGGTGTAATCAACCAGTTCTCGCAGCGTATATACCTTGGGGCCAACCAGGTCGTAACGCTGGCCAAAAGTGGTGTGATCGCTCAGGCAGTCAACAAAGGCATCGGCAACATCAGCCACCCAGACCGGCTGGAAGCGGGCATGACCGAAGCCGAGCGGGAAAAACGGAACGAGACTGAGCACTTTGGCAAACATGGTGAGAAAAGCATCACCCTGGCCAAAAATGACCGAGGGACGGAAAACAGTGACATCCAGTGCGCCTTGTGCCGCCATGACGAGCGCCTCGCCATCGCCCTTGGAGGCCAGATACTCGGAGGGTGCCGCAGGACTGGCGCCGAGGGCGCTCATGTGCACCAGACGCCGAACGCCGGCGGCTTTGCAGGCGGCGACGATCTTCTTTGGCAACTCAACGTGCGCCTCGGCAAAATCATGGCTGTAGGGAAATTGCACGTCACGACTGTGCAGGATACCCACCAGATTGATGACGGCATCTTGGCCACGCAGCAATTCGTCGAGTGTTTCCGGGCAATGAATATTGGCTTCCGGCATCAGCACATTCGGCTGAATGATCAGAGCCTTGGTGCGCTCGCGGCGGCGCGTTGGTACCGTCACTTCGACGCCGCGCTGAGAAAGACGGTTGGCGATATATGTGCCGACATAACCGCTGCCACCCAACAACAAGACCTTTTTGATCGCCATGATCTAACCCCGGAAACGATATTCAAAGAAACTGAATTTTAAGGCAATTCGACCTGCCGTAGGGCGAGCGAGCGCCACGCCCGACAAATTTTCGGTGGCCGGCAGGGACGAGCATTCGCAGCCCGGCGTTGAGCTCCCATCGCAACGTAGGTAAGGGGCGCTGCGCGACGCTTTCCGGCGCGCGCGCAATGACGGTTTCCTGCACCCCAACCGAAAAAGCCTGATTGCCTTGCTGCACCTCGTTCTCAGGATCGCGCCGCGTCCGCCGCTGCCGGATAAACCCCGGCCGGTGTTTCTCTGCCCATGTTGCGGCACGCCGATGCAGGTCATCCGGCGGCGAATTCCAGCCCGTGCGGTCAGGCGACGAAGTTCGCCATGGATGACGGAGACGGCCGTGTAAGCCACGGCCACGGGAAAGACGGAGCGCCGATGCCGGCACCGCCCGATCAGCGAATCGGGCACCCCGCCCACCTTCGGGCAGGGTTTCAAAAAGCTATTTGCAGGGAACCCCAAACCAGGCTTGTTCAACAACCGGTTCAGATCGTGGCTACGCACGATCTAACCTTAATCGTTGGGCATTGACCTCTGCACGATTTTCACTTTTTGAAACGCCCCTTTTCGCACCAGTGGCGCATCTTTATATTGGCGCTCCAGCCATTTTCTCTTTTGCTTTTCTCAAAGTCTGCTTGATAAAGATCGGCAGCCTCTTGGCAAATCTGTCCATTCAATTCTGGAATATTGGCCAGATCGAATGTCGCCACCCCACTTCGCCCAACGTCGGTTGGATAATTTGAAGAATAAAGCGTGTAAACCTCAGATTCAGGAAAGCCTTTCTCGGAACATGCAGCTAGGCCTAACGCGACTGTAACCACGACTAGCGATGTGCTGATACGGATCATTTCGATGCCCAACGCCCAAGGTAAGCGGAGCCGGAGCCGAAGGCGGAGGGCACCAGCACTGGCCATGAAAATGGCGAAGCCATGGCCAGTGTTGGCGTCCGTTTGACCGCCCAGTTAGGCCACGATGCCAGATGTGCGGTTGTGTGCATCATGAACTCAACTGAGGTTTTGTTGAGCCAACCCCAAGAAGGCCTCGAAATTCGGTCTCGAGCGCCTCCAAGAGCTTAGGCGCTTGCTCGCCTGTTCTCTCCCAGGTCTTAAGAACGATTGGGTTGACGTATGGTTGATTTTCATCGTCGCGAATAGCAACGTTCTGGTACATGACGCCCAAATAGCCTGCTGCAGTTGCAAAGGATTCGATGAGTTGGCAGACATCTGCAGAGAAGTAGATTTTTCTTTCTCGGTAGAAGTTCATGAAAGCCCTGTAGTCTTCATGCAAGGCTTTTGCCTTTGCTTCTTCCTCAGGCGATAGCGTATGGATACCTTCTTTTAACTCCCAAGGTTCAGCCTCGTGTGCCTCGTGTTTGGCGTAGTGCTCTGCTCGGACTTCCCGTGCTCCAAGTTCGCGACTCAAGCCGATGATTTGCGTATACAGACTCACGCAGCGTGCGTACAACTCTGAGATTAGCTCTGCTCGTTTGGCATGCAGGGCTGTGTACTCGACGGCGTTACGGTGAGCTTCGATCTGCAAGCTCGCCTTGAATGACTCAATGCTTCGCTGGCTGGATGCCTGTAGTTCCGACTTGAATTGCTCTACATTTTTTGACAAAAAATTTGTTAGCAGGGATTTGGAGAGCCAGGCAAGCGCGGCGACAAGTATCGCCGTACCACCTAGAGTTTTAATGACTTCTTCCCAAAGCATGCTGGTTCCAAAAGGGACTAACGAATGAAAGGGACTTCCCCGTCCCGAATTAACGGTGGAAGCCGCCGGCAGCGGTTGCTGGCATGATTGATTTTCCAGACCAAATCATTCGTTCGACAGGGGAAGTCCATGAATATTGTCACCGTTGGCATTGATCTCGCCAAGAATGTATTCGCTTTACATGGCGTTGACCAGAGTGGCAAGGCGGTTTTTATCAAGCCCAAGGTGGCTCGTGGCCAATTACTTGAGATGGTCGCCCACTACTGGGCGAGAGAATTCAGTCGCTTCGGTCACACCGTCAAACTGATGGCCCCCAAGTTCGTGGCGCCCTACCGGATGAGCGGCAAGCGCGGCAAGAACGATGCCGCCGATGCTGCCGCCCTCTGTGAAGCTGTCACCCGGC
>CAJBDJ010000018.1 GCA_903951825.1 uncultured Pseudomonadota bacterium
GAACTCCTCAGCGTCGCCGTCGTCCCCGACGCGTAGCTCTCCAGCGTGCCGTCGCCGTTGCTGTCTACCCGGTAACCGCTGACCGTCAATAGGTCACCATCGACGTCGCTGTCGTTGCTCAGAACATTCCCGCTCACCGCAATCTGCGGACGCGTGGTTTCGCTTTCCCCGCTCACCACCGGCGCATCGTTGGTCGGCTGGATGCCGATATTGATCGTTGTCGTCGCCGTGCCACCTTTGCCGTCGGACACGGTTACCGTAAAGCTGTCGCTGCCGTTGTAGTTCAATCCCGGGGTGTAGGTCCAACTGCCATCAGGATTGACGACAACCTTACCATTCAGCGGGTCACTGGACTTTTCATAGGTGAGGGGATCGCCGTCGGGATCAACGGCAAGGATGGCTCCGGAAACCGGCGTATCTTCGAGTGTTGTTACGTTGTAATTTCCGCTTGGCGGATCGAAATTGGGGTCGGTCGGATCACTGAAAACCGGCGAATTATTGGCATCAATCACCGGCGGCAGCGCTACGCTTACCAGTGGATCAACCCGGTTTGTGCTGAACTGGAAAGCCAGCGGGTCAACCGTTTCGACAATACGCAACAACTCGATAAAAGAGTGCCCTCCGCCTCCGCCGGCTGCCGCAGTACCGGCCGCAGGTGCCTCAAGGAGCGCATCCAGATCGCCATCGCCAGCCAGGGCTTTAGCTATTTTCTGGAAACCTTTTTCATTTTTGGTGACCGCGCTGTCTGTCGCATCGGGTTTGATCGGTGCCGCGACTTCAGCGTCAAGCGTTGCTGTTTCGCCGGAACGGACAGTCATTTCACGCCCATCGGCAAGCCTTAGCTGGACGGCGCCGCCTTGCGAAGCAACGACGCTTTCGCCTTCGCGAATTACGTCACCGCTCTTCAGACGCCGGAGATTTCCAGCACCATCACGAGCGAATGCTTCACCGGAAACGCTTTCAACCTTAGCAATGACTTGAGCCATGACGCACTACTCCAAACGTATTAATAGTCCTAGGAGTTTAGGTGCATGGGCGAACGAAATCCATAGCACCAAAGTACAGTATTTTTCTCTCAGCTTGCGCTAGCCGGAGGCGAGGCCTTCGGTTTATGCTTTCAGCGCGATGCCAACCGGCACTTAAAAATCAAACTCCCGAGAGACAACATGCCCGCCCTGCTTTCTCAGCCCGACCCCCAAGGTTTGCTCGAATATTCCGTGGTTTATACCGACCGTGCGCTCAATCACATGTCGCAACGCTTTCAGTGCGTCATGACAGACATTTCGCGCATTTTGAAACAGGTTTACAACGCCCGGGCGGCGATCATCGTTCCCGGCAGTGGCACCTTCGGCATGGAAGCCATTGCCCGGCAGTTCGCGACCGATCAAAAGGTGCTGGTCATTCGCAATGGCTGGTTCAGTTATCGATGGACGCAGATTTTCGAGGCCGGAAAAATACCTGCCGCGAGCATCGTACTCAAGGCACGCCAGATGGGCAGCGGAGCGCAAGCGCCGTTTGTCCCGCCGGCGCTTGACGAGGTTGTCGCCACCATCCTGAGGGACAAGCCGGCCATAGTTTTTGCGCCGCATGTCGAAACCTCTGCCGGCATGATCTTGCCCGCCGACTATATCAAGGCGGTTGGCGAGGCCGTGCGTTCGGTCGACGGCCTTTTTGTGCTCGACTGCATTGCCTCGGGCACGGTCTGGGTCGACATGGTGGCTAGTGCGGTAGACATCATCGTCAGTGCTCCGCAAAAAGGCTGGAGCGGCCAGCCCTGCGGCGCCTTTGTCATGCTCAGCGAACGCGCCCGCCAACGTATCGAATCGACACGCAGCAGCAGCTTTGCCTGCGACCTGAAAAAATGGCTGCAAATCATGGAGACTTATGAAAACGGTGGTCATGCTTATCACGCCACAATGCCAACCGACGCGCTCGCCTCGGTGCGCGACACCATGCTCGAAACCGAGGCCTACGGCTTTGACAAGGTTTGCCAGGAGCAGCTCGAACTGGGTCGTCAGGTGCGCCAATTGCTGATCGATAAGGGCTATCCGAGTGTTGCGGCCGAGGGCTTTCAGGCACCGGGCGTCGTCGTCAGCTACACCAGCGACCCCGATCTCCAGTCGACCAAAAAGCTCGTCGCGCTGGGCCTGCAAAGCGCCGCCGGCGTGCCCTTGCAATGCGACGAAGCGGCCGATTTCAGAACTTTCCGCATCGGGCTCTTTGGCCTCGACAAGCTACACCATCCTCAGCGTACGGTTGACCTTCTCGCCAGGGCGCTCGATGCCCTCGATTAATCGCCACCTTGCCCTCTTCGTCGGCACCTTGGCCTTGACCTTGGGCAGCGCCCCTGCTCAGTCTCAGCCAGCGCAGGACGGCTTGCAAATCTGCCTCGCCAGCTTGCAGGCCGCCGCCCTGCGCAGCGGGGTGCAGCCTGAAACTTATGCGCGCCTGACTACCGGCCTGCAAGCCGATTTGACCCTCCTCGACAAACTGAATTACCAACCTGAGTTCAAGTTGCCGATTTGGGATTATCTTTCCGGCCTGGTTGATGAAGAGCGCGTCAGCGACGGCCTCGCCGCACTCCGGCAACACGCTGAAGTGCTGCAACGGATTGCCGCCAGATTCGCCGTTGACCCGGCAACGGTGGTTGCCGTGTGGGGGGTCGAGAGCAATTTCGGTCGTCTCACCGGTAACTATCCGCTGCTCCAGTCACTCGGCACCCTCTCCTGCTTTGGCCGCCGGCAGGCTTATTTTCAGGGCGAGTTTTACGCCGCCCTGCGCATTCTCCAGCGCGGAGATATCGCCCCCGAGCGCCTTAACGGTTCGTGGGCCGGTGCCTTCGGTCACACGCAGTTCATGCCGCAGACCTACGAGCGACTTGCCGTCGATTTCGACGGTGACGGGCGGCGCGATCTCGTCGACAACATCGACGACGCGCTCGCCTCAACCGCCAATTTCCTGCACCGAGGTGGCTGGCGCAGCGAATTGCCGTGGGGCGTCGAAGTCAGATTGCCGAGCGGCTTCGACAGCCGCCTGGGCGGTCGCAAAAACAAGCGCAGCCTCGACGACTGGGTGCGTAGCGGTTTGTTGCTGGTCAATGGAAGCCCCCTGAGCGAGAGCGGCCTGCAGGGTGAAAAACTTGGCCTGCTGATGCTCGCCGGAAGCAACGGCCCGGCATTTCTGACCACCCGGAATTTCGATGTGATCTATGGCTACAACGCGGCCGAAAGTTACGCGCTGGCGATTGCCCATCTTGCTGATCGCCTGCGCGGTGGCGGCTCGTTCAAGACGGCCTGGCCAACCGATGATCCGGGGATTTCACGCGCTGAACGCCGCGAACTGCAAACGCTGCTGGCCGCCAGAGGCCACGCCATCGGCGACATCGACGGCGTCCTCGGCGAAAAAAGCCGCTCGGCAATCAAGATCGAGCAGGAACGACTCGGGTTGCCGGTGAATGGACGCGGCGGCCTGAAAATTCTTCAGTCCTTGCGCGGCGGGCGCTAACTCAAGGAACTCACGGCTTTTTCTCTCCTGCCGGTACCGCGAATGGCAGCCAGTTTTGCGGCGGCGGCAGCGGGCAGGTGGCGAAAGGAGTGAAGGCGCATGGCGGGTTGAAGGCATAGTTGAAATCGAGGGTGATTTTGCCGGCCGCTGCGCCCGGCGGGAAATATCCTGAACCCTCAAGAGGCACCCGCAAAAACCGCCCGGCGCGGTAGGTTTCCTTGCCGCTGCTGTGGTCGCGGAAAACGAAGAAGATTTCCGTGTCGCTCACCGACATCGGCAGCAGTTCGACCGTGCCGCCCTGATACTCAAAGATCGCCTGATACGCGACGTCAACGCTTTTAAATTCGCCTGAAACATTCGGTACGACCATGTTTTGCGGTACCGCGAGTTTTTGCCAGACGGCCTCGATGCGCCACGCCGGATCATGGGGAAAATAGTCAAGACCGTCAAAAGGCCGCCGCGTCGCCCAGTTGCGATCGCGTAGACGGGCAGCGAGGCGATGGTCACGGTCAACGATGAAAAACGACCAATTTTCGTAGTCGACCGTCGACGGCTGCCCGTCGACGTCGGTGCGCAACTCGCGGATTTCGCCATCGCTTGGTTGCCAAAACACTTTGTCGTCCTGCCACAACAAATCGCCCAGGTGCGCCGGGCCAGCAGGCAGCAAGAGCGACGAGCCGGCGGCACTGCCGACCCGATTGACGCCGGGTATCAGCCAGCAAAGGCCGGCAAGACCGAGCCAGCTATCGAACCCGGCAAGCTCGTCATGCCGCTGCTGTTGCCATTTTTTGAAATGATTCACGGTATTTCCCTGGCCGCAGCGCCGACCTCACTCCCTGGCAAAACGCATGATGCCGCCACGTGCCGGATCGCAACTGACACGGATCGTATCCTTGACGGCGAATTTGCCTTCGAGAATGGCCTTCGCCAGCGGGTTCTCGATCTGTTGCTGAATGGCGCGCTTGAGCGGACGCGCGCCAAAAACCGGGTCAAATCCGGCCTGCGCGAGTTCGAGCAGGGCGCTATCTTCGACGATCAGCCCCATCTCAAGTTGAGCCAGGCGCTTTTCGAGGTAGCCGAGCTGGATTTTGGCGATACCGGCGATGTGCTTTTCATCGAGCGCATGGAAAACGACGACTTCATCAATGCGATTGATGAACTCGGGACGAAAATAGGTTTTGACCTCGCCCATGACCGCCATCTTGATCACGCCATAATCGTCGCCGGCCATTTGCTGGATCATCTGGCTGCCAAGATTTGAAGTCATCACAATGACCGTGTTCTTGAAGTCGACCGTGCGCCCCTGACCATCGGTCATCCGGCCATCGTCGAGTACTTGCAGGAGCACGTTGAAGACGTCGGGGTGGGCTTTTTCCACCTCGTCAAGCAGGATCACCGAGTACGGCTTGCGGCGAACGGCCTCGGTCAGGTAGCCACCTTCTTCGTAGCCGACGTAGCCCGGCGGCGCACCGATCAGGCGAGCCACCGAATGTTTCTCCATGAATTCACTCATGTCGATGCGGATCAGATGATCCTCGGCATCAAACATGAATTCAGCCAGCGCCTTGCTCAGCTCAGTCTTGCCCACCCCGGTCGGGCCGAGGAAGAGGAAGGAGCCGTAAGGCCGGTTGGGATCGGAAAGGCCAGCCCGTGAGCGACGAATCGCATCGGCCACCAGATGCACGGCCTCATCCTGTCCGACAACGCGCTTGTGCAGACGCTCTTCCATCTTCAACAGTTTGTCGCGCTCGCCCTGCATCATTTTGCTGACCGGAATCCCGGTGGCCCGGCTGACCACTTCGGCGATTTCTTCGGCGCCGACCTGGGTGCGCAGCAACCTGTTTTTCTTCTGCTCGCCGGCACTGGCTTTTTCAGCCGCTTTCAGTTGGGCGTCGAGTTGCGGCAACTTGCCATATTGCAGCTCGGCCACCTTGTCGAGCTTCCCTTCACGTTGCAGCCGGGTGATGTCGGCCTTGACCTTGTCGATTTCTTCCTTGACGTAGGCTGACCCCTGAACCTGCGCCTTTTCGGCTTTCCAGATTTCTTCAAGGTCGGAGTATTCCTTGCCGAGGCGGGTAATCTCTTCCTCGATCAAGGCCAGGCGCTTTTGCGAGGCCTCGTCTTTCTCGCGCTTGACCGCCTCGCGTTCGATCTTGAGCTGGATAATGCGGCGGTCGAGCTTGTCCATGACCTCCGGTTTCGAGTCGATTTCCATTTTGACGCGCGCCGCCGCCTCGTCGATCAGGTCGATCGCCTTGTCGGGCAAAAATCGGTCGGTGATGTAGCGGTGCGACAATTCAGCGGCGGCGACAATCGCCGGATCGGTGATGTCGACGCCATGGTGCAGTTCGTACTTCTCCTGCAAACCGCGCAGGATGGCGATGGTGCTCTCCACCGACGGCTCATCGACGAGCACCTTCTGGAAGCGACGCTCAAGCGCGGCGTCTTTCTCGATGTATTTGCGGTACTCATTCAGGGTGGTGGCACCGATACAGTGCAGTTCGCCGCGCGCCAATGCCGGCTTGAGCATGTTGCCGGCATCAATCGCGCCTTCTGCCTTGCCGGCACCGACCATGGTGTGCAGTTCGTCGATAAACAGGATGATGCGCCCGGCTTCCTGCGAAACCTCTTTAAGTACCGCTTTCAGGCGTTCCTCGAATTCACCGCGATATTTGGCGCCGGCGAGCAGGCCGGCCATGTCGAGAACGAGAACCTGCTTGCCCTTGAGCGTTTCCGGCACCTCGTCGTTGATGATGCGTTGCGCCAACCCTTCGACAATCGCCGTCTTGCCGACACCCGGTTCGCCGATCAGCACCGGATTGTTTTTGGTGCGGCGCTGCAAAATCTGGATCGCCCGGCGGATTTCATCATCGCGGCCAATCACCGGGTCGAGCTTGCCTTGCGCGGCGCGTTCGGTGAGGTCGATACAATATTTCTTGAGCGCTTCGCGCTGCCCTTCGGCTTCTTGCGAATTGACGCCCTGACCGCCGCGCACCGCCATGATCGCCGCTTCGATCGACTTGCGGCTCAAGCCATGCTGTTTGGCCAGACGCCCGGTTTCGCCCTTGTCGTCGCACAAGGCGAGCAAGAACATTTCGCTGGCGATGAACTGATCGCCCCGTTTTTGCGCTTCCCTGTCGGTCAGGTTAAGGAGATTGGACAGTTCGCGGCCGACCGTCACATCGCCGCCATGCCCCTGAACCTGCGGCAGACGGGTCAAGGCCTGCTCAAGATCGCGCTTGAGGCCGGGCAGACTGACGCCGGCGCGCGACAGCAGGGAGGCGGTACCGCCGTCTTCCTGATTGATCAGGGCAAGCAGCAAATGTTGGGCCTCAATGAATTGCTGATCGCCGCCGACGGCCAGGCTTTGGGCATCCGACAGTGCTTGCTGGAATTTGGTGGTGAATTTATCGAGTCGCATGCTGCTCTCCCGTAATCATGTTCTGATGACACTCATATGCGGACAAGCAGCGGATTTTCAAGAATTTTTTATCCCGCCTTACCGACGACAGCAAGCCGAGCCAGGCCGACAGGGCGAGCACTCATGACAGGCTGCTGACGGCTCCGCGAATCAAACCGACCGCAATCCCTTCAATGGCAAACTCCACCTCGGCCGGGTTGACAATAATCGGCTCGTAATCGGGATTTTCAGCAATCAGTTCGATCAGACCGTGACGCCGCTTGAGGCGTTTTACCGTGACTTCTTCGGCAACCCGGGCGATGACGATCTGGCCATCACGCGCTTCAGTGGTTTTGTGCACCGCGATCAGATCGCCATCAAGAATACCGGCATCGATCATCGATAACCCGCGTACCTTAAGCAAAAAATCGGCGCGCGGATTGAACAATTGCGCATTGAGCGCATAGCGCCCCTGGATATTCTCGACGGCAAGAATCGGCGAACCGGCCGCTACCATGCCGATTAGTGGCAAACCCAGTTGTTCAACCAGGCGGATGCCGCGCGCCGAACCCGGTTCAAGAACAATGGCACCTTTTTTGGCGAGTGCCTTGAGATGGTCTTCCGCCGCGTTGGGCGAGGCAAAACCGAACGCACTGGAGATTTCCATGCGTGTCGGCGGCGCTCCAAGCACCTCCAGCGTAGTGCGGATGAAATCGAGGATTTCCTGCTGCCGCGCTGTGAGTTTCATGACTTTCCCCGGCAAAAATGAATGGCTGTATTTTTATACAGCCATTCATTTTTAGCAAGCGTTACGCTGGCGGATAAAGTCGATGATCTCTGCAACCGGAACCGGCCGGCTAAAGAAGAATCCCTGCACCAGATCGCACCCGCCCTGACGCAGGTAGTCGAACTGCTCTTGCGTTTCGACACCTTCGGCAACCAGCTTGAGCCCGAGGTTGTGGGCGAGGCCGATGGTCGCGTCACAAATTGCCGTGCTGTCTTCGCCGCGGCCAATTTCATCGACAAATGAACGATCAAGTTTGAGGTGGTCGATCGGGAACATTTTGAGATAACTGAGCGATGAATAACCCGTGCCAAAATCGTCAATCGCCAGCAGCACACCCATGTCATGCAGGTGATCGAGAATCGCAACCGTATCTTGCGGGTGTTGCATGGCCACAGATTCGGTGATTTCAAAAATCAGGTTTTGTGGCTTGAGGCCGAGCGCCTCAATGGCGCCGCGGGCAAGAATCGGCAAATTGCCGTTGCGCATCTGCATGGCCGAGATATTGATCCCCATTTTGACGTCGATACCAGCGGCGTTGAAATCAGCAAGCTGCCGGCAAGCTGTCCAGAAAACCCATTCGCCGAGCGGTTGAATAAGGCCGGTTTCCTCGGCGATGCCGATGAATCGACCGGGCGCTATCATCCCTTCTTCGGGGTGCAGCCAGCGCACCAGCGCCTCAACTTCGATCACCCGACCACTACTGATCTCGATGATCGGCTGGTAATAAAGACAAAATTCGTCATTGGCCAACGCATGGCGCAGACCATGTTCTATCTTCAGGCGCTCTACGGCCGCCTCGTTCATCTTGGCATCAAAAAATTGGAAGTTATTGCGCCCCGCCGATTTGGCGTGATACATGGCGGCATCGGCGTTCTTCAATAACGCCACGGAGTTGTCGCCATCCGTCGGGAAAATCGAAATCCCGATACTCGGTGAAGTGTACAAATCATGTCCGTCAATCACGTACGGTGCACCAACAGTATCAACAATTTTCTCAGCCACGGTCGCTATGGCCGTTGTGTGCTCAATCCCCGTCAACATGATGACGAACTCGTCACCTCCAAGACGCGAGACGACATCGCTGTCACGTACGCTTCCGAGCAGACGCTGCGCCACTTCGATCAAAAGCAGATCGCCAATGTGATGCCCCAGTGTGTCATTCACTGACTTGAAACGATCGAGGTCGATGAACAGCAAGGCCACCCGACCATTATCACGACGAGCCTGAGCCAGTGCCTGGTCAATACGCCCGGCGAGACTGAGACGGTTGGGCAAACCGGTCAATGAATCGTGGTGCGCCATATGGTGCAGCTTTTCTTCGCTGGCACGCTCGGCGGAAATGTCGGTAAAGTGGGCAATGTGATAGCGAATCTCGCCGTCGTCGTCATGAATCACCGAAATTGACATCCATTTCGGATAAATCGCACCATCTTTCCGACGATCCCATATTTCTCCCTGCCAAAAACCCTTGCGGTGAACCTCTTCCCACATGGCCGCGTAATCTTCGGGAGAACTGCGCCCTGCCGACAGGAAGCCGGGATTTTTACCGACCGATTCTGCCAACGAATAGCCGGTCAAATCGGTAAAAGCCGGGTTGACTGTAACAATCCGGTTCTGCTGGTCAGAAATCAGAATCGCTTCGCCGCTGTGCTGAAAAGCCACGCCAAGCAAGTGCATTTGTGTTTCGAGATGGCGCAGGCTGGAAATATCCTGCGCCGTACCCACTGCACGCAACGCAGTACCATCGTCGGCAAAGTAGGTCTGCCCGGATTCCAGAACAACCTTGACACGACCATCCGGCATCAGCAAGCGATGCTCAAACTGCCATGGCTCGCGGGCGGACAATAAATCAAAATAGGCTTGCTTGACCTTATCGTGATCATCGGGATGCAGAGCCTCCATGAATACTTTAAAAGAAGCCGTTGTCGTTGCTGGATCGCGCTCAAAAATATAGTAAAGCTCATCCGAGCACTCCAGCTTTCCGCTCGCCAGCTCAAACTCCCAACTCCCGACACGCGCCAGGCGCTGAGCCTCACGCAACTGTTCCTGCTGACGTCGCAAACTGACATTGGCCGCAAATTCGGCCTCTTGATTGCGGAATAGGCGAATCAAGACCCAGGACAAAATAATGAACAGAACGATACCAAACCCACCGGTAGTCAGCATCCGCTGCTGCCACTCGGCATCAACTCTCGCCTTTGATAACCCGGCAACCACATAAAATGGGTAATTTGCCAAAACGCGGAACGCGTTCAAGCGCAGCAAGCCATCTCCGGGCGCTTTGGCCAGGCTCACCCCCTTGAGTTCACCACGCTCAATTTGCTCACGCATTGGGTGATTTGCCGGTGCCGCGCGATTCAATTGGTCGTTGAAACTCGGCTGACGCAGCACCAGCATGTGCGTATCTGAACGCCGAATCGCCAGAAGCGCATCCTCAGGCAGCGGTATCAGCTTGAATTCTCGACTCAACACAGCAAGGTCGAGCGAGGCGCTCAGCGCCCCCAGAAAACGACCATCGGGCGCGCGCAGTGCGCGAGCAATAACGATCGATTGCCGCTTGTTATCCGGCGCCACCATCACCGGCGAAAAAGCGAGCGCCGCTGTGTTGCTCTCGCGCAAGACGGAGAGATAAGCAGTGTCCGGGAAAAGCGCCGCCGACTTGCTGTCTATGCGAAAAAGCATATCTCCCGTCGCATCGCTAATGCCAAAGTCGGTGATATCGGGAGATTTTCTGTGATGTCGGTCAAGCGACTCTTGCAACTGTAGCTTCAAGCGATAAATATCACGATCCGGCAGGGCATCAAGCGGAATCTCGCGAGCAATTTCCAGCAAGTCGACATCGATTTCCCGCAAAACCGAATCCAGCCGAACCTCCATTACCTCGGCGTAACTATCCGCCTTGGCCTGCGCCGCCCGCCAGGTTTCGCTATAGGCCGTCCAGAAGAAGTAACCGAGCAACAGCAAGCCGCCGATCGCCAAAGAGATCAGGGCAAACAACAACTCGCGCCCCCTGCGGACGACGTTAATTGGCAGCTGCGTCATTTAAATGTTTGCGTTTTTATTAATTACTGAATTTTGATCAACTAACAAGGAATTAGCAATCTATCCCCGGCAGAGCGCGCGGTCGGGGCTGCTGATATTGCATAAAACGACAAACTACCGACTGACCTGTCTTGCGTTCAAGGTAGGTCTTTTTTTCATCGCTGATAATCGCCCACTGAGCGAGCGGGATGTCGTCAGGAAACCGCGAATCACCATGAAACGACCGCTCAATGCGCGTCAGATAAAAACGCTGGCAATAAGGCCACGCCGCCGCATAAAGCGTTGCGCCACCAATCACAAAAACGTCTTTTCCCGTAGCGCTTGCGATCAACAGTGCTTTTTTAACTGAATCGACAGCCAGACAACCCGGTTTCAAAAAAAGATCGGTTCGCGAAGTAACAATCACAGATTCCGGCGGGACGAACACCATGGATTCATATGTCAAGCGTCCGATGACCAGTGCAGCACCAGCAACAGTCGCCTCAAAATAGGCCAGCTCTTCGGGAATATCCCAAGGCAACCAGCCGTCAAGTCCAATCATGCCATTTTCAGAAACCGCACCAATCGCGGCGATCATTTTTTTGAGCTTTCCCACTGCTCGCGCGTCATTGCGAGTGAAATTGCCGGCGTCCCCTGGCCGTTGTACACGTGCGGCTTGTGCATCGAAACAAATGCCGAACTGACGACCCGCATCGAGAACATCACATCCATAAGCTCCAGTATGCTGCTCTCAAGACACTCGCAATGCCGGTTATTTTCCAAATTGCGAACGGCCAAAAAAATCACTTCGTAATCGACCACCTGCTTGATATCGTGAGGATTGGCGATAGCATCCATCGGCGCGTAGGCTTCAGCATGAACAACAACCGCCTGCGGCCCGTGTTTTTCCAAAGGATTGCAACCTGTACGCAGGTCGATCGTCGCATCAACCGAGGCACACCAGTGATTCAGTGGGGGTTGTCGCATGGTTTCCTCACAAAAACGATTAACCGAAACATCGGCAAAACTTCGGCAAGAGCGATGATTGTAAAGGGAACGCAGACAAAAAATCAGTTTCCCGACATCAAAACAAGCGCCATCGTGCGTGAGTTCAGATTTTTTGCGAGTGGTTACACACCACCAACAATACGGACGCGGGAGCGATCACCAACATAAAAAATGCTGTGAATTTGCGTGTGGTCGCAAATTCAATCAGGGTTAAATCGTCAGGGTACCGCCTTGGAACACCGACAAATCGGCGATGGATGCTTTGCTGACTCAGCGCGATGCAGTCGCCGCGACATCGGATTTCAGAACAATTTCCTTCAACTCAACCAGGAAAAGCATGTCTGCCACGACCTGCAAGGCGAATCCGGCACGCTTGCCCTCGCGGTTATCACGCAACAAGCGCTGCAAATAACCGATTACATCGCCATCGGCCCACAACTCCGTCACACGATCAACAATCCATACCAAATCTTCCATCGACTCAACCTTGGTCTGTTCGGGCTGCACTTGGGTAACTTGCTCGATCGAGTCGTCGAGCAACATATCAATGTTATGCCAGTTGGACTTTGACTCGACCGGATCCCATTGTTGAATTTCAACGTTGAAATTTTGGTTGAGATTGTGCGCAACCTTCTCGAACTCTTCGCGCAAACCAGCCAACCGATATACCTCCATCAAGCGAATCCACGGCTGTAGCGCTTCTTGCGGATTCTGGTCGATATATTCCTGAAGCGCTTGGGCAGCGCCTTTGACACGCCCAAAGGAGAGCATGATATCGGCCAATTCGAGCACTGGATTCGCTTCAAAGTGTTCGTCAACCGTGGTTGCAGAAATGGACATCAGTGAATCGTTTTTCTGTGCAACTGCCGTCGCCTTGGGTGCCTTCTCCGCATCAATGTCCTCATCGAGCGGAAAGTCAAGTTTCATCGGCGCACCCATGATCGCCGGATCCACATCAAGATCGACGCCACCTAATTCTTCACGTTCCTCACTGCGTTTTGGGTCAACCGGGAAATCCGGCGAACTCAGGGCGATATCGTCGTCCAGCGCCCGCAATTGACGTTCACGATAATTCCGCCACCCCAGAAACCCGCCCACGGCAAGCAGAAGCGCAATCAAAAGCAGGTAAAGCCCCCACTCAGAGACAAAGGATTCTTCTGGCTCAACAACAACCGGCTTGGTGGGTGGTAATGGCTTGGCGACAGTCGGCGGCACGGCACTCTGGGTGAGAATATCCGCCTGTCGTTTCAACTCAGTCAACGAAGCTTCGAGACTGCGCAATTTCTCGGCAGCCGCAAGTTGGGTGGTTGCCTGCTCGTGCAGGGCAAGCAAGGTACGAAATTCCAGACGAAGAATTTCTCTTTGCGCCTCATTGACACTCGCTCGATCAGCCGATGGCGACAGCATTTCTGTTGACAGCAGCAAGGAAGGATCGCCAACATCGACACCGGAAAGCATCAAGCGATCAGATATTCCCTCCAAAGTCGCGCGCGGCACAACACGATCCGGCACCACTTTTTGCAATTGTTCAGGCGCAGTTGACCGTGCCCGAACCCTGGAAGCCGAACGCTTTCTGGGTGGAGGGGAGTCACCCAGACGTAAATCCGATACGGGCACCCGCGCCGCGCCGGGGGAGAGAGGAGCATCACTAGTCAGCGCGGAGATCGGCTCTGGTGAAGCGAGAATAATATAGTTGCGAACCATTTCATGTCCGCAAGCAATGTGAATTGAGAGCTGCAATATCGGATCGCGCAGAGGAGCATCCGAGCGTATCTCGAGAATCGCCGGGTTTCCCTTGCGAATCGAGAAGGTCGCCTGCTTCAGTCGGGGCAAATCATCCTGATTTGGCGCTTGGCTCAAACGAAAACATGCCGGGTCAATAATCTCTTTGGGCGTCCCAATAATCTCGATTTCAAGCCGCAAACGATCACCAAGATTGGGCATTGAACGCAACTCACCGAGTCCGAGAGCAATAACATCACCGGAAAAAAGGAGCGCAAAAGAAAGAGCCGACAGAAAAACACCGAATTTATTCACTAACTCGTCAACCCGAAACATAAAATTCGTCAGATTGTAGCTGCTATCGCCATGCGAAATAAAGGGAATTATCAAACCCTGGAACCCAAGAAGGACGATAAACGACAAAAAGAGTGACTAACACCCTACGACTTTCGGGCAATGCTGGTGATCTTCATCTGCACCAGTCTGTGTGACATGAACACCTCTCTGGATTTCGCGTGTTGGGTACAAATTTTAGTTCGATTAAGCGGATATTCTGTGCCCTTAGGGATTCCTGCATTGCCCAACAAGATCGTCACCGCCTCGTCCGCACGGGGACAGCACACCGGGCAGGGGGTGAGGGGTGCCGTCTTCATCTATTTCGGCGACCAGGGTATCCCAGGAAATGACACCGGATTTGTCGAGTTTGAGGCGCAAGAGCCAGCCGTGTTTGGCGGCAGCGTAGTCGAAGCCGTCGAAGACAAAATTGCCGAGGCTATAGATGATCGGCTTGCCACGGTAGGTTTCGGCACCTTGAGTGACGTGCGGATGGCTGCCGACGACGAGGGCGGCACCTTCATCGATCATTTTTCGGGCAAATTGGCGTTGCCGTTCGCTTGGCTGGTTTGACTTCTCGAAACCCCAGTGCATGAAAGGGATGACCAGATCGGCACCGGCTGCCCGGGCGGCGCGGATGTCGGCGATGACATGGCTATCCTCGCTCCAGGCGATGCCGGGGGTGGCAGCACCGGCTTCAAAGGAACGCGGCTTGAATTCGTTGTAGGCGAGCACGGCAATTTTCAGCCCCCGGCGCTTGATCCATAGCGGCTGGTGTGCTTCGCTGAGGTTGCGGCCGCCGCCGACTTGGGCGAAGCCGTTTTGCTCAAGGTGCCGGATGGTTTCAAGGAGGCCGGCATGACCCTGGTCGCCGGAATGATTGTTAGCCAGTGAAAAAGCATCGAAGCGCCCTTGCAGCACGGGCAGAACACGCGGGTCGGCGCGAAAACTATAGATTTTATTGGCGAGAGGCGTGCCGCTGCGGGCAATCGGGCATTCAAGGTTGGCAATGCGGTAGTCAGCCGCGTTGAGAATCGCCTCAAAGGGCTGCAGCGGGTCGCCACCACGGCTGATCAATCGGCCAGGGCCATCGTCGAGCATGACGTCGCCGGCAAAAATCAGCTCGACCGGCTTGTCGGCCGCGAGCACACCGATGCTGAATGCAAACAGGAGGCTCGCGGCAAAGCGGATTGTTGGTCTCATTTTTGTTCGCACCAATATTGCAGCTCGCCATCGCGCACCGGCTCGTAGACAAAGTTCAGGCCGGAAAAGCCGTGGGTCGCAGCGTTGGTCGCCGGGTAGCTGTAGTTGGCCTGATGAATCAGGGTTGCCCCGCTCTCGTGGTCGGCATAAACATAGACCTTGATCACCGCAAGGTCGGCGGGCTTGCCCTCGACGACAAGGCGAAAGAGGAAATAAGAGCCGATGGCCTGCGGCTCCACGGCGTAGGGCGAGTCTACCGGCACGGCTTCGATGAGTTGTATCGTGTCGTAATAAGTGACTTGGCAGAGAACGCGATCAGCGACTGCCGCTGAGCTCAGAAGCAGAGCTGCGGCGCCAAGCAGGACACTCAGCGCCCGTTTCAACGCCGGCGCCCGGTAACTTGACGCAAAATCATCTCGTTATGACTTTTCCCGTCGACCAGTTTGACCGGGTATCCCTTGTCGCTGATGAAAAGTAATTTGCCGTGGCTGTCGATCCGCGCAAAAAGGCTGAGGCGGGTTTGCTTGCCGATCAGGTCGCGGTCGACGATCAAATTAAAGTCAACCGGCATTTGCTGACCATTCAGTTCGATGGTTTGCTCGGCCAGCGTCAGTGCCTTGCCGGCGGTGCGGCCGTTGTCTTGAACGCGAATGGTGACGATGGCATCGGCGGGCAGAGCGAGGCGTTGACGGTAAGTGATGCGGCCGCTGATATCGACAAAGCTGCTGGTCGCTGCTGGCGTATGAGATGGCGGTGTCTCGCCGACTTTGCAGCGGCGCAGGGTCGTGTCGCTATCCTCAAGAATGGCATCATCGCCCTGGCTGTAAAAATTGAAACCCTCGCCACGAAAATGAGCGCCGGAGGCCGCCGGGATCAGTGCCAGCTGACGCGGCGTTCCGCCAATGTCGAGCGTCGCCAACGGCCGGCCTTCGTCGTTTTTGGTAAATTTGGCGAGAATTTTGCTGCCGTCGTCGCAAGTGTAGGTGACGGCCTCATTGGCTAATGGGAGGCTGGGGAGAAGGGCAAGGAGATAGAGGATTTTTTTCATGGTGGTGGTGGATTGCTTGGGTTCAGTGGCGCCCAGTGGCCGTCAAGATAGGCTTCGATCGGCGTAAAGGCTGCTTTATAGGACATCTTTTGACTTCTGCCCACCCAGTAGCCGAGGTAAAGGTAAGGCAAATCGAGGGCGATGCACTGGGCGGCCTGCCAGAGAATGTTGAACGTACCAAAGCTGGCTTGCGGAATCGTCGGGTCGTAGAAGGTATAAACCGAGGAAAGACCGTCGTCGAGCAGATCAATCACGCTGACCATGCGGACGATGCCATCTTCGGAAAATTCGACGATCCTGGTGTCGACATGGCTTTGCAGCAAAAACTGGGCGTAATGCTCGCGACTGTCGTCGTCCATCCCGCCGCCGGGGTGACGGGCATGTTGGTAACGGGCGTAGAGGTCGTAGTGCTCATCGTTGAAAGCGAGCGGGATGATGCGCGTGGCCAAGTGGCGATGCTTGCGCAGGGCACGACGCTGGCTGCGATTGGGTTGTAATTGGGCGACCGGCAGACGCACCGGAACACAGGCCTGACACCCGTTGCAACGCGGCTGATAAGTGAATACGCCACTGCGCCGGAAGCCGACCCGAACGAGCGCACTGTAGAGCTGCGCATCAATCAGGTTCGCCGGGGTGGCGACCTGCGAACTGGCCTCCCGATCGGGCAGGTAGCTGCACGGGTAGGGCGAAGTGGTGTAGTAGCGGAGCAGTGAAAGGGGGAGGACGTCGTTGTTCGGTCGAGACATGATTTACCAGACGAATCGCTGTGGCATGGCCGACCAGTCGACACGGGCGTTGCCCGCGGTCAATTCCCGAATATGAGCTGAAAACTCGCGGCGGCCGATTTCACGGGCGCCCAGCGAAGCGAGGTGAGTCGTGTGCATCTGGCAATCGATGAGGCCGAACTGTTGATCGTTCAAAACACGAACCAAGTGCGCGAAGGCGATTTTCGAGGCGTTGCTCTGGCGACTGAACATCGACTCTCCATAAAACATGCGTCCGATGGCCAACCCATAAAGTCCGCCGGCGAGCGCACCATTGACATAGGTTTCAACCGAATGCGCCCAGCCGAGTTGATGAAGCCGCAGGTAGGCGTCCATCATCGGTTCGGAAATCCAGGTACCGTCCTGGCCACGGCGCTCCGTTGCCGCGCAGGCGGCGATGGTGGCGGCGAAATCATGATCGAAACGCACTTCGTAGTCGTTGCCGCGCAGAATCTTGCGCAGCGAACGGGAAAGGCGAAATTCAGCCGGAAAAAGCACCATCCGCGGGTCGGGGCTGTACCACAGCGGATGTCCCTCGACTGTCCCCCAGGGGAAAATTCCTTGCCGGTAGGCATCCAGAATGCGTTCCGGCGGCAAACCGCCACCCGCCGCCAGCAGACCGCCCATGGTGTCGCGCGCCCGGGCGACCGGAGGAAAGGGGTCAAGTGGACGAAGAAAAGGGATCATCGGCTAACGATCTGCCACATCGACGCTCGCCTGCGCGGCGGGTTCAGGGTGCCAGGTGACGGCTTTGGTACCGCTGGCGGTATTGATGTCGCATTCGGGATCGTCGCAATCATCCTGTTTCTTGAAAGCAATGACGTGATCGGCTTCCAGGCGAATGCCGATTTTTTCACCGAGATCGTGGTTGTGGTGCGAGGGCACCAGCGACAACACTTGCGTGCCGCTGGCCAGACGCAGCGTATAAAGGATGTCGGCGCCCCGAAACGCTTTGTGCAAAACCTCGGCCTGCAGGCTGCTCGTGTCGTCATGAACGATGTCATCCGGACGCAACAGGATGTCGACCCGGCAACCGTGGTCGCAACGGGCGCAGGTTTCACTGCATTCCAACGGTGTCGCGGAAGTCAACGAGCCAAGCTCGATCCGCACGCTGTTGTCCAGTCCGACAATGCCGGGTACCAGTACCCCCTGGCCGATGAAATCAGCAACGAAACGATTGGCCGGGTGGTGGTAAAGGTTGTATGGCACATCCCATTGCTGAATCCGCCCTGCATCCATGATGCCGATGCAATCGGCCATGGCAAAAGCTTCGTTCTGATCGTGGGTGACCATCAAGGCGGTCGATCCCTCGCGCTTGAGGATTTCCCGTACCTCGACCGAGAGCCGCTCGCGCAGGC
Source organism: uncultured Pseudomonadota bacterium (assembly GCA_903951825.1). Classification (GTDB taxonomy): domain Bacteria; phylum Pseudomonadota; class Gammaproteobacteria; order Burkholderiales; family Rhodocyclaceae; genus Azonexus. The sequence goes on from CAJBDJ010000018.1 coordinate 18,149, forward strand.
CGACATCCAGATTGGAAAAAGGCTCGTCGAGCAGAATCAGTTCAGGCCGCGGAGCCAGCGCTCGAGCCAGGGCGACGCGCTGTTGCTGGCCGCCGGAAAGTTCGTGCGGATACTTCTCGTCAAGACCGGAAAGCCCGACGGTGGAGAGCAATTCGCGTACCCGCAAGGCGCTATCCGGCGGCGGATTGCGTGACAGACCAAAGGCAATGTTCTTGCCAACACTCAAGTGCGGGAACAGCGCGTAATCCTGAAAAACCATGCCAATCCGCCGCTTTTCCGGCGCTAGGCGTTGCCCCGGACGGCTGACAATGACCCCATGCAGACTGATCTCGCCGCCGGCAATCTCCTCAAATCCGGCGATGCAGCGCAAAACGGTCGTCTTTCCGCAGCCGGAAGGCCCCAGCAGACAGGCAATTTGTCCAACCTCAAGGCGCAGGTTAACGCCATTGACGACGGTGGTTTTTCCGTAACGCTGAACGACACCATTGAGTTCGAGTTGAGCCATGCGGTTGATTATAATTTGCATCACTCCCATGCGCGCAGCCCATCTCTCCCCGTTGTTCTTAATCGCCCTCGCGGCGGCTCTGCTGGCCGCTCTGCCTGTGCTCAGTGTCGGGCTCAATCTCCTGGTCGGCGGAACGAGTGATACCTGGACGCACCTCAGCCAGACCGTACTGCCCGATTACATCAGCAATACATTGTGGTTGTGCCTGGGCGTCGCTGTCGGTGTCGGGTCGATCGGTGTAGCAACCGCCTGGCTGATCACCATGCACGAGTTTCCCGGGCGCCGCCTTTTCGAATGGGCGCTGGTCTTACCCATGGCCATGCCAGCCTACGTCATGGCCTACGTGTACACCGATTTTCTGCAATTCGTCGGCCCTGTTCAGTCAGCCTTGCGCGCGCGTTTCGACTGGCAGCACGGTGATTACTGGTTTCCCGATATCCGCAGCTTGCCCGGGGCGGTCGTAATGTTTGTTTGTGTCCTCTATCCCTATGTCTATCTGCTCGCCCGCAACGCCTTTCTCGAACGCGCCAGCGGGTTGCAGGAAGCCGCACGCACGTTGGGCATGGGGTCGTGGCGTGCCTTTTTTTCTGTCTCCTTGCCGCTTGCTCGACCGGCGATTGCCGCCGGCATCGCGCTGGCCTTGATGGAGACCCTGGCCGATTACGGAACAGTGGCCTATTTCGCGGTGAATACCTTTACGACAGGCATTTATCGCGCCTGGTTTTCGCTTGGCGATCGCGTTGCAGCGGCACAACTGGCGTCGATGTTGCTCGGATTCGTCCTGCTATTACTGTTCCTTGAGCGCAGCTCGCGCGGTCGCGCCCGCTATCACAATACAAGCAGCCGCCATCGCCGGCCGGTCGGCGAGCGCTTGTCTGCCTTGCCGGCCGTAATGGCGGTTGTTGCTTGCGGTTTGCCGCTCTTTTTCGGCTTTGTGTTGCCTGCCGTTCTACTGCTCAAAATGGCGTTGATCGAGGGCGATGCGCAATTCGGCGCACGTTTTGTCACGCTCGCTCGCAACAGTTTTGTGCTCGCCAGCCTCACTGCCGGCATCGCGGTTTTCCTCGCGCTGCTGTTGGCTTATGGCGCACGTTTATCCAAAAGCACGCTGGCCACTGCGCTCAATCGGCTGGTCGGGCTGGGTTATGCCGTACCTGGAGCGGTAATCGCCGTCGGCGTCCTGATTCCGGTGACGCAGCTTGATAACTGGCTGGCCGGGTATTGGATCAAATGGTTCGGCTACTCCCCAGGCTTGCTATTAACGGGCGGGGTGGCAGCGCTGATTTACGCTTATTTGGTGCGCGTGTTGGGGGTCGCGCTGCACACTGTCGAGTCAAGCCTGACCAAAATCACATCGAGCATGGATGATGCGGCACGTAGCCTTGGCCTCGGTCAAGGCGAAACGCTGCGCCGCGTCCATGCGCCAATATTGCGCGGCAGCCTGCTGACGGCCGCCCTCCTGGTCTTTGTCGACGTCATGAAAGAATTGCCGGCGACACTGGTCATGCGCCCTTTTAATTTCGACACCCTGGCCACCCAAGCCTATACCCTGGCCTCTGATGAACGTCTGGGCGAAGCATCGACCGCTGCACTGGCGATTGTCGCCGTCGGTTTGTTACCCCTGATTGTGATTTCGCGGCAGATTTCACTCAGTCGCAAATAAGAACTCGCTGCGCTGGCGAATCCGGTTGTTCTACCTGAAGCCGGCACGATCAAAAATAATCTGCGCCTTGGCCTGATACATCGCCAGATTATTGACGGGAATCTTGTCTGCCTTGAATTTGCCCAGTTTATCGAGCGCCGGGTTGGAGAACTTGACGCTTTCCACCGCTGGCCATTCGTTATTGCCGTCAGCGAAATAACGTTGCGCATCATCCGAGGCCAGGTATTCGAGGAATTTGAGTGCGGCCTTCTTGTTTGGGGCGGTCTTCAAAATGCCGCCGCCAGAGACATTGATGTGTGTCCCGGTACTCTGCTGATTCGGCCAAATCACGCCCACTTTTTCCATCAGTTTTCGATCGCTTTCCTGAGTTGAGCGCATCAGCCGGGCAACATAGTAAGTGTTGGACAGTGTCACACCACATTCACCGGCAGCCACCGCCTTGATCTGGTCGGTATCCCCTCCTTTGGGAGCCCGTGCAAAATTGGCTACCATCCCTCTCGCCCAGGCTTCGGCTCTGACCTCGCCGGCATGAGCAATGACCGAAGACATCAGCGAGAGGTTGTAAGGGTGCGACCCCGAGCGCGAACAAAACTTAGCTTTGATTTTTGGCTTGGCCAGACTGTCGTAATCTTGCACATCCTCGGGATTGACGCCCGATCTGTTATAGACAATCACGCGGGCGCGGATTGAAAAGGCAAACCAGTCTTCAGTACGCAAGTGCGTCGGAATGCGAGACTCCAGAAATTTTGAGGTGATCGGGGTAAATAAGCCGAGTTCATGAGCTTTGGCCAGGCGAGCCGCATCGACCGTGAGGAAAATGTCGGCCGGACTGTTGCCTCCTTCATTCTTGAGTCGCTCGAGTAATTCATCCTCCTTCCCCTCGATACGATTGATCTTGATGCCGGTCTGTTTGGTGAAATTGGCGTAGAGCGCCTCGTCCGTTTGGTAGTGACGCGCTGAATACAGATTCAGCTCCTCAGCCGGCGCCGCAATAGCCATCGCGGTGAGCGCGCTGGCGAAGAGGGTGATCGCTAATTTCATGGTGATGCGCCAAGGTTTGTTCATCAGACTTGCAGTCTATGACTCGCAAACCGAAATGTAAATGAGAATCGTTATTAAATAGTGGCGTAAAAAAAGCGGCAAGAAGGCCGCTTTTTTTGATTAACGCAGGTCTTGGTTGCCTGAAATAATTCGTCGTGCGCCGTTATAGCGCTGCGTCCAATAGGAGCTTTCCATGTTTTCGACACGCACTTCGGCACCCGCACGCGGGGCGTGCAAGAAATGATTGTCACCGAGATAAATCCCGACATGCGAAAAGGCGCGACGCATGGTATTGAAGAAAACAAGGTCACCCGGCTTGAGCTGGCTGGAGTCAATTTGCTGACCAACCTCGCTCATTTCACGGGCAGTCCGCGGCAGTAAGGCGCCAATACTGTCTTTGTAGACCACTTGGACAAAACCGCTGCAATCCAGGCCTTTGTCAGCATCTGAACCGCCGAGGCGGTAACGCACACCGACCAGTTTCAAACCTTGCAGGATGACGTCCTGAGCGGCATTGGTATAACGCTCAAGGAATGACGGCTCGTATTGTCCCCGCTGGCTCTCCGATGCTTGCGCTTCCGTCAGAGTCAGAGCAACGAAACCGGAAAAAATTATTGCTTTGATAACTTTAATCATAGCCTCGAAATGTAGGTGAAAACGAGGCTACTGTAAAGGCATTGGGGAATTTTGTTCATCGCAAAGGCCAATATTGGCGCTATGTTCTTTCGCCGTAATTATGAATACAATTTCCGCTCTGATATTTGGGGCGGCTCTATGGATTCCTTCAAGGCGCTATTGATAGAAGAGCGTGACGGCACGGTAAGCTGTGCCTTCAAGCAGGTTGGCGAAGTCGAACTGGATGCCGGCGAGGTAACCATTCGCGTCGCCTATTCAAGCGTCAATTACAAGGACGCGCTGGCGGCGACCGGTAGTGGAAAAATCATTCGTCGTTTCCCTTGTGTCGGCGGTATTGATATGTCTGGTCTCGTCATCGGTAGCACCGATCCGCGCTTCAGGGTCGGCGATGCGGTGATTGCCACCAGTTTCGATTTGGGTGTCGCTCACCACGGTGGCTATGCCGAAGTTGCCCGCGTTCCGGCCGCTTGGGTGGTGCCTTTGCCGGCGGGATTGTCTCTTTATGAGGCGATGGCTTTGGGAACTGCCGGTTTCACGGCGGCGCTTGCCGTTGTGCGTATGGAAGAAAATTGCCTGACGCCGGCCAAGGGATCCGTGATCGTGACGGGTGCCACTGGCGGCGTGGGTAGTTTGGCAGTCAATATGTTGGCCAAACGTGGGTATCACGTTGTCGCGTTGACCGGCAAGGAGAGCGAAGCGACTTATTTGCGCAGTCTCGGCGCTGCGGAAGTGTTGCTGCGACAATCTCTTGATTTGAGCAAGATTCGTCCGCTGGATCGCGCACGCTGGGCGGGGGCGGTGGATAACCTGGGCGGAGATGTTCTGGCCTGGATCGCCAGCACGATGGAGCAGGGTGGCGTGATTGCCAGTATTGGTCTGGCTGCCAGCATGCAATTGAATACTACGGTGGCGCCTTTCATTTTGCGCGGTGTTTCCTTGCTTGGCATTGATTCCGGTTATATCGGCGAACCATACCGCCAGAGTGTATGGCAGCGGCTGGCGAGCGACTTGCGGCCACCGCATCTCGCTGAAATGTCGCGTCGTATCGCTTTCGAGGCGCTGCCGGAAACCTTTGTCGAATATATTTCCGGACATGCCAAGGGTCGTGTCGTCGTAGAGATCGCTGGTGGTTGAGATGGCTGCTTTACCGCGTTTTCTCGTCGTTGATGAGTCGCGCATGGTTGCAAGTTCTGCCGCTCTTGCGGCTGTTGAATCAGAAGTTGGGGTTGGAGCTGCCAATGGCAGAAATCGAACGCCGCATACACGACCGGGCAGTCAGTAAATAATAGTTCGGCGTTTGTTTTTGAGTGCAGGTAACTTTGTTTGAGGAATTTTATGGCGACATATAAAGAGTTTCACCGGTATTCGATCGAAAAACCGGACGCGTTCTGGACTGAGCAGTCCAGGCTGATCGACTGGAAAGAGCCGTTCACCCAGGTTTGCGACTATTCCCGCCCGCCCTTTGCGAAATGGTTTGTCGGCGGCAAGACGAATCTCTGTCATAACGCGGTTGACCGTCATGCGGCTAAACGTCCGCATGATCGTGCGCTGATTTTTGTGTCAACGGAAACCAACGAGGAAACGGTTTATTCCTTCGCCGAGTTGCAGCGCGAAATTGAGCGCATGGCCGCGATTTATCAGAGTCTCGGTGTAAAAAAAGGTGACCGCGTCCTGATCTACATGCCAATGATTGCCCAGGCAACCTTCGCCATTCTTGCGGCAACCCGCATCGGCGCCATCCATTCGGTGGTTTTCGGCGGTTTTGCTTCCGGTTCGCTGGCGACCCGCATCGACGACGCCAAGCCGGTGCTGATCGTTTCTTCCGACGCCGGGATGCGTGGCGGCAAGGCTGTTCCCTACAAGCACTTGCTTGACGAAGCGATTGAGCTGGCCGAACACAAACCGGCCAAGGTGCTGATGGTCGATCGAGGACTGGACAAAGAGTTCAACAAGGTAGCCGGCCGCGATGTGGACTATGCAACATTGCGCGCCCAATTCATCGATGCCAGCGTGCCGTGTGAATGGCTGGAATCCTCCGAACCTTCTTACATTCTTTACACCTCCGGGACGACCGGCAAACCCAAGGGCGTCCAACGTGACACCGGCGGCTATGCCGTGGCGCTGGCTTCCTCAATGAAGCATATTTACTGTGGTGGCGAGGGTGAGACTTTTTTCTCGACTTCCGACATCGGTTGGGTGGTCGGTCACTCTTACATCATCTATGGCCCGTTGATCGCCGGCATGGCTACCGTGATGTACGAGGGTACGCCGCTGCGCCCCGATCCGGGCATCTGGTGGCAGATTGTCGAAAAATACAAAGTTACCGTGATGTTCTCGGCACCGACGGCTGCCCGTGTGCTGAAGAAACAGGATCCGGCGTACATGCACAAGTACGATCTGTCATCGCTCAAGCACATTTTCATGGCCGGCGAACCGCTTGATCAGCCGACTCATGAGTGGTTCATGACCGAGTTGCAAAAGCCGGTGATTGACAACTACTGGCAAACCGAAACCGGCTGGCCGATGCTGGCTGCATTGCCGGGCGTCGAAAACACGCCCATCAAGTACGGTTCGCCATCCTTCCCGGTGTACGGTTACAACCTGCAGATTTTCCGTGAAGATGGTTCGCTTTGTGATGCGAATGAAAAAGGCATTGCCGCCGTCATTCCGCCGTTGCCGCCGGGTTGCTTGTCAACGGTTTGGGGGCAGGATGATCGTTTTGTCAGCACCTATTTCACGCTGTTCAAGGAGCCGCTGGTCTATTCATCCTACGATTGGGCAATCAAAGATGATGACGGCTATTTCACCATCCTCGGCCGCACCGATGACGTGATCAACGTGGCCGGTCATCGCCTTGGCACCCGTGAAATCGAAGAAGCGATCCAGAATCACGCAGCGATTGCCGAAGTCGCCGTGGTCGGTGTCGAAGACAAGCTCAAGGGGCAAGTGCCGATGGCTTTTGCCGTGGTCAAGGATGCTGCCCGTATCGCCACGCCTGAACTGGTCAAGGCGCTCGAAAAAGAGGTGTTTGGTACGGTAGACAGCATTTTGGGTGCGATTGGCCGTCCGGCTCGTGTGCACTTTGTATCCGGTTTGCCAAAGACACGTTCCGGCAAAATGCTGCGTCGTTCGCTGCAGGCACTGGCCGAAGGGCGTGACCCGGGTGATTTGACGACGATCGACGACCCGTCCACCCTGGAGCAGATCAAAAACGCGCTAGCCAACTAAGCGCCGTTTTGCGTGAAGAACACCCGCCGGTGCCTGCCGGCGGGTTTTTTTTGGCCGCTCGCGGCCATAATTGCAGTGAAAGCGGGGTGATAGAATCCGCGCTGCTTCTACCTCCTGGCCACTCCCCATCAATGATTTTCGAAACCGTTGCCGCTGTTGATCTGGGTTCAAACAGTTTCCGTTTGCAGGTTGGGCGGGTGCTTGATCATCAAATTTATCCGCTCGACTCCCTCAAGGAGCCGGTGCGTCTGGCGTCCGGCCTGAATGCCGACAAGCGTCTCGATGCGGCTTCCCAGGAACGGGCACTGGAGGCCTTGCGACGTTTCGGCGAGCGCCTTGGGGGGCTCAATGCCGGCGCCGTGCGTGCTGTGGCGACCAATGCCTTGCGCGTCGCCAAAAATGCCGGGGAGTTTTTGCCTCGTGCTGAAGAAGCGCTTGGGTTTCCGATTGAAGTGATCGCCGGTCGTGAGGAAGCCCGCCTGATTTACATCGGCGCTTCGCATTCGCTACCGACGGCGGCGCACAAGCGCCTGGTGATCGATATCGGTGGTGGTTCGACCGAATTCATCATCGGCAAGCGACATGAACCACAGCTGATGGAGTCGCTCTACATGGGCTGCGTCAGCTACACCCTGAATTTTTTCCCGGATCGCAAAATTGATCGTAAACGCCTGCGTGAGGCGCAGGTGGCGGCGGCCATGGAGATCGAACTGATCTCCCACGATTATCAGCGTCTTGGCTGGAAGGAGGCGGTCGGTTCCTCAGGTACGGCGCGGGCCATTGCCGACCTCCTCGAAATGAACGGCCTCAACGCCAACGGTCAGTCGGGTATCACGCGTGAGGGGCTAGATCGTCTGTGCAATCTGATGATCAAGGCAGGCTCGGTGGAAGCGCTCAACCTGCCGGGTATCAGCCGTGATCGTCTGCCGGTCTTGCCAGGCGGAATCGCCATCATGTCGGCAATTTTTGAAGAACTGGGTATTGAACGGATGACCTACGCAGAGGGTGCGTTGCGTCTTGGTGTGTTGTACGACCTGCTTGGGCGTTTTCATCACCACGACATGCGTGATTCAACGGTGACACAGTTCCGGCGGCGTTACCAGATTGATGGCGATCAGGCCGAGCGCGTTGAAAAGACAGCGCTTTCAGCACTGGCGCAACTACAAGCGGGTGAGCCCGACGAAACCGATGTTCAATTTCTTTCCTGGGCTGCCCGACTGCACGAAATCGGCATTTCGGTTGCTCATAATGCCTATCACAAGCACGGCGCCTATATTTTGACCTATGCCGACATGCCGGGGTTTTCCAGGAAAGATCAGGTATTGCTCGCCTCTATCGTTCTTGGGCATCGTGGAAAGCTTGATAAATTGGGCAGCCTGATTGCGGTCAATAACCCTTGGCACCTTATTTTTTGTTTACGAATCGCGGTTTTGTTGCATCGCACCCGCGATGATCGTTCATTGCCGGCGTGGTCGGTCAAACCTCACGGCAGCGGCTTCATGGTCGAATTGCCGGAACAATGGCTGGCGGCCAATCCGTGGACGGCCGCCGCTTTGGTTGATGAGGCGGCGGTTTGGCTGCGTAGCGGACGCGACTATCTGGTGGTCAAAAATCCGCCATCAAAGGACGGCGATTGAGTCTGCCCCCCAGCTTGCAAATCGAGCCGGGGAGCGTCGTTCTGGCCGGAACCTGGACGTTGGCCGCCCTTCAAGCGAGCTTGCCCGGATTGTCGCGAGATATGACAAATGCAGCCAAGACCGCGACGGCTTGGGATCTGAGCCGGATTGAGCGTCTCGACAGCGCGGCGGCGATCCTGCTGTGGCGTAGCTGGGGCGAAGCCTGGCCAGCGCAACTTATTCTCCCTGAACCGTTGCGGGAAGTTTTGAACCGGGTGGCGATACTGCCGGTTGAAGTATTGACTCCCGCCAAAAGCGGCCATGACCTTTGGGAAATCCCTGGTCGATTGGTGCTGGCGATGTTCTCCGGGTTGCTTGGCGTGGTTGCGCTTTTCGGCCAATTGCTGCTCGATATCACTTATCTCTTGCGTCACCCGGGTGACACGCCATGGCGCGAATTCACCGCCAACATCTACAAGGCCGGCGCACTGGCCTTGCCGGTGACGGCACTGGTCGGTTTTTTGATTGGTGTCACCATCAGCTACTTGTCGTCGCTGCAGTTGCGCACCTTCGGGGCCGATATGTTTATCGTCAATATCCTTGGGGTGTCGATTATTCGCGAGCTTGGGCCGGTTCTTGTCGCGGTTCTTGTCGCCGGTCGTTCGGGCTCGGCAATGACGGCTCAGATCGGCGTCATGCGCGTCACCGAAGAGCTCGATGCCTTGTCAACCATGGGTGTATCGCGCACCGTACGTGTCGTTTTGCCCAAAGTTGCCGGCTTGACCGTCGTCATGCCTTTGCTGGTCTTGTGGGCCTCGGCCGCTGCCTTGCTTGGCGGCATGTTGGCGGCGCTGGTGCAACTCGAACTGCCGCTGGCCTATTTTCTCGACAGCCTGCCACGTGCCGTGCCGCTCGCCAATTTGTTGATCGGTCTGGGCAAAGGCCTGGTTTTTGGCTTCATTATCGCTTTGGTTGCCTGCCACTTCGGTTTGCGAATCAGGCCGAATACAGACAGTCTGGCGGCCAACACAACAACCTCGGTGGTCGCGTCAATCACCCTGGTGATACTTATTGATGCTGTATTTGCCATCCTCACCCGGCGCATCGGGGTTCCCGTGTTATGACGAGACCCGTGGTTGTTGAGCTCGATGGAATCAGCAGCCGGTTTGACCAGACGCTGATTCACCACAACCTGAATTTGCGGGTCGATGCCGGGCAAATCGTCGGCTTGCTGGGTGAGTCGGGAAGCGGCAAGACAACCCTGCTGCGCGAAATACTCGGGCTCTGGCGTCCCGCAGCCGGGGTAATCCGGCTCTTTGGCAGCAATTTTTTATGCTGCGGGTTCAGCGAACAGCAGGCAATCCGCCGCCGTCTGGGGATGCTGTTTCAACAGGGTGCCCTATTTTCGGCACTATCCGTGTTCGACAATATTGCCTTTCCGCTACGTGAACTTCGATGCCTCGATGAAGACTGGATTCGTCGCCTTGTCTTGCTCAAGCTGGACATGGTCGAAATGCTGCCGAGCCACGCCAGACTGACACCCGCAGAACTCTCCGGTGGCATGGTCAAGCGCGTCGCACTGGCGCGAGCACTGTCGCTGGAGCCTGAGTTACTGCTGCTCGATGAACCAACGGCGGGTCTCGACCCAGATCGCAGCCGCAACTTTGTCGAGCTGCTGGCCTCGCTGCAAAAGTCGCTGGGGTTGACGGTAATCATGGTTTCTCACGACCTGGCGACAATCGCCAGCCTGGCAACGCACGTGGCGATATTGGCCGAACAGCACATCGTCGCATTCGGGACAAAGGAAGCGGTGATGACTCTTGATCATCCTTTTGTCTCCGGCTTCTTCAGCAATGAGCGGCATAAACTGCTTTAACAGGTTGTTGAATTTTCCCCTGACGCCTCCGGCAATCGAATTCTGACAAACATGAATCGAACATTTGAAACCCCTTGTGGCGCCTTGAAACCGGATTTCAGCCGGTTTTTGGGCTCCGTATCGGGGTTTTGGC